>NZ_ABIZ01000001.1:3161868-3794241 GCF_000172155.1 Verrucomicrobium spinosum DSM 4136 = JCM 18804 | reverse complement strand
GCACCCGGGTGCTCGATGTGGGTTGCGGGCCTGGCAAGTTTTGCGTGATCGGGGCAGCCACTACAAAAGGCGTCTTCACCGGGATTGAGCAACGAGGTGAGCTGGTAGGCATCGCCCGCAATCTCATCGACCGGTCGGGCATTCCCCGCGTGCAGATTGTGCATGGGAACATCACCACAGTGGACTTCACCGACTATGACGCCTTTTACATTTTCAATCCCTTCGAGGAAAATGTCCGTCAGGCGTACCAGATCGACGCCACGGTCGAGCTTAAAGCCCAGTTGTATGACATCTACACCCGCTATGTGTCGGCCCAGCTTTCGGGCCTCCCGGTGGGCGCACGCGTGGTGACGTATGCCGGGCAGTGCGATGAGATTCCCGAGGGCTACGAATGCCAACGCACCGCCTTTGGTGGCCAACTGAAGCTATGGGTGCACACCAAGCGCCACCTCGGGAGTTGAGCGGGGTACGGCATAGCCCTCTTCGCATCTTGCGTTGACGGACGAGGCACTTCTGTCGTAATGCACTCGCCTCCCTGCCCGATCTTCGCACCATGACCGGCACCACCCCTGAACTCACCCTGAAGGACACGCTGAATGTGATCCACTCCCGTGTGCAGCACCTGGCCGGATGCCCGTTGCCGCACGAGATCGAGAAAATTTGTCAGATCCTCTACGCAGCGAGCCTGCTGAAGGAGGAGGGTCGGGCAGTCCGGGCCCGCGTGATTCTCGCCCCCCCAGACAGCTTCAATCCCACGAACGGTCCACCCAATGCCAGCCACGCGATCCGCTTCGCCGTGCCGCACAAGCTGACGCCAAATGAGATCAAACGTCTCAGCCCGGCCGCCAGCTTCTTCCACTCCGTGGTGGCAGTGTGGCCGGATGAATCCCGGGACCGCAGTCTCTCCATCTGGGGTGTGATCAATACCGGACCCCGCTGGATGAACCTGGTGGCGGGGGGGCGCAAATCTGCCGGGAATGACATCTCGAACCCCGTCATCCATGTGCGCGATCCGGGATGGCTTCTCTTTTACGACGGGTACGAACTGATGGCCGAGTGGCGCGGCACGGAGTTCCATGGCCCCCGGCTGGATGTATTCCAGTCCCGTCTCCTCAATGATCGATTCCGCGAGCTGCGCCGCAAGCTCGTGGCGGAGTTGTCCGATGACTGTCTCCCCTGCTCCTTGCATCTGGAAGCGTATGCAGAGCTCAGCCATCTCATCTCCCTCCAGTTTGTAAAACGGATCATCAACCTCGTCCGAACCAGCGGCCACGGCGGCAGCGTGGTGGTGCTCCCTGAAGGAGCAGAGGGTGAAGACGCCGCTGCCCGCTGGATCGATTGCAAATACTCTGCTGAAACAGACGACGCCGGACTTCGCTTCCGCCACCTGCTGCAGTCCTTCATCCGCCGCGTGGGTGAACTGTCTCCGTCCGGTGCCACCGTGGAACAGGCCTGGGATATCTTCTGCACCAGCCGTGATCCGGAGCTGGACCAGTTGGAAGAATCCTTCTTCGAACTGGCTCGTTTCTTCTCCGACCTCATGCAAGTGGACGGCGCGCTGGTCCTTGATCAGCGTCTTTGCCTGCTGGGCTTTGGTGGGGAGATCCGCGTGGACCGCACCGTCCTGCAAGTAGGTCATGCCCAGGATCTGGACGGCACCGTCACCGTGCCCTGGAATGTCCAGGCGGACGGCACCCGTCATAGGTCCGTGTACCGGCTTTGCTCCGTGGAGCCCGAGGTCATCGGCTTTGTGATCTCTCAGGACAGCCAGGTACGCATGATCGCCAACGTGGATGACCGCGTACTTTTTTGGACGCACAGTGTGGGCTAGACAAATAACTGCGAACATCCGGCAGAAGAACTTTGGGGAGTGACGTGCGGCGCAAAGGATGATGGAACCTGCCCCGACGGGTACTACGAGGAGTGGTGCGAAAGGAACGAACGCCGGTCCCGCCACGAGAGCGCTGCCCGCATTTAGAGGAAACAACCCTCCGGAGTGCGGCCTGCACCTTGAGGCCCCGCCTCAAGGTGCAGGTGTCGATGGGTCGAGCGCATCCGGTGGCGGACGCATCCACTAAAACCTCAATTCCCCCGGCTTCCTTCGCCATGCAGAGGGGGTCATGCCGGTCTGCTGGCGGAACCAGCGGGCAAAATAGTTGGGATCCAAGATGCCTACTTTCTCCCCTACCTCTTGAATGGGCCGGTTCTCCTCAATCAATGCGACGGCTTTCTTTAGCCTGATCCTGGCTCGCATCTGCCCAAGAGTGAGGCCGCATTCCGCCCGGAGCAGGCGGTTGAGGTGATCCTGCTGGTAGCCGCTCTGCCGGGCAATCTCTTCCAGCGGCACGTCACTCGCATCCTTGGTCTCCAGCAGCCGCTCCACCCGCTTGGCCAGCGAGTAGTGACGGGCACTGCTGGAGCGGTTCACGGGAACAAGCCACCCAATGGCTTTAAGAGCCATGTCCAGGATGTCCAGCACCACAGCGGCCACTCGGAAGCTCATCTCCCGCCGCTCAATCTGAGGGTCGCGGAACAAGGTGCTCAGGCGGGATTTGGTCTCAGTGAGCTGATCAGCGGTGAGCTGGTCACAAGTGTGCGCCACGCCCCTGCCAGTGCTCATCTCCAGATCCAGCACCAGGCATAGAGGCGGGCGGCTCGCCTGCTGATCAAAGGCGTGCGGTTGCCCAGGCGGCACATGGATGACCGTGCCAGGCCTGGCGGTGTAGAGCGCGTCTCCCAGCCTCTGCTGACCCCGTCCCATCAGGTAGATCAGGAGTTGATCGTGATCATGGGAGTGCTCGTTCCACCGGGCCTCAGGCAGGTGGCGGTTGATCCGCAACCGCATGACCTTGATGCCCGCGATTTGCAGATTCAGATCCTGGATGAGCAGAGGGCGGTAGTTCTTCACAGGTCGGGCTCCGCCTAGACAAAAGCGCACTGTCGAAAAAGTGCTAGTGCAAATGCCATAGTTCTAGCAGGTTGCGATTAACCTCAACCCGCCAACTTGCTCCCGTGCGCCCCCCTTCCCGACTGACTCCTATGAGCCGATGCTGCATTCACACCATGACGACCAAACCCTGGTCGCTCGACGACTGTGCCCGGCACTACCCGGCAGCGGGCGTGGGCGGCATCACGGTCTGGCGGCAGCACCTGGCAGGCCACGACATTGCGAAAGCCGGCCAGAACCTCAGGGGCGCAGGACTAGAGATCATCAGCCTGTGCCGCGGCGGATTCTTTCCCAGCCACTCCCCCACCAGCCGACAAGCGGCCATCGACGACAATCTTCGGGCCATCGACGAAGCCCACGCGCTGGGTGCCCCGCTGATCGTCCTGGTCTGCGGTGCCGTCCCCGGGCAGCCCCTCTCCGAGTCGCGTCGCCAGATCGCGGACGGCATCGCCGCCGTCCTCCCGGCAGCAGAACAAGCCGGGGTGAAACTGGCAATCGAACCGCTTCATCCCATGTACGCCGACGATCGCTCGGCGGTGAACACGATGCGTCAGGCCAACGAGATCTGCGACCACCTCGGCTCACCCGCCAATCTCGGTCTGGCGGTGGACGTGTACCACGTCTGGTGGGATGACGCCCTCGAAGCCCAGATCAAGATCACTGGCAACAAGAACCGCCTCTTTGCTTTTCACGTCTGCGACTGGAAAACGCCCACGACCGACTTTCTCAATGATCGTGGTCTCATGGGGGAAGGCTGCATCCCCATCCGCCAGATCAAAGGGTGGGTGGAAGCGACCGGTTTTCACGGCTACTCCGAGGTGGAGATCTTCTCCACCCGTTACTGGTCGATGGACCAGACCTCCTACCTGGCCCAGATCACCCAGGCCTTTCAAGAGCATGTGGCCTGAGAACAGCGGGACTGTTCTTTCCTGATACCCAGCACCTCTTTCCTTCAATCCACGCCAACCTTACTCCATGGAAACACGCAGAATCGGCATCATCCTGAACGGCGTCACCGGACGCATGGGCACCAACCAGCACCTCATCCGCTCCATCCTTGCCATCATCAAGCAGGGCGGCCTGAAGGTGAATGACGATCTGACGCTGATGCCTGATCCGATCCTCACCGGACGGAATGAGGACAAGCTGCGCGCCCTCGCCACCCGCACGGGGGTGCAGAAGTACAGCACCGACCTGGAATCAGTGTTTAAAGACCCCACCTACGAGATCTTCTTCGATGCCTCAGGCACCCTACAGCGTGCCCGGTTCGTGGAAATGGCCGTGCAGGCTGGCAAGGCGATCTATTGTGAGAAGCCCACGGCGGTGGAGACACATGAAGCTCTCCGCCTGGCCAAGCTCTGTGAAGATGCCGGAGTAAAGAATGGAGTGGTGCAGGACAAGCTGTGGCTGCCAGGAATTCGCAAGTTCAAGGTTCTCCGTGACCAAGGCTTCTTCGGCAAGATCCTCAGCGTTCGCGGCGAGTTTGGCTACTGGGTCTTCACCGGTCTGGATGAAGATCAGCCGGCTCAGCGCCCCTCCTGGAACTACCGCAAAGAAGAGGGAGGCGGCATCATCGTGGACATGCTGTGCCACTGGCGCTATGTCGTGGACAATCTCTTCGGCGAAGTAAAGTCTGTGAGCTGCCTGGGGGCCACCCACCTCCCCCAACGTGTGGATGAGCGTGGCAACAAATACGACTGCACCTCCGACGACGCCTGCTACGCCACCTTTGAAACTGAGACCGGAGTGGTCTGCCAGTTCAACAGCTCCTGGACGGTCCGGGTGCGTCGCGATGACCTCTTCACCATGCAGGTGGATGGCACCCACGGCTCGGCCATCGTGGGACTCCGCAAGTGCTGGGCTCAGAGCCTGGGCACCACTCCCCGGCCCACCTGGAATCCAGACATTGACCAGCCCATCGACTTCAACGGCAGCTGGCAGGAGGTACCCGACGCCACCACCTACGACAACGCCTTCAAAATCCAATGGGAGCTTTTCCTGAAGCACGTGGCCATTGATGCCCCCTTCCGCTGGACTCTCCGCGAAGGTGCCAAAGGCGTGCAACTCGCCGAGGCGGGCCTGGCCTCATGGGAACAGCGCAAGTGGATCGATCTTGAGAAACTGGGCTGAGTTCGACCATGAGCACTGGCGGAGTGTCTGCGGGCACTCCGCGATGTCGTGTCAGTCGGAACTGGCTGTCCGTTACACGGCGTAACGGCTTCACAGGAGGATCGAACTCCTGTGTAGATTTTTCCACGAACGGCGAGGTCGGACCATCCGGTCCTCGCTTGACTACTTATTTTTCTTTTTCTCGGCCTTGGCGAGCTTCTTCTCCTTGGGAGTTTTGCTTGGGGCCTTCTTCTTCTCTTTTCTGGCGTCGTTGGATTTCATAGGAGTTGCTTGGTTGCTGAAATTTTGACCGTGCTAGGATAGCTTGTTCTCGAATCGGCGCAAAGGGCACTTCCTCAAAGCAGAGGATCAGATTCGCGAGAAATTCGCCCGACTCTTCGTTTTCACTCGATGACATATGCCCCCAACCCGCTCCCTTGCCCCTGCTGCGGAGAGACGATGACTCTGGGCAAAGCCGATATCAACTGCACGGGCCTGGGCTTTCTGATGTTTGGCCACGGGTACCAGCACCTGTACTTCAAGCCACGTAGGGAAAGCCGCGACGCGCCCAGACCGAAGAAGGTGAAAGTTCTCGACTACCAACAAGCACCTTCATGCTTTCTCTGTCCCAAGTGCGGAACCTTCGTTTTGCCCCCAGGTCCGGTTTCGGCAGTTTCCCGCCCTTCCTGACAACTTGCCCGTCACGGGAAGGCATTTGCCAGGCTTCCTACGCGCAAGCTTCTCGACGGAATCGTATTGAGTGTTATGGTGTTTTGACTCGCCCCCTTGGCCCGCCCGTACGGGTTCCCTTGCGGGCGGATATTCTGAGTCGGTTGCACCTGCCTTCGCTTCCCCGAATCGAAAACGCATGAGCATGAATCACCTCCCGGCCATCCTCAGCCTGCTCATCGCGTTGGCAGTTGGGTACCTGACCCTCACCGTGGAATCGCGAGTGGTGCACCAGGAACATGCGTTGGAAAAACTGCGGCAGGAACTGGGGGAAACCCGCAAGAAGCTTGAGGAGACCACGCAGACTGCGTCCTTTTTGGACGACCAGATTTTTGCCCTCAAAGAGGACTTCAGAAAGGGGCCGACGGCGGGCATCCCTGTGGATGCGCCTGTGACCCGCGCTCAACTGGATGCCGCGCTTAAGGAATACACCCTCATCATGGATGAGAAGATCAAGCCACTGCTGGCACGTCCCATCGAGCTAAAAATCTGGGACATGGCCAACCCCACTGCAGAGGTCACCCCCCTCGTGCCGCCCCCGGACGCAGGTGCAAAAGAGGAAAAGAAGGGGCCTTAGCCCTCCTTGGAAGGCTTATTTCCCGGATGCTCCCATAAAAATGGAGATGCCGGTCACTGCGAGGCATCCCCAACCAGACAGCATGGCCTCTCCGCCAAGGTAGAAGAGCCGCCTCAGTTCTTGTTCCCGATAAACACAGCAGCCAGGAGCCGAGACGGCTCGTCTGCCTTGTCACCCGAGCGCTGCATCGGCCCCCCGGGGTCTAGAATTTGAAGCCCTTCGGCCGCTTGCTCATTTTGGGCATTCCTCCTTTGCCGCCGCCGCCAAAGCCCGGAGGCATGCCGCCCATTCCTCCCAGGCTGCTGAGATCTGGCATGCCACCAGCCCCGCCACCGCCCATCATGCTGCCCATCAACCCCTTCATCATGCCCTTGTTCCGCATCAACTTTCGCATCATCTCAAACTGCTTGAGGAGCTGATTTACTTCCACCACAGGGCGCCCACTGCCATTGGCGATGCGTTTGCGACGGCTGCCGTTGAGCAATTCCGGCTTGGTACGCTCCTTGGCGGTCATGCTCAGGATGATTGCCTCCACATGCTTCATCCGCTTCTCTTCCACATTGAGCCCCTTAAGTGCGCCCATGCCAGGCAGCATGCCCAGGATGGACTCCAGCGGTCCCAGCTTGCGCATGAACTTCATCTGGCCGAGGAAATCATTGAAGTCGAACTTCGCCTCCTGCACCCGCTTGGCGATGCGCATGGCATCTTCCTCATTGATGGCATCTGCGGCCTTCTCCACGAGTGAGACGACATCCCCCATGCCGAGTATGCGCTGAGCCATGCGATCAGGGTGGAAGACTTCCAGCTGGTCAATCTTCTCCCCCATGCCCACAAACTTCACCGGGCATCCGGTGACCTGTTTCATGGAAAGCAACGCCCCGCCACGAGCATCGCCATCCAGCTTCGTCATGACGAGGCCGGTGATCCCGATGGCGTCATTAAAGGTCTTGGCCACGCTCACTGCCTGCTGACCGGTGGCCGCGTCTGCCACGAGCAAGACTTCACGCGGCTGCACTACGTTTTTGATCTTGATCAGTTCTTCCAGGAGGCCCTCGTCCACTTCCTGACGACCGGCGGTGTCAAAGATGGCAATACCTCCCCCCTGTTTCTCCACCCACTCCAGGCCCTGCTTTGCGGCACGCACGGCGTCCTTCTCCCCTTCCTCTGGCTGGAACACCGGCACCCCGATGCTCTCGCCCAGCACCACGAGTTGCTTCACGGCCGCAGGCCGGAACACGTCACACGCAACCAGCAGGGGCTTCTTGCCCTGCTTTTTCAAAAGGGCCGCCAGCTTGCCTGAAGTGGTGGTCTTACCTGCCCCGTTCAAACCCGCGATAAGCAGGCGCTGCGGAGGATTCAAATCCAGAGTGGCAGTCCCTTCGCCCAACAGGACGACCAGTTCGTCGTGGAAGATCTTGACGATCTGCTGACTGGGGGAAACGGTCCGCAGCACTTCCTCCCCCAGTGCCTTGGTCTTGACGTTCTCGACAAGATCCTTGGCCACCTTGAAGTCCACATCTGCCTCCAGCAATCCCATGCGAATTTCACGCATCGAATCGCTGATGTTGGATTCACTGATCTTGCTGTGACCGCGGAGCTTTTTGAAAGCGCCTTCGAGTTTTTCCTGGAGTGCTTCGAACATGGCAGATGAAAAGAGTATGGAGGAGGAGCCGGTTGGCTGTTGCCGCGATGGGAAATTAAGCTTTGGGCGCGGGAGGAGGAGTGGCCGTGGCAGCCGAGCCGGCGGCCGGTTGGTATGATGAGCTCTGGTCCACTTTGAACTTCCAGCTGAGGACCTCAGCCTTGTCTGCGCTGGCGCGGCGGAAAGAAAGCTGGGCGGTGCATTCCTCCAAACGCAACATCTGCGGCACACGGAACCGCACCGTCTGCGTTGCGGGATCGAACTCCACAGGGACAAGCCCGAAGCCACTGACGCGGAGAGCCAGGCTGTCCGGCAGCACAGGCCCCACCCGGGCTAGATTGGCCTCGATCAAAGGCCTGCGATCTGCGATGGTAGCTCCCGGCTGGGGCTGTAGCACAACGAGCTTGTTGCCATGTTCGTCCACTTCGTCGGTTTTTAGGAACTTGCTGTCGGCGATGTTGCCACCACCTCCGCGGAAGTTCGTAGCCAGGCGGAAGTTCACGTCTTTGTCGCCAATCTGCACGAAGCGCGGGAGCTTGCCATTGGGAGTGTCCCAGGTCGTCTTTTGCGGATTCACCGTGACTGCAGCTTCGTAGCCAGCATCCAGACACATCTGGGCGATCTCGTCAGACTTGTTGCCATACGGATAAGCGAAGGTTCTACAGGGAACGCCAAAGGTCTCCTCGAGGAACTTCTTTGATTCCACAATTTCGACTTCCAGCCACTTGTGGTACTGCTCGTCCGTCTTGCCATGCCGGGCAGTGAGGGCCTGGTGAGACACGCTATGGCTGCCCAACTCGGCACCGTACTTCATCATCTCGCGAATCTGGTCGAGCGTCAGAGATCGACCGCCGCGGTTCACGTAGTTCTTGTAGAGATACACCGTGAACGGGTAGTTGAACTCCTTCAGAATCGGGAAGCAGTACTCATGCACCCCCAGCCAGCCATCATCCATTGTGATGACCACTGACTCTTCAGGGATGTTTTTCTCTCCGCGCTTCCAAGCAAGGACATCTGCAAGAGGAATTACCGGGATCTTGGCGTCCTTGAGAGCCTGCATCTGCGTCCGGAAGGTGGTGGCAGTGATGACCATATCACTCCGGGAGGATTTCTCCGCGAAGTCATGGTAACACATGATGGAGACCAGCGCTGACTTGTTCAGCTCAAAAAGCTCTGCCTTGGGCACCTCGATCTCGCTGCCATCCGCTGCGAACATCTTGCCATTCTCCAGCGTCTGCTGGAGTCTCTCTTCCTCGGCCGAGAGCGGCGCTTCCACCGGCGGCGGCGGTGCGGGTGGAGGGGGCTTGGGGAGGAATTCCTTGAGCTTCTCAAGGCAGGAGGTCAGGACACAAAGGCACAATACCGCTACAGCCAGCTGCTTCAGCCAGGGCAGGAAACGGGCAAATGTGACACCAGAAATGGGTCTGCGGGGGCGCATCCTCTGACGTTACGTATGGAGCGGGAAAATGCGAGCAGGTTGTGCACCCAACGAGCAGTCCGATCCCCTGCGCCAAAGGGCCCTTTCACAGCCCAGATCCACGCAAATCCCGACTACTTGGCGAGTTCTGCGAGGAGCAGCACGATATCAATCACAAACATCAGGACAATGGACGCCTCCAGCACCAACATGATGCGGTGATTCTGCTCCTGTTTGAGCATCTCGTACAAGTCATCAAGCGTCTTCAGCTTTTCGTCGATGCTGCGATGCCAGTCTGGCAGGTGGAAGCGGCGGGAGACCGTGTCGTAGAGTCTAGCCAGATGCCAGTCACCGAAGAACTTCGTGATGTTGGAAAGCTCATCGCTAAAACGAGCCAGATCGATGCGCACCTCCCGCAGATGGGGCAGAAGCCGCTTGTGATCCCGAATGCGGGGAGGACGCTGGAGGTCGGCGTAGGAACGTTCCAACGCTGTGTCGATGAGCTGGTCGTAAGCCTCCAGTTCCTCGAGCTGGACGTTGGCAAGCTCCATCACAAACAGAGATTCCTCAAAGTCCGCTGGCCGATCCACGATGAGGGCAGCGTCCCAGTCCACAACGATCAGGTCAGACTGGTAGTAAGAAAGGTGCTTGCTGGTGGATTCGAGTGCCTCCTGGTGCGACAACGGCGGGTCAGAGGTTTCCTGGGTGATGAGCGTTGCGATGATCCTCCGATTGACACGAAACCACTCCTCTGCATTGAACCACTGCCCTCCCGCAAAACCGCCGGGAGACTCCACGCAGAACACCGTGTAGGCCTCTTCCTCCTGAAGCACCTCGACGGGGCGCACCGCCACTGTCCCAAGTTCCTGCCTGAGAATCTCGGAAAGCTCCCTGGCGTGCCGTTGCAGAGCCCCCCCTGCAAATTGGGACCGATGGAACTGGCTAAGGTCCTCCAGGCGATCCACTTCAAAGGAGACTCTCAGTGTCAGACTGATCGCCCCGATGGGCAGCACCTTCACCGAGCGCCCTACCTTCACCACTCTGCCTCCCTCAAGCGGCAGATCCAGAGGTTCCAGCCTGGCCATCCTCGGCTGATAGAAAAGCTGCTGGCGTGGGCTCCGCTTCGAGACGCCCACATGCTGGGCCACCAACGGCTTACCAAGGAGATGCGTCAACCCAGGTCGCCGCAACTCGTAAGCAATGTCGAAGGCATAAAAGTAAACAACTTCGCCCTTCAGTGCTGAGCCTGTGACGGCGCTATCCCCTTCTGCCATGCACTACTCTACTCCGTTCAGGGACGGTGTATCAAGCCGTGGATCACGTTTCCGTCACCCACGACTTAGGGACAGGCTGACCTTACTCGCCTTCGGTAAACTTGCCGTAGGAGCGGAACTTCTCATACCGCTTTTGGAGCAGCTCTTCCGTACCCAGCGGGGTCAGTTCCGCCAAGGCGGACACAAGGGCAGATTTCAGCGAGGCTGCGACAGCGTGGTGGTCGTTGTGGGCACCACCATGGGGCTCAGGGACAATATGGTCTATGATCCCGAGATCCATGAGGTCAGGGGCGCTAAGTTTCAGGGCCTGGGCTGCCTCCGGAGCATGCTGCCGGTGTTTCCAAAGAATGGCGGCACAGCCTTCTGGTGAAATCACCGAGTAGTAGGCGTTCTCCAACATCATGACTCGGTCCGTCACACCGATGCCCAAGGCCCCACCGGAACCGCCTTCACCAATCACCACTGAAACCATTGGTGTGCGGATTTTCATCATTTCCAGCAGGTTGAAGGCAATGGCCTCCGCGATGTTGCGCTCCTCCGCCCCAATGCCCGGAAAGGCCCCCGGGGTGTCGATCATGCAGATGACCGGCAGACCGAACTTCTCCGCCATGCGCATGAGCCTGAGGGCCTTGCGGTACCCTTCCGGATGGGCGCTGCCGAAGTTGCGGAGCAGGTTTTCCTTGGTGTCGCGACCCTTTTGCTGACCGATCAGCATCACTCGCTGGCCATTGAGTGTGGCGAACCCTGCGGGCATCGCATTGTCATCGCCAATGTGACGATCCCCATGCAACTCGACAAACTCGTCAAAACAGAGTCTGGCGTAGTCAAGCATATACGGGCGCTGGATGTGGCGCGCGATTTGCACCCGCTGCCACGGGCTGAGGTTGGCGTAGGTTTCCTCCTGTAGCTCCGCCAGTTTCTTCTCGAGATCGGCAATCGCAAGCGTGACTTTGCTCGTGTTCTTCAGAGCCTGCTTGCGGCGCAGCTCTTCCAGCTCTTCCCGCGCCTTGACGAGCGGTTTTTCAAATTCCAAAACTTGTTTCATGTTGCTGACAAAAAGTTGAATTTAAGGTTAGCGCGCGACAAACAACTTCGTCTGCGTGCGGACGATTGTGAACAGCTCTTCAATGTCCTCCCGGGCCAGAAACACCCCGGTTTCCGGGATGCCCGCCAGGCCATCATCATCGTCGTCGTCCACAACTTTATTGGCAGCCTTTGAGCCGCCTTTGGACTTCCCTTTGGTCGCCGCAGCGGGCTGGGAGGGTGTCGTCGTCTTATCAACAAGCGGCTTCGCCTTGGGCAGCCCCCGGAGATTAAATCCGGTCTTGTGACCAACCAGCCATTTGTCAGCACTGATGAAAAGAGGATTCTCCGAGGTCACGGCCTTGCCATTGTGCCAGGCGCTTTTTGCCTGGATCACGGTCTCGGCGGGTGCCTTCATCCCAGGGGGCAGGCGGACTTCCAGAGCCTGATATTCCTTGAAGAAGTAGCCCTTCTCCCGGGTCCCGCGCCAGAGCTGGACGGTCTTGGAAGAGATGTCCACCACGATCTCAAAGTCCAGGGGAAAAACGAACAGGTGATCTCCAGGCTGCAGATTGGTGCTCAGCATGCCATTGGCCCGCATGATGCATTCCACGCTCGTCTGGTTTTTGCGGGCGATGAGCCCCATCGAGTCGCCCGGCTGAACGATGTAGTCCTTTCTCTGCGGATTGGCCTCCTGGGAGAAAAGCATGTCCATGTTCAGCTCGCCAATGATCCGGCGGGCCTCAGGCCCTGCGGAGGTCTCAGGAAAGCTGTCCAGCAGACGATAGAGCGCCTTTCGCCCCTCCGCGTAGTTCGAGGCGTTGATGAATTCCATTGCTTCATCAAAACGGCGCACCCCTGGATCCGGCAGACTAGTGTGCTTGCCCTGCATTTTCTTGATCTGGCCCTGAACCACCGTCTCATGCCCGAGGACACGAGTGTAGTACCAGTAAGCGGCAGCAAGCACCGAACCTGCGATACCCACCGCAAGAAGGAAGACGAGGATTTTAAATCGGCTCATCGTATCCGTGGCATCAGCTCAGCCTAGCAGGCCCCGACGCTTGAAATCGAACATGTTGATATTTTGGGACTTCTCAATCATTTCGAAAAAGAACCTCAGCAGCGAGATCTCCCAGGTGTCGTCAACACCCTGAATGATGGCTCGCATGGGATTGCCAGAGGCGCGCTGCTCGGTCAGCAACTTGTCGCACACAGTGGCAAATGACTCATGAACGATCTCCTCGCTCACGGTGGTACGCTTAAAATTGAACCTGTAGCGCAGGATCGCAAGATCCTTGAGGTGGTTCTTCACCCACTGGCCAAAAGCCTCCGCCTCGGCTCCGAATCCCTCGAAACTCCAGTCGTCTGTCACCGTAGGGGTGACGATCATGGGGCGTTCCGCCTCGATCCGGCCTTGGCGCACTCGCGTCACATTGGTGGAGTCCATGAGTTCGGTCACCAGTTGAAACTCGAACTGGGTGGTGCCAAAAGTATCAATGCGACGATCAGGCTCGTGAAGAACCTTCGTGTTTTCGATCGTGTACTGAAAATCGAACTCAGAATGCATTTCTAGGTGGGAGGCAGAGGGTAGTGCGGAATGGCTTCGTGGCTAGCGTTTTTTGAGGCTTGGATTTGCGAGGGGGATTCCATCAGATCGCTCTTGAATGCGGAGCTGGCCCCCTTGAATCTGCGGAGATGTTCTTTGACCTCTTCCTGAATGTTTGCGCTCCCATTTTCTTTGTGGTGGGTCTGGGATGGCTCTTGGACCGGAAATTCCGGCTCCATCTGGAGACTCTGGTCAAACTGAACATCTATCTTCTGGTACCAGCTTTCATCTTCACCCGGGTGCTCGACACCGAACTGGCCGGTCACGAAGCGTTGCAGATTGTGGGGTTCACCCTGGCCACCATCACCCTCATGTTCATCTGTAGCACAATTGCAGCCAGAGTCCTCAAAATGCACTCGCAACAGCGGCAGGCTTTGCGCTTGGCCACCATGTTCTACAACTGTGGAAATTATGGCCTACCCCTGGTGACGCTGGCTTTTGGCCATGAGGGTGCCGCAGTTCAAGTTTATGTCCTGGCAACGATGAATGTTGCCACTTTCACAATCGGTCTCTTTCTCGCTCAGGAGCGCGGTGAAAAGCCGGGGGCGCACTGGCGGGCGCTCAATGGAATGCTGAGGCAACCCACGCTCTACGCCCTGCTTGCTGGAGTGCTGGCCAAATCCACCGGGCTTCACCTTCAGGAGGTGACATGGCTCTGGCAGCCACTGGATCTGCTCCAGGCCGCTTTGGTGGGATTTGCCCTCCTCACCCTGGGGGTCCAGATGTCTCAGACCCGCCCCGCCCCCTTCCGCGCTCCGCTGTTTGCCGCTCTGGGCATTCGCCTCATTCTTAGCCCTCTACTGGCTCTTGGGCTGACTCAAATCATGGGATTTCCTCCGGCGGTAGCAGCTTCTCTGGTCCTCGCGACGGGGGCTCCCACGGCCGTGAACACAGCCCTGCTTGCGCATGAATTTGGTGGCGATGTCTCATTCGCCACCTCTTCCGTGTACTACACCACCTTGGTCAGCATGCTCACGACCACCGTGACCCTGAGCCTGCTGAAGCTGTGGCTGGCTGCCTGACGAGCGATCTGAAAATCAGACCAAAGTCTCTTCGAACTTGGCATTGGACGCCTCAAGGTGCTTCTTGTACTCCTTCATGCGAAGGGTCACACGCTCTTCAAGGGTGCGCTCACCAAGCCCCTGATGCTCGGTGCCCACCAGGGCCACCACCAGATTCACCGTGGCTTTCACGTCTTCAAGCATCACATATTCGGCAGAGACATTCTGGTCGTCGTCCAGATTGTGATAGTTGCCCAGAGGGACGCTCAGACCGGCGCTGCGAATCCCGCAGGCCTGGAGCGCAGTGGCCTCGCAAGCCCCGGCGTCCAGAAGGCAACGTTGGACTCGAATCCCCTGCTCTGCGGCGGTGCGCATGACCGTGGCGATCAAGTCATGGTCAAACACCGAAAGGCGGTCGCCCACACGAACGATGGGCCCATCACCCATTTCCGCACCGTTCACAGGACGGCTGGTTTCAACGGACAGAAACGCGGCCTCTTTTCCGAAAGGCCAGTGTTTGCCCAGGTGCCAGGCTCCCAGGAAGCCCACTTCCTCAGCGCGGGTGAAGGCGGCATGCACCGTTGCATCCAGACCCAGACGGGCCAGCTCTTTAATGGTGGCAATAATCACAGCACAACCAATCAGATCGTCACAGGCCGCAGCGCCCACTTTGCCTTCTTCAATGGTGACGGGGAAACCCCACGGCGCAATTTCGCCGTTCTCGCGACGGAGAGCGATGTTCTCAGGGAGATCCACAATCGATTTCGGCACGCCACCCAGAAACTCCCAGTCCCCATTCTTGCCAGGGCTCTTCACCCAAGCCGGGTGATCCATGTGCGCGCCCAACACCCAGACCGGGCTGGACTTGCGCTTACCCTTGCGATAGGTCGCCAGCAAATTGCCAAAGGCATCGGTGGACAGCTCCACATGGGGCACGTCCAGAAGGAGCTGCTCAATTTGCGCCCGCACATGATATTCATGAAATGGGGCGGTCGGTTGATTCAGGAGCTTCTTGAGGATAGAGGTCAGCGTGTCGGCCATTGCCCACTCTATACTCATTTCTCCCAGTACCAAACGTGATCGTGAAGAAGATTCGCCACCGGATTGAGACATTTCTAGTGAACTTCGGAGTCTGGTGGCTCCCAAAACTCTCCAGGGGACAAGTTTTGCTCCTCAGCAAGGTGATCGGACTGCTCGCTTTTGCCATCGACTACCGCGGCCGCAGCACGGCCATTGCAAACCTCAAGGCGGCTTTTGCCCGGGAGAACATTACTCCCGCCCAAGCTCGTCGCATCGCGATCGGCAGTTTCCAGAATTTCGCCCGCACCTTCCTGGATCTTTTCTGGATCGCGGGGCACCCGAAGGAGGAATTGCCGGAAATTGCGAAGCTTTCCTGGCAGGATTCCGAAACGCCCGCCATGGCAAAATCCCGGGGCGCACTCTGGGTCACACCGCACTATGGCAACTTTGAGGTCCTCAGCCTTATCGTGGGCCTTCAGGGCTTCACCCAACTCACCATCGCTCAAGACTTCAAAAATGCCGCATTGACCGACATCTTTGCCCGGCTCAGGCAGAAAACTGGCCACGAAATCATCCCGCAACAAGGGGCGATGTTACGAATCTTCAAGCAACTAAAACGAAACGGGCACGCTTCACTGCTTGCCGATCTCACCGTCAAACCCGGCCGCGCCGCCACGGTGATCGAGTGTTTTGGACTGAAAACTTGTGTCCCCAACCTGCACACGAGCCTGGCATTCCGGCTGGGGCTGCCCCTCCTGCCCGCGACCGCCCTCCCTCTGACAGATGGGACGTACCGCTGCCATTTCCTCGACCCCATGGAGGCTTCAGACTATCCCTCCATCGACACCATGACCCAGGCGGTGTGGGACCGGTTCGAACCCCAAATCCGCCAGCACCCCGAGTGCTGGATGTGGATGTACAAGCACTGGCGCTACCTCCCCGGCCCAGAACACGATTCCCGATATCCGGAGTACGCCAATCCCAACCGCCAGTTCCGGGAGATGCTCCCCGTTGCGCAATTGCCCCCGCCGTGATTTTCCGGGCCAGAGGAAGATGCCTACACACCCTCGGGAAAACTGAACGCAAGAAAGGCACGGTAAACCGTGCCTTTCCCAGAAATAGATGAAGGGTCAGTCCGGTAAGCGGAAGCTTACTCAGCGTTCTCTTCGACGTAACGGATCACATCACCCACGGAGAGTAGCTTTTCAGCCTCTTCATCGGGCACGTCGATGCCGAACTCTTCTTCGAAAGCCATGACCAACTCCACGGTGTCGAGTGAATCGGCGCCAAGGTCTTCAATGAACTTGGCTTCAGGAGTGACTTGTTCGGGGTTCACGCCGAGCTGTTCGACGATGATGTCCCGGACTTTGTCTGCAATGTTGGATTCGGCCATAAATGCGTGTTGTAGGTTGCTAAGTGGCGGGGAGCATTAGCGGGTGCGCCATTTTTCGCAACTGGGAAAATGCGATTTTTTACGTCCCCTTTTTGCCCGATTCCAGGCAGAAAGGGCTTGCCCACTAAGCGGTATTTTTAGGGGAAGATTCGGAGTTCTCTTTCTCTTCGCCGCTCGTTCCGTGATTGTCTGCCACTTTTTCGATTAATTCTCCGGAAAACCCCTCCAAAAGACGTTTCAGGACGCGATCAGCGCCATGGAACTTGAGATCGTCCACCACGGCCTTGCGCTCGGCTCCAGTGCCCCCCACACGGTAGTACACCGTCGCGAGCCCTTTGTTGTCCCATTTGCGCTTGTCAACCTTGAACACGTCCGCAAATGCCACCTTGGAGCCGTTGGGCATCTGCATTTCCGACCGGTGGCCGATCAGCACCTTGTTGTGGTTGAGCAGAACGAGAATCCCTGCAATGGCCGCACCGACGATCATCGCCGCCCCCCAGTAAAACTGCTGCTCAATCTCCTCTGGGCTGTATTTCTTGGGATCACTGGGCCAGTCATGTGGTGCAGCATAGTCGTCCCACCGGGGCTGCTGGAGGTTCGGATTGACGATCCACCCTTTCTCCCGCGCGTCCTTCAGCCAGGCAGCCACAGCCGCCTCCCCTGCGCTCTGCGCTGTATCATAGCTCTTGAGTACTGTTTCTTCAAACCACACCTTCTTGGCAGCTACCGCATTCTTTTTTGGATAGCCCACCTTCCCATCGTAAAAAAAGAACAGCCCCATTCCCAAGAACATGGCCGCAAGCAGCCCCATCCTCCGATAGTACCACGAGGTCACATGACAGATGATGGTGTCGGGATCTTTCGGTGGATGGGCCGCATTCGTCATGTGTGGTCATTGAAGCCTCTTTCCAACGCCCGTGCAAGCCCGTGGCCAGGATCAATTCACAACCACAAGGGGGCCAAATTTTAACCCCCACCAGCTCAACAGGATCAAAAATCGCCCTTCATTCCCAGCTCCGCCATTGGCTCGAACACCATTTATCCCGCACTCACGCAGGAAAGGCCCGCTTTTTCCACCGACTGGCACGATGTGTGCCATTTGGCGCAGCCTTCCACGCCCATGTCCCTGTTCCTGGCCACCTTTTCGAAGGACGACTTTTCACTACTGCGCACTTCCCTTGGTCTGGGGAAAATACGATGATAAGCGACAACCTAAAATTGCCGCCATGATCGCTTTCCCTCGCCGCTTTACGCTGCCCTTCTTGCTGGTCGCCGCCACTCTCAGCTCCGCTCTGCTCCTGGCCCAGGATGAGGAGCCCACGAAACAGCCCTCGCCCAATGATGCTGGCAAAACCGTGGCCGCCAAGGAAATGGCTGAAGCCCAGTCACGGGTCAAGAAAGTGGCGGACAACGAGTACGATCTGGGTGGCATCAAAATCAATAGCAAGACTCGGCAAATCAGCGTGCCTTGTGTGCTCAACATGACAGAGGGCCTCCTGGAGTACGTGCTGGTGCACGAACACGGGAAAACCCACGAAAGCCTCCTGCGCACTTCTGTCAGTCCGACAGAACTGAACGTGGCCCTGCTTCTGGCTCACTATGAGCCCAATATCAAAGAGGCTGCCCAGTTCCTCCCTGAGCCGACCCCTATGACTCAAAAGCTCATGGCGGAACCTATGTCCAAGGCCGGGGCCAACCAGATCACCCTGAGTGTGCAGTGGAAGGACAAGGACGGCAAGGAACAAACTGCGCCCGTCACCCGGTGGATTCACGAGAAGGACGCCAAGGTCGCCCGTGACAGCCAGCACTGGACTTACACAGGCTCCATGATCAGCCAGACCGGGTTCGCCGCCCAGTTCGACGGATCCATGGTGGCCATCTATTTCGATCTCATCTCACTGGTGAACTTTCCCGTAAAGGAGAATGCCAACGACGACCTTTGGAAGGTCGAAACGGCTAAAGTCCCCCCCGTGGACACCCCCGTGACCCTCGTGATCAGCCCCAAGAATCCTGGTGTCTGATGCCGACCCGCTTTTCCATCCCCTCAAATGAAAACACGCACACAACGCTCCCTCGTCACCGCTGGCCTGGCCCTCGGGCTTGGCTTCACGGGCCTTCAGGCTCAATCCACCCAACCGGATCGTAACGCATCGCTGCGCCAGGAAATTGACCTGGCTATCAGCAAAGGCCTGGCATTCCTGAAAACCCAGCAAAAGGAGACGGGGGCCTGGAGCAATCCTGAAGAACCTGCCATCACAGCGCTCGTGCTCAGCGCTTTCGCGGCGGATCCCACACGCAAGCCAGCGGACCCTCTTCCGGCGGAGGCTGACAAGGGCTACAAATTCATCCTCAGCAACGCTAAGGATGATGGCGGCATCTACGCCAAGGGCCGCGCCAACTACAACACCTCCCTGTCGCTTTTGGCCCTGACCCTCAACGCCAAACCCGAGTATGAGCAGACAATTTTGAAGGCCCGCCGCTTCGTCGTGGGGCAGCAAAATGACTTCGACACGAAGGGCAGCACCGACAACGCCTTCGATGGCGGCATCGGCTACGGTCGTCCCGGCCCCAACAGCCCTGCCCACGCTGATCTCTCCAACACGCACTTCGCCCTGGAGTCTCTCTACTACTCGAAGCGTCTCTTCGAAGATAAGGGCACTCCAGAGGACAAAAAGAACGACCTCAATTGGGCTGCCGCCATCAAGTTCGTGGAGCGCTGCCAGAACCGCCCAGAGTCCAATGACCAGGCCTGGGCCAGCAACGACCCCAAGAACGCCGGTGGTTTTGTCTATGAGCCAGGAGTGAGCAAGGCCCCAGATGTGGACAAGTTGCCCGATGGACGCACCGCCCTGCGCTCCTACGGCAGCATCAGCTATGCCGGGATGCTCAGCTTCATCTACGCCGGCCTCACGCCAGAAGACCCGCGGATTGAGGCTGTTCTGAAGTGGCTGGGTGACAACTTCACCTTGGAAGAGAATCCCGGCCTGGGCCAGGAAGGCAAGTTTTACTACTACCACACCATGGCCAAGGCCCTGGCCGTGGCAAATCTGGATGAACTGAAGACCAAAGACGGCAAAACCGTGGACTGGCGCAATGAACTAGGCCGTCACCTGCTCAACATCCAGAAGCCTGATGGTTCCTGGCTGAACGACACTGGCCGCTGGATGGAGAATGACCCTGTGCTGGTGACCGCATACACGCTGCTGGCGCTTGAGCACACCTACCGCGCTCTCCAGTAGTCCCGTCTCCATCTAAGGATTTTCCCCGCGCCGTTTCTTCCTCCGGAAGGAACGGCGCGTTGCATTTTGGCCCTTGCGCTGCTAACCAACCCTTGCATGTCATCTGCCAACCTTTCCCCTCTGCTCGCCCAAAACCGTCTTTGGTCCGATGCTCGGCGCGCCGAGGACCCCGAATTCTTTTCCCGTCTGGTGGCCCAACAGGCACCAGAGTACCTCTGGATTGGCTGCGCGGACAGTCGCGTCCCAGCCAACGAGATCGTTGACCTCCTGCCCGGTGAGCTCTTCGTCCACCGGAATGTGGCCAACGTGGTCGTTCACACGGATCTCAACTGCCTCAGCGTCCTCCAATACGCCGTGGAGGTGCTGAAGGTGAAGCACATCATGGTGGTGGGCCACTACGGCTGCGGGGGGGTGCGAGCGGCCATGCTCAACATGAAGCTGGGCCTCATCAACAACTGGCTGCGCCACATCCAGGACGTGAACCAAAAACATGATCCCCATCTGGCCACCATCATTGAGGAAAGCGACCGGGTGGACCGGCTTTGCGAGCTGAATGTCATCGAGCAGGCCGTCAACGTCTGCCAGACCACCGTAGTGGAGCAAGCTTGGGAGCGCGGCCAGGAACTTTCGGTCCATGGCTGGATTTACCGGCTCAGCGACGGCCTGGTGCGGGACCTCAGCATGAGCGTCAACAATTCAGAGGAGATTGGCTCCAAACGCGAATCCGCCGTGCACCGGTTGATGACCAAGCCGCCCTTGTGGATTTAACGAGCGGCCTTGTTCCGCAGTGCGATGCCGAGCTCCTCTTCAATCAACGCCAGTCGCCTGGCCACGCCTGTGGCCGGGTCTTCAGCCGTGAACCAGGGCAGGTCAATGACCCGGCACCCGATTTCAAGGTAAACTTCACGCAAGAGTCGCTCGATTTCTCGGGCACGTTCGACGTCGTCTTTCCGGAGGCCATCTGCGATATGCTGCCCAAAGCCGCACATAAAGACGGCAGCGTAGCGCTCAGGTCGAATCAGAGCACGCAGGTCCGACGCATCCAGCCCGCCCAATCGGCGATAAGCCAGCGAATCCGGCAGGGCACGGTCCAACACGATGACCTGACCTGGGGGAATCTGCTGCTCCTTGGCCTGCTGACGCTCTTCAATGAGAGTCTGGACATCAGAGCGCGATTCATCGAGTTCGCCGCTCTCGAGAACCTCCCGGGCCGATTCCGACACCACAGCATAGCCGCGCCGTTTTAACTCGCGCAGGAGGGTGGTCTTGCCTGAACTTGGTGCCCCTGTGATGACGATCCACACCCTCAAGTGTGAACCGGCATTCACCGTTGCTCAAGCAATCAGCCCAGAATTTTCGTGTACGGGTGACCTTCGTTTTGGTCGATGCGCTCCGGCCGCCCCTTGTTGTTGTACACCACCTGGGTGTGATCCAGGCCCATCAAGTGCATCACGGTGGAGTGGATGTCATGCACATGCAGGCGGTCTTCCACGGCATAGAGTCCCAGCTCGTCCGTGGATCCGATGGTCTGCCCGCCTTTGACACCGCCACCCGCCATCCACATCGTGAAGCCAGTCGGGTTGTGATCGCGTCCGCCACCCTGCTCACTGATGGGCGTGCGACCAAATTCACCGCCCCAGATGACAAGCGTCTCCTCCAGCATGCCACGAGACTTGAGGTCTGCGAGAAGACCTGCGATGGGAAGGTCCACCCCACGGCAGAGCTTGCCGTGATTGCCCTCGATATTGGCATGAGAGTCCCACTTGCTGCCAGCGCCACTGTAGAGCTGGACAAAGCGCACCCCGTTTTCCACCAGACGACGTGCCAGGAGACAGTTTCGGCCATACACCGCCGTTTCCGGCTGGTCCAAGCCGTAGAGCTTTTTGGTGGCTTCGGATTCCTTGGAAATATCCACGGCGACCGGAGCCTCCGCCTGCATCTTGAAAGCGAGTTCATAGCTGCGAATCCGGGCTTCCAGTTCCGTATTGTCGCGACGCTTTTCGGCATGGATGCCATTCAGGCCGGCCAGCAGATCCAGCTTCTCCCGCTGACGCTCCGGCGTCATTCCTTTCGGGTTGTCGAGATACTTGATTGGCACCCCTTCCGGACTGAACTCCACGCCCTGATACACAGCTGGCATGAATCCGGTGCCCCAATTGCGCACTCCATTGATGACGCCACTCTCGCTGTCTTTCAAGACCACAAAGGCTGGCAGATTCTGGTTCTCCGTGCCCAGACCATAGGTGACCCAGGCCCCTAGCGAGGGGCGTCCGCCAAAAATGGAACCCGTGTTCATCTGGCACACCCCACCCGCGTGGTTGATGCCGTTGGAATGGCAGGAACGGATGACCGCCAGATCATCCACATGGTTGGCCACGTTGGAGAACCAGTCGGAGACCCAGAGCCCGCTCTCGCCATGTTGTTTCCACGCACGTTTGGAGCCCAAAATCGGGGCGCCATACTCACCCATGGCCAGCACCGGCTGCTTGAAGCTTGGGGGCAGAGGCTGCCCATCCAGTTCATTGAGCAACGGCTTGTAATCGAATGTATCCAGGTGACTTGGACCACCTTCCATGAACAGGAAGATGACGCTCTTTGCCTTGCCGAACCGATGCGGCAACTTGGCCGCCACGGGGTTCAAGGTGTCGGCGGTGCCAGCTCCGAAAGCGTTTTCCCCCAGAAGAGCGGACAGGGCCACAGCTCCAAAGCCGCAACCCGCGGTGCGAAGGAAGTCACGGCGGTTGGAAGCGTAGGTGATGTTGTTGCAAGCCATAACCAAAGATGCTGAGTTGGAGTTTTATTGGGTACCAGACGCCTGATCAGTGCAGATAGAGAAATTCATTGCTGTTGAGGAGCACATGACAGAGATCCGCAAGCGCCCTCTGGAAGGGGTTGTCGGAGTCCGACTTTCCGTCGTAGCCGGCCCACTCCATCCGGGGATCCAACGGGCGGTTGGCATCCCAGACAAGGAGGCCGTCCTTCCAGCTGGAAGCATTGGCTGTCGCCTGCTCCACAGGCAGTTCCCCCCGGGTGATTCGCAGGGCGTCCAGACGGCCGTCCCACTGATGCGGCGCAGCTCTCTGGTTCAAGCCGCCAACCACCAGTTCGGACACACCCTTGCCCAGCCCTCGACGTACCCGGTGCTTGACCTCTGCCGTCTGCGGAGGGGTCCCGGGCGAGCTCAGATCTGTGACCTTGAACTCCACCACGCCTTCAGTTGCGGAAACATGCACCACGACATGGTAAGGCTTGCCAAGGCCGATCCGGATGTCGGATGCCACCACTTCGTGGGCAATGTTGGCATTGTCGTCTTCTCCCACGAGTTGCACGATGAGATTGCCCGGTTTGAAACGGGATTTCTCCCCTGTGACACCCAGGCTCCAGCCAAACGACTCCTGCGTGTCTTTGCCGCTGTTCCAACGCGAAGCCACCGTGCGCACGGAGGCCCCGGCGTCCACGCTGTTGAGAGTGAACACAGATTCCACCGTGAAATCGTCCCCTTCCTCGGGAGCCCCTTTGACCAGCAGGCGTTCCTGCGGGGTGCCGACCTTGAAGTCCGCATGGGAGTCTGCTGAGGAGGGATTGCCGTTGACTGCAGGAGCATCGGCCCCCAAGCGTCGTTTAAAAAAGGCATCAACCAGCTTTTTCTCGCGATCAGTGGGCGACCGACCCAAAGTGAATTTCCAGGCCTCTTCGACGCTGGTGGCCCTGGTGGCCAGCTTGCGGGAGCGAGAGTTGATCCAGTCGCCATTCACCATCAGCAGCGCCTGAGTAGGCGTGGTGGTGCTTTGGCGCTCGGAGGTGCTGGTGAAGTTCGCAGGCGCGTCCAGGCTCCGTAGGAGTTCGTCCTGACTGTTGCGCTTCTTCCGGGTGTAGATGGAGCGTCGGGGCTCCTTGGCGTCCGAAGCCGCACCGCCCATCGTGAGATCCAGTTCACCGCTCGCCATGAGCATGGCATCACGAGCCTGCTCGGCGTCCAAGCGACGCGGCGGGAAGCGCCAGAGGAACTTGTTACCAGGATCGATCTGACCGTACTCAACCGGAGGCTGACGCAACGCCGTCTGCCGGTAGGTGGCTGACATGAGGATCTCCTTATGAAGCTTTTTCAGGCTCCATCCTTCTGCGACAAACCGGCGGGAAAGCCAGTCCAGCAGTTCGGGGTGGGTCGGTTTTTCTCCCATGTTACCCAAGTCGCTCGGGGTTCCAGAGAGGCCGCGGCCAAAGTGGTACTGCCAGACACGGTTCACGATCACACGGGTGGAAAGCTGGTTGTCCGGACGGGTGATCCATTTTGCCAGGGCACTGCGGCGTCCCGTGGACTTGCCGATGGGTTGAATCTCGGGCTCATTCGGCTCAAGAATAGTGAGGAATCCCGGAGCGATATCCGCTTCTCCTCGGCGAGTCTTCAACAGGTTCGCAGGCCCTTTGGGACCGGCATCGGTCGCGACGAACGCATCCATCAGCGGCTTCGGCTTCAGATTGTCGAACTTCTTGAGCTCTTCGACCAGCGCTTGATACGCCGCTTTGTCCTCAGGCTTCTTAAGCGTCTTCATGGGGTCGAAGCGCACGCGCTCGTACTCCACCTGCCGCTGGGCAAGACAGGCAAGCTGCTGTTCCAAGGTCTCCCGCTGGTCGGGCTCCTTGTTCATCATGGCCTGTAGATCTTCTGAGAAACGGCCCTTTGCGCGCTTCATGCTTCCATCCAGAGACTTCAGGGTCATCGCATCCATCTTGCTGCGAATGTCCACCGTGGCGGCTTCCCACTCTGCTTGCAGTTTGGCATGAGCCGCCTGCTCCTCTGCGGTGGCCAGCTTCATGTCATCCCGCCAGAGCACGGGCGCAAAGAACGCTTTCAGACGATAGTAGTCCTTCTGCAAAATGGGATCAAACTTGTGGTCGTGGCAGCGGGCACAGCCAAAGCTCAACCCCAAGAACACCTCGCCCGCATTGTCCGTCATGTCCGTGACAATCAGGTCCCATTGGCCCCGGACATCGCGCTGGTTCCACTCATAGATCCCGTTCCGGAGGTAGGACGTGGCGATCAGCACTTCGGGATTGCCGGGATCGATCTCGTCTCCAGCCAGCTGCAACCGGACGAACTTGTCGTAGGGCATATCGTCATTGAGCGCCTTGATCACCCAATCGCGATAAGGCCAGACGGAATCACGATAGCCGTCGGCATTGTAGCCATCACTCTCCGCATAGCGCACCAGATCCAGCCAGTGCTGAGCCCAGCGCTCGCCGTAGCGGGGGCTGGCCAGGAGTTCATCCACCAGCTTCTCGTAGGCCTTGTCATCATGGCGGGAGGTAAATGACTCGATCTGCTCGGGCGACGGCGGGAGCCCATGCAGGTCAAAGTAAACCCGGCGAACGAGCTCCTGCGGTGTGGCAGCGGGCGCGGGCACCAGCTTCATCTCCGCCTGCTTGGCTGCGACGAATGAGTCAATACGACCCTTCACCCACTTGTTCGCTGGAAGCTCAGGGGGCTTGGGATTGGCCAGCGGCTGAAACACCCACTGGGCCCGGTCTTCCTTGGTGAAGCCGAATTCATCCACCGTGGAACGCACGGTGGCAGCGGACTTGGGCCAGGGGGCTCCCAGCTTGACCCACTTTTCGAGCTTGGCGATCTCGTCATCCGGAAGCTTCTCCTTTGGAGGCATCTGGAAGTCATCTTTAGTATAGCGAATGGACTGGACGATCAGCGAATCATCCGGCTTGCCAGCCACCAGGGCGGGACCAGAATCACCGCCCGCCAGGACGTGCCCGATGTCATCCAAACGGAGACTGCCTTTCTGCTTTTCCTCGCCGTGGCAACTGTAGCAGCGATTGGCGAGAATGGGCCGGATCTCCTTCTCAAAAAACTCCAGAGCAACCCGGTTGGCGTCCGGCTCGGCCGCAGGGGTCAAGGTGGCGACAGCCAGTACAGGAACGATGAAGCTGAGGCGGATCATGGGAGGAACGAAAATCATGAAAGTCATCCGGCCGATAAGCGAACGGGCCGCACGGGAGAAGAAGGCAATTTCGCCCATTGTGTTGGACAGAAATCACCTGTTTTTTTCGTCTGTCGCAACCGCCAAAAGACGTCCCTTCTTTCAGGAATCTCTCTCAGGAGGAAGCGGTCAGGCCGGGGTCAGACCTGAGTGGGCGCGACTGAGTTCATCATGCACCTTCGCCACCGAGGCGACTTTTGCATCAATCACCCCGCTGCCAAGGTCTTCCACGAACTGACACGAGGCAAAGCCCGGCGCTTTGGCATGGTAGCGTTCCAGCCACTTCTGGCGGAGGGGCAGCCGGTCCGGATGCACAGGCCACACCCCGGGGCGCGGACGAAGGTGATCGCCAATGCCGATTCGCCAAGGCTTGGGTCCCACCCTTGCCCGGAAACAGCGCTGGTTCCGGCACATCCTGGCGTACATCTCATCCACATCCAGGGATTTGAAGGCGGACTCCACCTCCGGATCATCCGACTGGAAGGTGCGATGCAATGCCAACAGCCGAAATCCCGCCGGAGTCCGGTACACCCGCAGATTCCAGTCTGGGTGAGCCTTCAGGAAGTGGTTAATCCGCTTCCTCGCCACTTTCTCCACTCCCCCGCTCCAGCGGATCCAGGTCTTTTTCAGAAAGGATGCCACCATAGGAGCCAGGGCCGCTGAGATAGCCAAACCGATCGCCGCGTACTTCCATGATCGCTCGAAGATGGCGTACGACACCACGATCAGAGCCAGCAACTGCCAGATTCTCACCATCAGCCCGCATCCCGCCTTCTCCTCGAAGTCCACATCCAGAAACAGGACGTCTGGAGTATTCAGGCAGGGAGCTCCATAGGAATTCCGGGTGATGACCACATCGCCATGTCGGGCCAGGATCTCCTCCCGGATCGGCACCCCATCCGCACCGTTGTAGGGCGTTTTGAACTCCCGCCTGTCCAGCTTTTCGCCAGCACGGGCCCGCCGCATGGCTTCTGCCGCCCGCTCTTGAGCCATGGCCTCAGCAGCCTCCTGGCTGTCATCAGACCACCCGAACCGCCTGATGGTGATCTGGCGGCCATCTTCCTTGGTCTGGAGGCGGGCTTCTGCCCAGTATTCGGGAACGATCATGGGAGGTTGGGTCAGCTTGGGAAAATCCCTGCAAACTTACCACGAACCCCGCCCTCGAGTCTCCCACGATTGTTTGCCTCAGATCTCCGAGGAATGCACCCACCAGTCGGCCCCGCCATTCATCCCAGCGTCATGCGCATACACCGCCGCCGGGGCCACCGTAGGCTTGAGATCCGCCAGACACTTCTGCAACGCGTCCGCCCTTGCGGCGGGCACGCAGACGAACAGCGAGGGGAACCCGCAACGATCCGACTCAGACAAAGCAGCACGAATCAAGCGCGCGCCATCCCCGGCGGAACGGAACGCAAAGTGAGACAGGTGCGCCGCTTTCATCTCCTGCCCCCCGCTGACGACCAGTCTCTTCCCCAGCCGGGTGTCCTCGACCACGCCAGATGCGCGCACCGGATCTCCCAAGACCAGAGGCACGGGATTCATAGAGGACCGATTCGAGGGCGTTCCTCCAATGGGGACGATTCCGCTCACGGTCAACTCAGTGAATCCCCGCTGCGCCTCTGCAAGATCCACCACGCGTACCTCTTCATCCAGCGTCTCGACTCCTTGAACTGGCAATCTGAAAATCACCAGATCCGCCACGCTCGTGAATCCGGGAAGCAGGCCTCTCCCTGTGTAGGCATTGGGCGCTTGCGCGGTCCCCTGCATCACCACTCCATACCCGGGGCCCCCACCGGCCTCCCGCCACACCGCCTCCAAGGCCCTGCCCAGGCCCAACAAAACCCGGCCACGAAGCCCTCCAGACGCCACCTTGAGATCACACACATAGGTGGCCGCGACCACCCGCCCGTCCGCCAGCCTCATGGGCCGCCGCACTCCCACCAAGGTACCCAACACCTGTTCCCGTCTCATGGCGACACAGAGGCTGGCCTGTCCCATGGCGTGGAAGAAGTTCAAGTATCTGCCGCCATGGGACACGTGAAACGACTCCCCTTCTCCGAGCGGGTAGGAAAATTGTTCCTCGAACTCCTGCAACGTCCGCTCCAGCCCAGAGGGAACTGCATGCTGAAAGCACAACACCTCCATCTCACTCCTTTCTTCCCACGTGAATCGCAGTATAGAAGAAACTGCGGTCTCTGGCATGAAGGCTCGCCCCAAGAGCGGCGTCCCACTGCAACCCTGCATGCAGGGCGGGGATTTCCAGCGAGGAATTCAACTGGCGAACGAGCACCCGCCCGCCCCGACGCAACACTCGGGCCACGCTCTTTAGGCTGGCAGTAGCCACTTCCGGAGAAAGCCAGTCCAGGATGTTCGACAAGTGGATGAAATCTGCACTCGCATCCGGCAGGTTCTCCAGCACCTCATTCATCCTGCCCGGAAGATACTGGATGCGGTCAGCAGGCAGCCAGTCCACCTGGGAGGAAAGTGGCCCCGGCAGCAGCCAGTCATAGGGCTGCGCAGGAGGAAACATGCCCACCAGCATCTGCCAGAGGAAGGGGTTCTCCGCGGCAAAACCGCGCCTCGCATTGGCCCGCAGCCGCGTTGCAAAATGCCGGTCAAAAGGCTGGCGGGGATTTCTCGTGGCCTCTTCTCCAAAGAGACAGACCAGATTCTGCAGACTCATGACCCTGCTCAGAGCCTGCTCCAGCAGTTGCCCCAACTGGGTCTCGGGTCCCAACTGTTCCACGGCCCCAGGCATCCGGTCGGACATGAGCAGCACCTGCAAAGTCTCCGGATCGGCCGAAAGCTCCTTCCACAATTCTGCAAAAGTAATTTCATAGCGCCCGACATGATCCGGACCCAGCGCTGCCACTCCTTCCAACGGGCCCAGAATTCCCCTGTCGAGTTCCAACGTATCCAGCAGCGCGGAGAGCGCCACCTGCCTGGCCCCTGGAGGCATGCTGGCATGTCCGAGCAAAGGCAGGGAGAAGACAACAGCGTGCTGCCTTGCCAGATGCCGCTTGAGCTTCGCCAGAGCCAATTGCGCAGGATTGATGTCCACAAGGGTGAGCCGCCCCAGGCCGTGCCTTTCCAGACAGACTGCCGTCTCACCCCCTGAGGCGATCATCACCACCTCCGCGCGAGGCGGGAGCAATCGGATCACCTCCAGATCCACGCGGGGGTCCTCCCGCACCTGAGCAAACGCCAGGGGCCATGTGGCGGCTTCCACAGCCCAGGCATCCGGTGGCGGCAGCTTGGCACCTGCGGTCATGATTTCCTCCCGTCGTCCCCGGCCGATAGCCGGCCCACATCACAGGCCCCCGTACGGCCTCGATTCACAGTATAGCGCATAAACCTCAAAACAAAGGCCGAGTACGACCCGATGTACGGTGCCCCCATGGCCGCCAGCTGCGGACGGAGCGCCTGATGCACCTTGGGCAGATGGTACCACGGCACTCCGGGATAGAGGTGGTGCTCGAGATGAAGGTTCTCATGGCACATGAAGAAGGAAACCACGGGACCAGTAAGAATGCTCCGCGTCCCCCGCACCTCATCTGTCGCCTCCGGCAGCAGTGTGTGCTGACTCATGCCCCGCACATTGACCATGAAATTGATGATGATCATGGGCACCAACCAGCCATGCCACAACAGGCCCTCGGGTAAAGGAGCCAACAGCAACACCATCCCCAGCGCTAAAGTGGCGGCCAGTTCCAGCAGGATGCCCACGCGATCCCGGCTTGATCCATGTTTGAATCCGAGAATCGGGATGGCAACGATGTACACTGGATACCCCACGAGCAGCCTCAACCAGTTCAACACCGACACCATCCACGACCACCGGGTGTAGTTTGCATAATGATCAGGATCCCCGCCCTCACCCAGGTGATGGTGATGCCGCAGGTGCAACACCCGGTAGGCAGAGCAATTCTGCAAGACGGGGATGGCGCAGACCGCACCCAAAATTCGATTCCAGGCCGGATGCGAGGAGAGCGTCTGGTGCACGGCTTCGTGAGTGAACAGACTGATCCCGTGCAACGCCCCGGCCGCTGCCAGATAGAAAGGCAGCATTAGCAACCACCACGCAGGTTGTGATGCCACAAATGCAGAGCACCACCATGCCGCGCCCGCACCGGCTGCATAGATCGCCACAAAACACCCCATCCGGGCATAGTGGCGCATGGGCTGATGCTCATGTAATTCCCGGGCGAGTTGAGCACTCAGCCTGGGGTGATACTGCTTCCCGTTCATTCGTCGGCCAGTGCAGGGTTCAACGCGTCCAGATCCACATATAGACGGGAGAAAAGATAACGCCCGAGCTCAAGGCCATGCTGGATGGCTTGTCTCCGGGACAATGACTCCTCCCACCTTGGCTCTATGACCACAAAGCACTCCTCGGCATGCCGATGATCCAGTTCCGCGTGCAAGGCATAGTGAACCAGCCGGTCCGGAGCGATCCACCCGCGATCCACCACAGCGCTGGCGATCCAGGCGGATATCTCTGCGAAGGCCAGCTCTATGATTCCCAAGCAAGCAAATGCCATCTCCAGGTCCTCTCCATAACAGGACCCGAGCAGGGCGCAATTGAAGGCCCTCACCTCCGGCCCCTCCTTTTCGGGAGCTGCGGCACCCAGGCTCTCCAGGAAGCTTAGGAAGGTACGATCATGGGCATGGGAAGGTAAAAAGCCGCCCTGCTCCTCCGCCAGATTCTCCACAAGATTCATCCGCATGGAGGAATCCGGACAGCGCGAAACCAGGGCAGCAATCGGACGGGAAAAATACCGCACCGCGAAATAAAACTGCTGTTGGGAACGGACGAACTCCGCATAGGACATGGAACCATCCCTCAGACGTGTGAAGTACGACTGGGTGATGATGGGGCGCTCTGCCAACACCGCCCTGGCAGCAGCCAGAATATGCGGAGCTGTGGCGTGCGACGGCGGATGATCGACGGGGGAACCGATGCTTCCAGCACTCATGCCACAAAGTCTTCGTGATTTCGCCATGGGTGTCAATACACCTTTGTCCGATGTGACCGTTCATCCTCAGTCATTTGACAAATCATCCGGCGAGACAAGCATGGTGGGACGAACCGATGATCCGGCGAGAGTCCATTCCCCACTACGGCATGACCGCAACAGGTCAGGCCGAACTGCGACAGCAGGGCGTGGTGGTCGTGCCTTTCATGGACTCGGTGCGCATGGATCCCGAGCGGCTCCAGCCCCACTACCACGAGTTCTTCCAAATCTTCATTCTGCAAGGACAGGCGCAGGTGATGCATGATTTCCAGGAATACCGGGTGAGCGGCAATACCCTTGTCTTCCTAAGTCCAGGTCAGGTGCACACCGTTCGTCCCAGTGACAATTTGGGAGGCACCACCCTTTCGTTCTCCCAGGAGTTCTTCGATCTCCGGTCCACGCCGCCGAGCGTCCTGTACGACTACCCGTTCTTCTTCTCGGTGGATGTCGCGGCGCTGCTACAGATTCCAGACGGAGATTCTGATGGTATTCTGCCGCTGGTTCCACTCTTGCAGTCTGAGTTTGACGCTGCGCTCCCGGACGCAGCAGACGCCATGCGTTCCATTCTGCGTCTTTTCCTGGTTCGGGTAAACCGGCTGTACGCACGGCTGCATCCCCATAAGGAGGCGTCACGGGCCGGACAACTGGTGCGGCACTTTCTTCTCTCCGTTGAACAGCGATTCAAAGAAATAACCACCGTGGGAGGTTATGCTGAAATTCTGGGCGTGAGCGCCAACCATCTCAACGACATCGTTCACGAGCAGACCGGACGGTCGGCCGGGGACATCATCCGCCAACGCCGCCTGCTGGATGCCAAACGCCTGCTGCTGCATTCCGACTTGAGCGTCTCCGAGATCGGCTACGACCTCGGCTTTCACGATCCCTCCTATTTCAGCCGCTTCTTCCGGAGGTATGCCGGCTCCGCTCCAGAATCCTTCAGAGACCAAATCCGAGAAAAGTACCACTGAAATACAACTTCTCACCTGCCAGTGATTTTGCGTCTCTCGCCAGATCCAAGAAGTTGGCGGGGTTATGGAATCCACCTGCAATGAAGACATGCCGTCGCCTACCCTGCGAACGGCGGAAACGACCGTGTATGCTGTGCTGTTCGCCATCAGCTTTTCCCACCTGCTGAACGACACCATCCAGGCGCTCCTCGTCTCCATCTACCCCCTGCTGAAAGAGTCGTATCACCTCACCTTCAGCCAGCTCGGGATGATCACCTTTGCTTTCCAGGTCACGGCATCCCTGTTGCAGCCCCTGGTGGGCTGGTACACCGACAAGCGCAGCCTGCCGTTCTCATTGCCCATCGGCATGGGGCTGACCCTGTGCGGTCTGGTGGCCCTCTCCATGGCCGGCAGTTTTGCCTCCATTCTGGGCTCCGCCGCGTTGGTGGGCATGGGTTCTGCCATCTTCCACCCTGAAGCCTCCCGGATTGCTCATATGGCAGCGGGACGTCGCCGCGGCCTCGCGCAATCCCTGTTCCAAGTGGGTGGGAACGCTGGCAGCTCCATTGGACCCTTGCTGGCCGCCTTGATCATTGTGCCGCACGGTCAGGGCTCCATCGCCTGGTTCTCTGTGGTGGCATTTCTGGGAGTGGCCGTGTTGTGGAACGTGGGCCTGTGGCAGGCCCGCAATCTGCATCGGGTACACCGCAAGTCCGCGAAATCTCTGGAATCAGCTCATGCGGCGCTTCCCACCTCCACCGTGGTGTGGTCGCTGACGATTCTGGGAGCGTTGATCTTCTCGAAGTACTTCTACCTGGCCAGCATGACCAGCTATTACACCTTCTACTTGATGGACCGCTTCCATCTGCCGGTGCAGAGCGCACAGATCTACCTGTTCGTGTTCCTGTTCGCCGTGGCAGCCGGGACGATCCTGGGTGGCCCGGTGGGTGACCGCTTCGGTCGCAAGCGTGTGATCTGGGCCTCCATTCTGGGCGTGGCTCCCTTCACTCTCTGGCTGCCGCATGCCGGATTGTACACGACCGCTGTGTTGAGCGTGGTCATCGGGCTGGTGCTGTCCTCCGCCTTCTCCGCCATTCTGGTGTATGCCCAGGAACTGGTGCCGGGCAAGGTGGGCATGATCTCCGGCCTCTTCTTCGGCTTCGCCTTTGGGATGGGCGGCATTGGCTCTGCCCTGCTGGGCAATTTGGCTGACCACACCAGCATCAATTATGTGTATCAAGTGTGCGCCTATCTGCCGCTGATCGGCCTGCTGACGGCATTCCTGCCGGACGTGGGAGGTCAAAAGAGATAGAGAATCAAACTTCAAATCTCCAAGCACCAGACCTGATACTTGGAGGAAAATCAAAGGATGCGACGTTACCGTCCCGCCCTCCTCAGTTCCAGGGGGGCTTTACGACAGCCGGTGAGGCCATCGTCTGAAAGGGGTGCCTAGGCGACCATGGCAGCGGGTGCTGAAGCGGCCGCAAGATCGCGACGAGTGCGGACCGTCTCCATGATGCTGTCATAACCCAGACGGCAAATTTCATCCCAGGGCCGGGGACCACGCAGGCGGGCGAGAAAATCGAGGCGTCCCTTGTCTCCGTGAAAGCAGTGGCGGCACAGGGTGCGCACATCTTCGGCCACATCCTCTCCCCCCACCTTCTGGTAGTCTTGGTGGTGCACCTCAAGATACCGGCCCGCCTCCCCGGTGGAGCCGCAGCACACACAGCGATGCTGATCCAAGGCCAACCGCTGCTGACGCACTTCGCACCAGGCTTGCGAGTCCAGGTAGGTCTCGTACAAGTGCCGCCACTGCGGCGCGGTCTCGATGGTGCTGACCTTGGAGAACAGGCGGCGCCAGTGCGCGCCGTCGGCGAAGAACTTCAAGAGCTCGTAGGGAGTCAATTGTCGTTGGTGGCGCATGGTGTTCAAATGAATAATTAACATTTGAACACCTTGCAATAGAAAATGTGAAAAAAACTTCAAAGCCCGGGTTGACTCATCTTTTTGCCCATACTCCGAGCGCTTTGCGCGGCACACCCATCGTGTCCTTCTGCCTCTGTTGCACAAAGGCCTGCGTCAAAGCGGTCGGAGTCACTTCCGCCAGTTCTTGCGGCACATCCAAGGTCAAATAATACGGATTCCGCATGAGTGCCCCTGCTTCAGGACATTTGGCGGTTTCCCCGGCAGACAATCCACCGTATTCACATTTCATGGAACACACTCTGGACTATGAACTCAAACTCCCTGCTCCGCGGGAACAGGTGTTTGCCTTCTTCTCCGACGCCACCAACCTGGAAAAGATTACCCCCCCGGAACTCAAATTCCACATCATCTCCCCTCTTCCGCTGGAGATCAAGGAAGGTGCTCTCATCGACTATAAGCTGGCAATCTTTGGCATGTCCTTTCACTGGACCACCCTCATCTCCGCATGGGATCCGCCAAACCACTTCGTGGACACCCAACTGAAGGGACCGTACGCCTTGTGGGAGCACACTCACACTTTTGAAGAACTTCCAGATGGTGGCACGCTCGCACGCGACCATGTGGTGTACAAACTTCCGCTGACACCGCTTGGAGACGTGGCTTTCCCCCTCGTGAAAATGCAACTCACGAGGATATTCGCGTATCGTCAGGAGAAGCTGGTGGAAGAGTTCGGCCGGTGGGAATGATGGCAAGGCCCTCCCCAGGAATCGATCGCGTTTTCCTAAAACCCTTTCAAGGCAATGGCTGCCTGAGCCTCAGCGTCCCACTGCGAACGCTCGGGCGTATCCTGCCGAGATGCGCTGCCTGTAGTGATCCCACGTGAACTCACGCTCCACCAGGGCACGGGCCTTCCTGCCCATCTCGGCAAGTGCATCCCGGTGCTTGGCAGCGTGCTCCAACGCGGCACAGAGGGCATCCACGTTGTTGGGAGGGATGAGCAGCCCCGTTTCCTGGTCCACGATGGCATCGCCAGACTCGCGTGTGGCGATGAGCGGGAGGCCGCAAGCCGCCGCCTCGAGGGTGGATTTGGCAAATCCCTCGCACTCGCTGGGGAAGGCAAACACCGCGCAACGGCGGAGCTCGTCCTGCACACTGGAGGTGAAGCCGACCACTCGCACTCCCGCCTCCTCGGCCCCATGGAGGAAAGGTTTTATTTCCTCGTGCACACTGCCCACCAGAACCAGTTCGGCATCATGGAGACGAAGCCTTTTCCAGGCTTCAATCAGATGATGCACGCCTTTTCTTTGAATCAGCGCTCCGACGAATCCCACTCGGAACACCTCGGGCGGTGCCTCCGCAGGACGATATCGGGCGAGATCCACGCCGCGTCCCACATACTGCAGTTTCCGCTCCGGAATTCCCGCGACCAGGAAAGTCTCAGCAGACTTCCGTGAAGGCATGAGGAGGATGCTGGCAAGGTCGTACTCTGCCAGATTGTGCAGGCGGGTGGCATGCAGGTGTTTCCGCCAGTCACGCCATCCCCGATCCTTCAACCTCGCCTCACGCTCCGTTTTGGTCTCGGCCGGTTTCACCACCCCTTTGTTCCGATGCCAGGTGGGGACATCCATGACGCTGGGAACCCCCCGCATACGGGCCTCGACCAGGGATTGGAAACACTCCCCGCTCCAACCATGGAAGAAGTCGTAGCCACCCCGCCGCAGCTCTCGCGCCACGTGCCAGTCCAGATAGGTCTTTTTGGCGGCATAGTAGTCCTTGCTTCCCAGACAGGAGAGCAGCCGCACAGGATGGTGTTGCAGCGATCTCACTTTCCCCGCCGGCACCTCCTGCTGGCGGTTCGCATAGCAGATTGCCCTGCTCAGATATCCCCCCCGCCACGAAGCCAACACCCCTTCCAGAGAAGTCGTGTTCAACCCCGCGCCGCCCAGTCCTGCGCTGGTGGCATACAGCAATCGGGAAGGAGTAGCAGTGGTGGATGGGTTGGCGACGGACTTCAAAGGAGCACTAGTATCTTGAGGAGATACGACACTTCAAGGCACAAGACGCAAAGTTGGCAATTCTGGCACCCTTTGCCGACAAAACGGCCAGAGCCCATCAAGCCAGCTGCAATGTCCCATCCACTTCCCGGCGAATCTCGTGGAACCGTCCTGCCAACTCCGGCTTCCGGACATCCAGGTGCCAGGTGGGGATCAACTCGCTCATGCGTCGGCTGCCTTCAGGAGTGTCCAGCAGGTGAGGAAAGCACTTTTTCACAACCTCCAACACGATATTGACGGAGACGGAGGCACCCGGCGAGGCACCCAGCAAGGCAGAAAGACTGAGATCATCACTGGTGATCACCTCCGTGCCATAGTGGACGATTCCGGCCTTGCCATCGGTCTTCTTGATCGCCTGCACCCGGATTCCTGCATCAATGAGTTTCCAGTCCTGCTCTCGGGCCGCTGGATAGAAGACGTGAAGGACATCCAAACGATCCTGCATGCTCTGGGTCCCCTGCTGCACCAGGTACTTCACCAGACTCAAGTTGTGCAGCCCGACGTTCATCAAAGTGAAGAGATTGTCCGGTCGAATGGAGCCGGGCAGATCCAGGCGGCTTCCCTTCTTGTGCAGGAACTTGGTGGTCCAGGCGGCAAACGGCCCGAACAGCAACGTCTTCTTGCCGTCCAACATCCGAGTGTCCAGGTGAGGCACCGCCATGGTGGGCGCGGCATCCAGCGGCTGACCATACACCTTGGCCTGGTGACGCCGCACGACCTCTGGATTCTCACAAATCAACCATTGCCCACCGATGGGAAAACCTCCCAGCCCCTTGGCCTCCGCAATTCCCGACTTTTGCAACAAGGGCAAGCTCCCGCCTCCCGCGCCTACAAACACGAACCGGGCGTCATTGGTGCGAACCCGGCCAGTAGCGAGGTCTTTAATCTCCAGCGTCCAGCCCGAGGCCCCACGTTTCATGTCCGTGACCCGGTGGTTTGAAGCAATCCCACAACGGTCCTGGGCACCCAGCCAGTTCAGCAACTTCCGGGCGATGGCTCCAAAGTTCACATCCGTCCCATTGTCCATCTTCGTGGCTGCCACCGGCTCACTTCCTCGGCCATCCATCAACAAAGGTGCCCATCTCGCGATGGTCTCACGGTCAGTCGAGTACTCGATGCCGCGGAAAAAGTGGTGGGCGGCCATGCCCTCGTATCGGTCCCGCAGAAAATCGACCATCTCCTGCCCATGCACGAAGCTGAGATGGGGAACCGGGTTGATGAACTCCTTGGGCCCGGAAATCATGCCACTGGCCACGGCGTTGCTCCAGAACTGCTTGGACTGCTCGAACTGCGCAAAGATTTCGATCAGCTTCTGGACGTTCACCGAACCGTCCGCATCACGCTTGGGCGTGTAGCTGAGTTCACAGATTCCGGCATGGCCGGTGCCAGCATTGTTCCAGCCATGCGAACTCTCCTGGGCCAGCTCTTCCGTCGCCTCATAGACCTGGATGGAAAGTTTCGGCTCCAGCCTCTTCAGCATCGCCCCAAGATTGGCGGACATGATGCCGCTGCCGATGAGAATGACGTCGGGATGCTCGATATGGGAGTCGTATTTCATGGCTTCTGGCGGACGGACGATGCGCGATTGAGATCAAGGGTTTCAGCGACCTGACTCTTTCAGCCTTCGGTGACAAAACCTGATCAAAAAAGCACATCTCGCGGAGCAAATGGGAGCACATAGGTTGATCCATGCAGCCGGCAGCACGTCCCTCGGCGCAGCCCCACCATTCGGTCCAGACCTGTGGTTTCACCTTGCCCCTTGCTGCGTTCCTTGCTCTGAATTGTAATAGAGCCAGAGCGATGCGCGTTACTTTCTGCCCCTTCTGAGTTCTTCTCACTTCTTTCCCTCCTCTCCTCCATGGCACTCCTCACGGATCGCAAGACTCAACCACAATATGATGTTATCGTCGTCGGCTCCGGTGCGGGCGGCGGGATGGCCGCCCTGCAGCTCAGCCTAAACGGCATGAAGGTGTTGATGCTCGAAGCCGGGCGCAACTACGAGCCCATGAAGGAGACGCCGATGTTCAACACACCGGAGATGGCCCCCCTGAGAGGTGACCGCACACCCGACCGGTTCTTTGGCTACTACGACGCCACGGTAGGCGGCGGCTGGCAGGTGCCTGGAGAGCCGTACACAAACAAACCCGGGACAGAGGGATCTTTTTGGTGGTGGCGCTCCCGTATGCTCGGAGGCCGCACCAACCACTGGGGCCGCATCTCCCTCCGGTTTGGTGAACATGATTTCATCCCCAAGTCTCGCGATGGTCTGGGCTATGACTGGCCCATCCGGTACGGCGACATCGCTCCGTGGTATGACAAGACGGAGATGCTCATCGGGGTGTACGGCGAAAACTGTGGCATTGAAAATGCTCCCGACTCCTCACCAGGGGTGCTACAGCCTGCGCCGAAACCTCGCGTGGGTGATCTGCTGGCCCGCAAGGCAGGCAAAAAAGTAGGAGTGCCCATCGTCGCCGCCCGCCGCGCGGTACTGACCAAGCCCATGAACGGGCCCAAGATCGCGAAGGAACTCTTCCCCAACAATCCCAAGGCGCAGGAAATCATGGGCACGGACATGTCCATGCGGGCACCGTGCTTCTGGGCCACAGATTGTATCCGCGGCTGCTCGATCCGGGCCAACTTCCAGAGCACCACGGTGCTCATCCCACCTGCCCTGCAGACCGGGAATCTGGACATCATTACGGACGCCATGGTGCGCGAAGTCATCGTGGGCAAAGACGGTCGCGCCACCGGAGTCCACTACATTGACAAAGTGACCCGCAAGGATGCTGTGGCCAAAGCCAGGGTCGTCATCCTTGCCGCCAGCACCTGCGAGACCACCCGCATCCTCATGAATTCCAAGGGGAAGGATGCCAACGGCCTGGCCAACGCTAGCGGGCAGCTGGGCAAGAACCTCATGGACAGCGTGGGCACCAATCTGGGGGCGCACATTCCCGCTCTGGAAAACCTGCCGCCCTTCAACGAAGACGGCGCTGGCGGCATCCACGTGTACACCCCGTGGTGGCTGGTTCGCGATCACAACAAGCTCGGGTTCGCCCGCGGCTACCACATTGAGATGGGCGGCGGACGCCGCATGCCCAGCGTGGGCAGCCTGGGTGTGCTGGACGGCAAATCCCCCGGGGTCTATGGAACCAAGCTCAAAGAAGATGCCCGCCGTTACTACGGTGCCAGCTTTGGCTTCTCCGGTCGCGGCGAGATGGTCCCCAACAAGGACTGCTACTGCGAACTGGATCCATCTGTGGTGGATCAATGGGGCATCCCGGTGCTGCGCTTCCACTGGAAGTGGAGCGATCACGAGATCAAGCAGGCCGAACACATGCAACAGACTTTTGCCGAGCTCATTGAGCTCATGGGCGGCACCGCCAAGCCCAAATCCGGCCGCGATGCCATCCAGCGCCCTGGTGAGATCATTCACGAAGTGGGCACCGCCCGCATGGGACCGGACGAAGCCACCAGCATCGCCAACCAGTACTGCCAGACCTGGGAGGTGAAGAACCTCTTCCTCATGGACGGGTCCGTACTCCCCTCGAACCCGGACAAAAATCCAACGCTCACCATCCTGGCCCTCGCATGGCGCGGCAGTGAGTACCTCATGGAGGAGATGAAGCGCGGCAACATCTAGGAAACTGACTTCAAGATAATCCCTCTGTGAAACTCTGTGCCCTCTGTGGTTAAACAATTTCTCCTCGCTCCCAATGTCTGACAACCGCGCCCCCCTTTCCCGCCGCGACGCCCTGAAGTGGTTTGCCGGCACCGCAGCCGGTACTGCCGCAGCCCCAGACGTGCTGGCCGCTCCCAATGAGACGGAACCTTCGCCTCCGGCAATCTCCACCCGCAGTCCGATCTACGACCCGGACTACATGAAGCCTGCGGTCTATCCGTGGACCAAACTCTTCTCCCCCGAGGAGCTGAACACCACCAAGGTCCTCGCCGACATCATCCTGCCCAAGGACAACCTCGGCCCGGCGGCCAGCGAGGTGGGCGTGCATGACTTCATCAACGAATGGTGCAGCGCCCCCTATGACGACAAGAAGGACGACTGCGATGTGATTCGCGGCGGCCTCGGCTGGCTCAATACCGAAAGCTTCCGCCGGTTTGAAAAGACCTTCGTGGAGCTCACTGCCGCCCAACAAACCGCCATCGTGGATGACATCTGCGATCACACCACCGCCAAGCCGCAGTACAAGATCGGTGTTAGCTTCTTCCGTCTCTTCCGCAAGCTGACCCTGGGCGGGTACTACACCCACAGCGCCACTTGGAAACAATTGGGCTACGTGGGGAACATCAGCCTTCCCGGCGACTACCCTGGCGTACCCCAGGAGGTCATCAAGATGCTGGGGCTGGAAGACGTGGCCTAAAGCTTGACCCTCTTTACCGAAAACAAAAGCGCCCGCATCCTCACCGGATGCGGGCGCTTTTCATTTGGGAGCACCACCCCTGAATTATTTCATCGCACGGTTCACCGCGCTGAGCACTGCTTTGATGGAGGCCAATTCGATATTGGTGTCCACCCCTGCTCCCCAGACGTGTTTGCCGCCAGCCAGCTTGATCTGGATGAAAGACAACGCACTGGCACCAGTGCCTTCGCTCAGAGACTGCTCACGGTAGGTTGCGATCTCAAAGGCGGGGGCGCCACTTTTGACCAGGCCGTCCACAAACGCTGCGATAGGACCATTGCCCTCTCCCGTAACCTCCACCTCCTGCCCCTTCTGGAAGACGCTGGCACGGCAGCGGAATACACCCGTGGTGCCATCCGCATGGAAGTGTTTCAGAGAGTAGGGCTGCTCCCTCTCGATATACTCGTTCCAGAACATGGTCTTGAGTTCGCTCGCGGTCACTTCGCGCCCCAGACGATCCACCTCATCGTTGGCCAACGGGCCAAATTCCCGCTGCAAATCTTTTGGCAGCTCGATGCCGAACTCAGCCTCCAGCAAGTAGGCGACCCCGCCTTTGCCACTCTGGCTGTTTACCCGGATCACCTCGCGATACTCACGACCGATGTCCTTCGGATCAATGGTCAAATAAGGGACGTCCCAGACGCCGCCCTTCTTCTCCCAACCGGTCAGGCCTTTCTTGATGGCATCTTGATGGGAACCGCTGAAGGCGGTGAATACCAGTTCTCCCGAATACGGATGGCGGGGCGGCACTGACATGCCGGTGCATCGCTCATAAACTTCGCGCAGGGCATTCAGGTTGGAGAAGTCCAGCCCTGGATCAATGCCATGCATGTAGAGGTTCATCGCGACCTGAACGATATCCAGATTGCCCGTCCGCTCACCATTGCCAAACAGAGTGCCTTCTACGCGATCCGCGCCTGCCAGCAATCCCAGCTCGGTCGCCGCAGTACCAGTGCCACGGTCATTGTGGGTATGCAGACTGATGACCAGAGATTCGCGATTGCGAATGTTGGTGGCGATCCATTCGATCTGGTCGGCATAGACATTGGGCATGGCGACTTCCACCGTATCCGGCAGGTTCAGAATCATCTTACGCTCCGGCGTGGGCTGCCACACATCAATCACCGCCTCGGAGATCTCCTTGGCGAATTCCACCTCTGTCGCACTGAAACTCTCAGGAGAATACTGCAACGAGACATCTGCTCCCTCCAGGCGGGGCAGGCGCTCCTTGATCATTTGCGCTCCGCGCACCGCCATTTTCAAGATGTCCTCCTTCTCCATGCCAAAGACATAGCGGCGCTGCGCCGGCGAAGTGGAGTTATACAGGTGAATGATGACCTTCTTCGCCCCGATCAAAGACTGGACCGTCTTTTCAATCAGATCCTCACGCGCCTGCACCAGCACCTGGACGGTCACGTCGTCCGGAATCCGACCGTCTTCAATCAGTCGGCGATTGAAGGCAAACTCCGTGTTGGAGGCGGAGGGGAAACCCACTTCGATCTCCTTGAAACCACACCTCACGAGGGCATCGAACATCTCCAGTTTCTGGGAGACGTTCATGGGTGCCGCCAGGGCCTGGTTGCCATCGCGCAGATCCACACTGCACCAGCGGGGTGCATGAGTCATGACTCGCGAAGGCCACTGTCTGCCGGGCAGATCGATGGCGGGAAAGGGACTGTACTTTTGAGAAGCAGGGACAAACATGGAAATGAGAAAAGAATAGATGAAGAGAAACGGGGCCCTGACAAGCAGGAGGCCAACAGAAACCGATGTGCGAGGCCACCTTCATGGGTGGCGGGAGGGAAAGATCAGTGGGTCGCCAACCCGAGTCGAAGGAGACCGGGAAGAAGATTAAGGCTGTGCACTGTCAAAGACATCTGGCCTTAGAGTAAGCATCGGCATCCATTTGTCTAGAAAAACATCATCGAGGGCGACGGGGTCGTGTTGCGTGCACCTTTCGGCCGTATCGGCGTGCAAAACGCATGAGACTTCGTGCATCCTGAGCGAAAAACGGACTCCCGGCCCTCGCCCTCCAGGATCCAGCCCCACATAAAACCGTTGATAACCAGCAAGTTACAACGCAACAAACGGTGATGGCACGCGACATGCATAAGGAAGGGGTGTCGCAACTCCGATTGCGAACCACCAGCCAAAGCCCCCGCCCCACTTCTCCCATGAAAACCATCCCGTTCCCCACAACCTCCTCCACCCAACTCGCACTTCTTGACGATGAATCGCTGATGGCGTTGATCACCGACGAGCAAAATCAGAAGGCGCTGGAAATCCTCTATCAGCGTCACCGCCCCGTTCTCCGCGGCGTGATCGGTCGCGTAGTAGGCGTGGATGCTGACGTGGACGATGTCCTCCAGGATGTTTTCATTCAGGTTTGGAAGCAGTCCGCCACCTTCTCCGCCAAGAAAGGCCAACTGCTGGGCTGGCTCATCACCATCGCCCGCCGCCGTGCGCTGGACCGTGTACGCCAGCTCACCTCCTACCAGAAAGCCACCAACCGGTACGAGGAGTCCATCAAGCCGGAAGTGGAGCACGCAGAAGATTCCACCGTGGATCGCGAAGTGCGCCACAACGAACTGACGGAACTGTTCGATCATCTCATCGCCGACCTTCCCAAGGAACAAGGAGTCGCGGTGCAGCTCACTTTCTTTAGCGGACTGAGCCAGCGTGAAATCGCCGCCCGGCTGTCTTTGCCCTTGGGTACTGTGAAGACACGGATTGAACTGGCGGTGCGGAAACTGGGCCGTTCCAACCTGTGTCGCGAAGCCGCTTAAGCTTCATTCTGACATCGACTCCAGGCATCCTGGTTTCCGCATCATCGAGGCGGAAGTTCGACCGGTGGCATTTGCCACCGGTTTTCATTTTTCCACGGAAACGGCAGCCTCCACCTGATTAGGGGCACCTGCCCGGAACTTCCTCTCCACCCAAAAAAACATCACAAAAAACTACAGAAAACACTTGTCTGTTTTTGAGATCGTGGTACTATCTCTTCCTCCCGCAGCACGGGGCATTAGCTCAGTTGGTAGAGCGTCTCAATGGCATTGAGAAGGTCAGCGGTTCGAATCCGCTATGCTCCACCAAACCTCAAGATTGGTTTGGTGGACTCCCCGCAAAACGCTGTAGCCAAAAAGGCGCACAGTTAGTTTCTGTGAACCCGGTTTAGGAAACCCCACCCCCGGTTGGCTCCTCGATCAAAAGGGTATTCACGAGGAAGGCTTCATAAACTACGCCCAACTCTTCACAGCACTCCTCTGAGGCAGATTTGACTTCAGTCAGCGCCTTTTCCCCTTGCTCACTTTTCCACATCCAGTGCCATCGGCCAAATGATTCGGAAGACACGCCACCGAGTGTTGAAGAACCGAGCCGAGGCCCGGCCGGCCCTTCTTCCCATCACCCGGGCAGCCAAACCACGCTCGCCCATGGATCCCCACAAAAAACCCGCACCGTTGCCAGTGCGGGTTCTTAAGGAGTGAATCAGGAACCAAATTCCCCTGACCCGCCAATTAGCGAGTAGCGGGCTTGCGAGGCGCACCAGCGGCGGGTGCCGGGGCAGCAGCCGGCGCTGCGGCGGGCGGCGTCACCGCAGGAGTAGCCTTGGCATCAGCAGCAGCCTTAGCCTTGCGAGCTTCACGATCCGTCTTCATACGGGCGATGGTGGCCTCAGCCTTCTGGATCTTGTCTTGAGTGAGGGCCTTGTTGCCCTTCGTCACTGCATCCAAAGCACCCTTCACCACTTCGTTCTTGGGATCGATCTCCTGGGCCTGCTTGAAGAACACATAAGCAGATTCAAAGTCAGGCTTGGCAGTGTCACCAACGGGAACCATGAGGCCGCGGTAGTGAAGGCTTCCGAGACGGACAAATGCTTCGAGTCGAACGGCCTCACTGGCGGCAGGAGAATCTGCAGCCGCAAGGTAGGAGGCGGCAGCGGCCTGATAAGGAGACCCTTTGTCGCTGTCGATCACCAGACCTTGCTCGCTCACGAGACCGTAGCTGAGGAGGCCTTCCGGAAGACCAGCGGCAGCGGCGCGGGCGAACCAGCCCGCAGCGGCGACGGGATCCTTCAGCGTGCCACTGCCATTCAGGTAGTAGGCACCCGCTTTCTGCATCCCATAAGCCAGACCGTTCACAGCAGATTGCAGGAAGTAGGCGAATGCCTTGGTCGGGTCCTTGTCCACGGTACGACCTTCTTCATAGAAGGTGCCCACATTGTAGATGGCCAGAGGCACATTGCTCTGGGCAGCCAGTCGGTACAACTCAAGAGCGGCAGCCGCGTTCGGGGCGACGTCGATCTTTTTGTCGCTCTTGTCGAGGTCCACACCCTTGTCGTAGAAGCCAGCAAGACGAACTTGAGCGATTGAGTCATTGCCCTGGGCAGCACGGCGATAGAAGTCGAGAGCTTTCTCGAAGTCTTTCGTCACGCCAGCAAGACCGCTCTCATGCAGCTCACCCATGATCCGGAGGCCAGTGGCGTTGTTCTGCTTGGCCAGTTCCTCGAATTTGGCCACGGCTTTGGCAGGATCTGCGGCAATGGTTTTCTCGCCAACCTTCTTGCCATCCAAAAGAACTGAGCCAAGGCTGGCCAGCGCTCCCGGGTTGCCAAGGTCAGCCGCCTCGTTCAAAAGCGCCCAGGCCTTGTCGTCATTCTGATTCTCTTTGCCACCTGCGCCGAGGTAAAACTGGGCCAGTTCAAACTTGGCCTGACTGTCTTTGTCCTTGCTGGCCACTTCAAGCAGTGCCTCAGCGGCCTTGGGATCCACTTTGTAGCCTGCAAGACCACGAAGGTGGATCTGGGCCATGTTGCGACGGGCAGCATTCAAGCCCTTGTCAGCGGATTTCTGGATCCAGTCCACGCCTTCCTTCGTGACCTTCTCTTCTTTGCCGGAAGCGGCAAGAATGAAGCCAAGGTTGTTCATGGCCTGAAGCTGGTTCTGGGCTGCGGCCTTCTTGTAGTACTCAAGTGCCTGGTCCAGCGCCCCCTGCTGATTGCTCTGTTGAAGGAAAAGTCCCACCGCGAACTGGGCATCCTTGTCGCCCTTGGTGTCGGCGAGATCTTTGATCTTCTTGATCGTCTCGTTGACCGCCGTCCCCACCTGGGAGGTATCCCCCGAGGAGATGTTGCCCATGGCGTCGGCAAGCTTTTGTACTTGGGCCGTCATTTCAGGCGAGGGGTTCGACCACTCTGCGGTATTGAGTCCGAGGGCCGCCACCATCGCGGCCATCTTGAGGCTAATAAGACTATGCAACATAATTTTCGTATTGAATGAAGAGTGCGATTCAGACCCGCATGAGGTCGAAGCGCTCATTTTTGGCTAAAAGATCCGCTCAAATCAAGAAAATCCGGTCCATGGCCGAAAAATGCCATTTGGGCGCACTGCTACCGGGACTTTTACTTGATCCCGCGGGGGGCGACAGCTGACAATACTGACAAATGACCCACGCCAAGGCGATCCTTGCCCAAGCCCGTGCCCATCTCTCAGCCCTGAGACACCGCCTGAGAGAAGATTTAGGCGAGAAGCGACTCATGACGCTCACCATTTCAGCCTTCATGTTGCTGTACATGACAGCAGCCTACCTGCTGGTGAACCGGGGCCTCAGCTTTGTTCATGCCCTCCCCCTACTGGGGCCGCTCCTTACCGAACGAATGCTCTACCTGCTGTTTTTCTTCTTTTTCCTGATGCTGGTCATGTCCAACGCGGCCATCACAGGGATCAGTCTTTTCCGCCGCCAGGAGACGGGCTGGCACCTGAGCCTGCCCATGCCTCATGGCAGCATCGTGATCTGGAAGACCATTGAGGGTCTGCTCATTTCCAGCTGGGGCCTCATTCTGTTGAGCGCTCCCATTTTGGCAGGGTTTGGCAGGATTTTTGAAGCCGGCCCGTTCTTTTACATCTCCAGTCTGGCAGCCGTCGTGTGCCTCATCGCCCTCGCCTCCAATGTCAGCACCTGGTTTCTGCTCATGGTGGTCAAGTTTTACCGCCCTTGGTGGCTGAAGGTGGGAGGCACTCTGGTCTTGGGCATGGTGGTTTACATCATCTGGCAGATTCGCGACAGCCAGACGGGGCAGTTTGTCTCCAGCGACGTGGCCACCAACGTGCGACAGATCCTCGGGCACACGCAAATCTGCACCCATCCTCTCCTCCCAAGCTCATGGGTGGCCGAGGTGGTGATCGCCTCTGGACGCGAGCTCCCGGGCCGGGCAATGTTCTTCACCCTGTTGTTGCTGAGCAATGCCATGGCCGCATGGATCCTCACCGCCCTGGTCGCCAACCGTTACTTTTACCCCTCCTGGAACCGCGCACTTCAGCACTCGGAGCTGCGCAACATCGCCAACGGTCAGGCGGTGTTTGCCAACCACAACACCCGGCCCGAGTTCCTGCTGCGCAGAGTGACCCCCTTCCGCCGCAGCACCCTGGCCCTGGTGGGCAAGGATGCCCTTACGTTTCTCCGCGAACCCATGCAGTGGGGCCAGTGCACGCTCATCTTCGGCCTGCTCTTGCTTTATACCTCGAACCTGCGCAACCTGGGCTACAATTACAAGGACCCCACCTGGAGCGCCATCATCAGCCACCTCAACCTCACGGTGTGCTGCCTCGCCATGTCCACCCTCACGACGCGTTTTGTCTTCCCCCAGTTCAGCCTGGAGGGGCAGCGTCTTTGGATACTGGGCCTTGCCCCTTTTCCTCTCACCCGCGTGATCCAGCAAAAGCTGTGGCTCAATCTCGCCGCTTCCACACCGCTCACCACCCTGCTGGTGGTAGTGTCATGCTTCAGCTTGAAGCTGCCTCTGCATCGCGCCGTGTTCTTTGTATCCGCCATCGTCCTCATGACCGTCGGTCTCAATGCCCTTGCCCTCTCTCTGGGCACCCTGCTGCCTAATCTAAGGGAGACGAACTCTGCCAAGATCGTGTCCAGCTTCGGCGGCACCCTTTGTCTGGTGGCCAGCTTCTTCTACATTGCCATCGCCATGACGGTGCTCATAGTCCCCACTGTGATCAGTCGCAGGGCGGCTTCTCCCATGCCTCTGGAAAATATTTATGGATTAGAAGCATCGGCCATTGGAGCACTGTTCATATTAACAGTACTTATTGGTGGAATTCCATACTATTTCGCCCTTCGCCGCACGAAAACCCTCGCAAACTTAGGAGAGCTGTAATACTTAGACGGGTAAACCAAACTCGTCTGTCATGCCTAAAGCCGCTACAAGTTCGATGTACTATGACAGGGAAGCACCGGTGCTTCGCTTCGAGGAGTCGGATGACTTCAGTGACTACGCTGCCAAGCCGAATGGCCACAGCCAGATGGTGAGCCACAGCGCTCCCACCTCCTCCGTCAGCGATGACCCGTTCAGTGAGCTCAAGAGCAAGCAGGAATCTCTGCTGAAGCTCCGCCAGGAGCTTGATCGCACCCAGCGCGAAGCGCAGGAACTGGAGGCCCAGCGTCTCAAGGAAGAACGCTTCACCACGGGCCGGCGTGAAATCACCGAAAAAGTTTCCCGGAACCTTGCCCGCCTTGAGCGCGAGCTCTACAACGCGCAAAAAATCATCGAGGAGATCTCGGTGGCACGTGAGTCCTTTGAGCACCACCTCGAAGCCCTCCGCACCATCCGCCCCGAGACCTGGAAGCGTTGCGACCTCAACGAAGAGCTCGATCGCGCCATTGGTGCGGTTGAAGATGCCGAGAACGAATTTGGCAAGGCGAGCCGTCGTCTGGCCACCGTGCTGCCTGAGGGCAGCCAGGCCTCGTTCCTCGTCAACTCACAACTGGGCGGCGGGGCACTCCCGCAGGATTTCCAGAGCTGGCTTCGCGCCGGATTCGCCTTCACCCTCCCGCTTCTTGCAGGCATAGCCCTGCTCATGCTGCTGGCTAAGTTGTTCCTCTAACCCCAAGCCGCACTCCCATGTCCAGCAACGTACGTGTACGCAAGCCCTCCGCCAAGACTGCCAAGTCTCTGACGAAGCAGGACAAGGCCGCCAGCACCCGCACCCTCAAGGAAAAGACCGATGACCTGCAGACCCGGATCCTCCGGGTGGAAATGGACATTGTGTCAGCCTCCCGTCAGGCCCAGGAGCGCCGCATCAAGTACCGGGACACCCTGCCTCCTGAGCCTGCCGCCCGCCGTGGATTTGCCCAAGGCGAACGTCGGCTCACGCTGGCGCAGACCCGCGCCCGCAACCGCAAGACGATGGTGCAGTGGGCGGAGTTCGCCGTTACGGCGATCATCCTGATCGGAGCCTGTGCGTGGCTCTACCAGTGGTGGATGCGCACCCAGGGCGGCTTCTAGTCCCCCCAGCCTCTTGATCCTTTTGCGGGGCTCGCGTCATGCGGCCCCGCTTTTTTTGTGCCCGGCCATGGCCTCCAGAGCCTCCGCCCATTTTCCTTCCCACATATCCCAGAGGCTTGACTTTGCCGCCTCCGCCTTTCCATTAGGGGGGCATGGCCCATCACATCGACATTCAACACACCGCAAAGCTCGCCCGTCTCAAGCTGACCGACCAAGAGGCGGTAAAGTACGAGGCGCAGCTCGCCAAGGTGCTGGACTATATGGAGACTCTGGAAGGCCATGACCTGTCGGGTGTCGAATTGACCGCACACGCCACGCCGATCTATGACGTCTGGCGTGAAGATGTGCCCGTGGAAGGGCTGGACCGTGCTGAGGCTCTGGCCAACGCCCCCCGAAAAACCGCCGGGCAGTTCCTGATCTCCCGGGTCGTGGAATAGCCCGCGACAACCCTATTCGCCCCTGCCACCTCGCACCCTGCCTTTCGTTTTTCTCCCGTGTCCCTCGCCGCTCAATCCATCGCCTCCCTCCGCAAGCAACTTCTCAGCAAGGAGATCACCCCTACGGACATCGTCAAGGATGTGCTGGCCTCTATTGAGAAACAGGATCCTACGCTCAAGGCTTACCTCTCTGTGGATGCCGAGCGTGCCTTGGCGGACGCGGCGAATGCGGACATCAGCAAGCCACTGGGAGGCATCCCCATCGGGATCAAGGACAACATCAATGTCAAAGGGGCACCCTGCACCTGCGCCTCCAAGTTCCTTGCTGAAAACTACACCTCACCGTACAACGCCACCTGCGTGAACCAGCTGCATGCAGCGGGTGCTCTGACCTTGGGCAGGCTGAACATGGACGAGTTCGCCATGGGCTCCTCCACCGAGAACTCCGCCTTCTTCGCAAGCCGGAACCCGTGGGACACAGAACGCGTGCCCGGCGGGTCCAGCGGCGGATCCGCGTCCGCGGTGGGTGGCGACATTGCCATCGCTGCCCTGGGCTCAGACACAGGCGGCTCCATCCGACAACCCTCGGCGTTCTGCGGATGCGTGGGGCTGAAGCCCACCTACGGCCGCGTATCCCGCTACGGTCTCGTGGCCTTTGCCTCATCGCTCGACCAGATTGGCCCCATCACCAAGACCGTCGAAGACGCCGCCCTGGTCCTCAATCATCTCTGTGGCAAAGACGGGCGTGACAGCACCTCGCTTGACGCGACCGTGCCCGACTTTACCACCGGTCTGGGGCAGGACATCAAAGGATTGCGCTTTGGCCTTCCCAAGGAATACCTCGTCGATGGAGTGGACGCCCGCATCCGCAGCGCGGTCGAGACCGCCATCACTCATATTCAAGGCTTGGGCGGCATCGTGGAAGAAATCAGCCTCCCTCACACGGACGTGGGGATTGCCACTTATTATGTCATCGCACCAGCCGAGGCCTCCACGAACCTCTCGCGTTTCGACGGTGTTCGCTACGGCCACCGTGCAGAGAACACTACAGACGTACTGGATCATTATCTCACGACACGTGCTGAGGGCTTTGGCCCCGAGGTGAAGCGACGCATCTTGCTCGGCACCTATGTGCTGAGTTCGGGGTATTACGATGCGTACTACGTGAAGGCTCAGAAGGCCCGCACCCTTATTCGCAAGGACTTCGACGAGGCGTTCAAGAAGGTGGACATCGTTCTCTCCCCCACCACTCCCGAGCTTCCATTCAAGCTCGGTGCCCACAGCGATGATCCGCTCTCCATCTACCTGGCAGACCTCTTCACCATCCCTGCCAACCTTGCCGGACTCCCCGGCATCAGCGTACCGTGCGGGTTCGTGGAAGATGGCGGCACCGCGTTGCCCGTAGGGCTCCAGATGGTCGGCCGGGCACTGGACGAGGTCACCCTACTCCGCGCTGCCCATGCCTATGAGCAGTCCACTTCCTGGCACTTGAAGAAGCCCCGGTAAGTGGCGCTCGCCCCCCTCTGGGGTTCATGAGTCTGGCGACTGGCATTCCCATGCCAGTTGTCACCACCAGAACACGTCCACCAGGAAGCACACCACCATGGCGATGCTCAGCCCCAGCTTGAGCACCATACCCATGGTAGTCCCCACCACCGTGCCCCATGTCGCCTTCATGGCGGGGTTGAATTTCTTTTTTGCAAAGAAAACCTCAAAGGCAAAGCCACCGATGAGAGGGCCAAAGATCAATCCCAATGGCCCAAAAAACAGGCCTGCGATCCCGCCGACCAAGACGCCCCAGAATCCCCAGCGGCTGCCTCCAAACCATTTGGAGCCAACTGCTCCGCTGAGAAAATCCACGGCAAACGTGCCCGCTAGCAATAGCGCCATGATGCCCAGGCCCCAGAGACTCATCCCGTGCTCCGGCATCAGCAGCGTGTGCAGTCCACCGGCGACAAAGAGGAGCACTGGGCCGGGTAACATGGGCACCACCGTACCCAGAATGCCGACCAGCATCAGCACCACGGTGAGGCACCACACCATCCAGTGCCCAATCTCCAGGCCCTGAAACCAATTCACCATATCATGCCACCAGCTCATTCTACGGTGGCCTCTCCATGCCAGGTGATCTTGCCTTGCACAGGACTGCGACGACCTTCCGGCCACACAAACCCCGGCTTGGGCCAGCCCAGATAGAACAGGCCCAAGCAACGGTCATCAGGTCCCAACTGCAACCAGTCGGCAAATTGCCGCTCATACACTAAGGCCGGGGTGGACCAATAGCCCGCCAGACCCGCAGCACTGGCACTCAGATGCAGATTCTGCACCGCACAGGCGACAGCCTCAATTTCCTCCAGCTCCGGTATTTTAGCCCCCCCTCGACGGGCCATGACGATAGCGATGATGACAGGCGCAAGTTGGGTGCTCTCCGTTATTTTCCGGTATTTGTCCTCCCGAAACTCCAAAGCGGGCATGATCTCCCGGTAAACAGCCTGCATGCACGTGGCGAGATCAGCGCGGGCGGCTCCCTGTATGACATGAAACCTCCAGGGCTCCGTCATCCCATGCGTGGGTGCCTGGTTCGCATTCTCCATCAATGCCTCCAAGAGCCCCCGCCCCACCGGCCGACCGGGATCCATGTCCGCTGGTTTGACGGAACGACGGTGCCGGATGTGATCAGTGATGCTTTGGAAAGGATTGAGCGCAGCTTCGGACATAGACAGTTCAAGAAGGAAACGTACGACGTTCCCCTCGTGACGCTTCGGAATCAAGTCAAGGTGCGAGCTGACGAGTTGATTTGTTGACCCCGTCACCGGACCGCCTACAATCGGCCAAGTCGGACGCCCGGCGTCATGACCGTAAACCTGAATCCCAACTCTCCCTCTTCTCATGCCTCTCGCAGTCGGTACCCTCGCCCCGGATTTCACGCTCAAGAGCAAGACCGCCGATGGTCTCAAAGATGTAACTTTGAGCGCCAATTTTGGCAGCAAGAACACCGTGCTGCTCTTCTTCCCTCTCGCATTCACCGGCGTCTGCACCCAGGAATTGTGTGACATCACTGCGGGCCTCGGCAGCTATGGTGATCTCAATGCCGACGTCATCGCCGTGAGCGTGGACAGCCCCTTTGCCCAAGAAGCCTGGGCCCAGAAGGAGAAAATCAGCATCACGCTGGTGAGCGACCTCAACAAGGAAACCACCAAGGCATACGACGTTCTTTTCCCGGGACTGGCTGGCATCGGCGACACCTCTGCACGCTCCGCCTTCGTCATCGACAAAGATGGAGTGATCCAGTACTCGGAGCAGACGCCTTCCCCAAAAGAGCTGCCCAACTTTGAAGCAGTGAAGGCCGCCCTCGCCTCCCTCTCTTGATCCCGACTGCGGATCGTAGCATCGTTTTTTCATTCAGCGGCCGGGCCATCCCCGGCCGCTTTTTATTTTATCTGGCTGCGCCTCACCTGTTATCGCAGCCGGTCGATCGCCTTCAGCAGATCGGAAAAATTCACTGGCTTGACCAGGTGTTCCTGAAACCCCGCCTCACGAGACCGGCGGTGATCATCCTCCATCCCGTAACCGCTTAGGGCAATTGCACGGAGCGGCAGCCGGGCCCGGATGGATTTCATGAGGTCCAACCCACTCCCATCGGGGAGTCCCAAATCGCTGATCAGCAGATCCACAGGCTCACCATCTTCCAATACCGCCAGTGCCGTGGCCACACTGCGAGCCACAAGAACCACATGCCCACGCCGCTGCAAGAGCTGTCGCATGACTTCCCGCGTGTCCTCATGATCCTCGACAAGCAAAATGCGCAATCCAGCGGGCTTCGCAGAAGTTGCAACGGGTGCTGATGAAGGCTGGCAGGCGGGCAGCACCAGATCGGAGACGGCATGCCCTTTAAACAGGGGAAGCGTAAGGGTGAAGGTCGCCCCCATATCCCGGCCTGCACTTGCCGCCGTGAGAGTGCCGTGATGCAACTCAACGATGGCCTTGCTGATGGCCAGCCCCAGCCCCAGACCACCAAACTGCCGGGTCACCGTCCGATTACCCTGATCAAAGGCGTCGAAAATTCTGCCAATGTCTTCCGCAGCGATGCCGATGCCATTGTCTGCCACCTCGATCACAACAGCATCACCTCCAGCGGTCCCGGATGCTACGGACTTCAGACTCACACGAACCGTGCCGTCCTCTGGAGTGAACTTCACGGCATTGCGCAGAAGATTCCACAACACCTGAGTGAGACGCATGGCATCCCCTCGCACCCGGGTCTGTGCAGCAGTATCATGAGTGACAATGCGGTCCAGTCCCGTGCGAGACTCACGGCATATCTCCACGGCGTGGCTCAACAGTTCGCGCAGATCCACCTCATCATCCCGCATCTCCATCTTGCCTTTAATGATCCGGGTCAGGTCCAGAAGATCGTCGATCAGCCTCGCCTCCAGGTCTATATTACGCTTCACCATCTGAAGGTCACGTCGCAGTTCCTCAGGCACCTGGGGGCGGTCACACCACTCTGCCACGACTGCCAGCACCGGGCTGAGCGGTGTGCGCAGCTCGTGGCTCAACACCGCCAGAAACTGGTCCTTCGCCTCGTTGGCTCTCTTCAGTTCTTCCCTGGAACTGCGCAGCTCCTCCTCCCGTTGCTGTAGTTCTTCAACAAGGGCCGCCCGGGCTTCTGCGGCCTCCTTGGCCACGCGTTCCCGCGCCGCCTCCAGTTCCCGGGCACGGAATTCATGAAGGATGCGTGAGTTTTCCTCCTCATAAAACTTCCGTCTTAGCAGAGCCCGTATCCGCCCCTTGAGGATTGCGTAGTCGCCTGACTTGCCCACAAAGTCGTCAGCCCCTGCCTCCAGGGCACGAAAGAGGTTGTCCCGGGACTCCGCTCCGGTCAGCACGATCGTAATGAGCGGCACCTCCAACTGGTGGCGCAGCTCATTGATTCTGCGACAGACCTCGAACCCATCCATCTTGGGCATGAGGAGATCGATGATGACGCCGTCGTACTTGTTCTTCCTCACCAAGTCCAGGCTGGTCAGGGGATCCAGTGCAGTGTCCACCTTGTATCCCTCCCGCTCCAGCTCACCCCTCAGATGTTCCAGGAAGGTGGGGCTGTCATCGATGGCCAGCAAGCGGGCCGTCCGGAAGCCGGTGTCACCCCCGGCAAAGATGCGCCCCTCAGGGCGTGCCTTTTGCAGAAGCGTCCGGACCCTTAGCAGCAGATACTCCGGATTGCCTGACTTGAGAATGAAATCATCAGCGCCGCTGTCCAACCCTTGCAGTTCCTTGTCCTCCTGGGCTGTGAGGATCACGATCGGAAGACTGCGGCTGTCCACATGCATTCTGATGCGACGGCAGACCTCATCCCCCCGCATGCCGGGCAGATAGTAGTCCAGCAGCACCAGATCTGGCCGCTTGTCGCGCAGCGTAATAAAGGCCTCCTCCGCGGTGGAAACCCAGGTCACCAACCAGCCTTCAGCTTCCAGCAGGGAAATCAGTTTGAGTGCCTGGCTGGCAGAATCCTCCACCAGGACGATATGGCTGCGATGCTCAGGCATGGGAAACCTCCCCGCTCTGACAGACCACATTGAGCCGTGGTCCGATTTCCGAAACCGGCAATACTTCGCGGGCCGCCCCCAGGCGCACCGCCGCACCCGGCATGCCGTACACCACGGCGCTGGACTCATGCTCCGCAAAGGTAAGCCCACCGGAGTCACACATTTCCTTTAACCCCACCGCGCCGTCCTCCCCCATCCCCGTGAGCAGCACACCAAGCGCCTTTGCACCATGGACCTGGCTCATGGATCGAAACAAGACCGTCCCGGAAGGCTTCTGCGCACAGACAGCGGGTGTGTCCAGCAGCCCGAGGCGCATGCCTGGCACACACACCGCATGCCGGTCCGCAGGAGCCACATAGACCATGCCTTCTTCCAGCGGCATCTGGGCCATTCCTTCGATCACCACCCGGTCAGGCAGCACATCATTCAGCCAGTTTACAAACCCGCGCACAAAACCCGGAGTGATGTGTTGCACCACCACGATCGGTTGTTTGACCGCAGGAGAAAGATCCCCGAGAACCCGGACCAGCGCACTCGGGCCTCCCGTGGAGGCCACCATGCCAATCACAGTCGGCCGCCAGCGCCCCGCTTTCGGCAGAGGAACCATCGTCGCCGGGGAGGGCACGGGCATCCCTGGCCAGGTGACTCGATACCGCTGCCGGATCACGCGCACCTGGCTCATGATGAAAAGCTTCGTGCACAGCGTCGCAGCCAGGTCGGCGTAGTCGTGATGGCTCATGCCCACCGGCTTTTGCACGACGGAAAGCGCCCCAATCCGCAACGCATTCATGGAGATGTTGAGCTCTTCATCTTCCACACTTGAGGAAACAACCACGATGGGTGTCGGGTGCTCCGACATGATGCGGCGGGTCACCTCCAGGCCATTCATTCCCGGCAGGCGGATGTCCAGTGAGATCACGTCCGGATTCACGCGATCCAGCACCGCGAGGGCCTCCTCTCCACTCCTGACCGATGCGACCACCTGGAGCCGGGGATCCTGACTGATGATGTGCTCCAGGAACATGCTGATCACCGGAGAGTCCTCGACAATCATCACTGTGGTCTTTTTCGTCAATGCAGGGAGAGGTTGGGATGTTGGGAGACAGGTGGTCAAAGCCGGTTCAGACCAGCTGTCGTATGGTATCAAGCAATTCGCGGTGGTCGAAGCGCTCCTTCACGATATAAGCATCGGCACCCAGGGCCAGACCGCGCTCCTGATCCTCACGGCTGTTCAGGGAAGTGACCAGCACGACGGGCAGATCAGCGAGGCGGGAGTGATTCTTCATCGCAGACAGCAGTTGGAAACCGTCCATCTCAGGCATCTGAACGTCGGACACCACCGCATCCACCGGATCCGCCCTGAGCATGTCATAGGCGGCTTTTCCATTCACAGCCACCCGTACTGCGTAGCCGGCAGCTTCCAGGATGGATTTCTGAAGCGTACGGGCAGTGAAGGAGTCGTCCACCACCAGGACGACCGGCTTTTTTCTGACCGTCGCCGCAGGCTTCTCTTCGCGCAAAGTGGCTCCAAGGAAACGTTGCATCAAACCCGGAAGATTGATGACCAGAGCCACTTCGCCCCCTTCCAGAAAAATGGCACCTGAGAAGTGCGGCGACAACGAAGCCGGATGCGGCAGGGCCTTGATGAGGGCACTGGTCTCACCCACGAACTCCTCCACATTGAGAGCCAGGGGTCGATCCCCTTTCAAAACCGCCACGAGCAAGTGACCGTCCTCATGACGAACCAGACTCGGCGGCAACCCGCACGCAGGCCCCAGCGTCACCAGGGGGACGGGCCGTCCTTCATGCATGATCACGGAGCGTCCTTCCACGGTGTGCACATTCGTCACCCGATGCAGCGAATCCAGCCCACGCATGCCCAGCGCAAAGGTCCGCCCCGCCGTACGCACCAGCAGGAGGCGATGGGTGGACACACTTACAGGCACTTCCACGATCAACTGACAGCCCCCTCCCGGGTTTTGCAGCATGCGTGCAGAGCCCTGCAACTGGGTGGCGCGGTCTTTCACCACGGACAGGCCAACTCCCCGCCCCGAGACACGGGTGACCTCCGCCGTCGTGGAAAAACGTGGCTCAAAAAGAATGTCCAGCCACTGGAAGTCCTCCAAGTTTTCGGCCACCTCTGGAGTCACCAGACGATTACGCAGCGCCTGCGCACGCACTGAAGAAAGATCCACCCCCTGGCCATCATCCGAGACCGAAAGCCTCAGCACCTGTCCGATTACCTCAATGTCCAACCGGACCGCTCCAGTCTCATCTTTCCCCGTCGCTCGACGTCTGGAGGGCGACTCGATCCCATGCGCCATCGCGTTCCGAAGAGCGTGCATCACGGGATCCTTTAGAGATTGCAGCACGGCACGATCTGCTTGCAGTTCGCCACCGTTGATTGTGAAATCCACTTTCTTCCCGGTCTCGGCCGCCAGATCACGCATCATCTTGGGAAATCCCTCAAAGACGGTGTTGATGGGGACCATCCCAATGTGACGCACTTCTTCCAACTGGCGCTCGCCCAATGTACGCAGAGACCATCCCGCCTGCTGCTGCTGCAATCGCACACGCTGGAGCTGCTTGCTCAGCGCCACCAGGCCAGCGTGCAGTTCTGCCGGACCCGCCGTATTGCGGTCACTGGATCGCCGCAGCGCCTCGGTTTGCTCAAACAACTCTTCCAGTTCACGGCCCAAGGCCTCCTGCCTTGAGGCCTCTGCCACGAGTTGTCCACTGGATTGCAACAGCCTGTCCAGATGACCTGCATGGATCCTCAAGCTGTCGTGCCCGCCCCCGCCCGTCGGCACCGCCTTTTTGGCAACAGGCAGGCGGTCTCCGGGCTCAAGCTCGGAATGGGACGCCACTTCAGGCTCCTGGTTCACGAAAGACTCTGTCGGCGTCATGCTCGCATCGGTGCCCAGGCCGGTTGCCCCGCTGCATTCCAGAATCATGAGGTCATCCACCTCATCAATAATCTGGATCATCCGTTCTTTCGCGGCGTCATCCGCCGGAACGTGCCTTTTGGCCACTTCAGAAAGCAGGCTTTCAAGATCATGCGCCAGATGTTCTACATCCAGAAGATCACAGACCCGCGCCCCACCCTTCATGCTATGGGCCATGCGGAATGCCTCATCGAACAAGGGCCCCTCCGCCAAGGGCCAGGCCTCCACCAGCGAGCGGAGCACGGCGACCTGCTCACGATATTCCAAACGGAACGCCGCGAGCACACGCTGTTGGATGTCAGAAGAGGACGACACGAAGGAGCTTCAAAATTCGGAACCGAATGAAGGGGGAGAGCAGCAATTATAGCTGATACTTGCCAACCGCCATGCGGAGCTGGATGCTGAGTTCGTTGAGATTGCCCAGCGCCTTCTCAAGCTGGGCGGTCCCAATGGCGGTCTGCTCAGCCGCCTGCCTGATATCGCGCATCCCCTGCGTCACCTGGTCAAAGCCTATCTGCTGCTGACTGGTGGCCCCTATGATTTGCTGGAACGCGTGCACACTTTCCACTGTCGTCTGCGTCATTTGATGAATGGTCTGCTCTGTCACCTGGGCCTGCTGCCTTCCGGAATCAGAGCGCTTCACCGCCTCCTCCGTGAGCATCACCGTGCTGTTGATGCCCCGTTGGATTTCTCCAAGAATCCCCCCCACCTGCACCGTGCTTTCCTTGGCTCGCTGGGCGAGGTTGCGCATTTCGCCTGCCACCACGGCAAACCGGGTGCCATGCTCCCCGGCGCTGGCCGCCTCGATGCTGGCGTTGAGCGCCAGAAGGTTGGACTGGTCAGAGATCTCGTTGACGGTGCTGATGATGTCACCAATCGCCTGAGTCCGCTCGCTAAGCCCCACGATTTTCACCGCCACGTCCTCCACTTGCTGACGGATGCCCTCCATGAGCTTTGTGGTTGCCTGCACCGCCCCCACGCCAGACTGGCTGGCGGCAGAGGTGGCCTCCGCACTGGCGGCCACCTGCTTGGCCTTGTCCGCAATCTCTGCACCGGACTGCGTGATTTCCTGCATTGTGGCCGAGACTTCTTGCACCGTCGCCGCCTGCTCCTTGGTACTGGAAGCCTGCTGTTGAGTGGAGGCCAGGATTTCCGCCGCAGCGGAGTTGATGTTCCCCGTGACTCCCAGGATCTGGCCACTCAGATCTTTAAGGTTGATCACCATGTTGTCGAAGGCGTCTCCCAACTGGCCCAGTTCATTGCGGCTTGCGATCGCCGCTTTCTCCGTGCGTAAATTGCCACGGGAAACGTTGTCTGCCAGATTCACCAACCGCTGTAGTGGCCCGGTAATGCTCCTCGCCACCAGCCAGCTTATCAGGAAACCCAGTGCGCCTACGATCACCGTGATGAGCACCTCCTTGGAGACCAGCTCCCGCGACTGTTCCTGCAACAGTTGCGTGTACCCTTTGTTAATGACGATGCCGAGGTCCTGAATCTCAGCCTCTCGTTGCAGCAGACTGGTCAGCAGCGGAGCGAAGTCAGGCGCGGTCTTTTCCATGGCCACGAGACGGTCCGTGTCATCGATGGAGACCGTGATGAGCTGGGCCTGCTTCAGCAGATTGTCACGTACAGCGCCCTCTGGGGCGGGGGGCACCTCCACCATCTCCGGCCGGTTCAGGCGCTCAATCACCTCCCCACCATTGAGCAACCCTTCCTGTGTGCCCACCCAAACCTTCCGCACATAGTCCAGCTTCTCCCGGGTCGTACGCTTCTCCATTAGCAACAGGGCCGTGGAAAAATGCTGCTGTTGCAAGGTCCGCTGACGCCCTACCAGCTCAAGTACGAGAAATTTGTCCTGCTGACTGTCCAGCGTACTGACAGTGAAATAGAGGATCGTTGCCAGGGCTCCGAGGAAAAACAGCGGAATGAGAGTGAGTTTGGTGCCGACCTTGAGATCACGCCAGACGTTGGGAGAGGAATTCATGGACAAGGGTATAGATGGTAAACTTAAAACGTCTTAGGCGGGAACAAGACTGTAAAAGGGTTCAAGAACAACATTCGCGTCCAAGAGGACCCCCAGCCTTCCTGCGGCCTCGAATACATTGTTTTCTTTTACTTCTTCCGGTGCCAGATGGACAAACCCGAGCACTTCGTGACAGCCCAGAGCCAGGCGCAGTGAAGGATGGCGGAGCACCGCTCCGCGGGCAAACCCGGAGACATCACCCCCACTCGTCTTGAGATACGGATATGGGTTGCAGAGACTGACCAGTTCACTCCGCACGTTTACGACACCTAACAGCGCGTCATGAGCGTCCGGCACAGCAGCCCAATGTTGGAAACTGATGATCTGGGAGACTTGGGACGCGTCCAGGCCAATCACTGAATCCCCCACGCGCAAGAGAAGCACTTGCTGGGTGCCCTCCTGGTTTGACCTCCCCGTTTCCTTTTTTTCCGCCAGGGCGGCAGCACGGCGCAGCAAAACGGCCTCCCGCTCCTCCGTCCCTGGCTCAAACGCCCGCTGCAGGGTGGCCTCTGCCTCTTTCATGCGCTGCCTTACCAGCTCCCAGTTGATTCGTTCTGTCTCAGGCTTCATGTGTCGAGGTGCCTCCATGGTAAGGTTGCAACAGGGCACGCAATTCTCCAGCGGTCAATCCATCTCCCCAGGGGAGCACCGTCACCCCATCCTGGCGGGAGATCAACCGGCGCGCATTCTGGAAACTCCGGCCTGCGAACTCTCCCAAACCAAGCTGAACCAGTCCCAGATAGTAGTGGGCGACAGCCAGATCGCGGCGCAGGTACAGACTCCGTTTCAGAGCTTGCCGCGCCTTTACCCATTCTCCCAGTTGAAACAACACCAGTCCCAACTGGAAGTGCGCCCCCTCATGAAGGGGCTGCGCAGCCGCGAGGCCCTCTGCAAGTTTTCTGGCGGCTACCAGGTCACCAGAGTCCGCCGCCTTGGATATTTCCTGAATCTCCGGCAGTCCTTCCAACACTGGCTTCGGTTGCAGGACGGGCTCTGGAGCGGCTGGTCTGGACTGGGCAGCAGCGGGAAGCCAATTCGGAACTTCCGCCTTCTTTGGCATTGCCTGCACCTGCGCATCCGCAGGAGGAGATAGTTTGGCGGAAGTGCGGGCTGTGCCGGGCACCGCATTCGGAGAAAAAATCCCGCCCCCTTTCCCATCTGCGGCCCGCTGGTACAGCACCGCCCCGGGCGCATTGATGGTCTGGAAGGCGCGGAAGATCTCCGTATGAGGCTCCGCATGCCCCACCGCCAGCCAGCCACCCGGCACCAGACTGCGGTAAAACTGGTCCGCAAGCCGCCGGTTGGTCGCCGTGTCAAAATAGATGATGACGTTCCGGCAAATGATCAGGTCCAGGCCGCTCAGCTCATGCTCGATGGACGGAAATTTGTCTTGAACCAGATTGTGATGCCGAAAGGTCACTGCCTCACGATACAGGTCATTGATCCGCCAGCGGGCCCCCACCCGGTGGAAGGTGCGTTGGAGCAATGCTGGGTCCATGCCTCTAAGCGCCCACGTGTCATAGACACCGGCACGGGCAAGAGCGAGGAATCGCCGATTGATGTCCGTCGCCACAATCTTGAATGACCAGTTCCGCGCGGCATCCCCCAGCAAATCATGCAGCAGGATGGACAGGGAGTAGGGTTCCGCGCCTACAGAGCAGCCCGCACTCCAGATGCGGATGGATCTGAGGGCAGCGCGCCTCTGGATGAGGTCTGGCAGCACGTGATCTCGCAAGGCATGGAACATCTCCAGGTGCCGGAAGAAGAAGGTCTCTCCAATGGTCAACTCTTCTACCAAACGGTCCAATGCCGGACCTCCCCGGCGGTTCAAAACCTCAAGAACCTCCCGAGCTGGCCTGCCACCCAGTTCCTGGCAGCGTCCGACGGCAGTCGCGAGGTCGCGATCCTTGTCGGCATAGTATGACAAGCCGGTGGTGGAGATGATCCACTCCTTCAATTTTTGAAACTCCGGATCGCTGAGCAGGCCAGACACCCCGGGATCCGCCATGGGTTCCGCCGCGCTCATGCCTCCTGCTCTGCCAATTCAAAAGCGTTCTGACGAAGCTTTTCACGAGTCGTCAACTGCCGCAGACGGAGATTTTCACCTTCCAGCAGCACCTTGGACGGGCTGAGCAGCACGATCGACATCGCCGGAGCCGGGCGGGCCACGACCCGGTCTGCACAGTTGTTAAGCACATGATCCGCCGGAAGCCGCACGGTCTGAGCGGCCTCGTAGCGCAAGAGTTCCACCCCTTCGTCTGCCAGCCAGGCCACGCTCAATTCACCCAGGCGGCCCACGACGATGCGTGACTGTAGCTGCTCCTCTGGATCCCAGTCCGCGTTCCGCAATGCGAGTTGCAGCACACTCTCGAGTCGAAGGACGGGCACCATTTCACCACGCAGATTGAGGAACCCGCGAAGCGCAGGTGGCGTCTCTGGAGGATGCACCAGGCGCACGCAGGGCAGCACCTCCCGCACGTGACGAACATCGATCCCCAGCAAGACGCCACAGAGGGAAAATGTCAAAGCGGAGGGCATGTGCGCAAATCAAAAATAGACGGGGTGACGCTCATCAACACGCCCTTCAACGGATGTCAGGCTCATGTTGGTTGCTCCTTTTTTTGCTCAAGCCATCAATTTTGCGGACGAGAACCAGATAGATCAACCCAACCACGACCACCTGCCCCACCAGTGCCAGGGGAAACACCCCCACCTTCATCGTCCCCCACCCGGCCATGGCCACAGCAGAGGAAACTCCCATCACCACCATCATCGTCAGGCACCCCCATCGGGCTTGATCCCGGGCATCATACGGGGTCGCAAACGGACGCCACTCATTCACCAAACCCGGAACAAGGGACCACACGGGCAGCATCACCATGTTGGGCAATAGAAGAAACAGCCACTTGCTGATTCCATGGGTGGCGAGCACGACCATCAAGAGCAGAGCAATCAATGGCATGGCCAGCAGGACCAGGACCGCTTTCCTCGCTCCATGAAACAAGGGTTGCCAGCGCCCTTCCGGCGAAGACTGGAACAGCTCCGCTGCCCGCCAGTTTTCGCTATACGCCAGCATCTGCATGGCCATCAGCGGCAACCAACCCATGTAGATTCCCGCCAGGGCCACGTCCACCCCGCCCCCGCGACCTGCCCGCCCAGCAAGCAGAAACACCAGGGGCAACGCCAAAACCTGGGCGATGCCAGGGTATAAACGCAGCTTCGTCTCCCGATCACGAAACATATAAGCTGCCGTGAGGATGAAGCTGCTACGCTCCACTGGGTGGGCCAGCCAGCGCCGGAGTGGAAGTGTGCCGACCATCCGACGGATCCACCACGCCTTGCCTGTTGACTTCATTTCAGGTGCCCCCTGCTCATTGAGCAGAGCCAGTCCCTCCCCATAGCTCGCAGCGAGCCGGTGCATGCCGAGCCACCCCACCAGCAGCGTCGCCAGCACGCCCACTCCAGCAGCCATCATCATCCACAGCTCGGACTGATGTGCCGCGAGCACGGCATCCATCGCCCCAAACCACGTGGGCGGCAGGAACAGCAACCACCATGCGCGACGCATTTCTTCCAGATTCACCTCCCCCAGGAGGCGGAAAGACTGGCTCCCCATCACCAAGACCACAGTGAGGAGCGTCTGAAACGTGGTCATGATGTTGTCCAGCCGGTCCCTGCCAAACCACCGCAAACACACCTGATACACCACCACCAGAGCCCCGGCGCAAAAACCGATCATCCCGCCCAGCGAGACTAGATGGGCCAGAGGAAACCACCAATGGGCATCCCGCAGCCACAATCCGGCCACCATGCCGGGGAGATTCAAGGCCAGCGCCATGATGGCCGTCACCCCACACAGCACACTGGTTTTGGCATGGAGCAGTTCCTCCGCCGTCACGGGGCGGTGCAAAAGAATCTCTGACTCCTCCCGGTTGAACAGCACGCTCCCTGCAGTGGCCACCAGATGCATCACCACGAGGAAGAGGGTGGCCCCATGCAGCATCACGGAAAATGTCAGGACATCCACCTCCCTGATGGCCAGACAGGGGGCGAATCCCACCAGCAGATAGAACCCCAGCGTTCCCAGCATGCTATGCCGGTTCACGGTGCCTTCCTCGCCCCGCTTCCGGGAGGTGGCACGCCCCCGGAAGAACAGGGTCCAAAAGAGGCGTCGCAAGACCTTTCCGTTGCTCTGGCTCGCAGAGGTTTTCATGAACGCAGGGACCGGGCAAACGATTCAGCACGCTGTTCGTGATCGTGCGCGCCCGTCAGGCGAGTGAAGAGCTGCTCCAGGCTGGCCGCGGCATGCTCCCGGATCAGGTTCTCCGGCGAGCCATCCACCAGCAACCTCCCTTGGTGAATGATGGCCACCCGGTGGCACACGCGCTGCACCACATCCAGGATGTGCGAGCTGTACACAATCGTTTTGCCCTCGCGGGCCAGGGTCTCCAGCAGCGCCTTGAATCCCACTGCGGCATTGGCATCCAGCCCGTCCAGCGGTTCATCCAGGAACACCACCTTGGGTTGATGCAACAGTGCAGCGGTGATCACCACCTTCCTGCGCATGCCCTTGGAGTAGGCACCCAGCAGTTTATTCTCCAACGTATCCATCCCGAGCTCAAAGAACTCGATAAATCGTGCCACCCGCTCCACAGCGGCGCTTTCCTCGATCCCGTAAAGAGAAGCCACCATCAGGAGATACTCCATGCCGGTGAGTGACTCGTACACCGCACCCGAATCGGGCACGAACCCCAGCACCCGCTTTGCCTCCACAGGCTCCAGCGTGATGTCCCGCCCGGCGATCAGCGCCGTGCCGTCATCCGGCTTGAGCAAACCGGTCACCATCCGCAGCGTCGTGGTCTTTCCCGCCCCGTTTGGCCCTAGAAGACCGACGATCTGACCCGCCGGAACTTCGAGCGACAGATGATCCACCGCTGTTTGAACGCCATAGCGCTTGGTCAGGCCTCGGAGGGAGAGCATGGCTTCAAATACAGGGATAAGCTTTCAGGGAAAAGGCAAAAGTAGCCCCCTCTGGCAGAAGCCGCCCAAACCCCGCGAGATCTCGCCTTTTTGCTTGACCCTAATCCCTTGCCCCTCTTCCCTGTTCCTTCTCTCACCTCACACACTATTTACCCATCCATGAGCAGAAAAATTCGTTACGGCATGGTCGGTGGCGGTCGCGGCGCCTTCATCGGCGGCGTTCACCGCATCGCAGCCAACATCGACGGCCAGATTGAGCTGGTCTGCGGCGCTTTCTCCTCCGACCCCCAAAAGTCCAAAGATTCGGGCAGCGACTTCTTTCTCCCCGCTGATCGCTGCTACGGCAGCTTCGAGGAGATGATCCAGAAGGAGGCCGCCCTTCCAGAGGGCGAACGCATGGACTTCATCTCCATCGTGACGCCAAATCACATGCACTTCCCCCCGGCGAAGGCGGCGCTGGAAGCTGGCTTCCACGTGCTTTCCGACAAGCCCGCCACCCTCTCTCTGGCAGAGGCCAAGGCTCTGGCAGACATCGTCAAGAAGTCCGGCCGCCTCTACGGCCTGACCCACAACTACACGGGCTACCCCATGGTGAAGCAGGCCCGCGAGATGGTTCACGACGGGAAGCTTGGCAAGATTCGCAAGGTGGTGGTCGAGTACCCGCAGGGGTGGCTGGCCACGCGCATTGAAGCCTCTGGCCAAAAACAGGCCGAATGGCGCACCGATCCCAAGCGCTCCGGTGCGGCAGGCTGTATCGGGGACATTGGCACCCACGCCGAGAACCTCGCCGAGTACATCACCGGACTGCAGATCAAGGAACTCGCCGCAGACATCACCAGCTTCGTGGAGGGCCGCGCCCTCGATGACGATGGCAACGTGCTGCTCCGCTTCGACAACGGGGCCAAGGGCGTGCTGCACGCCTCCCAGATCAGCGTGGGCGAAGAGAACAACCTCAACATCCGCGTGTATGGTGAAAAAGGCGGCCTGGAATGGCACCAGAACGAGCCGAACACACTCCTGGTGAAGTGGATCGACCAGCCGATGCAGGTCTATCGCACCGCCAACGGCTACCTCGGCAAAGCCGCCCTGGCCGCTGGCCGCACACCGCCCGCCCACCCGGAAGGTTACCTTGAGGCCTTTGCCAACATTTACCGCAACTTCGCCGCCCATATCCGCGCGGAGCTGGAAGGCAACACGCCGGATTCCTTGGTGCTCGACTACCCGAAAATCGAAGACGGCGTGCGTGGCATGGCGTTCATCGAGGCGGTGGTCAACTCTTCCCAGAACAACGCAGCTTGGACCTCGGTTAACGCCTAGTTCCCCGGCGAGTTATTACGGCATCTGCACCTCCTTGAAGGCACCGTCTCTCCAGACGGTGCCTTCTCTGTTTTCCGGTTCAGCGGCCTGAGGTTGCGAAAGGCCTCATCTGCCCTATCCTTCCCCCGCATGGCTGGCAAAACCAGGGGTCCATGAGCACCCCTTCATTTGCCTCCCCACACTCCTCAAACAAACATGGCGGGTGCGCCGCCGGACCTCTGTCATGCCCAATCTTTTGCCTCCACCCACACCCGCCCTGGCGAGGTGGTTCGGGCTCGCCGTGATCTTGACAGGAGGCTGCGTTCAAGCCGCAAGCGGCAGTCCCATCAGCTTTAATTTTCAGGTGCAGCCCATCCTTGCGGGCAGTTGCTACCAGTGCCACGGCCCAGATGAAAAGCAGCGAAAGGGAGACCTTCGTCTCGATGTGCGTGCAGACGCTCTCAAAGACGGGGCAATCGTCCCCGGCAAGCCAGAGGCGAGCTCGCTGATTGAGCGCCTCTTTTCCAGTGATGAGGATGAGGTGATGCCGCCGCCGGACTCCCACAAGACCATTGACGGTCCCCAGCGGGAAGTGCTGAAGCAATGGATCACGGAAGGGGCCGTTTACGAGCGGCACTGGTCCTTTACCCCGCCCAAGTCTCACGCCGTTCCCCAGCCGAAGGCGGCAGACGCAAAGATTCTGGAGACCTTTCCCCTTACCAGCCCGGTGGATGCCTTTGTCCTGAATCACCTCAGGGTCAAAGGTCACGAGCCCGCCCTCCCCGCCTCGCGGGAGCGCTGGCTGCGGAGAGTCACTTTCGACCTCACCGGCCTGCCGCCTTCCCTCGTGGAATTGGACGCTTTCCTGGCTGACACGTCACCGCAGGCCTATGAGGCCGTGGTGGACCGCCTCCTGGCCAGTCAACGGTATGGGGAAAGGATGGCTTCCGACTGGCTGGATGCTGCCCGCTACGCGGATTCGTATGGACGCCACGAGGATGCTGAAAGCATCGTCTGGCCGTACCGGGACTGGGTCATCCAGGCCTTCAATGACAACCTGCCGTATGACGAGTTTATCGTCCAGCAAACCGCCGGCGATCAACTGTCCGTCCGCCCCCGGACGACAGAGGTACTGGCCACCGCTTTCAACCGGCTGGTGCCGCAATCGAACGAGGCGGGAAGCAACGAGGAAGAGTTTCGCCAGGAACACGTAGCGGACCGGATCAAGACCAACTCGACTGCGATCCTGGGGCTGACCCTGGAGTGCGCCCGCTGTCACGACCACAAGTACGATCCCCTCACTCAGCGGGAGTACTATCAGATGGCAGCCTTTTTCAATAATATCTCTGAGCTCGGTCTTTTCCCCCGGCAGACCGCGGGCATCCCCGCTCCAGGATTGCTGCTCATGAGTCCATCGGACGAGGAGCGCAATCTGCAAATGCTACAGGAGATCAAGCAGGCAGAAACTGCGTGGGACAACCTTCAGGGCAACAGTCGTGAACGCTACCGCGAGTGGGTGGAGGACCACGGCCCTCCACCCCCAGCAGCCCCGGTGGCACACTACGAGTTCGAAAGCGTGGGCGATAGGAAACGCGGCCAGCGGAAGATCTTCTCCGACACCCTGCACCCGGACAAGAACACCGGCGTGGCGCGTCAATCCATCGAACCCAGCGAAGGGGTCCGCGGACTCGGCCTGAGGTTCGAGGATGACAATGGTGCCAGGTTTCCTCATGTCGGCGTGTTCCGGCGGTCGGACCCTTTTTCGATTGCCATCTGGATCCGTCCGGAAGAGTCGCAGAACCGTGCGGTGGTGATCCATCGCACCCGCAGTGGCCTGGATGCCGCCAGCCGCGGCTACGAGCTGCTCCTTAATGATCTCCACCCCGAGTTCTCGCTGAGTCACTACGCGCCCGGCAACTCCATCCGGATTCGATCCAAGGTGGCCATCCCGCTGAAGGCATGGACGCATGTCGTTGCCAGCTATGACGGCTCCAGCCGCTCGGCTGGGCTGCGACTGTACATCAATGGCAAAGCGGTCGAGGCGGAGGTGATGTCAGATCACTTGTATCGAGATATCCTGTACCGTCCCGAATGGGGCGACTACGATGCCGTCCGGCTCCAGGACAATATCGATGAAGAAGATGTCGCCCTCACGATCGGCTATCGCCCCAACGACAAGATCATCAAGAACGCCACGTTCGACGATTTCAAGATCTTCGACAAGACGCTGTCCCCCAAGGAAGCCGCCCTGTTGGCCCTACCTCCCCAGCCGCCCAAGAAGCAGGAAGAGCGCGGCTTCCTGGCTGGCATCTGGTATGGCCTGACGCATCCATTTGTGGGCCGGGCCCCGGATGCCACCCCCTCACCTGACGCCGGGTATGAAGCCTGGCTGAGAGATCAGGACCCGCAGGGCCAGGCGGCGCTGAAGAAACTACACGAGCTGCGCACCGCCCAGGACAATCTGGTGAATCAGGCCAGAGAGATCATGGTCATGCGTGAGATGGAGCCGCGCCGTCCTACTTATGTGCTGGCGAGAGGACAGTTCGACCAGCCCGGAGATCAGGTATTTCCAGAAACCCCCGCGAGTATTCTGCCGTTGCCCGCAGAGTTTCCCCGCAACCGTCTGGGCCTCGCCCGCTGGTATGTGGACAGACGAAACCCGCTCACCGCCCGCGTAGCAGTCAACCGCATCTGGCAGGTGTTCTTCGGGCGCGGCATTGTCGGGACCTCTGAGGACTTTGGCATCCAGGGCGAACTGCCCACCCACCCGGAATTGCTGGACTGGCTGGCGACCGACTTCATGGACCATGGCTGGAACGTAAAACGGCTGTGTCGCATGCTCGTGCTCTCCTCCGCCTACCGGCAGTCCTCCACGCCCCTTGATCCTCAGTTGCTGCAAGATGACCCGGACAATCGTCTGCTGGCCCGCGGCCCCCGCCACCGGCTCGCCGCGGAGATGATCCGGGACAACGCACTCGCCATCAGCGGCTTGCTTGTTCCAACCATGGGCGGGCCTCCCGTACGCCCCTATCTGCCGGACAATCTCTACGAGGATTCCGGCGTCCAGATCCACTACAAGCAGGATCATGGCGAGGCCTTGTGGAGACGCAGTCTCTATACCTTCTGGAAGCGCACCCTGCCGCCTCCCACCATGACGATCTTCGACGCGCCCAGTCGTGAGTTCTGCCTCACCCGGCGGGACACGACCAGCACCCCCATGCAGTCCCTGGCAATGCTCAATGCACCGGAATTTGTGGAAGCTGCTCGCACGTTGGCGGAACGCCTAGTCAGAGCCCATCCGCAGGATCGGACCGCCCGGGTCACCGAGGCCTTCCGGCTCACCTCTAGTCGCAGCCCTCGACCCGGAGAGACCGCCGTTCTTCTCAAGCTGCTGGAGGAGGAGCACCTCCACTACAGCCAGACTCCGCAGGACGTTGAAGCGCTGCGCACAAAAAATGGCGAGCATCCGGCGGATGCGAGCCTGCCCTCCGTAGAAGTGGCCGCCACGACCATGGTGGTCCGCGTTTTGCTCGGCAGCGAGGAGGCTTTGTTGAAGGAATGACCCGCCCCACCCCCAACCTTCTTTCCCCCAAACATGACTTCCTCCCCCCGTTCCCTTAACCGCCGTCAGATGCTGGCGCGCACGGCCTTGGGCATGGGCGGAATGGCTTTTGCAGATCTTCTGGCGGAGGAAACAGGTTCCGTACGCCCCCTTGGCGCAGTACGCTCTGGCAGCCCCGGTCTGCCGCACTTCGCTCCTCGGGCAAAGCGGGTGATCTGTCTCTTCATGAGCGGGGGCATGACCCATCTGGAGACCTTTGACCACAAGCCGCTTCTGAATGAGCGCGTTGGGCAGGAACTGCCGGACTCCTTCAAGAAAGGGCGCTCCGTTCTGCTGGGCATGTCGGGCAACCAGGCCAAGTTCCCTCTTGTTGGCTCCTGGATCCCCTTCCAGCAGCACGGCAAATCCGGAGCCTGGCTCAGCGACGCCTTCCCCCATCTGGCCAAGATGGCGGATGACATGTGCTTCATCAAGTCCATGCACTCGGACGCGGTCAATCATGATCCGGCCATGACCTTCATGAGCACGGGAGCCCAGCTCCCAGGGCGCCCCAGCATGGGTGCCTGGCTCAGCTATGGCCTGGGCAGCCTGAATGACAATCTACCTTCGTTTGTGGTGCTCATTACCAAGGGAGCGGTGGACCAGCCACTCTCCACCCGGCTCTGGGACAGTGGTTTCCTCCCCACTCAGAACCAGGGCGTGCAGCTCCGGGCCGCCAAGGATCCCGTGCTTTTCCTGAGCAATCCTGCGGGCATCACGGAGGCCAACAATCGCCGCGCCATACGAGCCTTGCAGGAACTTCAGGCCCAAAGCGATGCACCCGAGGCTGCGCTTCAGGCGCGCCTGGAACAGTATGAAATGGCCTTTCGCATGCAGACCTCCGTACCCGAGGTGACGGACTTAAGCCAGGAAACGGACGCCGTGAAGGGGCTATACGGGCCTGAGGTCTCCACTCCGGGAACGTTCGCGGCCAACTGCCTCCTCGCCCGTCGTCTGGCCCAACGCGGGGTGCGCTACATTCAGCTCTACCAGCCCGGCTGGGACATGCATGGCAACATCCTGCGGGACTTCAAAGGCCTTTCGAGCCGGGTGGACCAGCCTGCCGCAGGGCTCCTGCAGGATTTGAAGAATCAAGGCATGCTGGATGACACGCTCGTGGTCTTCACCTCGGAATTCGGTCGCACCTGCTATTCTCAAGGCCGCCTCCGTGGCACCGGGTCCCAGATGGAATACGGGCGCGAGCATCACCGGGATTGCTTCAGTTCCTGGCTCGCTGGCGGCGGGGTCAAACCCGGTGTGAGCTACGGTGAAACGGATGAACTGGGCTTCGGCGTGGTCAAGGATCCCGTACACGTCCACGACCTGCACGCCACCATGCTGCACCTGCTGGGGATCGATCATGAGCGCTTCACCTTCCGCTTTCAAGGCCGTGACTTCCGGCTCACGGATGTCGCAGGCAAGGTGGTCACACCGATCCTGGCGTAGCCCCTACCGGCCCTCCTGGAGTTTTATCGTTCGACTGCCAGCTTTTGGCACTCGTCCGCCGTTTCCGGGGTGATTTCCCACTTGTCGCGGCCGTTTTCCCTTTGCCAATCTCGCAGCCCCATGACAGCATCGCTGGCTCGAAAGTACCAAATCTGAACGCTTCTTTACAAGACACTGATTATGGCCAGACCCGTCACTCTCTTCACCGGCCAGTGGGCCGACATCCCTCTGGAAACTCTGCTCGGCAAGGTCAAGACCTTTGGCTACGATGGCGTGGAACTTGGTTGCTGGGGTGACCACTTCGAAGTCGCCAAGGCGGACCAGGCTTACTGCGATGCCAAACGCGCTCTCATTGAGAAGGCTGGCCTCAAGTGCTTTGCCATCTCCGCCCACCTCGTGGGTCAGGCTGTCTGTGACAACATCGACGAACGTCACAAGCAGATCCTCCCCGACTACATCTACGGTGACGGCGATCCCGAAGGTGTGCGCCAGCGGGCCGCAGAGGAGTTGATCAAGACGGCACACGCTGCCAAGCGCTTCGGCGTCAGCGTGGTCAACGGCTTCACTGGCAGCAGCATCTGGCACCTGGTTTACAGCTTCCCGCCTAACCTCCCCAGCCAGATCGAAAACGGCTACAAGGACTTCGCCAAGCGCTTCACCCCCATCCTGGACGAGTTCCAGAAGCTGGGCATCAAGTTCGCTCTTGAAGTGCACCCCACCGAAATCGCCTTCGATATCGCGAGCGCAGAGCGTGCCCTTCAGGCCGTGAACTACCACCCTGCTTTCGGCTTCAACTATGACCCCTCCCACTTCGGCTACCAGGGGGTGGACTATGTGAAGTTCATCTACAAGTTCAGCGACCGCATCTTCCACGCCCACATGAAGGACGTGGCCTGGGATCTGAGCAACGACACCGGCGTCTTCGGCGGTCATGTGGACTTCCACCGCCCCAACCGCTACTGGGACTTCAAGTCCGTGGGTCGTGGCGACATCAACTTCGAGAAGATCATCCGCGCCCTCAACGACATCGACTATGCTGGCCCGCTCAGCGTCGAGTGGGAAGACGGCGGCATGGACCGCGAGTTCGGTGCCACCGAGTCCGCCGCCTTCGTCAAGGCCCTGGACTTCCCGACCTCGAAGATCATCTTCGACGCCCAGTTTGCTGAGAAGTAAGGCTCAGGGATAATTCCTTCCGATTGGCAATCTCCCACCCAAGACGAGGGTGCGCCCAAAATAGGGCGCACCTTTTTTTGATCCGGCGCCTTTAACAGGCATTTTGAGGAGACAGAGGACAATCGTAGCTTTGTGCCAATACTCCCTTGCCCCCCCTCACTTCCCTATCCTTAGTGAGGAGCCTATCAGCTTGAACAAAGGTTCGAACTCCTTGATACGATCCTCCGCATTGAGCTCGCCATCCGGATCCAGGGTGTTGATTTGAAAGTTGATCTTGTAGTTGCCCGTGAATACACGGATCGCCTGTCCTGCGCGGATTGATTTCATGCCGGATTGTTCGTACGGCTGTCGGCGCGTAAACACTGCAATCGGTCTTCCGTTAAGTTTGGTCTTGGTGAAAGAGGTCAGCTCGATGCCCAAGCCAAACTTCTTGTAGTCCGCACGAAGGAAGTCCTCGGTGAAGCGCCGGTACGCCTCCTCTTCCCCCATGGGTATGGGATCAACAAAGGATTTAATTGAGAGGAGAACACTGACAGTCATCCAGAGGTCCCCGTAGCCGTAGTTGCTGCGAAACACCATCATTTCAGGGTTTGCCATCTTTCCCTGTTTTCAGCTCATCGGGATGTCAAACTCCACACGCGGCCCGCGTTCATTTGTGTGGACGATCGGCTTCAGGTAGCCCTGTGACATCTCCTTTTCCGGATTTTCCAGGAACGGCTTGTAATTTTGAGTTCATGGACGAGACGAGCACACCCTACCCACGTAACCTGTAATTTGCAACCACATGGCGCAAATGTCGGGAGGTGTCTCCGTCGACAACCGGATATCAGGCTCCATCGACAACCCTGCCCGCTCACCAGCGTGTACGCCGCCTTCAATGCGCGCCCCATCCATAAGAAGTCCATCAATCCCAAGCGGCCGCTCCAGCCCGCCACTGGCAAGCAAGGCGATGGACAATGCCATCTAGGGCTGGCATTGTAATTGCGTCCTGGTCTCAAGTAAATGAATGGGCCAAGCATCTCGCCGACGAAAAATCATCAACCCGCCAAGCTTAGGCGTCCGCCTGAAGAACTGTGTTCGAATTTCACTTGGCAGGACGCTCCATTTTTGCGAGTCTTTGATGGTATCCGTCCTTTGGCACAAACCAACAGGCAGTAGAACCTCCCCTTTTCATCTTATGGGACACTCTATTTTCGGGATCATCGGACCAGCCGACCTCGTCACGGATTACGCCGCCAGGCATGACTTGCACCGTCCCACACCACTTGCGAAGCATGATCTGGTCTTTCTCCCGCTGAGTGACGAGCACCTTGATGACCTCTTTCCCGATCCCTGTGTCCACGATGACGAGTTGATCTACCTGTGCTCTGGAATCAAGGATACGCTCAGCGAGCTCTCGCAACACGGAACCGTCGCCTGGATCGAGACGACGTATATCGGCGGCTTCGGTGAACAAGGCGCCACGGTCTATCAGAATGGAGGTTGCATCATGCCACCTACGGTCGCCTTCCGCGGCCCGATCTCCCACGCCCTTCAGCTCATGGGTGTGTCCAAGCGCGCTGATGACATCGACGAATTTGCTGCGGTGGGACTTTGTGAACACCGCGAAAACGACGACTGGATCGCCGCGGTAAACGGCAAAGATTTTTGGAGACCTTATCCCACTTTCCTGTCCGGCCATCCGTTGATCGACACCACCGATGAACTTCAGGAGGAGCAGGAGCTCCAGCGGGCCAATCCCGGGACTTTCTCCCTCGGTGCATGCATGATTGGCACTGCGTTGAACCTCTTGGGATGCTTGCTCATGGCCGGGGTGCACATCGTGGACGGGATGATCACCTTCGCCGGGGCCGCAGTGACTCCCGCAGGCAGTCTGCTGACTTGGCTTTGGTCTCCAGTCGCCATGGCCGCCTACACGTTCTTCGACGCCCCACCGAACCCGGCCTCCCCTGAGTTTGCCCTCGTCTCCGCCATTAGCTTCGGCGTCTTTGTCGGCTTCTTCGTGGCCAAGATCAAGCGGCCTTTCTTTGCCTGAACCGGGCCATCAGCCAAGTTCCAAAAGACGCCCAAAGCCTGGCGACGAAGTCGCTGTGGAGTGCGTGCGTAAAGCGCCGCCTTCGCCTGCCTGCTGCGCACGTGCCGGGATGAGATGTACCGCAGAAGCAAGGACAACCCTCCCTGCTACCGCCCTGCTCACCTCACCAGGTTCGAGGAATCCAATGAAGGTCCGCGACCCACCAGACTGCTGCAACTCCTTCGGAGTAGATCCGCCACAAAGTCTTTGAAGAGCAACCGAACCGGACTCCTGGAGCACCATCGTCTTGAATGAAAAAGCTGAGACCGGGTGCCCGATCTCAGCTGACATTCACCTGCTCTGCGACCAGGTGTTACTTCTTGGCAATCTCCTTTTCAATCGCTGCCGACAGTTCTTCGCCGCGGAGGTCTTTACCCGCGATCTTCCCTTCACGATTCAGCAAGAAGGTGGCCGGAATACCCTGAATGCCGTATTTCCCGGAGACCTCGTTCCCCCAGCCCTTGCCATCGAAGTATTGGGGCCATGTCATCTTGTGCTCCTTCAAGAAAGCATCAAGCGCGGCGCGGTCTTGATCGAGACTCACGCCAATGATCTCCAGGCCCTGGTCGTGGAACTTTTCATAGGCCTTGATCACGTTCGGCATTTCGTGCACGCACGGCCCACACCAGGTGGCCCAGAAGTCAATCAGGACGACCTTGCCCTTCAGACCAGCCACGGACAACGGCTTACCCTCCAGGTCTTTCACTTCGAAGGTCGGAAACTCAGCGCCTTCAACGAGCTTCTTGCTAATCTCCTTCGCGGCTTTGCCCCGCTCGATCGCCGCAAGCACTTTGTCCACCTGTTGACCCGGTTTGGTTTCGGGGTAGTCAGCTTTCACCTGCCCCAACAATTTGATGGCTGTGATCTCGTCTTCGATGATCTGCGCATAGAGCATCGCCTTCATCATGGCCACGTTGGCCACTTCGTCTGTCTTTTCATCCTTGTGCTGCGCCAGCAGTGCATCAAAGGCTTCGATCTCTGGTTTGAGGTCCTCAGCGGTGGACTTGCCTGCGGCAGCCTTCTGCTGCACCTGACCGACGATCTTGACCATTTCTTCCTTGATGGTCGCCCCCATCATACAGGGAGCCAGGGTGAGCCCGGCCAGAGCGGCAAGCACGAGTACAAATTTGGATTTCATAAAGGGGATACACAGCCGTCCCACAGCGAAACAAAAAGGTGACTGGCGGCCTACCCCACACAGGGTAGGCCTGAGATGAAATTCAAACCAGCCAAAGTCATTGGAAGCGTTCTGGGGCAGCTTTGCAAGCTCATTCCCGGGCACTTGGTCGCGAACCTCTGCGCTCAACACCACCACGGCAGCCAGCCGCGCACCTTCAGTTCCTGGAGTCACGTGGTCAGCCTGCTCTACGCGCAACTGACACACTCCATCAGTCTCAACGATGTGTGCGACAGCTTGAGGCATCATGCCGGGGCCCTCGCTGCCATCCGCGGAGCGACACCGCCAGCCCGCAACACCCTGTCCCATGCCAATAAGAATCGGGACAGCGACCTGATGGAGACCCTCTTTTGGAAGATGTTGGATCATCTCCAGCATCGGCACCCCGGGTTTGGCCTGCGCTATGAAGGACTGCCCCGGCGGTTTAGACGGGCCATCTACGCCATCGACTCCAGCACCATCGCCCTGGTGGCCAACTGTATGAGTTGGGCCAAGCACCGGCAGCGCAAGGCGGCGGCCAAGCTCCATTTGCGTCTCAACCTGCAAACCTTCCTGCCAGCCTTTGCCATCATCGAAGAAGCCTCTCATCATGATGACTCGCGCTCCCGCGCGCTTTGTGCCAGCCTCAAAGACGGGGAAATTGCCTTGTTTGACAAGGCTTACATCAACTTTGCCCACCTCTGGGAGTTGACCGGGCGGGGCATCTTCTGGGTCACCCGTGCCAAGGACAACATGAGCTACCGGGTGACGCGCAAGCTCCAGGCACGGCCGCAAGGCAAGGTGCTGCGCGATGACCTCATTGTGCTCAAAGGAGCCAGGAGCCTTTCGCAACATCCCGGCCCGCTGCGCCGGGTGGAGATGCTCGTGGAGCTTGACGGCAAGGAAGTGCGCATGGCCTTTATCACCAACCAGACAGAATGGGCCGCCAGCACGGTAGGAGAACTCTACCAGAGCCGCTGGGGCATTGAAGTGTTCTTCAAGCAGATCAAGCAAACGCTCTGCATCTGTGATTTTTTGGGACATAGCAAAAACGCGATCCGCTGGCAGCTCTGGGCGGCCCTGTTGCTCTATGTGCTGCTGCGGTTCCTGGCACAAGTATCGGGCTGGCCGCACAGCTTCACCCGCCTCTTCACGATGATCCGAGGGGTGACTTGGAGCCGGGTGGATCTGCTCAGATTGCTGGCGTTCTATGGGACAGCAGGCGGTCCATGGAAGATGCGAGCCAGCCCGCAAAGCGTGTATCTGCCTGGGCTGGAGCCCCCCGTCTATGGGACAGCAGGCGTCGCATAACGGAGCAGGACCGCCCCGTTTGAGAAATCACTTTCGCAAAAGGCACTTCAAAACATCACCAACTCAAGCCTCTGGCGCTGCTTTTGCAGGGCTATGGGATGACTGTGAAGGGGATACTGATTGTCTGAAGTCCCGCCAAGACGGGCTTCTCCACGAGCCGTCGTGCTCGGGAAAAATGGCACTATACGAGGAATCCCTGCCGGGCTCACGCCAATTCAGGATGGGCACCCAAATTCGGGGGAGGTGCACGTCACCTGAGTAGAGCGTCACGCTCCTACTCCGGCCGTGGGTCGGCGCAGCTGCGCTCCCCCGGTCAAACGCCCGCTGAGCTCCCGCTCAAGCCCTTCGAAATGAACACTTCGCCCCAGTGAGATAATCGATCAAACCGCCAATTCTTGAGCCCACTTCTCCTCTCCTAGTCCGAAGTCCGCAGCCGGACTACTCTCGCAGCAACGCTGTAAGAATAGTCCGACGCAGATTGTGAAAGTCACGCCGTGAGGCCCGCTCCGGCTACTTCGGCAGCATGGCGAGGTACTGTTCCGTCATCTGCTTCACCTTTTCACGCTGAGGGGGCAGCTGAGGGTCCAGCTTGGCCAGCTCCGCTTTGATCTCCACCACAGCTTTTTCCTTGTCGGCGATTTCCTTGATGGAGTTCTCAATGGTCTTCTGGCCGTCAGCCTGACGCTTTTTGGTGCCGTCCACTTCGATATTCGCTTTGGACACTTCCAGACGCTTGGCCTCCACAATCTTCATGTGCTCAGCAATGCGGGCGCGTACATCTGCAAGCTGCTTTTCCAGGGGATCCAGCGTCGATTTGATTTGGGCCAGCGCCGCTTGCACAGGTTGTGACTTCGCAGCCAGTTCCTTGTCGGCCTCACCGGGCACGGCCTGCTTTTCCGCCAGAGTCTTCTGCTGGGCAGCAATCAGGTTGTTCAAGTTCTGCTGCTGGTTGCGGAAGGGTGCAGCGATTTTCTCCGCAGCTTCGAATTCGCCTTTGGCTTGCGTAACAGCTTTTTCGAGCTTCTCCACCTGAGCCTTGGATTGTTTCACAGCCCCCTGGCTCTCGGCCAGGAGCTTCTTGATGGCATCGATCGGACCAGCTGCGGTGGCAGCTTCTCCCTTCACAGCCTGCTGGACCTGCTCTGCCGTCGCGAGCTGGGTGGAAGCCTCTGCCGCCTTTTTCTGGGCAGCTCCTGCGGCGGTTTTGGCGTCGTCCAAAGGCTTCTGAGCGCCTGCCTTTTGTTCAGCAGGAGCATCAGCCAGGGCTTTCTCCGCGGCTGCCAGAGCAGCTTGTGCTGCGCTCAAAGCCTTTCCGGATTCCTCCTTCGCAACCTTGGCCAATTGCACAGCCTTGTCGGCTGCAGCGATCCGCTCATTTATTTTCACCAAGGCAGCTTCCTTTTCTTTGACCTCAGCAGCGCGCTTGGCCTCGGCCTTTGTCGCTGCCTCAAGCGCCGTCTTCGCCGCACTCAGTTCACCGTCCACCTTTGCCAGGGCCTCCTTCTTGGCTTGGGCTGCTTTGCCTGGAGCATCCAGCTTGGCATTGACTTCCGTTCTTTGTTTGGCCAGTACCGCGATCTGATTGTTGATATCAGTCACCGCCTTCTGAGCGGCAGCCACCCGGTTGGCCTTTTCCTGTTCCAAAGCTTTGAGCTCGGCTTCCGTCATCCCCTGAGCTTTTTTCTGCTCTTCGACCTGGCCCAGCAACTGGGCTTCCTGGGCTTTGGCAGGCTCCACAATCTTCTCCGCGCCGGGCAGCTCACCACTGACCTTGGCGAGGACCGCTTCCACACCTGGCAAGGCCGCAGTCGCTTCAGCAATCGACTTCTTGCTCAACTGGATCCGTTCCGCAGCCGCGACCTTGGCAGCCTCGCTCTCCTTGAGTGCCTCCTGGTAGCCGACAAAGTCGGCCTCCATCTTCTCAAGCTTTTCGCGTTCAGCAAGCACGTTCACGTTAAACTGAGCGGCCCTCAGCATGGAAGGCAGCTTCTGATACACCGCCAACTGATCGCGCAAGGCTTTAAGTTTTTCCTGCACGCCACCAACTGCCGCCCGCGATTCCCCCAATTGCTTCTCAGCTTCAGCAATGGATTTGGGCAGCGTTTCGAGGGCTTTCTTTGCGTCCTCGAAGGCTTTCAGTTTGGCAGGTTTGCCATTATTCAGGGCTGCGACTTGATCTTGCGCCGCCTTGACCGCCTTGTCGAAGTCCGCCAGAGGCTGAGGACCCGCGGCGGTTTCTTTCTTCACGCCGTCAAGCTTTCCAGTTGCCTCGGTGATCTTCTTGTCGAGCTCCGCCACCTGGGGCGCCTGCTCGGGTGCCGTGAGCTTTGCCTTGTCCTCATTGAGCTTGGCCAGCTGTCCTTCCAGCTCTTTTTTCTGGGACACTAGTTGCTCGTGCTTTTTGATCAGGTCTGCTTGGGCCTGCCGTTTGGCCTGCGCCTCCTTCACCGCTTTCTCCAGACTTGCCAGCGTGTTGGGGTAGTTTTTGATCTCACCATCAAGCTGGTTGCGCAGGGCACCCGTGTCCTCCACCTGTTTACGAAGCCCGGCAATCTGGGCCTCCTTCGCCTTCACGGCCTCCTCGGCCCGCTTCACGGCACCTTCCGCTGCGGGCACCTTGGCCACCAGTTCGGTGGCGTAACGCTCACTCTCCACGATGCGCTGCGCGATGGGCGGAGGATTGCTGGAAAGCACACCTTTTTCTTCGAACTTGTCCGCACTCCACAGGCGCACGTCGCCCTTCCAGTCACCTGAGACAACGGTTTTGCTGTCGAACAAGCCTGCGACTTCGGTCACGATGTCAGCCTGCTTCTTCGACTCCCCTTTTCTGGTCCCGTTGATGTCCCAGACCTTGATCAGGCCATCGCGGCCCGAGGAAACTATGGAGCCATCCGGGGAGAAAGCCACAGCCAGCACCCCGCCCGCGTGGGCGTCCCAGCTCTTCACGAGCTTGCCGTTCTCCATCTCATAGGTGTTGATCTTGCCGTCCTCTCCGCTGGAGGCGAGCACGTTGGAGTCTGTCCGCCAGGCGACCCCGGTACAGGCTGCCTTGTGCCCGTCCAGCTGGTAGAACTCTCCCCCCGTCGCCGCCTCTGTCACCATGACATTGCCATTGCGATCACCGCTGGCCAGGAGAATGCCATCCGGGCTGAAGCCCACCGCAAGCACCCATTCGGTGTGCTTCTTGTTTACATAGAGTTCTTCACCCGTTGAGGTATTGAAGACTTTCACCTTCTTTGACGGGCTGCCGATCGCGATCATCGATTGATTGGCGCTGATGTCCGCGCTCATCACGGCATCAAATTCCTTGCCCGCTTCGGCCACGCGTTTGCCCGTCTTCACATCCCACACGACCGCGTTGCCCATCTTGCCCCCACGCCCGCCGCCGGCAATGAGGAGCGCACCGTTCTGGCTAAACTTCAGGGAGCGGATGTAACCTTCCGGGTAGGGATACACACCAGCGAGCACTTGCGTGTTGGTATCATACACCAGAGCCTGTTTCAGGCCGCTGATGGCCACAAGGGGCGACCAGGGATTGGCCGCCATCGCGGTGATCGCGGTCGTCCGCGGTGCCGTGGCCACCGGCTCCAGCAGCACGTTTTCCGGCATGGGCAGGGGGCCTTCCGGTTTGCCTGCCTTGGCCACCACCATGGAAAGGTTGCTCTTGGGCGCGCCCTTTTTGGCAATGCTGGATGCGGTCTCCAAGACCCCGCCATTGACCCACTTGCTGAGCACTTCAATTTCTGCGGCACTCAGGGGAGCACCTTCTGGCGGCATGAACGGTTCTGCCGTTTTCTTGGTCGTGCTGACCAGCTTGCTACCCTCAGCATCGCCCGGGTTCACCACAGGGCCACCGCCCCCACCCGTCATCGTCGCAGCAAAGCTCGTGAGATCCAGGTCCCCTTTCTTCTTGTCCGGGTTGTGGCAGGAGAAACACTTGTTCTCCAGAAGCGGACGCACGTGGTCATTGTAGGTGACCTTCTCCTGGGCAGCAGCCTGGGTCGCCAGTCCGCAGGCGGTGGCAAACGGGAGGAGGAAAAGAGTACGATGATGATGAGTCATGGCTTCGGATGGACGATCTGACAGGATCTAAATGAATACGGAGAAAGGGCGGCGGAGCTATCTGCCCCCTCTCTTTCTACTGAGTCACGCACGGCTGTGGCACATATGCCCCACCTCCTTCCCGGCCTCCCCGTTGAAGGGTGACCGAAAGAAGACCAAGGCGGGGCGACCGAGGCCGACTAATGATTGAAGTAAAACTCCTTGGAGTTGAGCAGCGCCCAGAAGAGGTCTTCCAGCACCACCTGACGGGGCTCGCCGGATTCAGCAATCTGCTTGAGTACGACTTCTGACTCTTTGGGCAAAGGCTCACGACCAAAGGTGCGCAGATAGAGCTCTTGGATGATCTCTTGATCTGGCTTCTTCTCGTTGACCAGTGTTGCAACGACCTTGCCGCGTTTGATGTTTTCATGGGCGGCATCGCCATTCATGAAGTGCAGCGCCTGCGACAGCGTCGGGTCCATCTTCACCTCGCAAGAGCACACCGTCTCACGGCTGGCACGACCAAAGGTGGTGAGGAAGTAGTTCGACACTGAACCATCGGCAATCTGCACGGCACGGGCACCAAGGGGCAAACCTTGATACTTCGTGGGAGTATTGGTCACAGAGGAGACGGCGTCTGCCAAGACCTCGGCACGCATGCGTCGCACCAGAGCGTGGGCAAAGTTGCGCTTGTCACTCTCATTGCTCTCATTGACCTGGGTGGCCCGCTGATAGGTCATGGAGTTGCAGATGTCACGAACCAGACGCTTGAAGTCGTAATTGTATTCCGTGAGCTTTTTGCCCAGCGAATCCAGCAACTCGGGGTTGGAAGCAGGGTTGCTGATGCGGACGTCGTCCACGGGATCGATGATCCCCACGCCAAAGAAGTGTGCCCAAGTGATATTCGCCAAGTTACGGGCGAAGAAGGGATTCTCCGGTGAGGCCAGCCACTTGGCCAGCACCGCACGGCGGTCTTCACCAGGCTGTAGGGTGGGCTCGTCGCCACCCAAGAACTTGGGCTTCATGGCCGCCTTGGTCAGCGGGTGGCGGGACTCCCCACCCTTGCTGTTAAATACGATTGTCTCCCGCGGATCATCCGTCTGCTTGCGCCCGATCTGGGTGAAGAAGGCCATGAACCCGTAGTAGTCGTTCATCGTCCAGCGGTCGAACGGATGATTATGACACTGGGCACACTGAATACGCATGCCCATAAACACCTGCGCCACATTCTCCGTCACCTTCAGTGTCTCGCGCTCGATCTGGAAGTAGTTTGTTGGCGGATTGTTGATGGTGCCCCCCTGGGAGGCGATCAACTCTGCCACGATCTCATTCATCGGCACGTTCTTGCCAATGCGGTCCGCAAGCCAGTTGTAGTACAGCAGGACGTTCTTGTAGTACGCTCCCTGGTTGTTCTCCGTGCTACGGATCTGCATCAGTTCAGACCACTTCATCACCCACATTTCGGTGAACTCCTTCCGCTGGAGCAGCTTGTCCACCAGAGCCTCACGCTTCTTGGGATTGGCATCCGCCACGAACTCTCTCACTTCCTGGGCACTGGGCAGAACGCCCACCACATCCAGGGAGACCCGGCGCAGGAACTCCTGGTCCGAACAGATGCCGGAAGGGAGGATGCGCAGCTTGTGCAACTTCTCATTGACGAGGGTGTCAATGTAGTTGGCTTCCACCAGCTTCGGCCGTTCATACTTCAATCCTTCCGGAATGACGATGAACTGGGACACCACAGAGTACACGTCGAAGCGGGCAAGGATGAACGCCTCACCACGATCATGGGAGGTCACGCGCCCCTCTTTGTCCACGCTCGCACTCGGATCATTGTTGGACATGAAGACCACAAGATTGGTCACATCGCGATCGGTGCCGTCGGAGTAAGTGGCACGCACAGAGACCTGCTGCTTCTCCCCCTTCCCTTCAAGGACCGCCTGTTTGGGATAAATCTCAATGCCAGTGACATGCGCCACGTCCGGAGGATCGTTCGGCACGCCTTTGCTGATCCATTCGATCAGCGTCTTGTTCAGGTGGCTGTCTTTGTCAAAGCAGGCGTTGCCGGAGTGCGGCACTTCCCCCAGCGCTTTTTCAATCAAGGTGCTGTCTTCCGGAATGGCCAGATTGATGCGACGTCCGCTCATTTCACGTGTGACGCGGTCATAGTCGCCAGCCGGGTCAAAGCCAAAGAGGGACAGTCGGAAGCCGTCCTTGCCGCGTGCGGAGCCATGGCAGCCGCCCGTATTGCAACCCGCCTTCAGGAAGACGGGCATCACATCAAGGCGGAAGGAGATTTCACGGTCCTTGGTAGCACTGGCCACCTTCACCGCCGCAGTGGCCGTCTTGCCGCTAAACGAGGCAGAAAGCTCCGTAGCCCCATCCTGACCTGGCTTGAGATGCACGCCGTTAATCGAGGCCACCTGAGCGTTGGCGACCTTGAGCTCGGCAAGCTCCGTGACATCCTTGGTGGTGCCGTCATTGAACCGTGCGAACACGAGCACACGCTGGCTGTCGCGCTGAGTCTCGAGCGTCAATGCCCCGGGCAGAATCTCAATGCTTTCCAGCTTGTTGAGTTTTTCCTTTAACCGCGCAAGGGCCTTCAGCTCTTCCTCAGTCTTGTGCTTGATCACCAGCCCCTGAGGCCACTTGGCCCCATCTGCGATCCAGCGCTTCACCACATCTGCCTGCTCTGCGGTGAGCGGGTCGCCCTTCGGCGGCATGATATCATCGTGATCATGAGGCAGCACCACGCGGCTGTAGATGGAGCTTTTCTCCGGTGCGCCAGGCACCACGGCAGCCCCGCCCTCGCCACCCTTCAGCAGGCCCTCTCCCGAGTCCATGAGCAGCTTGCCCTTGGCCTTGGAGGGGTTGTGACACTCAACGCACTTGGATTCAAGCAGCGGCTGGATGTCCCGCACGAAATCCACCGGTCCGGACTGCTCCGCCCGGACGAGTCCCGTCGCGAAACACAATCCGATGCCCAGAAGGGCTTTGGAGGTGAGAGATGAAGTCTTCATGGTGGGATACACTGTCCTGGGGATCTTGAGTGTGAGTCGTTGCGAAATGGACTGGAATAGGGGGCGCGGTGAGAACCGGGCTACTTGGCAGCAGCCTCCTGGCGGAGCTGTTCCAGACGGCTAAGCTGTTTCTTCGGCGCGTCAGTTGCAGCCGGGGTGGCGGGTTTGGCCGCAGCCACTTGGGCGGCCGGTTGGGCTGGAGCCGCCGGAGCTTTTCGGGGCGCATCCACACGGAGAGTCGTCCCACCCGCGATGCGATGCACTGCCACCCCCCCCTGCACCGGCACGTCCACCTGGCAAAAGAGGTTGGCATGCTTGCCCACCGGGGATTTGTCTGTCGTCTTGATCTTGAACGTCAGCTCCTTCGCGTCCTTGTTGAACTTCAAGGTCTCGACCTCCACGGAATCCGGGATGCCATAAATCTTCGCTGAAGCTTCCCCGTCAAACGGCAGCGCATGCTCCAGCTTGCAAAGGAACTCGCCCTCTTTCCCCTGCTCCACCGCGGTGAGTTGCATGCTGCCGGACAAATAGGCCGGGACCACGGTCACTTCGCAGAACGGTGAGGCTGCATAGATGGTCCCATTGCCACCTTCAGCCTCACCCAGCACGGTCAGGTTGTAAGTGCCCGGAGAAACGTTCCCCGTGGAGTCCAGCGTGAATGTCCCTTCGTCCTGGCCCTCCGGAATGTCGATCTCGCCCTGCGAGTTGATCCCGTTGGGACGCCACAGCATAAGCACCCGAATGGCTGCCTTGAATCCTTCTTTGCGCTTGGCCACCACCTTTAAAGACAGGAGCCCATTGGGCACGAGGGGCGTTGTCGGCTTGATCAGATCGAGGGTATAGGGCACCTCTTCCACCACGGCCACCGGAAGCTGGTCCACCTGCTCCGTGTAGTAAATCGTGTTGCCACTTCGCACCATATCAAACTCTTGGGCCATTCTACCCTCCACCTTCTGGGCGGGATCCGTTGGCTTGAGGGTGACGGGCACCGCCGCGCCACCGAGCGGGGCGTCTGCCGTTGCCTCAAAGAGCAACGGGATGCTGGTCTGATTGCCCGGCATGTTCGTGGACACCAGCTTGACCCCTGGAGGGAGGTTCGGAGCTTCAAACGTCATGTCGCCCGAGGCATTGTTGCGGGTCACATTCACCATGGTGGCATAGCGATTGCCGCGCGGCACTGCGATGAACTGGCGCTTGTGGCTGTCATTCACCCCGAAGTTTGGCGAAGCGAACGTCACCAGCGGCACGGAGGCCACAGCTTCCACCCGGTACACATACGTCGGACCACCACGCTGCAGGTGATCGCGAATGATCACGCAATAGGCACCGTCCGCAGGAGCCGTCACGGAGAGTTTGCAGTCCAGACGGCGCTTCGTGCCACCATCATCTGCCGCGCCGATCTGGTTTCCTTTCTCATTCGTCAGCACCAGGACCGGATCCAGGGGGGATCCAAGCGACTGGGCGTAGGCGAAGAAGTCCACCTTCATCCCCTTCTTCAAGTTCACCCAGAAACGATCCTCATCTCCAGGCTTCTCAATGATCCCGTTCAAGGCACATGGGGCCTCAAGGTTGGTGCGGTTGGCCTCCTTGTCATTGGGCTCCACTTCCAAGTAGCTGTCAAAAGGGCTGACACGCATGATGTTGCCGGAGGGTGCCGGGTCATCCTTGAGGTAAACCATGTGCTTGTCTGACGACTCCGCAGGCAGAGTGACATCCTCCTCCGTGACATCGCCGTTCGCTTCGATGAATTTCACCTTTTGCGTGCTGCCCGCCTTGCCACCCGAGGGATAGCAAACCTCAGGACGACGGAAGCTGCCCACGTGCAACCGATAGCGGGAATCCCCATTGCCACGGTAGGAAGATTCACGGACCTGGATGGTGTAGTTCCCGTCTTCGGGAGCAACAAAGGTGAGGTGCCCATCCTGGCGATGCAATACGGTATCATCCGAGACCGCCACCTCGAAGCGGTCACTGTTCACCAGCGCAATGAAGGGGTCAAAGGTGATGTACCCAAGACGCATGGCCTCTATCTCCAGGCTGATGCGCTGACCCTTTTTGGCCGCGATGCGGTAGTAGTCCACATCTTCCGTGTTGGCCACACCTTCCACCGTCTGGTTCAGGGCAATATCCTGCGGCGCTTCGAACTCATTGTTGGGCTCCTTCTCCTGTACGCTGGCGAACGGACCCACCATGATTTGTCGCATAAAGGACACGCCAGAACGAGTCCGCACACGGACGAAATGATTGCCCAATGGCACATCGGGAGCCACCGTGATGACGGTCTCGACCGAGCCATTCTCCACTTTCCCCACGGACTTGAGAGCGAAGCCCGGTGAATAGAAGATGAGACCGTCAAAGTCTGCCAGTCGGCTCCCCCGGATGGTCAGGGTCGTCTCCACCCCACGCTGCACTCCCGTGGGAGAAGTGCCGGTGAATGTGGGCAGAGCGGCCACCACGGCCGGGGCTGAGGTGGCTAGCACCAGTGCCACCCCCACAAGGCGAAGAGAGTTTTTCATGGTCAACATCGGTCTCAAAGAAATCTTTACGCCTGCCCGCTTCGGGGTGGCGTGGGCTCGGATATCAGGAAGGCGGTGAAGCAGACACTTCACCGCCTTCGCTTACCACATTTCTGGCGGTGAGTTCTATTAGGCGAGAATGCCTTCGATCACCTCGCCACCGTTCACAATGTCGATGGGACGGCTGCCTTCGGCCATGAGCCGCTTGTCGGCATTGATGCCAATCAGCCGGTACATCGTCTTTGCCAGGCTTTCCGGGGAAACCGGATCGGAATCAGGCTCACCACCGAGGGCATCCGAGGAGCCGTACACCATGCCGCGCTTCACACCGCCACCCGCCAGGGCGACACTGAAGACGCGTGGATAGTGGTCACGACCGTTGGTGCTGTTGATCTTCGGCGTGCGGCCGAATTCGGAGCTAACCATCACCAACGTACGATCCAGCATGCCGCGCTCATCCAAGTCCTGAATCAGACGGGCGTAGGCGACGTCAAAATTCGGCGCGTTGTTCTTGAAGCCGTTCTTGATGTCGCTGTGGTGATCCCAACCACCATAGGTCACCGTCACAAGGCGCACACCCGACTCCACGAGACGGCGGGCGAGCAGAAGGCGTTGGCCAGCCTGGTTGCGCCCATACTCATCCCGGAGCTTGGCGGTCTCGGCATTGAGGTCAAAGGCCTCACGAGCTTTCTGGGAGCTCACCAAGCCATAGGCGGCCTGGTAAAAGCTGTCCATGGCGGTGAGCGCATCCGACTTCTCGAGCGAGCTAAAGTGAGCATCCACCGCATCAAGAAGACCACGACGACGATTGAAGCGCTGCTCAGTCACATCTTTCGGCAGAGCAAGGTCACGCACGGCAAAATTGCTCTGGGCGGGATCGCTGCCAAGGCTGAACGGTCCGTAGGCAGTGCTCAGGTAGCCAGTGCCCATGGATTCACCACCTGCCACACCACCGAAAGCCTGGGGCACGCAGACATAAGGAGGAAGATTGTTCTTCACCCCAAGCTCATGAGAAACGACGCTGCCGAAGCTCGGGAACTTGATGGCTGGGCTGGGCCGATACCCCGTGAACATGTTGTGGGTACCACGCTCATGTGCGGCTTCACCGTGCGTCATGGAGCGGATGATCGTCAACTTGTCCGCAATGGCAGCCGTCTTGGCAAAGTGTTCGCCAAAGTACACTCCGGGGAGTTTCGTCTTCACTGGGGTCAGCGGGCCCCGGTAGTCAGCGGAGGCGAAGGGCTTCGGATCCCAGCTTTCCTGGTGGGCAATCCCCCCCGGGAGATAGATGTGAATCACCGCGTCTGCCTTGGCTTCCACCTTGGGCACGTCGGCAATGGTCAACCCGGCCTCCAGCTTGAGAAGATTCGGCAGGCTCAGCCCCAGACCACCTGCGAGACCTGCATAGAGAAATTCGCGACGGCTTTGTCCCACTCTCAGGTCGAGGTGGTTGCCCTGGCAAAGAGAATGCATTTTCATGGCGACGAGAAGAGGATGAAGGACGGGTGTGGTTGCTGAAGGTAGTGACGGCGGGTGCCACGATCACCACTGCTGCAAAATACGGTGCCTGTGACGGATTCTTACAGAGGGCGAAAAATTGCTGAATAATATTTGTCCAAATCGATCACCACGACGTGTTCAATCTCTCGGGCTTATCCCAGCACGTGAACAGAGCACGCCCTCGCAAGGGATGTCGCACAACCTCCTCTAAATAAGACACCCACAGTCAGGACTAGTAGCCTCTGGCGATCCATCCCTCCGTCACCACCTCATCGATCCACACTTGGTTGACGCTGTCACTCTCCTCCGGGGAAGGATAACGGAGCTTCACAATCATCGCAGTCGCTTCACCAAAATTCTTCTTGGTAAGGTACTCCAACGTCCTCCCAACAGTCGAGGTGCGCACACAATAGCCATAGAGCTCTGGAGCCCCTTTCTGCGCTGGATTCACCAGCTTAAGGCAGAGCATGCGCTGCGAGTCTGGGAAATTGTAGTTATAGTGCTCTGCTGGGACCACCTGTAGCCGGAAGTACACCGGTCTTGTGGGCTTTTCCGCCATGAACTTCGCCCAGTCCATCTCGCTGTAGAGAACAAAGCTGCCCCAGTCCACCACATAAGGAGCCCCGGGCTCGGGTCGCAGCGTCATGGCATTGCGGCGGTTCCCCTCAGCATCCACGACGGCAAACAGATAAGTGTGAGGTCCCTGCGGCTCAGCTTCTACAAGCTCCACCCGGGAGAAGGGCACAGGACCATCAGACTGCCGAGAGTAATAGTCCTTCAGACTTTTCTCCAACACGGAGGCATCCCGCATGAACTTTTTGCGCTCATCAAGATCCTTGGCGGCCAGGAAGGACTTCAGCGTCGTCATGGCTTCTTCCTGCTCACGGTTCCAGGATGACGCTTTCACTGGCGCACCCGAATCCGATCCGTCCTTGCGTTCCGCTCCGCTCCCGGAGGAGGCTGGGGCACTGGGGATCAACTGCTCCTTCATGTAAGTGGCATGAAATACTTCCCATCCACGTGCTACTTCATCCCACCAGTTTTGCGTCTTACCCAGCACAGCGATGGCCAGGAGGAAAAGCACGATTCCTAGTCCCCAGATGAGGGAGCGGGCACTGGATTTCACCTCCGGATCATGTTCCAGCCGGTTCCGCAAATCTCCCTCGAGCGGCCGCGGCATGACTGGCGGGAGATCGGCAGCAGGCACCAGCACCTGAGCTGTCGCGGGCTTAGGCGCAGGCGTGACCGCAACCGCCATCGCAGGCACTGCTACGGGTCTGGCAGGCGGCGGCACCACGGCTTTGACAGGGGCAGCCACAGCGATGCTGGAGGCAGGCTGGGCAGCGACGACTGGTCGGGACGAAGCTTTCGCCATCACGGCGACACTCCCCCCCTCGCCCATCTCCATGAGATTGGTGAGCAGCGCCTTGTGCTTCACCCGGGAGGTCTTGGTGGTAAACTGCAGCATGATCATCCGCCCGCATGACGGACACTCCCTGGAGCGCGTCACGGTGGTGACGTTCACTTCCACGGGACTCTCACAGTGGGGGCAATCCAGACGGGCCAGGGGCATGATGACGATTTATTTTTTGCAGGCTACTGAAACTAGCCTTCGCCGCGATCAGACGCAAGACTGCAACGCTGCCTAAGCTGGCAAATAGCACAGCACTTACCCGGCTCCCAAGTCCCAAGCGTTTTGTGCTTGGCCTTTGCCACACTTCAACCCATCTTGCCGCCATGCCCCGCCGCATTGCCCTCTTTGGAGGCAGCTTTAATCCACCTGGCTTGCATCATCGTCGCATCGCTGCTCTGCTTTCAGAGAAGTTTGATGAAGTCAAAGTGGTCCCCTGCGGTCCCCGACCGGACAAGCCGGAGGTGGGCAGCGTCCCGTCCGTCTTTCGCGCCGCGCTTTGCGATCTCACGTTCGGTGATCTGGAAAAAGTCGTGGTCGATCTTTTTGACCTGGAGCAGGACACCTTCACCCGGAACGCTGCTCTTGAATCGAGGTATGCCTCAGAGGGCGAAATTTGGCATGTGGTGGGTGCCGACTGGCTCACTGGCGGATCGCTTGGCCAATCGCTCATCCACACTGGGTGGGAGCGGGGGCCGGAACTGTGGCAGAGGGGTCGCTTCGCTGTCCTGACGCGCCCTGGCCACGCCCTCAACCAAGGCGACCTGCCTCCGAACGCGGAGATCTTCCCCATCCAACTGGACGACTCCAGCACGGAGATTCGCGACCTCTTGCTGCATGGCGAGAGCGTGGCTCACCTGCTCACCTCCCCAGCCCTTCGGTACATCGAGCGCTACGGACTCTACCGGGGCACCAATCCCGCCACGTGGTCCCGCGGCACACTGGAGGACCTCCGCTGCCTGTTGCTCGCAGATCCCTCCAATCCCAAATGCCAGGAGTGGGAACCCGAACTCCGTCCCCATGAAGACCTCAGAAATCCGGGATTCATTGTGACCCTGGGAGGAGATGGGGCCATGCTACGCACCATTCGAGAACACTGGCGTCGGCGTCTGCCCTTTTTCGGCATCAATGCGGGCCACCTTGGTTTCCTGCTCAATGCCCCGGATCAGGTCTTTGAGGAGCGCACCTTCCCCCCCAAGGACGTGATTTTTCGACAACTGCCGCTCATCTTCATGGAAATGGAGACCGTCGATGGACAACGCATCACGGACTATGCCTTCAACGACGCCTGGGTGGAGCGAACCACCAGCCAGAGCGCCTGGATGGAGGTGCAGGTAAATGGTGTGACCCGCCTGCCCAAGCTGGTGGCCGACGGTGCGCTCGTCTCCACCGCTGCGGGGAGCACAGCCTACGCTCGCGCCATGGGGGCGGCCCCCTTGTTGGCCGACACTCCCGCCTGGCTCTTGGTAGGCTCCAATGTCATGGAGCCCGCCCATTGGAAAAGCGCCCTGCTCTCCATGGATACTGACGTGGAGTTCCGCAATCTCGACCCCATCAAGCGCCCTATCACTGCGTATGTGGATGGCATCACGCAAGGGCCCATCGTCAGCCTGCGCGCTCGCCTGAGCCGGGCTGCCACGGCGGAACTGGTCTTCCTGGCCAACCGGGACATGGCAGAAAAAATCGCTGGGATTCAGTTCAGCAACTGAGAGTGCGAAGGGTTAGAGGATGCACAATCCGCAGGGTGTGCTCTATTGCGGACCCCGTTTGTCCGGGATCTTCCATGCCCACCTATCGCCAGCTCCTCACCGAACGCCTCCTCGCCGCCTTCGTCACCGCCGGAATCAGTCCGCCGGATGGCTTGGTCATTGAAGTGACCAACGCAAGCGACTCGCGCTTCGGCGACTACCAGAGCAACGCCGCGATGACGGCAGCCAAGCTTCTCTCCACCAAGGAGCAGAAGATCAATCCCCGTGCGATGGCCACCCAGCTCGTCGAAGCGATGGACGTGACCGGTCTCTGTGAGAAGCCCGAGATCGCCGGCCCGGGATTCCTGAACTTCCGCCTCACCAAGGAGGCACTGCAAGGTGCGCTCTCCAGCCTCATCACTGACGAACGCCTCGGCGTCCCGGCCGTGGATGCAGCCAAGACCATCGTGGTGGACTTCTCCGCGCCAAACGTGGCCAAGCCCATGCACGTGGGCCACATCCGCAGCACCTTCATTGGCGACAGCCTTACTCGCATTGCCCGGCTGGCGGGCCACAACGTCGTCACCGACAACCATGTCGGCGACTGGGGCACCCAGTTTGGCATGATCATTCATGGCTGGAAGACCCGCCTCAATCAAGACGCGTTGAAGGAGGATCCCATCCATGAACTCGTGCGAGTCTATCGCGAAATCAATGCCGCCACCAAGGCAGACGAGAGCGTGCTCGAAACCTGCAAGACGGAGTTGGTGAAGCTTCAACAAGGCGACGCCGAAAACCTCGCCATCTGGAAGGAATGCGTGAAACTCACGCTCGACCAGCTTCATGACATCTACGGTCGTCTGGGCATCCAGTTCGACCACTACCTGGGTGAGAGCTACTACAACGATGCCCTCGCTCCCCTGGTGGAAGACATGCTGACCAAGGGCCAGGCGCGCATCAGCGAAGGTGCCGCTTGCGTCTTCTCCGACGGCGTGAAGAAGCCCGAAGAAGACCCCTTCCTGATCAATCGCGACGGTCAGTGGACGCCCGCCCCGTGCATCGTGCGCAAGAGTGACGGTGGCTTCCTCTATGCCACGACCGACCTCGCCACCATCGACCATCGAGTGATCGAGTGGAAGGCGGACGAAATCTGGTACGTGGTCGGTGCCCCCCAGCAGCTTCACTTCCGGCAGGTCTTTGAGGCTGCCCATCGTCGCGGTCACTCCACCCGCATGGTACACATCGCCTTCGGCAGCATCTTGGGCCCCGATGGCAAAATGTTCAAGACCCGCTCCGGCGAGAGCGTCGGCCTGCTCGAAGTCATCGACGAGGCAATCGAGCGCGCCCGTGCCGTGGTGGAAGAGCGTGAGTTCAGCGATGACGACAAGGCCAAGATCGCCTCCGTCATCGGCATTGCCGCCGTGAAGTACGCGGAGCTGAGCCAGCACCGCATGACCGACTACAAGTTTGCCTGGGAAAAGATGCTCTCTTTCCAGGGCAACACCGCCCCATACCTGCTCAATGCTTACGTGCGGACACGTGCCATTTTCCGCAAGCTGGACGGCGAGGTGAAACTTGCGCCCGAAGTGTCCTTCACAGAGGACGCAGAGCGTCAGCTCGCGTTGAAACTCGCCCAGTTCGGCGAGGCCGTGCACGATGTCCTGGAGGATTTTCGGCCCAACCTGCTGGCCCAGTATCTCTATGAACTGGCGGGATACTATCACACCTTTTACGAAGCTTGCCCTGTACTCCGCTCAGAAGGCGTGACGCGGAACACTCGCCTCGTACTGGCGGACACTACCTCCCGAGTTCTGAAATCTGGCCTTGGATTGCTCGGTATTGAAACAACTGACCGCATGTAGAGTCCAATCAACTCCGGGAGTGGTTTCGCACCCGCTCCCTTGCCGCGTATCGCGTATCTATTTCGCTGATCTTTGCCTTCCTCACCCCTTTTAGCCATGAGCAGTCGCCAGATTCCTGCCGGGGCCACCGCCCCGGCCGTCAGTTCCAAATCCGCTTCCAAGTACTACGAGTACTTTCTCGAAGAACGGGATGAGATCCTCAAACACAAGTGGATCGAAAGCCAAAAGGCTGGCGAGGACATCGGCTTCGACCGTGCACTGACCGAGTGGGTCGGGGAACACCGGGACGAATGGCGCAAAGAACGCGAGAAACGCAAAGAAAAGAAGTAGGCTACAGCCTACGAATCAGGCTCTCCTCTTCACCCTCTAGCTCAAGGGCGAGCCAAATTTCCCACTGGCCAATCCAAGTGCGCGATGGAGGAACTTTTCTTCATCCGCCCATTGGTCTGAAGACCCATAATTAACGTGGCTGTCTTCTTCAAAGACGCCGAGAAAATGGGAGCCGCCTCCGAGCTCCCGCGCCATGCCGTTGACCTCAGAGGCCACGCAATAGCAAGCCTCCCCCTCCCCATCCGCGTACACCATCAGCGCAAATCGATACTCGACCGTCCCGACCGCGACGAGGTTCCGGAGGAACACTGCCGTGTGCCCCTTGAACGTGTAGCGTTTGACAGTTTCGGCGGATTTGAATTTTGGCAGATACATGTCGCAGGTTGCAAGTGGTTCTAATCTCGCAACATAGATATTATTTCCACACGAACAAAGAGGGATTCAAGTAAAGATTTACAACCACCATAAGGTGTTTCCTTATCATCGAGCTAACACCCCATTTTCCCCATATGGTGGGTATGGTAAGTGTTTTCAGTGCGACTCTACTAACCTCTCAATCCTATTTCGCCCCCTATGCGGCGAAAAGTTTTCTATTATCCCCTGATTGTGAAGGCCAAACAAAAGGCGCGGCGACCGGGATGATCGCTGCGCCTGGAGAAGCTGAGTTGGAAAAGAGGGGAACTGGCGGTTAACCCAGTGCTTTCTCCATGATGCTATGCATGCGGCCAATCATGGCCTGGGGATCGTCCAGAAGACCGGCCGAAAGCAAGGCGTTGTCCAGAATCTGATTGGCCAGGAGGCCGGCCAGTTCCGGATTGCTGCTCGTCGCACCTGCCAGTTTGCGGACAATGGCATGAGAGGGATTGAGCTCCAGAATGACCTCGGCGGCATCCAGTTCATCATCCTTCTTCATGGCACGCATCATCTGGCGTAGCTGAGGGCTCATCTCGCCATCTGGCAGCACGGCCATTGCCGGGCTGCTCACGAGACGCTTGCCCGTGCGCACCTCTTTGACACGGTTGCCCAGGTTGTCCTTGATCCACGAGGCCAGCTTGTCGCCATCTTCAGCACTGAGCGTTTCGCCTTCCGTTTGGGAATCACCCAGGTCCACCTGGCTGGAATTCACCGCCTGGAGGGGCTTGCCATCGAATTCGCCGAGGGCATTGACCACGTAGTCGTCGATGGATTCGAAGAGGTAGATCACCTCAAAGCCCTTGGCCTTGAACGCCTCCAGATACGGTCCGTTCTCAATCGCGGCGCGGCTTGGGGCGATCTGGTAGTAGATGGCCTTCTGCTCCTCCTTCATGCGCTTCACGTACTCCTGAAGTCCGACCACTTCGCCCTCACCGGTAAGCGAGGTTTCGAAGCGGAGCAGCTTGGCAATGGTGCCCTTGTTCTCGAAGTCCGTGGCTACGCCCTCCTTGAAGAAGCGGCTGAAGTCCTTGTAAAAATCCTGATACTTCTTGGCATCCCCGTCTGCCTCCCGTTCGAGAAACTTCATGAGTCGGCCTTGCACCGTCTGGCCAAGTTTGCGGAACAGCGCACTGTCCTGCATGGTCTCACGGGAAATGTTGAGCGGGAGGTCCTCGCTGTCCACGACGCCGCGGACGAAGCGCATCCATTCCGGGAGAAACTTCTTCGGGCGGTGGTCGATGAGCACCTTGCGGCAATAGAGCGCCACGCCGGGCTCCATCTGGCCCATGCCGTACTGCTCCGTGTTGTTCGTAGGAGCGAACAGAAGCGCGTTGATGTTCAACGGGGCATCCGCGTTGAAATGGAAGGTGTAGCGGGGCTCGTCGAAGGAGTGAGAGGCAAACTTGTAGAACTCGGCGTACTGCTCGGTCGTCACCTCGTTTTTGTTCTTCAGCCAGAGGGCCTCCACGGTGTTGATGCGCTCCCCGTTCAGATGAATGGGGAAGCCCACGAAGTTCGAGTACTTGGTGAGGATCTGCTTGATGCGCGCCGGTTTGGCGAAGTCCTTCTTGTCCTCCTTGAGCTGGAGGACCAGCTTGCATCCGCGGCGTTGACCTGGCGCATCCTCGATGGTGTAGCCAGTGACGCCGTCGCTCGTCCAGACCAGGTGCTCCCCGTCATTGCGCCAGGAGTGGGTGTAAACCTTCACCTCGCTCGCCACCATGAACGCGGAGTAGAAGCCCACGCCGAACTGGCCAATAACGTTGCCGCCTTCTTTGCCACTCTGCTTCATGGCCTCCACAAAGGCCTTGGAGCCAGAGTGGGCGATGGTGCCTAGGTTCTCCACCAGTTCTTCACGGGTCATCCCGATGCCATAGTCGGAGATGGTCAGGGTGCCTGCGGTCTCATCGGTGCTGATGTTGATTTCCAGAGGCAGGGTCTCGTCGAAAATCTCCTTCTCGGTCAGTTGGAGGAGCCGCATCTTCTCCATGGAGTCAGATGCATTCGAAACCAGCTCACGGGCGAAGATTTCGTGGTCGGTATAGAGGGAGTGGATGACGATGTCCAGCAGCTGCTTGACTTCGGCCTGGAACTCGTGGGTGGGAGCCTTGCTCATGATATTTTGATGGAAAATTGCGAATCTGGGGCCTGGATCATAGACACGCTTCCGACGTTGTCAAAACGGAGGGCAAACCGCTTGACGGGTTGGCCGCGGGAAGCACTTTGCTCTTGTGTTACGCATTCAGCTCAAGTCCAAACTGCACCGCGCCGCCATTACGGATTCCAACGTCGAATACGAAGGGAGCATCTCGATTCCGCCCGATCTCATGAGGGCCGTGGACATCTGGGTGGGCGAGAAAGTGCTGGTCACCTCAGTGACAAACGGGGCGCGCCTTGAGACCTATGTCATTGAGGGCAAGGAAGGTTCCGGCCAGATCGTCGTCAATGGAGCTGCCGCCCACCTCATCACCGCCGGTCACCGGGTGACCATCATGGCCTTCGGGCTGGACGACAAGCCGATCACCCCCAAGCGCCTGCTGTTGGGACCCAATAACGAGCCACTCACCCAGCAAGTGCTGTAGGCAAAGCCGCACCTTGGCAGCATCGGGCGTGCTCAGTCTTTTGACTTCTCCAGAAGATTTGCCTGAACTATTTGTCACGTTAGGTCTCTTTTGAGGCTGGGGATGCTGGCGTAAAGGGCCTGCATCCACCATGCCCTCTCCCAAGAAGTCCCCTTCCCCTGTCTCCAAGGTCTCCAAGAAATCGGCCACCAAGAGCAAAACCGGCGGCTCAAACGGCGAGTCCCCGCTGCGCGTCAACAACGAGATCTTTGCCCGTCTGCATGAAGAAGCGATCGACAGCTTCGACGAGGAGCTGGAGATGGAGCTGGATGACCTCGCGGGGTTTGATCCCAATGACCCAGCCGTGTCCACCGAGGCTATGGAGTTCCGGAAACTCTATTTCCGCGAGCTGCTCCGGCTCCAGGGGGAGCTGGTCAAACTCCAGGAGTGGGTCATGCGCACCAAGCACAAGCTGGTGGTCATCTTCGAAGGTCGGGATGCAGCTGGCAAGGGCGGCGTCATCAAGCGCATCACCCAGCGACTGAATCCACGTGTCTGCCGGGTCGCGGCTCTACCTGCCCCCACCGAGCGTGAGCGGACGCAGTGGTACTTTCAGCGTTATGCTGCACACCTCCCTGCTGGCGGGGAGATTGTGCTCTTCGACCGCAGTTGGTACAACCGGGCTGGGGTGGAGCGAGTCATGGGCTTTTGTACCGATGAGGAATACGAAGAGTTCTTCCGGTCCGTGCCTGAATTTGAAAAAATGCTGATCCGGTCTGGCACCCAAGTCCTCAAGTACTGGTTCTCGATCACGGACGAGGAACAGGAATTCCGGTTCACCTGCCGCATCCACGACCCGCTCAAACAGTGGAAACTCAGCCCCATGGATCTTGAATCTCGCAGCCGCTGGGAGGAGTACACCAAGGCAAAGGAGATCATGCTGGAACGAACCAGCCTCCCTGAGACCCCCTGGTGGGTCGTCCCTGCGGTGGACAAGAAAAAAGCGCGGCTCAACTGCATTCACCATCTGCTCCAGCAGGTGCCGTATGAAGAAGTGGACAAACAACCGGTCGCGCTTCCAGTGCGGAAGCGGCACAAGGACTATCACCGCAACCCTGTGCCGGACGACATCATCGTACCTCAGGTTTACTAGGGGACGCCAGCCCGGCGTACACCTTTTGTTTTAGACGGCAAGGTTATTTTTCGATGTTTTTTTATTATTTCTTTAGTCATCTGGTATATTTTCGGCTGCAAACTACCTCTCAGTCTTTTCCCTATTCACCCCAACACCCGACAAATCGTCCATGATCACCCCAGACGCCTTCCGTCCACTTCCCGAAAAGCAAGTCACGAGCCCATGGTATGGCGTCGCTCGCAGCCTGGATTTGGTGGCGCGGCCCTTTGATGCGGCCAGCACTGTGATCCAGTTTGGTCTGCGGGTTGCCTCCTTGTTCCGCCTCCGGACCAGCCCTTGAGACAGACCAACCTCGGGGTTTAAGCTTTTCGTCGGGATCGACTCTTCGCGCTCCGACGACACGGCACCCGGGCCAAGTCAACTGTTTGCAGCAGAGCCGCTTCCCCCTTCCACTCTGGCCAACTTTCAAAGGAGGGCCAATGTGTGGAGCAGGGAGCGGCTTTTGCGTTTTTTAGAGCCCGGAGCGTGCGCTTAGGTCTCGTTGGCCACAGGAGTGGCGGCCGGATGATGGCGGAACTCGTTGATCACCGTCATCACCAAGGTGAGGAGAACGATGGCGAGTGCCTCAAAAATCCATATGGCCAAGGGAGCCATCGGCCGCCGCGCCGCCGACGCCGGCTTGTGTGCATCTTTGGTTTTCATGCAGCGGTATTATCGCAAAAATCATGCCCGGAAGCACGCAACAGATTCGTCACCTCCCATCGCTGGGTCGATCTTGCCACCGGTGAAATGCGGAGCTCCGGGCATTATTTTGCGCTTGGCATCTCCCCCCCCCTCCGCTAGCTCTTGAGGCTCGCCAGGGAGCCAACGCGACCCTGGGCCACGCTTCAAGAAACAACCATCTCACTACCTTTTTCTCACCCATGCCCCACGTCCAGACCAATGGCATCAACATGTACTACGAAGAGCGCGGCACCGGAGAACCGCTCATCTGCATCATGGGCGTCACCGCCCCTGGCGGCGTTTGGGAGGCCCATGCCAATGTCTGGCAGGAGCATTTCCGCTGCATTCTGGGTGACAACCGCGGCGTAGGCATGACAGACAAGCCCGCCGGACCGTACACCACAGACATGATGGCGGATGACTATGCCGGCCTCATGGACGCCTTGGGCATCAAGAAAGCCCGTGTCGTGGGCTGCTCCCTGGGCAGTGTCATCGCCCAGAAGCTGGCCCTACGCCACCCTGAGAAGGTGCAGAGCCTCATCCTCATGTGTACCTGGGCCCGTCAGGACCGATTTGGGCTCTACACCTGGGAACACATGATGAAGTGCAAAGCCAACTTCCGCCCGGAAGACTTCATGCACTATGTGCAGATGTTGATTTTCACCAAGCCGTGGTTCGACAACGATGACTGCTGGAACAACATGCAGCAAGGCCTGCGGGATGCCGCCATCAACGCCGCCCCCCAGCCCGTGCATGCCATGGAAGCCCAGGCCGCCGCCGCCATGAGCCACAATACGCTGAATGACCTGAAGAATGTAAAATGCCCCGCCCTCGTCATCGGCGGCAAAGACGACGTCTTCACCCCCCGGTGGATGAGCGAGGAAGTCGCCGCCAACATTCCTGGTGCAGATCTTCACCTTTATGACAATGCCGGTCACGCCTTTCACTGGGAGTGCATGAACGACTTCAACCCTCGCACGACGGACTGGTTGCTGAAGCACTAGCGCCTGATTTGTTGAGTTGGACGATGTCAAAAGCCACCGCAGCGATCTGCGGTGGCTTTTTTGTGAGTGCCGTCTCGATTCACCCGTTGCGGTATTTCATCGCTCCTGGATATGACACGCACACGCTCTTCATGAGAACCCGGAGGGTTCATGCGTCAATATGCCCCAGGCCTGCGCGCCCACGCAGTTCCGAACCCGGAGGGTTCCCCATGCGTAGCCACGGGTCGACCGAGCGTAGCGAGGGCTACCCGTGGAATGGCTACCGCGGAGCGGTAGGCCCATCGTGTTGCGGACCCCAGACGTAAATCACGTGATGCGACCAGTAGGTCGTTTGGCCGCCATGGGCCTACCGCTCCGCGGTAGATTTCGTCAGGTCCCTATCCATGGGTTGCACTCGCCACGCTCGCTTCACCCATGGCTCTATTCGTGGCGAACCCTCCGGGTTCATGAGATAACGCGCCATGTCAAACTTCAAACTCCCGCAGGCTAAAGCCCAATGCCATCAGGGAAAAGTGGAGAGGTCGAGCATCTCTCTTTTGTGAAAGTATTGAGGGCCGAAGGTCCGGCATCATTGCAGCCTTGGGCAACGCCCAAGGCAGGCGCTCGTTTTAGATCTTGAGGGCTGTAGGCCCGACGTCATTCAGGGATGCTCGTCATAGGCAGACTTGATGACACCGGGCCTACAGCCCTCATGGGTAGTTTGGCCATCTATCCCTGGGGCGTTGCCCCATAAGCGCTAACTTAAGAGGCTTTGAACACGCGGCATTTTTTTTCGCTTTCGTTCGGCGAGGTCTTGAGCGATCTGATTCCAGGAACTCAGACAGTCAGCGATTCGCAGCGGCGGCCAAGTAGCCGCCTGGATCAACTCAATGAGCCACTCAGTCTCCCGCCAGTGGCTGCGGGGGCGTTTCATTCTCCAGCCAACGTCCTCCCCAGGGGGAAAGGGCCGCCGCGTGGCGCTGCATCTTTTCACTGAGTAAAGCAATGAGCAGTTTGGCGTAGACCCACGCTCGACTGGATCGCTCATCACTTTTGGGCAGGTGTCCGACATCTCCCAGTGATTTGAGCCTCTTGAAAGCCAGTTCAATTTGCCAGCGCACCCGATACCATTGAAGCACCTCTACATCGCTCAGCGTGTCCCTTGGCACGGTGGTCAGCACCACGATCCAAGCCGTGTGCTCCAAGGTGGCTGCGCGCAGTTTGGTCTGATCTTGTTGAGCGCGTCGCTGCACTTTGCGTTGTGCCAAAGCGGCAGCTTCCACGCTTTTGCGCACGGCGCACAGACGCACTGGCACACGCTTTTCCAAGGAGTCCTCCTTACGTGGGCGCACCCAAAGATCCAGGCCCGCCGCCACTCCCGGCTGCTTGAGCTTGCGGAGCCAGGGCAGCAGGACAACTGGACGTCCCTGCTCATCTTCCAATGGGGTGTTTTGTTCGTTAAGCCGCATGATCACATGCGCCCCGCCCCGATAGACATGCTCGATCCCCAACAGGTGGCTAAAGCCGCGGTCTGCCAAGAAGCAGTCTCCAGGGGCAACTTCAAAATGCTTGAGCGATTCGCCATTGCCAGAGCCCCTGACTGGATTGAGACGGAAAAAGTCACAATGCCAATCAGGCACTCGCAAGCTGTAGTGGACGCGCCATTGACTGCCCGTGGCGCCGGGCTCCTTGATGGTCGTGCCATCCACCAAGCGCAGCTTCAAGCCGCGGTAAGCCGCCGGCAGTTGCAACCGACTTTGGGCAAAAAGCCCTGCGCAAAGCTGCTGCAGCCACCCCTCGCACAGAGCAAACCTCTTGTGCAGGGCCACATCAGACATGCTGATCCAGCCTGCTGCCTTGCCTACCACAGAAGCGGTGCGCAAAGAACAGCCGTGACCTGCATGCAGCAGTAAAACACGCAACAGACTGCTCAAAGACTCCGCGCCACGCAGGCGCTGGACGGCCCCGGTCGTCTTGGCCAATGACTCCCAATTCTCCGGAAGCAGACTCAAAAGGTAATCCCAGTTCTCATCGGGCAAGGAGGGCATGCCGCACGCTAGCCAAAAAATCCTACCATGTCTATGTTAAGTTAGCGCTTATGGGGCGTTGCCCCAGGCTGGTATGAACCCGGACCTTCGGCCCTTCTGAAAGGCGCTCACCAGTTACAGTCGTGGCGGTTGCACCATCGCGGCTCCGAGGCGCGCCAAGGCAAAACAGCAAGACGATGCGTTTTCCCTGATGGCATTCGGCTAAAGCCTACTCCACAATCCCCCGAACTGCCCACTGCCCACTGCCCACTGCCCGCTGCCCGCTGCCCACTGCCCACTGCCCACTGCCCACTGCCCACTGCCCACTGCCCACTGCCCACTGCCCACTGCCCACTGCCCACTGCCCACTGGCTCATCACGCCAGCAACTCCCTCACCACCTTTGCTCCCTGCCCATCGGTCAATGACGCCGCGACGCCGTTCCGCTGGTAGGTGAGCTTGTTGTGATCCAGGCCGAAGAGGTGCATCAGGGTGGCGTGCCAGTCGTAGTGGTGAACTTCATCCACCACAGCCTTGTGGCTCCACTCATCGGTCTCCCCATGGACGTAGCCGCGCTTCAACCCGCCTCCGGCGGCCCACATGCTAAAACCGTAGGTGTTGTGATCGCGACCCCATTTCTCCCGGCCGGCGTCATTTTGCAACACCGGCAGACGACCCATTTCCCCGCCCCAGTGCACCACAGTGGTGTCCAGGAGTCCACGTTGTTCGAGATCCATCAACAACGCAGCACTGGGCTGGTCGCATGCAGCGCAATTCTTGGGCAGGGTCGAGAGCAGCGAGCTGTGCTGGTCCCACGACTGCCCGGAATTCAACACCTGCACGTAGCGCACCCCCCGCTCCACCAGACGGCGGGCAATGAGGCAGCGGGTGCCGTAGTCACGAGTCACTGGGTTGTCCACCCCATACAGCTTTTTGATCGAAGCGGGCTCATTGGAAATGTCCAGAGCTTCGCGGGCTGCCGTCTGCATGTTGGCGGCGAGCTCATAGCTGGCGATGCGGGCTTGCAGATCCAGCTCACCCGGATGTGCGCTGAGGTGGTCTTGGTTGAAGGCCTTAAGCAATCGCAACTGCCGCTCCTGTGGACGTCCGGCCAGGGAAGCGGGCGGATCGAGGTTCAGAATCCGTGGCTCGGTGGGGCGGATCACGGTTCCTTGAAACAGGGCAGGCAGCCACCCATTGGTGTAGTGCTCGCCCTGGAAAGTGGGCAGCCCTCCTGGATGGGCCAGCACCATGTAGGCAGGCAGATCCTGAGTCTCGCTGCCCAGACCATAAGTCAGCCAGGAACCCAGCGCCGGTCTGCCCGCGGTCGTGCGCCCGGCATTCATTGCATACAAAGCCTGGGCGTGGTTATTGACTCCTGAGGTCATGGAACGAATGAGCGTGATGTCATCCACCACCTTGCTGAGATGCGGCAGCAGCTCACTCAGCTCCATGCCGCACTGCCCGTGCTTCTGAAATTTCCAGGGCGATCCGAGCACCTTTGAAGATGCCTGGGCGAGGTTGTCGTATTTGATCTCTCCTGGAAACTTCTGGCCGTCGTACTTCGTCAGCATCGGCTTGGGATCGAACAGATCCATCTGCGACGGTCCGCCCATCATGAAGAGCGAGATCATCGCCTTGGCCTTTGCTTCGTGCGGCGGCTGCTTGGGCAGCAGGTCGTAGGTGACCTCGCCAAAGGTGGCCGGCTTTACTGGAGCAGCCAGCAAGCCATCTTGCTTGAGCAAGGATGCCAGCGCGATGCTGCCGAGACCAAATCCCCCCGCGTGCATGAAATGGCGGCGGGAGCATAGCTGAGGGTGGTTCATTCGATGTAAAGAAAACGGTTCGAACTCAGGAGCACCTGACAAAGGCTTGCCAAGGCTTCCTGGGGCGGATTTGGCTTGGGAGCATCCTTGGCGTGCTGGATGTCGTGGTGATACTGCGTCAGCGCCTGCGTTTGCTCTTTCAAATAGGCCAATGCTTCGGCCACCGCTGCATCAGGAGCAGCCTCCCCATAGAGCAGATGCCAGGCCCGCTGCACCTGGCCGGCAGCGTCACCAGGGACTTCTGCAGCAAGGCGATCCGCCAGACGCCGCGAGTTCTCCAGGACGAACGTGTCGTTCATCAGCAAGAGCGATTGCGGGGCCACGGTGGTCTGGCTGCGCATTTCACAGTTTGGCACCATGACGGGTGCATCAAAGGTCTCCAGCACTGTGACCGGGCGGGTACGACGCACCTGGAGGTAAATGGAGCGCCGAAAGTCTGCCTTGCCCCCACTCTCCACTTTGAAGGTTACGATGGTCCCCTTGTCCACCCCGGCCACCACCCGCCCGGCCGGATCCCGGCCGATGTCACTGGGCGGCCCATAGCTGTCTTGAACCAGCGCACCTGTGACCGCCAGCACGGAATCCCGCAGGGTCTCCGCGTCCATGCGTTGCAACTTGAACCTTCCGTAGAGGCGGTTCTCGGGATCCTGCTTGAGCGACGCCAGGTGCACGGTGCTCTGCCGATAGGTCCGGCTGAGCAGAATCAAGCGCTGGAGATGCTTCAGCTTCCAGCCGCTTTGCACAAATTCATCCGCCAGCCAGTCCAGAAGCTCGGGGTGAGTGGGAAGCTCCCCCTGGCGACCAAAATCGCCGGGCGTGTTCACAATGCCCCGCCCCATGTGATTCAACCAGAAGCGGTTCACGAGCACGCGGGCCACCAGCGGATGCTGCCCGCTGGTCAACCACTTGGCATAGGCCAACCGGCGTCCGGAGGAGCCCGATGCCAGCACCACCGGCTGGAAGATCGCGCCAGGAATCTCAGAGAGAATACCGAGTTCGCCCGGTTGCACCACCTGCTTGGGCTGATCATGATCACCCCGATTAAAGAGCTTGGATACCGGCACCTGCCCCTTCACCTCCGTCAGCGCCATGAGGAAACCTTCCGCCGGCTTGGTAGCGCGCAATTGGGTCGCCTCCGCCATCTTCGCATCCACCACGTTCTGCTTCTTCTGGTCGTAAAGGTTCAAGGAATACAGCGCCAGAGCGGAGGGGTACTTCTTGATGAGCGCCTTCTGCTCAGGGGTGCGGCTCTTGTCCACAGTGGCACGCGCCAGGCGATAAGGTTCACGGTCCGCCTCGGGGAGCTTGAGCACCTCCACTTCGAAGATCTCGTCCAGGAACTTCTTCCCCATGGCGCGGGCATCAGCTTCGATAGCCTTGGCCCTCTCTTCAATGGCGGCCGCTTTGGAGCGCTCCTCTGCTGTGTAAAGGGAATAAAGCCGCTGGGCCGGGGTACGCCAGGCCTCCCAATGATAAGCGGGGTCAAAGATGGCCCGCAGCCGGTAGTAGTCTGCTTGCGTGATCGGGTCATACCGATGGTCATGACACTGCGCACAGGCCACCGTGAGGCCCAGCAGAGAGGACGTGGCGACCTTGATCTGCTCTGCCACCACCTGGTTGCGCGCCAGCTTGGGATCATCCACCGTGTCTCCCGTGCCATCCGGTGCCATGCGGAGGAAGGCGGTGGCCGTCAGGTCGTCACGCCGTTGCGGATCCAGCACCGCCTCCTGGGTCGTCGCGTGGGTGACGCCCGCCAGTTCGTCCCCCGCCAATTGCTCCTGGATGAACTCGTTCCAAGGCTTGTCGTCATTGAAGGCCCGGATGACGTAGTCCCGGTAGCGCCAGGCCTGCGGCCGCACGGAATCCGCTTCTGCATAGCCGTTGGAGTCAGCATACCCTACCACATCAAGCCAGTGGCGGGACCAACGCTCTCCATAGGCCTTGGAGGCCAGCAGGCGGTCCACCAGACGTTCATAGGCTCCCACAGCGGGGTCATTCACAAACTCCTCCACCTCCCTCGGGGTTGGAAGCAATCCGGTCAGATCCAGTGTCACCCGGCGGATCAAGGCAGTGCGGTCTGCCTCCGGGGCAAAGTCCAGCCCCGCTGCTTGGAGCCGCTGGCCCACGAAGGCATCCACAGGTGTGTGGCCCATCGGTTGTTCGCCAATCGGCACCGCAGGACGGTGGACAGGTTGGAATGCCCAGTACGCCCGATCCTCCTCTGAAATCACCGCCCCTGGTGGGAGGTGCTGAGGTTCCGGTCGCGAGGTCCTGGCCCCTTGGGCGATCCATTGCTCCAGCACGGCCAGCTCGGCGTCCGACATCTTTTTGCCCTTCTTGGGCATCTCGCCACGCCGGATGATCTGCACGAGTTCACTGCGATCCCCATGTCCGGGCACCAACAACGTGCCACCGCTTTCCAGCGGAGCATCCATGAAGCGGCGCAGGCGGAGATCCACCCCGCCCTCTGGCTTGTCCTCCTCACCGTGACAGTGGGTGCAATGCGCCTTTAGGATCGGTCGCACTTCCTTCTCAAATGAAATCTCCGCGGCCTGCAATCCCCAAGCAGTCGAGCCCCAGCCCAGCACGATCAGGCCAAGAGGAATCTGGGAGATGCCGCCACCGGCACGGAATAAGGCGGACATGTCAGAGAAGGATGGGATGGAGAGGCGTTTGTCAGAGGGCATCGCAGAGTTCGCAAGACGCAGACATGCAAAGAACGGTCCAACTCCCTCCTCTGTATCAGCCCCACAAAGGCTCCAGGGGTTCTCACCCATAACAACCCCTCAAATCAGACACAATTTCAGGATTCCGGGTCACATTATGATGGAAACCACCTGATTCACCCGGGTGGCCATCACAAATGCACAGCTAGCGGTGACAAATCCATGCCCGCCGAACGACGGCGGAAAAATAGACTGATTGCCCGCAACATTTGCGCCCCTGGCCTGCGTAGAGGTTCGCTTCCAACCATTCGATTTCCATGCGACCAACATTCCGGCTCCGTCATCTCCTGCTCAGTTCTCTGGTGGCCCTCGCCACCGGACCCGTCCTCCCCTTGGCGGCGCAATCTACCGCTCCTGCCCCCGCTGCCAACGCCCCCATTCCGACCGCAGCGACAACTCCTCCTGTCGCACTGGCTCCCAAGCCTGCCCCCCTGCTCACCGTGGCCAGCACCAAGCCGGATGCCCTCTACAAGATCGGAGAAGAGGTCACCTTCAAGATCAGCCTCGCCGCAGACTCGCCCGTGGCACCTGATGCAGAGATCACCTGGAACATCTCCAAGGACGGAGTGCCGCCGATCAAGGAAGGCAAAGCGCGGCTCAACCAAGGCTCGGTCACCGTCACCAGCAGCCTTCCCGAGGCCGGGTTCCTCCTGTGCCGCGCGACGGTGCTACACCATGGGAAGCCTGTCACGGCCTTGGGCGGAGCGGGAGTCGATCCCTTGTCCATCAAACCCAGCCTTCCGGTGCCAGACGATTTTGATGCCTTCTGGGCCGATCAGAAAAAGAGGGTCGCCGCCGTGCCCTTGAATCCCCGGCTTACTCCTGTAAAGTCAGATGTGGCCAAGGTCGGAGAATGCTACGACGTCCAGCTCGACTGCATTGGAGCGCCCGTTTCGGGTTATTTCTGTAAACCCACTGGAGCCGCCCCCAAGTCCCTGCCTGCAGTGCTCCTCCTCCACGGTGCCGGGGTACGCAGTTCCCAGCTCAACAGTGCCGCCAACTGGAGCAACAACGGGGCTCTGGCCATGGACATCAATGCGCATGGCCTGCCCAACGGCCGGCCCGATGATTTTTACAAGGACGTGGAGCAGAGCGTCCTGAAGGACTATCGCACCGCCATCAACGACAGCCGCGAAGGCTGCTACTATCTGGGCATGTTCCGCCGCCTCATTCAGGCCATGAACTTCCTCTGCGCCCAGCCGGAGTGGGACGGCAAGACATTGGTCGTGTACGGCTCCAGCCAGGGTGGTTTCCAGGCCTTTGCCGCTGCCGGGCTGGATGAGCGGGTCACCTTCTTCGCAGCCGGGGTTCCTGCTGGCTGCGATCACACGGGCATGGAGGTCAACCGCGTCGCGGGCTGGCCCAAGTTCCCAATGGTGGACAAAACAGGGGGCAAAAACACCAAGGCGCTGGAGGCCTCCCGCTACTTCGACGCCGTGAACTTCGCCGCCCGCACCAAGGCCAAAGCCGGGATCGTCACCGTCGGCTTCATCGACACCACCTGCCCACCCACCAGCGTCTATGCGGCCTACAATGCTCTGCCGCTCCAGAACAAGTCGATCTACAACGACATTCCCAGCGGCCACTCCAACTCGCCCCAGGCCGTCAAGGCCATGACTGATGCGGCCGTCGCCCAGCTCAAGGCGGGGAAGGAGTGACGGGGCAAGGGAGCAAGGGAGCAAGGGAGCAAGGGAGCAAGGGAGCAAGGGAGTGATGGAGTGATGGAGTGATGGAGTGGCGGAGTGGCGGAGTGATGGAAAGGGTGTACAACCACCCTTTCCATTCTTATCCGGTGTGTGTTTTAGGGTTGCCCCCTCCCTACTGAATTACTGAATCACCGAATTCCCCGGTACCGGTAGGGTTTGAAATCCTGTTGTTTCAAGAACCACACCGGCACCGTGTGCTTTGTCACCCGCCAGCCCAGAGGACTGCCGGTTTCATAGACGAGCATCTCGGACTTCTCCGCATTGGTGAATTCTGCGAAGAGCACCACGTGGTTGTTGTACACGTTGAGGGCATCTCCAGGTTGCAGCGCCTCATAGGAGGGTAGTTCGTCGCAGATCTTTGGCAGCGTGCGGGTGGAACAGGCCCACGTCAGGCCCCAGCACCGGGAGACGAAGCCTGAGCAATCCACCCCGGTAGTGTGTCGGCTCACAGCCTTCTCCAGCCCCGCCCGCTTGGCCTCTGTGTACACATCCCCCGCATACTTCCCGGCTCGCAGGGCGCGGTCAAAGGACTCCGGGGTGTCGTTTCCACCCCAGCAGTACGGCACGCCGTAGTTGACCGTGCCGGGTTTCCAGTAGCCCGGTGTCTTGCCCTCCGGCGCAAAGAGATGGTCAGGGGTATCCACCCGCTGACCATCGGCATCAATCCCATGCAGACGGTTTTTCTCCGTAGGATGCCAAGTGTGGTTGAGATACTGCTCCGCCTTCGCCAAGCACTCCTGCCGGGTGACCGAACTCAGAGGCCCCACCTTACCAGATTTGACAGAGGTGCAAGACGTGAAAGGGACCGTGGCCGCGATGGCAAACCAACAGAGATGAGCGGCTGAAAATCGAAGAGGGGGCATCCCTTCGACCCATAGCCGGAGTTTGCTTATGCGCCATCAGAACCCCAGGCGGAACGCACTTCACCGGGACAGCGCCTGCGGCCAAGTCTGCCCATCAGGCAGTTGCCACTCCCGATGACGTCCTCCCAACTCCATCAGCATCGCATCGGATACCGGTACGCGGCGGCCGGCACGGAGATGTGCCTCTGTCGCCGGATCACCGAGGAAGCGCTTCCAGGCCTGGTGAATCTGTTCCGATTCTTCCACTGAGATTGCACTCGTCCGCTGAAGGCGGGCCCCTTCCGGCCAAACCAGTTGCTCAATCAGAAGCACCAACGCCTCCGGAAAGCGCGACTTCTCCCCCAAGGCTTCCATCCAGACCTGGGTCATCTGCCATCGAGCGCCGAGCTGGATCAAGGCATCACAGGCATCATGGGTGATATTGGGCTCAGGATTTTCTCTCACAAGCTTGAGCAACGACTCCTCGAACCTGGCGTCCCGGGTGCCCAGCGTGGCGTGGATGGCCGCGCGTCGCACCCCGAAATCCGCATCCCCGAGCGCTGCCTTGATGGCGTCCCGCCAGCGTTCAGATGCAGGGTCGGGCAGGGCTCGCAGCGCGGCCTCCCGCACGACGGCATAAGGAGACGCCAGCCCTGGTGCGAAAAGCGACTCCCCAACCGCGGGGACGGGAGGGCGCTCAGCGCTTGCCATAAGCCAGAGGCCAGCCCACAACCTCCCCGCTGCGCGAGTTTCATCGTCTTGAGAGAAGTCGAACTTCCAGCCGCGGCGCTGGATGTCTTCCAGCGCGCTGAGCAAGGCGGGCCCTGGGGCAGCCGCGAGAAAGGTCTCGCCTTTGGGGTCCGTGCGATCCTTGGTGGTCCTGACAACGCGGTCCAGTGCCTGGAAGACCAGTTCTGCATCGGTCACCTCCCCCAGCCCGCCCAAAAGCGCCGCAGCACGCCCCACTTCGTCTGCCTCTGACCGAGTGACCATCTTGCGCGCCGCCTTGATTACCATTGCATCCAGTTCCGGAAGCCAATAGCGATGCGCATAGAGCTCCATCTCCCCACCGGGCGTGATGAACCCGTTAAGAGTCCGGAGCGGGGGTTCTTTCCCATTCGGCACCGGCAGGCGCTTGGCAATGAAGAGCGCCGCCGTACTGGCGACCTCTGGTTGCTCACTCTCCAGCAGCCTCACCAGGGCACGAGTCGCATCAGTGTTGCGGACGCGATGAATGCCCTCAAAGGCCTGAAGACAGCCCCCAGCTGCGGCCTGCTCCAGGGCGGGGAGGTAAATGGGGTGAATCATCCAGACAAAGGGCGGACTGTTCCAGTACTGCCCCAGGTGTTGAGACTGACGATGTTCGTTCTTTCTTGCCAGCGCCTGCACCCGTCGGCCTATCTCCTCGGCAGAGGGCAGTACCACTTTGATGCGAGCCTCCGCCACGGGATACGGCCGCTCCGTCGTCGCCAGCCAGCCGAAGTCATGATGCACCTTTACAAGGTACTCCCCCGGATGATCTATCCTCACATAGTTCTGTAGCACCAGTTGCTCCCGGTACTCCTTGAGGGGTGCCACCTCGTGGGGCGCACCAATGATCCCGCCCATGTCGTACCAAGCCGAGGGTTCGGCTTTTGATCCGGCGTCATCGACGACTTCGAATTTGTACCTCGTGGGATAACCCGTGGCCCGGTAGTCGCCGCCCGTTTGCGCCTTCAGCGTCAGAGGGCCGCCGTTTCGCAGCACAAAGGTCAGCTCAATGGGCTCCCCCAGGACAAATTCCGGGCCCTTGTAAAACTGCAAATTGGCCGCGGCTCCAACCGGGACCGGGCCCAACGGTTTCGCGCCCGCCTTAGCCCCAGAAATGGCCGCCGTCATGAGCAGCGTGAAAACCACGGTCCATTTTCTAAACATGCCAAAGTTTGCGTCAGCACAAAAAGTCCCGTCAACCCTTTAGTGGCGCTGTGTTGCCCATGCTGTCGTTGCCCACCTATTCCAAATCCACATCGCTCCTTTAAAAAAACACATGTATTTTTTAAGACTGTGCTAAGATCGCGGCGCTTCGAGCGTTTAGAAATCCGACGGGAGGCATGTCTTTACGACTGTTTTTTCTCCGACTGCCATCAATAAATTGGAATTTACATTCCGACATCGCCCAAAAGTAGAGATAATCTGATAAGGGCGTTTACCTGCGGCTTAATAGCCTCTAGGAGAAGACTTTGGGAAGGCTAGTCCATGGCCTGATACTGGCATAGATCAGCGGCCGTAACGCATACCAGGGCACCATTAGCACGCCTAAAACCACAAAAAACGCTGCAGCCCGCGCCACAGGCTGATTCAGCGCATAAGTGACTCCCCACTAACGGAGTACAGACATTGTATTGGCAGATCCGTAATTGCCATCCGGTACGAAGTTCCAATAGAATGATACAAATATCACGACCGACTCCAACGCATGAGAAAGTCCCCCCAACCCCAAAATCAGGGTGCCGCTCTCGTCATCGTACTGAGCATCCTCACCATCCTCGTCACGTTGGTACTTGCCTTCTTTTCGATGGTACAGACTGAATCCCAGTCTTCCACCAGCTTTGCAGAGAGCGTGGAGGTCCGTAACCTGACCGACGTTCCGGTGAACCTGGTGGTCTCCCAGTTGCGCAAGGCCACCGAAAACCTCGCCCCGGTCGGCACTGAAACTGCATTCAAGACCTGGTCATCTCAGCCGGGGATGATTCGCGTTTACGGTGTCGAGCCTGACAGCAGCAACTTTCGTGGCAAGGCAGTAGGGCTCTACAAGCTCTATTCGGATGACAAACTGGTCGTCACTAAATCTGGTGCCACGGCAACCGCCAGCGGCATGAACCCCTCTGAGGCTGCGGCGGCCCTCCGTGAGGATATGGACGATCTTGCCGCCTGGAACAGCAAGCCTGGCATGTTCACGGACTTGAACGAGCCGGTCCCGGTGCCGGGCACGACGCCCACCCTCAAGTTCCCCATCCTTGACCCCCGAGCTGCAGCCCCCGGCCCTTCTGGCTACGCCATCGACGGCTTTGACTACTATGCGAGCGGTGGTTCAGGGGCACCTGCCGGTACAGCAACGGTGGCAGGCACGGTGAAAGCCAGCAACCGGAAAGACCTGGCGGCCCGCGTGCCCATGCCCGTCCGTTGGATGTATGTCTTGAGGGACGGCAGCCTGGTGACCCCCACGTCTGCCGACACGACCAAGGCGAATTTCACTGCACCCACCAAGGACAACCCTATTGTGGGACGCGTCGCCTACTGGACTGACGACGACAGCAACAAAATTAACATCAACACCGCCAGTGAAGGCAGTGAGTGGCAGATCCCAGTTTCCACGAACCAGACGGACAAGGACTATGCCGCCCGGGTGCCTGCACAGAACGAGTTCAGCCGCTACCCCGGCCACCCAGCCACCACCAGTCTGAGCACGGTGTTTCAAGCCTTTGGCAGTGATTTCTACGTGGATCCGAGTTTCACACCCAATACCGCCGTATTCGCCCGTCTGCACAAGCTCTCCCCCAGAACACCCTGGGGCGGCACCATGGCCGGCACAACGACGCCAGGCAGCGCCACCACGGGTCTGCCAGCCAAGCAGGAGCGTCTCTATGCGAGCGTGGAGGAGATGTTCTTTGACCCCGCCCGTCAGCAAAACCTGACCGGCCTGGACGCCACCTCCCTGGAGCTGGGCAAGTTCTTCCTCACCGCCCACAGCCGCGCTCCGGAGCTCAATCTTTTCGGCAAGCCGCGCATCAGTCTCTGGCCCCAGTCCAAAGACACCGCCCAACGCAATCCCAAGGACAAGCTGCTGGCTTTCATGAGCGAGACCACCGGGACCACCGACCGTCAGTGGTATTGGGTTCGAGAAAAGAACTTTACCACCAGCGATCCCGGCTCCTCCCAGGACCCGAAGGCGGACTACCCCGGAACGATGCGCAATGACGCCATGTTTCACAGCTACTACCGCGCCCTTACCGGCGGTGTGGGTGGGGCCACCGGCCTGGAAGCCCAACCACCACCCGGATTTGGTGTAAAGTCCATGAAGCAGAAGTACGGCGAGCGTGAACGAGACCAGATCGGTGCCGGAGCGTTCGACCTGCTCCGCTGGGGCATCAACAGCTACAGCTCCGTGTCTGCAGGGGGCTGGCCCACCTACACCTACCTGCCAGACCGCGTCAGCGGGAACAAGGGGCAGTCCAGTGCCGTGCCGATGGATATCCGTGAGAGCAACACGGTCGTAGCCCGGGGCTATGGCCGCTGGCCCACCGTCACTGAAGCAGCTCTCGTGTTCATGCGCATCAAGGGCACCGGGGCCAATGCGAAAGATCGCATCCAACCGTATGTGATCCTGGAGACCTTCGTGCCCACGAGCGGACCAGCCAGCATGACGGCCAATATCATCTACCGCATCCAGGGAATGGAAGGGTTCAAGGCCAAAGTGGGAACCGGAGCTGACCAGAGCCTCGGATTTGCGGGGACCATGGACAACCTTTGCAACGTGACGGAAGGCACCTTCGGCGAGTTGGCCTGTGGCAACACGCCCTTCACGGGCATGGGAAACCTGCTCGCAGCCGGAGGCACCACCGCCAAGATCCCGACACCCGGGGCCAGCGGCGGCGGGGTGAGTGTGTATCCATTCGTGGGCCAGTCGTTCGAGATCCCTGATGGAGCGGCTGACTTCACCTTCACCGGTGCGGCCTTCACCATCAAGACTTACCCCGGCTGGACCGGCGCAGTGGACGACAACAAGCTGGTTCAGACCATCAACATGACGTTCCCCACGACGCCGGTGAAGTTCAAGCTGCCCCGCCTGAATGCCACCTATCCCTCGCTTGATTCCCGCTTTAACAAGGCAGGTGGTCGCTATGAACCGCGGCTCATCTGTGATGGGGACATCGTCCGCTCCGTCGAGGCAGATGTGAATGCCGCGCCAAAGGGTGACCTCCGCCTCTACTCCGGCATGAAGGTGGTGCCTGCCAGTTGGTTCACGGTGCACCGCGACTATGCCGACTTCAACACGGAGCGCCGTCAGTTCCTCCGCACGGACCTGACCGCGAGCAATGGCCAGTTCGGCCCCCATGCCGGGGCGCTGCCCGCGGCGGAGAACTGGGGTGAGCAGAGCGGACGCCAGTCCAACCACAATACCGCCGGAACCCTGGTCAAAGGCTTCATGTACTCACGCGGCTGCCCTCCCGCAGTGCCACGGGGTCTGGACGGTGCATTCCTCACCACCACGGCCAGCAATACGGCTCCCGGCGACTGGGACAATGGCGTCGGCATCATTGCGGACGGACCCTACATTCGCAAGCCCGATGAAGGCAACGCCTCCGGCTCCCCCTACATGAGCCGTCACCACTTCGAAAAAGAAGACGGCGTCACCTACTCACCGAGCCGTCAGATCGCCTCCGCCGTGGCCTTCGGCTCCCTGCCCACGGGCATGAACCTCAGCGCTCCCGCCAGTGTGAAGCCCTGGCAGACGCTGCTCTTCTGCCCAAACCCCGCCTCCCGCTCCAGCGCCCCCAATGCTGAACCCAGCGCCGCTGACCATCCCGGCTTTGGAGCTCCGCGTGACCACCTCATGCTCGACCTCTTCTGGATGCCCATCACGGAGCCCTACGCCATCAGCGAGCCCCTCTCCACCGCGGGCAAGATCAACATGAACTACCAGATGGCCCCCTTCACCCACATCGAGCGCACCACCGGCATACGCGCCGTGCTCAAGTCCACCCGCCTCACGGCCATCTCGCCCAGCTCGGCAGGAGGCAAAGGCACGGGCGTAACCACCACCAGTTCCGGATCCAGCCCCTACAACAAGAGTGGCTCTGCCGTGTACAAGCAGTCTGACTCCAGCACCACACACACGAATGAACTGCGCTACGCCGTGAACGCCGCCGTCACGTTGCAGGGCTTCCGCAACCGCTTCAACACGGGCGACATCTTCCACTCGGCCTCGGAGATCTGTGAGATTTTCCTCGTACCACAGCGGCTGAATGGCAAGACCTACGCCTCTGACGCGCCCCTGCCCCCCACGAACTACAACGAGATGACGAAGTGGTGGAATGGCAACCTGGGCGAAGTGGATGCCATGGAACTGACGGGCGACAACTCCCGCGAGGAACCTTACAATCACATCTATCCGCGCCTGACCACAAAGTCGAACACCTTCACGGTTCACTACCGGGTGCAGACTCTGCGCAAGGCCCGCTCCACGGAGCCGACGGAGTGGGTGGAGGGACGGGACACCGTGGCCTCTGAGTACCGCGGTTCCACCATGATAGAACGGTATCTGGACCCCAACGAAAGTCAGGTGGCCGCCGCCATGGTCGGGGCCGGCAGCTTCAAGTACTCCTGGGACACCTTCTACCGCATCCGCATCATTCAGCGCAAACAGTTCACCCCTTGACCCCATCGACCCGTCCCTTGCTGAACCCAGAAACACAAAAAACCCAACACCCCTCTAACTATGACCCTTATGAAAAGCAGCCCCAGAGCCTTCTCTCTAGTGGAAACCGTGACCGCCCTCGGCATCGTCTCCATCGCAGTGCTCACGCTGGTGGCCCTGATCCCCACCGGCCTGGACGACCTGCGGAAGAGTTCGCTGAAACAAGCCGAGGCGCGCATCATCCAGTCCGTGGTAGGCACCTACCAGATGATCAGCTGGGGCTCACCCGGGGCAGCCATGACCCTGCCGGACAAGGAGTTCTACTTCGACATCCGCGGCACCGCCCTGAAGAAGGGCGACATCGACCACGCCATCACGGCGCGCGCAGTGGTGGACAAGACCACCCCGCCGACCCTGGCAGGAGATTCCTCCCCATCGAAGCACCTGCGCAAGCTCAAGGTGCTGATCACCAGCCAGATCAACAACACGGCCGCCTTTAGTGACCCCCTCCTCTATCATGAGCGCAGTGTGATCGTGGCCAACCTTGAACAGACCAAGCTCTGATCGCAACGCCCACCCCACGGAAGATGCACACGCCAATGCACCCCCAGTCAGCCACCGGGCCCGCCGCCGCTGCGGCGGCGGTGCGCAAGCGCCCCTGCGGCTTCACACTCATCGAGCTGATGCTCTCCGTGGCCATCCTCGCGGTCATGGTGCTCATGCTCACCAGCGTGCTCAGCAACATGCAGAACGTGGTGGCAAGATCCCAGGCCCAGGTTGAGGAGTTTGAGGACGCACGCCTGGCCTTCGAGTCCATGGCACGCAAGCTCTCCCAGGCCACGCTCAACAGCTACTGGGGCTACGTGTATGACAACCCCACCGCCGCCAACCCAACCCCAAAGTACTACAGCCGCCTTAGCGATCTGCACTACGTCCAGGACGGGGTAAAGAACCTCATGCCGAATGCCACAGGCAACGGTCACGGGGTCTTTTTCCAGGCACTGCTGGGGGATTCAGACCCCTCCACCACCATGGGCACCTCCATCGCGGGGATGAGTGACCTGCTCAACTGCTGGGGTTACTATGTGGACTACGGCAGCGATCTGAACCGGCGACCCACCTTCATGCGCAGCGGCATGCCTCTCCAGCTCAATCCGGAGCGCAAACGTTTCCGCCTCATGGAATTCCGCCAGCCTGCGGATGTGTCCATCCTCTTTGACCCGACTTTCAACATCGGTGCCAAGACAGCCAAAAACGACATCTACCGCTGGTTCCGCGGCCCGTTCAAAAGCGGTACGGGCACCACTGCGGAGTACTCCGTACCCTTGGCAGACAACATTCTGGCTCTGGTCATCGTCCCGTACATCTACGTCACCACTGGTGGCTCCTCCACCGCCAACAGCGTGACGGACACCCGCAAGAAACAGTCCTACGAGTACGACACCCGTCTCTATCAATGGCGCCCCAGCAACTCCGCCCAGGACGTGCTCTCCAGCAAGAACCAGCCGCCAGCCATGCTGGAGCTTACCTTGATCGCCACCGACGAAAAGTCCTACGACCGCCTGGTGCAGCGTGAAGGAGAGACCGGGGCAGAGACCAAGATCCGCGATGTGTTCAAAGGCCTGCTCACCACGGCGACCAACTTCGCCCCGGACCTTAACAAGGCCCTCGAAAACAAAACCTACGAGATCGACACCATTGAGACGCGGCTGAACGCTCTCGACATCCACTACAAGATCTTCACCACCACCGTGACCCTGCGAGCCTCCAAGTGGATCACCGAGCGGGAAAAACTTTGAGGAACAGCCACTCCGCCCTGATGAAACTTCCTAGAACCATCCAACTGCACCGGGCCTCCGGCGGCTTCACCCTCATAGAGATCATGGTGGTGATGGCCCTGATTGGCGTGCTCATGGCCCTGAGCCTTAATGTCAGCACCGCCTGGAAGGCCCAGAAACTTACAGCCCAGGCCAGAGGGGTCGCCTCAGAATGCGCTCAAGCCATCCTGATGGCGCAGAAGGACAACTTCCCCGTGGAGATGCGCTTCTACCAAATGCCTGATGACCTGGGAGGAGGATCCGCAACCGCCTTCAGGGCCTTTCAACTCGTGCGCCTCACCGGTTACGCCCCCGCTGATGGCAAGGCCCTTTACAAGAACCTGACTGAGGTGAAGTACTTTGCCGATGACATCATCCTGCACGAGAAGGCAGAGTACACCTCCCTCAAAAGCCTGCCGGTACAATCCCCGCCAGAGGATGCGATTCCACTCCGGGGCGCGCCGCGGAATTTCGTCGCTTTCATGTTCCTCCCCAACGGCACCACGACGCTGCCCCGCTCTCCCGATGCGGTCTTCACCTTCGTGAAAGAGAACGAGCTAAAATCCGCAGACGCACTACCCGACAACTACCGCTCCATGGTCCTTCAGCCCGTGACCGGACAGACTACCGTCTATTAGAATTTGGTTGAGTGAGAGATGCAGGCAGACAAACGAGCAACGGCAACGGGTGACCCACCGTTGCCGTTGTGAGTTTCTGGGAGGGAACTCACTATGAGGAGCGAGGGACATTCCTGTCCCGCTTCGATCCAAGCGGCCCACGATGTCACCTCACACCCCAGCTCCCGATTCCTCGCGGTCATGGAGCGCCCCTTGGGCACGCGCTCGCCTTCCAAGATTCAGACATCCCATACGGAGAGATCAGAGCTTGTGCGACCGTAACCAAGGTTGGCTCGCTTTGGGCTCGTCCACCCTTGGGCTGTGCTAAAAATCCCTTTCAGGGATTAGCTTTGGACTGAGCCAGAATCGATTCCTTGGCGGCCACCTGGAGATACCCGCCTCAAACCGAAGTTGATCCCAGTATGGGCTCTGTAGCCCAATGTTGGACGAGCCTCAAGCGAGTCAACGTTGGGCAAGCCCGGAGAGGATGATCAGGTGGGAAGGCCGACAATATCCGCTTCCTCCCTACCGCCATCAACACCTCCACGTCAGCTCCTCAGGTTCCTTGGCGCGCACTAACTGAAGCGTCTTGTCTATCTCCCAAAAAGAAGGCAACAATTGCGTCTAATCATCTGAATAACTTCCGGTTAACCTGCGTCCAAGGGCGTAACCGCACACTCCGGTCTCCCGCCAAAATTCCATGAAGCCCCCACGCCGTCTCTTGGTGCCCGCTGTCTTCGCCATCACCTGCGCCTGCCTCGCACCCACCGGCACGATCCAGGCCCAGGAGGGGGCCACGGCAGCTTCTGTCACCTTCCCCAAGCCCGGAGGCACCATCACCCTCCTAAACTGCACCGTCACCAAGATCGAACCGGATGGCGTCAGAGTCTCCCACTCCGCGGGCACGGCCAAGATCCCGTACGAGCACATGCCGGAGGATTGGCAGAAGGCGATCAACTACGATGCCACCGCAGCCCAGGCCTACCGGGTTTCGCAGGACTCTGCGTCACTCGATGCCACCGCCCGGGCGGAAAAGGATCGCAAGCTCCTCTACGATGCGGAAATGGTCCGCCTGGAAAAGAGCCGCCCCAAGCTGCGCCCCGTCGGCATGACCTGGATCAGCCGTGAGGCCATGAAGGTGGACACCGAGATCATCAATGTGCGCGTCGTCTCGGTCGAGGAAGACTTCCTCGTGGCTGAAAAGATGTCGGAACGCCCGCCCACGATCGACCCCCAGTCTATTGCAGCGGGAGCCGCTGTACCCGTGGTCATGTCCGCCGCAGGCATGTGGCCCACGGGCACCCTCGTCGTCCTCACTGGCAATCTCCCCAAAGACGTGGCTGACCAGGACGAGTTCTGCATTCAGGCGAACCGCGATGGCACCCGCAAGTATGATTCCTCTGACGGCAGCAAGCGCACCCTGCGTGTGTACGAGATCGCCCGGCACAACGCGCCGCACTAGGGAGAACAGACCAATCGCGCGTTTTGAGGCGGGTGCCAAGGAACCACCAGGAGATGCCCGCCTCAGTTCGAAGCGGATCCCCAGCGGGCATCTGTAACACAGCCCAACGTTGGACGAGCCCTAAGCGAGTCAACGTTGGGTGCCTCCGGGGACGATGATCAGGTGGAGGGGGGCACCGACAGCATCGGCTTCAGCCTTCAGGCCACATCTACCGAACGGGATTTCTTCATCGCCTTTGCAGCAATTCTCCACTTCTGAAAAAAGTGGTGGCAGAGGGGAGAATCGAACTCCCGACCAAGGGCTTATGAGTCCCCTGCTCTACCGCTGAGCTACCCTGCCATGAGTATTGGTTATTCGCGGGAGTGTGAGGTTAGGCAGGTGTCTGGAATTGTCAACCAATCCGCCTTGTTTTTTGCTCAAAAGTTTCCGCCTGTCCTCCCACCGTGAGCTGGACCTTTGGCGCATTCATCATGGGGAACAGTTGCCTTCCCTCCCACGCTCGTATAGAAGCAGTTCCATGCGTTTTGCGATCTGCAATGAACACTGGGGCAATGCACCTTTTGAAAAGGTGTGTGAAGATGCGGCAGCCTGTGGCTATCAGGGGCTGGAACTGGCTCCATTCACCTTGAAGGAAGACCCTCGCGAGCTGACCTTGGCAGATGCCACCCGGCTGGTGCAGATCGCCCAATCCTTCGGCCTGGAAATCATCGGCCTGCACTGGCTGCTCACCCGCCCCACGTGGTTCAGCATGACCACGCCTGACGCAATGCTGCGCAAGGACGTGCTCAAGTTTGGCCAGCAGCTGGGCCGCTTCTGCGGCGCTCTGGGGGGCAAGGTGATGGTCTGGGGCAGCCCCAAGGCCCGCAACCTCCTGCCGGAATGGGATGTGCAGGAGTCCTTCAAGCGCGCCGTGGACGTGGTCCGTGGTGTGGCTGAAGTCGCCTGGGAAAACGGGGCCGTCCTCGCCATGGAGCCGCTGGGCCGGAAGGAGACCAACTTCATGAACACCGCCGCGGAAGGCATTGAGTTCTGCAAGGCCGTGGATCACCCAGGCTGCAAACTCCATCTGGATGTGAAGGCCATGAGCGATGAGAGCACCCCCATCCCGGACATCATCCGCCAGAGCAAGGACTGGTTCATTCACTTCCACACCAATGACCCCAACCTCCTGGGCCCCGGAATGGGCGAGGTGAAGTACGAGCCCATCATCGCCGCCCTGCGCGAGGTGGGGTACACCGGCTGGCTGAGCACAGAGGTCTTTGACTACTCGATGGGGCCCAAGGTGATTGCTGAGAAGAGCATCGCCTACCTCAAGCAAGTGATGGCCTACTAGCCCGCCTGGTCGGGAGTTCGATTCTCCCTTCCAGCCGCTTCTCTGCTCCAAATCCAGCCCGTCCAGGCTCCTTATTCATGAAAATTACCTTCCACGGCGCGGCGGAGACCACGACGGGCTCCCAGCATCTGCTCGAGGTTAATGGGCAGCGCATCCTCCTGGACTGCGGTCTCTATCAAGGCCGCCGTCAAGAGGCCTTTGAGCGGAACCAGCACTTCCCCTTCGACCCCAAGGCAATCGATGTGGTGATCCTTTCCCACGCCCACATCGATCACAGCGGGAACCTCCCCAACCTGACCCGCCAGGGATATAGAGGAAACATCTTTTCCACCGATGCCACGCGCGATCTCTGCGCGGTGATGCTGCCAGACTCCGCTCACATCCAGGAGTCAGATGTACGCTGGCTCAATCGCAAGCGCGAACCCCGCGGCCTGGCTCCCCTGAAGCCAATGTACAACCGGATGGATGCAGAGTTGTGCCTCCGGCAGTTCGTCACCATCGGGTACCAGCGGCCCATGCTCATCGCCGATGGGGTGAAACTCACCTTCATCGATGCTGGCCACATCCTGGGAGCAGCCCAGGTCATCCTGGATATCGATGACCGGGAAACCGGGCAAAAGTCCCGCCTGCTCTTCTCCGGAGATGTCGGCCGGCCGAAGAGTGATCTCCTCAATCCCCCAGCGGTCGCTGAGGACGTGGACTACGTCATCATGGAGAGCACTTACGGGGGACGAGCGCACGAGATGGAGATGGCGAGTGATGAACACATCTGTCGCATCATCAATGAGACCGTGGCTCGCGATGGGAAAGTGCTCATCCCCGCCTTCGCCGTGGAGCGCACCCAGCAGCTCCTCTATTCCATGAACAAGCTGCGGGAGCAAAACTGCTTCCCCGCCCTGCCCACCTTTGTGGACAGCCCCCTGGCCGTTAGCGCCACGGAAGTGTTCCGCCTTCATCCGGAGTGCTTCAACGAGGAGGTGTACAACTTCCTGTTTGAAAAACGGAACCCCTTCGGCTTCGAAGGCCTGCGCTTCATCCGTGAGGCGACGGAGTCCAAGGCCCTGAATCAAATACGTGAGCCCGCCGTCATCATCGCCGCCTCCGGCATGTGTGAATCTGGGCGCATCCTGCATCACCTGCGCACCCACATTGAGCACGCATCCACCACCATCCTGTTCGTCGGGTATTGTGCTGAGGACACGCTGGGCTGGAAGCTGCGCAACGGTGCCCGCAAGGTTAGCATCCTGGGCGATGAGTTTCAGGTGCGGGCCCGCATCGAGATTCTCGACTCCTTCTCCGGCCACGCGGACCACGATGAACTGCTTGCCTGGTTTGCCAAGATGACCGGGCCCAAGCGGCAGGTCTTCCTGGTGCATGGTGAGCGCGAGCGGGCCGAGGCCCTCCAGGCCGCCCTCGCAGCAGCCCACCCTCAGAGCCAGACCACAGTCGCCCGCCTGCATCAAGAAGTTCACTTGTGATCCGCTGGCGAAGTGCCCGAGTTCATCATCCCTCTGCGTCTCTGGCCCGTCCGGCACCCATCCTGCATCCACTCCCCTTTCCGACTCCATCATGAAAGCTCTATTTCTGACCAACGAATATCCGCCGCATATCTACGGCGGCGCTGGCATCCACGTGCAGTACTTGACCCGCGAGCTCTCCCGCCTCTGTGATGTGGAGGTACGCTGCTTCGGGGACCAGAACGACAACCTCAACCCCCGCTTGCACGCCAGGGGCTTCGGGTTGGACAGCAGCAAGTGGACCTGCCCCAAGCCGCTGGCCAGCGTCTTCGGTGCCCTACAGCGCGGACTCGACTTCAACACCTCAGACATTGATGCCAATCTGGTGCACCTCCACACCTGGTACTCCCACTTCGGCGGCATCGTGGCGAAGCTCAACTACGGCATCCCCATGGTGCTCACCACCCACTCCCTGGAGCCCCTGCGTCCCTGGAAGCGCGAGCAGCTCGCAGGAGGCTACGACTTCAGCGTCTGGGTGGAAAAGACCGCCATCGAGATGGCAGACGCCGTCATCGCCGTCTCCCAGGAGACCAAGGTGGACGTGTTGCGTTTCTTTGACGCCGACGCCAAAAAAATCCACGTCATCCACAACGGCATCGATCCGGAAGAGTATCAAAAGGTGCACGCCCCCGACACCCTGCGCAAACACGGGGTCGATCCCGACAAGCCCATCCTCCTCTTCGTAGGACGCATCACCCGGCAGAAAGGCATCATCCACCTCGTCCGAGCCATTGAAAAGATGGACCCCGGCTTCCAGGTGGTGCTGTGCGCCGGTGCCCCAGACACCCCGGAGATCGCCGCCGAGATGAAGCACGCCGTGGCTGATGCCCAAGCCAAGCGGGACGGCGTCATCTGGATCCAAGCCATGCTTCCGGTGGAGGAGAAGATCGCCCTCTACTCCCACGCCGACCTCTTCTGCTGCCCTTCCATTTACGAGCCCTTCGGCATCATCAATCTGGAGGCCATGGCCTGTGAGACCGCCGTCGTCGCCAGCGCGGTGGGCGGCATCAAGGAAGTCGTGCTCCCCGGTGAGACCGGCATCCTCGTCCCCCTCCTCCAGCAGTGTGAGAGCCCCTATGAGGCCGAGCATCCCGCCCAGTACGCCAAGGACCTGGCCGAGGCCGTGAACCGCCTCATGGCGGACCAGAGCCTCCGCGATCGCATGGCCAAGGCAGGCCGCCAGCGCGCGGTCGAGCACTTCTCCTGGCGCGCCATCGCCGAGAAGACGCTCGATCTCTATCAGTCACTGCTTTAGAGAACGAGAGCAAAGCCTCGGGTGAACAGTGACAGGATCGCTGTTCACCTTGGCTTGCGTGGGCAGCAGCCGAGTCTGTCGATACTTGGTGACGTCGGCGAGAAGGCGAAACCCGCAGACCTTCAGCTAGTGCCTGCCAGGGAATCTTGGACGCAAAAGGCAGTCAGACTGCCGCAACTCCTTCGGAGTAGAAACCTCCAACACTCATACCCAACGTAGGCTCGCTCGAAGCTCGCCAACGTTGGGCTTGTAGCCCCATCCTCTTCGAGGAAGAGCTTCGACACCGTGCTGGTTCCTTGGCGGCCGCCCCAGATCGAAGTTGATCCCCAACGGGGATCTCTAACACAGCCCAACGTTGGACGAGCCCTAAGCGAGTCAACGTTGGGTACCTCCCAGGACGATGATCAGGTGGGAAGGCCGACCGCATCCGCTTTCTCCCCACCGCCATCAACACCCCCACGTCGGTTGGACCTGATGTCTTGTGTTGCCTGACGTTTGCGGCAAGATGCCGCAAACAGCACACAGGATGCGTGCGCTCCCCGAGCTTCCCAAGCACAGGCCATCTGAAGCCTGTCAGTCGATGCTTCACCACCCCAGGTTCCTTGGCAGGCACTTGTTTCCCCGCGGAATGCGACCGCGTGCCCAAGGGCCACTCCACGGCCGCGAGGGGTTGAAGAATCAAACACTCCCCAAGCATCCATTTCTCCTACAGAGAACCACGATTTGGAGAATTCGGCATTCTAATTTCAGAATTCCGGCATTTCGGTCGTTTTCCCTTCATGCGCTTTCTTCTGCTCGCACTGGCTGCGGCCCTTCCCGCCGCAGCCGCCGATCCTTTGCCGGGTCACTCCTTTCACGGGGAGGCCTTCGACGATGGTCCGCGCCAGGCCGCAGTGCTGATGGAGGGCTGCGGAAAGGTCAAATTCCCGGTCACCACCAAGAACGAGCTCGCTCAGAAATTCTTCACCCAGGGGATCGGCCAGATCCACGGCTTCTGGTACTATGAAGCGGAGCGCTCCTTCCGGCAGGCAGCCGATCTCGATCCCGATTGCGCAATGGCCTACTGGGGCTGTGCCATGGCCAATGTGAATAACGAAAAACGCGCGGCCGAGTTCATCAAAAAGGCCGGGGCCAAGAAGGCTGCCGCCTCCGCCAGAGAGAGGGCATGGATCACCCTCCTGGAGGACTTCTACAAGGACCCAAAGAAGGACAAGAAGCAGCGCCAGCTCGATTTCATCAAGGGCATTGAGGACATCATCCACGAGAACCCTGATGATCTTGAAGCAAAGGCCTTCCTCGCCTGGGCGATCTGGGAAGGCAAGGGCGACGGCGTCACCATGGTGAGCCGGGAGTCGGTGGACGCGATCCTCTCCCAGGTCTTTGCCAAGGAGCCCATGCATCCCGCGCACCACTATCGCATCCACCTCTGGGATGACAGCAAGCCCGCCCGCGCCGTCGAGGCCGCCACGCTCTGCGGCCAGAGCGCGCCCGCCATCGCCCACATGTGGCACATGCCCGGCCACACCTTCAGCAAGGTGAACCGCCTGCCCGATGCCGCCTGGCAGCAGGAGGCCGCCACCCGCGTGGATCACGCCTACATGATCCAGACCCAAGTGCTGCCGGACCAGATTCACAACTACGCCCACAACACCGAGTGGCTGGTTCGCACCTATAACCAGCTCGGCCGCGCCCACGACGCCGCCGCCCTCGCCCGCAATCTCATCGAGATCCCCCGGCACCCGGAGTACAACACGACGGACAACAAGAACAAGAGCGCCGCTTACGGCCGGACCCGCCTGCTGGACACCCTCCTCACCTATGAGCTGTGGGATGAGCTCCTCGAACTCGACGGCTCCCCTTACCTCGATATCACGCCCAATCCCAGCATGGAGGCCGCCCGCATCCGAGCCCAGGGCGTGGCTGCCTACTTCAAGGGAGATCGCGCCGCAGTTGCCTCCCGCCTTGATCAGCTGGAGAAGCTGCCTGCCGCGAAAAAGGAGCCCCCAGCCTCCGCAGACTCCAGCAAAGTCAAACCTGTGGCCAAAACCACCGAACCGTCCCCAGTGCCAGCACCTACACCATCTTCCGCCCCCGCCAAGGTCGAGGAAATCACCCAACCGGAGGCTTCTGACAAGCCTGCTGAAAACAAGCCCTCCGGGGCAAAAGCACCCGGCGAAAAGCCAGCCCGAGGCGGCAAGGGAGACTCCGCCGTGAGCAATGCCAAAGCCGAGCTCAGCGCCCTGATCGCCATCCTGGACAAGCAACCCCTTGCGGAACTTCAGAAGAAGCTGGCCGCGCTGAAGGACACTCCCAAGGAGCGCTTGATTCGCTACCATCTGGCCGTAGGCGACAAGGAGAAGGCCGTGGCCGCCGCCCAGCAACTGCCCATGGACGCCCCCAACCTGGCCCTCCGGGTGGATGCGCTGATGCTGGCGGGCAAGCCAGATGAAGCCAAGAAGCACTTCGAAACCCTGCGCGTCACCGCAGGCAGTCTCGACACCAACGTGCCGATCAGCCAACGCATCGATGCGATTGCCAAAGAGTTTGGCGCCCCCCTGCCCTGGCGTCGCCCGGAAGCACCGCGCACCGATTCCGGTAAGCGCCCCGCCATGGAATCCCTGGGCCCTGTTCACTGGACCCCCTTCTCCGCCGCCCCCTTCACTCTGCCGGATGAGTCCAACCATCCCGTTTCGCTCTCCGACTTCTCCGGCAAGCCCGTGGTCGTCTTGTTCTACCTAAGCCGCCACTGCACTCATTGCATGGAGCAGCTCAAAGCCTTCTCCACCGCCGCAGACGACTTCAAGAAAGCCGGCCTGGAGATCGTGGCCATTGGCAGCGAGGAAGCCATGGACCTCACCGCCACCGCCGACACCTGCCGCCCGGGTGATGCCACCAAGCAGAACGCCATCCATCTCCTGGCCGACCCGGAGCAGTTGGTCTTCCGCAAATGGCGCTGCTACGACGACTTCGAGGGCATGCCCCTCCACGGAGCCTTCCTCGTGGATGGAGCCGGTCAGATCCGCTGGCTGGATGTCGGTCCAGATCCCTTCACGAACACCAAGTTCCTGATCGAGGAGTCCAAGCGTCTGTTGAAGTTCCAGAAGCAGTGAGTGAGGCAATCTGGTGGGCCACTCGGGCGAACCGGGACAAGAACGTTTCTCGCTCCCTTTTCCGACCTTCACACCCAGCGCGCCCCCTGTAGGGCAAGCGCCCCGCTTGCCGCCATCGTCACCTGATGAGGCAACCGGCGCGGTCGCCCTACAACCCAGCGCGGTTTGAATGCCAGGGCGTGCGGCGAATCTCATGGCCCACTCGGGGCGAACCGGGACAAGAACGTCTCTCGCTCCCTTTTCCGACCTTCACACCCAGCGCACCCCCTGTAGGGCAAGCGCCCCGCTTGCCGTGAGCGTCTCCTGATGAGGCAACCGAATCGGTCGCCCTACAACCCAGCGGAGTTTGAATGCTAGGGCGTGCGGCGAATCTCATGGGCCACTCGGGCGAACAGGGACCGCGCCCACGCTCCTTTGGCCGCCTTACCTATGTTCTGACCGCGCCGCTCAATGATGCACTGCCCACCGCCGACCGCCCACTGACACACTGAGCACGAAACGCCCCTCTACTCCCGGAAACGCTGGACAATCGGGATCCGCCGTCCCATGCCAAACGCCTTGGACGTCACCTTCAAGCCGGGCGCAGCCTGGTGACGCTTCCACTCATTCAGATCCACGCGACGCAATACCCAACGGACCAGTTCCTCATCATAGCCGCGGGCCACGATCTCGGCAATGGACTGTCCCTGCTCCACGAAGAGCTCCAAAATCCCATCCAGCACATCATACTCCGGCAGGGTGTCCTGGTCCTTTTGATCAGGGCGCAGTTCAGCACTCGGCGGCTTCTCAATGCTCGCCCAGGGAATGATTTCCCGCTCACGATTGATCCAGCGCGACACCTCGTAAACTTTGGTCTTGGGCAGATCACTGATGACCGACAGCCCTCCGCACATGTCACCATAGATCGTGCAGTATCCCACCGCCATCTCGCTCTTGTTGCCCGTGGTGAGCAGCAGGTGGCCAAACTTGTTCGAGAGAGACATGAGGATCAGGCCACGTATGCGGGACTGCATGTTCTCCTCAGTGACATCCTCCGGTTTCCCTGCAAAGACCTCCCTGGTCTGCCCCTTCAACGCCTCAAAGACGGACTGAATGGGAATAGTCTCATACTGGATGCCCAGCTTCTCCGCGAGTTCACGGGCGTCATCCTTGCTGCCCTCTGAGGAATAGACACTGGGAAGCGATACCCCTAGCACATTCGCAGGTCCCAGCGCTTCCGCCGCCAGCACCGCCACCAGCGCGGAGTCGATGCCACCGCTGAGCCCCAGCACGCACGATTTGAAGCCGCACTTCGTGACGTAGTCGCGCAGCCCCAGTACCAGGGCCTGATAGAGCTCCTCCGCCACCACCATGGGTTCTGCGGCCCGGGCACCCGCTCCACTGAGCACATCCACCACCGCCACCTCTTCAGCGAAGGACGCCAACCGGGCCAGGACTTCTCCGTCCTTCCCAATAACCAGCGAGTTCCCGTCGAACACGAGCTGATCGTTCCCCCCCACGGCATTGCAATAGACCACCGGGACGCCGGTCTCTGCCGCCAGCTCGCCCAGCATCTTCTCTCTGATGGTCGGCTTCCCCAGGCTGAAGGGCGAAGCACTGAGGTTCACGAGCAAATCCACCCCTTGCTTGGCCAGCTCGATCGGCGGCTCCACATCGTAGAGACGGCGCGGCAGGTAATCGTCCGTCCAGATGTCTTCGCAGATGGTCACCCCTACCCGGATTCCTTCGATGACCACCGGCACCAGATTCTCCTCGGGTTCGAAATAGCGGTCTTCATCAAAGACATCGTAGGTGGGCAGGAGCGTCTTGGCCACCACCTGATGGATCCGCCCAGCCTGCAAAACAGCAGCCGCGTTCCGGAAGGGCTTCCCCGCCCCTTCGTTCACATCTACAAAGCCCACAATGAGGGGCACCGCGCCCACCGCCCCTGCCAACTGACGTAGCGCCTCAATATTACCCGGCACAAACCGGGAGCGATGCACCAAGTCCCGCGGGGGGTACCCCGTCATCGCCAGTTCGGGCGTGATCACCAGTTGCGCTCCTTGAGCCACCGCCTCGCGGTAGGCCTTCAGAATGAGCGCGGAGTTCCCCGAAAAGTCGCCAACGGTCGTGTTGATCTGGGCAAGGCCAATTTTCATTGAGCCTTCACCATGCAATCAGCCGGGTTCCTGGCGAGCGGAATGTGCGTGGATCTGACTGGCTATAGTTAGCTAATTAATCCGTATAGTTTATATATATAAGTATTCAGGAAAACTAGAATATAAGGTTTGCTAAATTATTTCGATTGTGGTTCTTTTATCGAAGCATCCAGCACCGCCATGAGAATCCAGCCTCAACACGAGCCTCTGGCCGCCAAAAGCGGGTTATCCACTCCAGCCTCCAGCCTTGTTCTGGTGGTGGACGACGAGAAATCTCACCGTGACCTTCTGAGCAAGGCCCTTACAGGCACCTGCCGGGTGTGCGCCGTCGCCTCCGTGGACGAGGCGCTCGCCGAGGCCCGCCGCACTCCACCAGCCACCGTCATTCTGGACTACCAAATGCCTCAGACCAATGGCATAGAGGGGCTGAAGAAGCTGAGGGAGCTCTACCCCGGACTGCCGGTCGTCATCCTTACCGGCCATGCCGACCTCGAAATAGCCCGCAAAGCAATTCGCCTGGGTGCCGTGGAATACATGCTCAAACCTTTCGAGCTGAATGATTTGATCAGCGTCGTCAGCCGCAATATTCAGATTGCCGACTACTCCCACCAGCCCCGTCATCAGCTGGCCACCCTGGATCCCACTCCCCACTTCACCCGCCGCCAGCATGAGCTGGTGGACCTCTGGCGTGGCGGCAATCCCACCGTCCACGCGGAGAACCGGATGGTGCTCAATCTGGAATCAGGCCAGCGCATTGAGGCCAAGGTCCTGCGTTTGAGCCGTCATCTCGTGCAGGTCGAGCTCTACGATCCCACCCAGGAGCTAGAATCAGGTCTGTCCCTGAAGTCCGTGCAAGTGTGGGTGGGCGAACAGCTGGCCTATGACGGCCCGGGCAAGCTCAATAGCGTCATTTCTACTGGATCGAATCGCGTGGGTGAAATCGACCTCCACGGAGACTGGATCAAGAGCGGCCTCACCCCGCAGGCCTTCCAACCCCAAGCGCTGGATGAAGCCGCCCAAGGGTTCATCGACCGTTGGCGCGCCACGCGGAACATCTCCGCGGAGTTCCGCCTCGCCGTGGCAGACGCCACTGCCTTCCTTGGGGAGCTGTCAGGCTGGCTGGACGGTCTGGAACTTTCCTGGCATCACACCACCGGCCATGGCCACACCGTCAGCAGGGAGACGCTGGAGCGCCTGCTCCGGGTCCTCACACCCGCGATGAATCGTGCTTTTGAGGCCTTCGAGGCCCAAGCTGGATCTGTATCGGAAGAGTTGATGAGCCTGCACGCTGAGTACGTGCGGGCCAGTCTCCACCCCATCATGCTCTGCGCGCCCTTCGTTCACCGCTGCTTCACCAAGCCCCTCGGCTATCCCGGTGACTTTGGGGTGATGAACCGCATGCTGGACGATCCTTTCGAGGGCAAGTCTCTCTTCGCCAAGATGATCAACGCATGGGTCATCCGCAGCCCGGCTGGTGACGCCTATCGCCACCGCGTGGCCCACCTTGTGGGAGTGCTCCGTCGCGAGGTCACCCGCGTTTCCACCGGCTCAGCGCGTCCCACTCGCGTACTGAGCTTGGGCTGCGGCGCTGCCCGCGAGACTCAGCACTTTGTCCGCCACGATCCCTTGAGCGAACAGACGGAGTTCACCCTGCTCGACTTCAATCCTGACACCATCCGCCACGCCCAGAGCAAGATTGAAGCCGCAATGACGGATGGCAATCGTCATGTGAACGTCAATGTGCGCGAGTTCTCCGTTCACCAGATGCTCGCCCACGGGAGCCGTTTGGTCACCCAGCCCCGCCTGCTGCGGTCCGGGTTCCTCCAGCGGGGCCACTATGACGTGATCTACTGCGCAGGGCTCTTCGATTACCTTTCCGATCGGGTGTGCAAGCGCCTGCTGGAGATCTTCTGGCACATGGCCGCTCCTGGTGCAGTCATCGTGGCCAGCAACTTTGCCCCGTCCAACCCCATCAAGGGCTTCATGGACTATGTCCTCGACTGGCGGCTCATCTATCGCGACGAACCAACCGTCGCGTCACTCGCTGTGGACGAATCCTATGGTGCCGTAAGCCAGACGATGTACTCCCCAGATGGTGTGGAGATTTTCCTTACCATGCGTAAACCGGTTGACGCTCCAATCATCCCTGATGATCGTCAGACCACAACCGCGCCACGTCCCTCCTGAAAGGGCCATGGTGCCACCCGAGCCCAACCTTGAGTGACATCGCCACGCCCACGAAGCCCAATGGGGAAACGATGCGACCCGCATGGGAAGCCCGTTGGCAGGAGGAAAACCAGAAGGTAACGCTTAAGAACGTCAAGACCCTGGCGTGGATCGCCATGGTCTTGATGATGGGTGCGTCCACCCTGGACCACTTTACCTACCCGCATCTCTGGCATCACTTCTTCATTATTCGGAGTGCCGTGGCCCTGCTGGAGATCGGGCTCATGTTCACCAGCAATACAGCGTATGGCCGACGCCACTATCCGGCGCTCATGCTCATGGTCCCGCTGCTGCCTGCAGTGGCCATTGCTTACATGATCTTCTCCTCGGGCGATCCCGGGTCGCCCTATTATTCTGGGCTCACACTTTGTCTCGTCGGTTTTGCCTTCCTCTTTCAATGGGGCTTTCGAGAGAGCGTGCTGGCCGTAGCCATCACGATGGCGATCTACCTCGCAGCGACCCTGCCACATATTGGCAGCGCCACTGCACCGCATGGATCCTTTGGCCAGTTCTTCAGCAATGGGGTGTTCCTCATCATGAACAGCGTGGTCGTCATCTCGGGAAGCCATGTGCACCAGCGCATCCGGCGCAATGAGGTGATCTCCCGCTACAGCCTGGCGGACAACCAGGCCGAGCTGGAGCAGAAGAACCTCCAACTCGTGGAGATGGACCGCCTGAAGACGGATTTCTTCTCCAACATCACACATGAGCTGCGCACACCGCTCACGCTCATGATCGCCCCCTTGCAGAGGCTACAGCGCCTCTATCCCGCAGGCTCCCCACAGAGCGGGAACGGCGGAGCCCCCTCCTCCATGCTGCATGATGAGCTGACCGGCATCTACCAGAACGCCCTGCGCCTGCTGAAGCTCATCAACGACTTGCTCGATCTGGCCAGCGCCAACGTCGGCCGCATGCGCATATCCCATCAGCGCTTCTCACTGCGGCTCTTTACAGGACGCCTCCTACAGTCAGTCACCAACATGGCGCACCAAGGGGACGTAGCCGTGCACCAGCAGATGCCAGAGCATCTGGAGATGGTGGACAGTGATCAAGAAAAACTCGAAAAGATACTTCTCAACCTCCTGTTCAACGCCGTTAAGTTTACCCCAAAAGGCGGCAGCGTCACGCTCATCACCAACACGGTGAACGACTTCCTCGTGTTCGAAGTGATCGATACCGGCATTGGCATCTCCCAGCAAAACCTTCCCTTCATCTTTGACCGGTTCTGGCAGGCCGACTCCTCCGTCACGCGTCGTCACCCCGGCACGGGTCTGGGTCTGGCACTTGTGAAAGAGCTGGCAACCCGCATGGGCGGCCGCGTCGAAGCGGAAAGCATTCAAGGGGCCGGCACGACGATGCGCGTACTCATCCCCTTCACGCGCAACGGCGACATTTTGGTGGTGGGACATGCACCCCGTGAAGACGATGCCCCCATTGAATCCGCCACCGCAGAAGCTTCCCTGCCAGCCATCAAAACAGAGGCATCTAAAGAGGCTGCTGGAGATTCCGATGCGGCGCAGTGGATCAAGTCCGTGTACCGCGAAGCCGAAGAACTGCAGATCGCGGATGAATCAGAGCATGAGTCCATCAAGTCAGCGACGTCAGCACTGGTTGATCTGGAGGTTCAAGGAGATCGCGCCCAGCTGCCGCTCGTCCTGATCATTGATGACGAGCCGGGGATGCTCCGGTTCATGCACTCCGAGCTGGAACCCCGCTACCGGGTCATCCAGGCCACCGATGGTGCCGCAGGTCTGGAGCTTGCCGTCAAACATGTCCCTGACCTGATCGTGGCAGACTACATGATGCCGAATCTTGATGGACTCTCCTTGTGCCGGGAGCTGCGCGACCGCCGGGTCACCCTCATGCTGCCCATCATGCTGGTAACCGCCCGCTCGGATGAGGATGTACGCCTCACGGCACTGCGTAACGGTGCCAACGACGTGATGGTAAAACCTTTTTCCCTCACAGAATTCCACACACGGGTCCACAACCTCGTTCACGCCAGCCTGCTTCAGAAGGAGCTTGCCCTGCGCAATGCCGAGCTCGAACAAACCCTGGCCGAACTCCGTGCTGCGGAAAGGGACCTGATCCAGTCCGAGAAGATGGCCGCCCTGGGCATCCTCACCGGTGGCATCATGCACGAGATCAACAATCCGTTGAACTTCGCACGCAGCGCCCTGTTCATCCTCGATCGCCGCACCGGGAAGCTGCCAGAGGAATCCAAGGGAACCCTCAAAGAAGTCGTTTCCGATATCCGGGAAGGCATCAACCGTATCTCCACCATCATCTCGGATCTGCGCACCTTCTGCCATCCAGAGACGGTCATGGCTGCGGCGTGCCCGGTTTCGGAGCCCATTCAGAGCGCGATCCGAATTCTTTCCTCGCCCCTCAAGGAGTTTCACATCCAACTGCATGAGGATGTGCCTGCCGATATCGTGGTGCGAGGGGACCGCAACCAGCTCACGTTGGTGTTGCTCAACCTGCTCAAAAATGCCATCGACGCTCTGGCCTCGAGCATGACACCCGACTCTGCTCCCCCTCAAATCTGGATCTCAGCCAGCAGTGAAGGCACTGCCACGGACATCCTCATCCGGGACAATGGACCAGGCATTCCTGCAACCAACCTTTCCAGAATCTTCGATCCCTTCTTCACCACAAAGCCAGCGGGTGAAGGCACCGGGCTCGGCCTCTCCGTCTGCTACCGTATTATTACCGCTCATGGAGGAAACATCTCTGCCGATGCCGCCCCCGGCGGAGGCACCGTGTTTACCATCCGCATGCCCCGGGCAAACCTGAAAAAAGCAGCCCCCGTGCTGCCAGCAGAATCAGATGCATTCGCGGACCATGTTTTGACTACTTGATAATTTTGCAAATGGGGTGACACATGGACCAATGTCGACGCCCCCCAATTCTGGCAAGAGCTCCTGCAAGATTCTCTACGTTGACGATGAATTGCTTTCTCTGAAGTACTTCGAGCAAATCGTTGGCGAAGATTTTGAAGTCATCACTGCCCCCAGCGCAGAAGAAGGGCTGCGCATCGTGGAGCACCATTTCCAGTCCATTGCCGTCGTTGTCTCCGACCAGCGCCTTCGTGGCCTCCAGGGCACAACTTTTCTCACTCAGCTGCGAGAGAAATTTCCCGACATCGTCCGGATTCTGGCCACCGCGTATGCGGATATCGCCACGGCCATCGCCGCCATCAATGACGGCGCCATTTATCACTACATCAGCAAACCTTGGGAACCTGAGGCCCTCGTGCAGACTCTGCGCCGGGCCATGGAGTACCACCAGCTTCGTGCAGAGAAGGAACACCTCCTCCAGGAGCGCTCCGCTTTGATGCGCCAGCTCATCGCATCCGACCGTCTAGCCGGTTTTGGAGCCCTGGCAGAAGGGATGAATCACCACCTGCGTAACGCGCTGGTCCCCGTTCAGACCTATCTGCAACTCGCCGTGGAATCACACGGAAAAGGCGCCACCCTGCCCGCGGGCATGGACGAGAGCTTCCTATCTGAGCTCCATGAGTCCGCCAAGACTCAGTTGCGCCGTATCACGGACACCCTTACGCGGTTGGCCTCGGTCCCCAGCCTGCAGGAAATGGTCGAGGGTGAGTACTTGGATCTCAATCAGCTCTGGTACGCCGTCATCGAGCAGCTTAGCGGTCTCTTCGAGGACAAGCACATCTCGATTTCCTACACGTCCCCACCGGACCTGCCCGCCATCCAGTGCAACCGGAACCGGCTCAGCCACATTCTGCGCTTGGTGCTAGAGGACGAACTGGACCATCTCCAGCCCAACAGCGTCATCAACATAGCCGTCCGCCATTCCCCAGGCTCGGGCGAGACCCCGGAGCACGTCGCCATGGAAGTGACCGACTCCGGTCCCAACATCCCCTCCGGCAAACTCTCGACCGTCTTCACGCCGTTCTTCATGCGCCAGGAGAATCCCCAGTACCTGGGCATGAATCTGGCCACCTGCTATGTGACCCTCCACAATCAGGGAGGTTGGGCCCGGGCTTTCAACGACGCCTCAAGGGGCACCGTCGTGGAACTGTGCCTCCCCGTGAACTCCTCTGGCTGCCGGGGTAGCAAGGTCTCTATGGACGTCATCGAAAAGGTGATGGGAGGCATTGGTCAGTGATGAAGACACGAACCTAGAAGACACAAGACCTGAGCCATTGCCCGGCAGAGAGCGGGAAGCGAGCTTGTTGGTAGCGGCACCGAGGGGAGACCTTGCCCAGTTCCAACATTCCTCGCTCACCTTCCCACGACGCCGCCTTACCCGCTCTGATTACCAACGGCCTTGGGTTGTCAGGCGGCGGCTCCGGTTGCCTCATCAGGGATCGCTCGCGGCAAGCGGAGCGCTTGCCCTACAGCGGACGCATTGGGCACGGAGTTCATCGAAGGGACCGAGGGATGCCCCGCCTCTCTCGAAGGGTGCCAGAACAGGCTGCCGCCTCAACTTCCTTGGGCCCTTCCAGGGCAGACCGCGTGAACGCGGAACTCCAATACTAAGGTCAGCTCGTTGGGAACTGGAAAGGCATCTCCCACAAGCTGGCGCTGCAACGGTCCGTCGCGATTCCTCGCTTCGTCCCGGTGGGACGCCGGTGACAGGATAATTCCCCGTCTGGGGGGGGCAACACCGCTGGACCACCGCCGTTCTCGCGCCTCCACCCGCGACCCAAAACCTCAATATTCCGCATCCTTAAAAACTCAGCAAAACTAAACTATATGCAAATAATTATGAAAATTATGTTTTATATTCACAATAGTATGGTTATATTTCATAATTATGGGTCGAGAGTCTCAAGTGAGGGAAAACTCAGATGATAGCACCGGCACGCCGAATTCTTCCAAGGAAGAAGTCTTGCCCGCTCAGTCTTCCCCTCCACCCCCCAATCTTGCTCGTTTTCACGCCCTCGCTGACCTCATCCCAGACGCCTTTCTGGTACTCGATTCAAACAACCATATTATCGCAGCCAATGCAAAGTTCCTGGAGATTTTTGGTCTCGCCCCGGAACTTCCCTGCCAGTCTGGATTGAAAGATCTCCAGGGGCAGATTGAGGGTTGCTTCGCCTCGCCAGAGATCTTTGCCAAGAAATGGCAGCTCCTGCTCAACGAGCCTGCCTCCCTTCACAATCAAGAATGGGAGCTGATCAAGCCCGCTCCGAAAGTCCTCAAGCTTTACACCACCTCCGTCCCAGGGACACCCGCCTCCGAAAGGGTCGTTTTCTGGAGGGACCGGACTGATATTCGCAATCTCGAAGGTGCCCTTCAGCAAGCCCAGAAGATGGAGGCCATCGGGATTCTCGCCGGTGGGATCGCTCACAATTTTAACAATCTGCTGACCGCCATCACCGGCAATCTAGGGATCGCGCTCCAGCAGCTCAACGCCAATCCGACAGGGCAGTCCACCGCGGAGGTCATCTCGTTGTTGGCCGATGCCTTCAAAGCCGCAGCAGGCGGGCGCGAACTGGTCAAACAGATGCTTTGCCACGCCCGGCACAACAAGCACTCTGTTGAGAGCACCGACATCCGCACCATAGTGACTGAAGTGCGGGATCTCTTGAAGCACTCCATCTCTGTCTTGGTTCAGGTGGAGGTGCAGACTCCTCGCACCCTTTGGCCGGCAATGGCGGACCGCAGTGATCTCCAGCAGGTACTCATGAATCTCTGCGTGAACGCCGTGGACGCCATGAAAGGCCGCAGTAACAGCGAGATCCTCATCACCGCCTCCAACCGGGCACGCACTGCTCCCCCTGAAGGGCTCTCCAACGGTGCCAAGCTTGGCGACTACGTCTGCATTGAGGTGCAGGACAACGGCCCGGGTATTCCTTCGGAGGTCATGAACCGCTTGTTTGAACCCTTCTTCACGACGAAACCCCGCGGTGAAGGAACAGGCTTGGGGCTCTCTTCCTCTCGCGATCTAGTAGAAAAACTGGGTGGATGGATCGAATGCGAATCCCACTTGGGCCAAGGAGCCGTCTTTTCCGTCTTCCTGCCCCGGAGCACCACAATGCCCGACATGACCACAACGGGTGTCGTGACGGCGAATCCAATTCCGCCCAAACCGTCAGGAACGGAAGTGATCCTGGTGGTAGATGACGACCCGCTGGTCCGCAACGTCAGCAAGCGCCTTCTCAGCGGTGCCGGCTACCAGGTCTTCACAGCCTGCGATGGCCAGGAAGCGGTGGACTGGATGAAAACCCCCGGCAATGTAGCCGATCTCGTTCTCCTGGATGTCGCCATGCCCCGCCTTTCCGGCCCTGACGCCATGGTAGAAATCCGCAAAATGATCCCCTCCCAGCCCGTGGTTCTTTGCAGCGGATTCCTCTTTGACCCCGCCGCCTTTCGCGATGCCCACGGCATGCTGCCCGATGCCAGCCTCTACAAACCTTACGAGGTGGGAGAGCTGACCGGCACCGTCCGCAGCGTGCTCGACAAGCATTCCTCCGGTCCTCCGCCGGCCCTGCCGTCGTAAGGGAAGTAAAGTTGGCACCAAGAACCTTGCTCGTTGCCATAGGCCAGGGCAGAGACCGCTACAATTCCTCCGGAGCAGACACTCTGCTCTCACCTACCCAACTGAACTTCTCTGGAAGCTCGTCAACGTTGGGCTTTAAGGCATATCCTCTTCGAGCAAGCTTAGAAACCAAGCTGGTTCCTTGCCGGCCTACCTGCCACGGTCCGAAGCTCATCCCAGTATGGGATACGAGGTCGTCAACTCCCTGCTGACCTCTTGGGATTGCAGGAAATTACAAGGTCCGCCAAAGCGGTGTCGAGCCACCAGCACTCCAAGACGCTGGTGCGTTGATCGGCCATGCCAAATAGAGCAACCCCTTGCTCCAGGACATACAAGTGTCGCGAAGCGTCTTGGAGTGCGTGCGGCTCGACGCCGCTTTCGCCTGCCGGCTACAATGCCAACTCCCCCTCACCTTTCGCCAGCCTGCCCTCCTCAGCGTGCCCACGGACACTCTGGGTCTGCGACAAAGCCCCCTGCCGAGCACCCCACAACACCAATTGTAGTTGTCGACGTAGTGAGGCACTAACTGAAGCGTCTGCCGTGGTGCTCCCTGTCAGGTCCAACCGCCTTCCCAACACCCCGCCACCCTCACCAAAACCCCCACTGCCGCGTCCACATGACATACAGCCCCAACAACAAATTGGCCACGGCATGCATCACCACGCACGCCGCCAGGCTGCGAAACTTCACGGTCAGCCAGTACATCAGCGCTCCAAATCCCAGGGCACCCACCCAATCCACCGGGGCATGGGCCGCCATGAAACAACCCGTAACAATGCCAAACGTCCGCCAGTCATGCCGGCCAAACGGAACTTTCCTGAAATCGTCGCCGTCTGCCTGCACATACCGCATCAAGAAACCGCGCCAGAAAATCTCCTCAATCAAGGGCACCACGACCACCATGCGAATGAACCGCATCAGCACCACCACCGCATAGGCAGCACCGTGTCCTGCGAAAAGACTCGGATCAAACCCGTCCTTTCGCTCGGCCAGCCCCAGCCATTCCATCCATTCCGGAACCTTCGTTCCCGAGGTGGCGAAATTCTCATAGAGCAACGCCGGGCCGCACCACCAGACAATGCCCAGCGCCCCCAACCCAACCGCCCAGCCAAGCCTCCGCCAAGGGGCCAGTTGATAGTGAGAACGGAAGGCCAGCAGAAGCCCGCCTGCCACCAATGTTTGCAGCGGATAAATCCAGTGCTCCGGCGCATGTCTCCACCAGGGCAGCTGGAGATTCTCCACCCCCACAAGCGGCTGCAATGCCCCGATCAGCATGAACACCGCCAAGGGCACGACATGCGCCGCCACTGGAGAGCGGCGTATGTCGGTCCACAACGGCATGCCGATCAGTTGGGCTGCATCAGGCTCCGGCCTTGCGATACTTGGCGACAAAAGCCGCCATCCCGTCCATGGCTTTCTCCAGCAGTTCCGGTGCGGTGGCGTAGCAACACCGTACACACGACTCGCCACTCGGGCCGAAGGCATCACCCGGCACCACAGCCACGCTCTTTTCTTCCAGCAGCTTCAACGCAAACTCGCGCCCCGTAAGGCCTGTCGAGCTCACATCCGGGAAGACGTAGAACGCCCCGCCTGGATTGAAGCAATGGAGACCCATTTCATTGAGCCGCTTCACCACAAAGTTACGGCGCTCCTCGTAGCTCTGACGCATGCCCTCATACGCCTCAGCCCCAAGGCGCAGCGCCTCCACCCCGGCCATCTGGCTCATGATCGGAGCGCAGAGCATGCAGTACTGGTGAATCTTCATCATCGCCTCACGCAACGGAGCCGGCGCGCAGGCATAGCCGAGGCGCCAGCCTGTCATGGCGAACGCCTTGGAAAACCCATGCAGCAGTACTGTACGCTCCCGCATGCCGGGATACTCCACGATGCTTTTGTGTTTGGCCCCATCATAGAGCAGTTCGCTGTAGATCTCGTCCGTGAAACACAAAAGATCGTGCTTCACACACAGAGCGGCGATCTTCTCCAGTTCCTCCGGAGGCTCCACGGCTCCAGTAGGATTGGTGGGAAAGTTCAATGCGATGACCTTCGTACGCGGCGTGATCGCCTTCTCCACATCGGAGGCCTTGAGGGCAAAATTGTCCTCCAGACGCGTATTCACCGGTACAGGCACCCCATACGCCATCGTGATGCTCGGTCCGTAGGAAACATAGCAGGGCTGGTGATAGATCACCTCGTCACCCGGATTGAGCACGGCGCGGAACGCCAGATCCAATGCCTCGCTGACGCCCACGGTGACCAGGATCTCCGTCTTGGGGTCATAGGAAACACGGAAGTGCTCCTCCACATACTTGCTGATCCCGATGCGGAGCGACTCCAGTCCCAGATTCGAGGTATAGCTGGTCTGCCCCTTCTCCAGAGAGCGGATCGCGGCCTCACGGATGGGCCATGGAGTCGGCTTGTCTGGCTCCCCCACCCCGAGGGAGATGACATCACTGCGGCCGATGACGAGCTCGAAGAAGTCACGAATGCCCGAGCGGGGAATCCCGCTGAGCTGGGTGGACAACTTGCTCTCCAAATCCAGTTTGCGAGGATGACTCATGGCGACACAAGAAGAGGGCCGTCGGTGGGCGGCGTGTTGAGCATGAAGCCGTCATGCTTGTAAGTACGCAACTGGAAGTGCGTGGCTGTGGACAGCACCACATCCAGCGTGCTCAGCTTCTCGGCCACAAAGCGGGCCACATCATAGAGGTCCTTGCCCTCCACCACCACGGCGAGGTCATAGGCACCGCTCATCAGGTAGCAACCACGGACCTGCTCATATTGCGACACCCGGCGGGCAAACCGGTCGAATCCACCGCCGCTCTCCGGGGTGATGCGTACCTCAATGAAAGCCGTCACTCCGGAGTGATCCGTCTTTTCACGGTCCACCACAGCATGGTACCCCAGAATGACACCTTCCTTCTCAAGGGCGGCGATTCGGGCGGCGACTTCGGCTTCAGTGATGCCCAGACGCGTAGCGATATCGCCCGCGCTGAGGCGTGCATTTTCTTTTAGGAGTTCCAATAGACGTTCCATAGGGACGGCAAACCTAACCTAGGTTTTGCAGCTTGCGAGAGGATTCACAGCCCCGTTTAGATGCAAATGTGACTGTGTTGGAACACAGTTCACGATCTCCCAATCGGCCCTGCGCTGCACTCGGCACCAACGACTTGGCCCCAATGCCCCCCATCGTCCGGACACATAAAAAGAGCGCAGGTCCGACGAACCGGAACCTGCGCTCAGTAAATGCTACGGCAAGATCAACGATCGCCAAAGCTGATGCCCACAGACCGGGCGGCCTGCACCACCTCGCTGTCCGGCTGTACCAGACGGAGTTGGTTCACCGCTTCTTCAATGGAGACATCACCGACGTGGTAGCTCTGGTAGCTGACCATCCGGCCGAACTTCTTCTCGCGAATAAGGTTCACTGCCTTTACGCCAAAACGAGTGCCCAGAATACGGTCCAACGGCGTTGGCGAGCCGCCACGCTGAAGGTGGCCCAAGCGCACGTCGCGGGTTTCCTTGCCGGTGAGCTGCTCCACTTTGCGGCCCACGTATTCGCCAATGCCACCCAGCTTCACCTGACGACGCTCTGCATCCATCTGCTCGCGAGTCATGAGGCTGCCGTCTTCCAGCTCTGCGCCTTCGGCTACGACGATCAGCACCGAGCGGTGTCCGGTCGCATACAGGTGGTTCACCTGGCGGGCCACGTTGTCGATGTTGAACTTGATTTCAGGGAGCAGCACAATGTCTGCACCGCCGCCAATGCCACCCCAAAGGGCAATCCAGCCAGCGTGACGCCCCATCACTTCCACCACCATCACGCGCTGGTGACTGTCAGCTGTGGTATGCAGACGGTCCAGAGCATCCACCACCGTGGCCACGGCAGAGTCAAAGCCGAACGTCATCGCCGTGGCTTGTAGGTCGTTGTCGATCGTCTTGGGCACGCCCACAGCGGGCACGCCTTCATTGCAAAGCTGGAGCGCGGTGGTCAGGGAACCGTCGCCACCCACGATGATCAGGGCCTCAATCCCGAGGTATTTGATCGTGGCCTTGGCCTGATCCATGATTTCTGCGGGCACGAGCGCCACGTTGTCCACCCCGATCTTGGCGGCAAAGTTTCCCTTGTTTGTGGTGCCCAGAATGGTGCCACCGAGTTTGAGAATCCCGACGGTACGATCCACATCCAATTTGATGTGCCCAGGCCCGTTGGGGAGCAGCCCCTCAAATCCGTCGCGGAATCCGATGACCTCCCAGCCGAGTTCCGTGGCCGCCCCGACCACACCATGAATCACTGCGTTGAGTCCGGGGCAATCGCCGCCGCTGTTGAGGATGCCGATGCGCATAGTTTAGGGAGTCTAGGTGTTGGTGTTGTTAATAATCTGGTTGCTATAGTGAGGAAAGATGACCGCGAGAAAAGCCCTCAGAAGCCGCTGAGCAATTGTTTTGCATCCGTCACAGGACGGCCGGACTGTAGCCAGCCATCATAGACACCCCAGGCCTGCTGTAGCAGCCCTTGGGTTTCCGCAAACGGGTCTGCCGAGCCCAGGACCACGGTCACCATCCGGTGACGGTAGAGAACTTCACGGCCATTTTCCTTCGCGATCGTGCCACGGCGCTCTTCAGACACGATCACACAACCGCCAGAGCGGGGCGTGTTGCCTGTCTTGATGCCATCGATCATGCCCACCCCCAGCAGTGCATTGGTATTCTGCATGGGCACGCTCACCGGCTGCCCGCCACGCAGCACCGTGATGTTGCGCGTCTTTTGGTTGGTGTAGAAACGGAAAGGGGCGCGGGAGATCGCATACATGCTGAGCCGTGCCATGTCCGCAGCGGTCGAGTATGGGACAGACCGGCTGTTTTCCAACCCGTGCGGATTGGTAAACTTGGTGTTCACCATCCCTTCGCGGGCCGCGAGGTAGTTCATCTCCGTCACAAAAGCAGCCAGGGGATCCCCCGTGCGGCCACGACGGTAGTTGATGTCCTGCCCGACAAAGAGCGCCAGCGTCGTCGCCGCGACATTGTCTGAGGACATCATGGACGCGTAAAGCAGATCACGCAGAGTAATTTGATCGCCCGGCACCAGTTGCAGCGGGTTCATCCCGGCGATTTGCAACGCCTCAGGTGACACCGTCGCCAGTGTATTGAGAGGCACCTTGGTGGCTTCCGACCAGTCCAAAGCAACCAGCGCCGTGGCCATCTTCGTCAAGCCACCGACCGGACGCTTCAAGTTCCCGCCAGCCTCGACATGGATCTTCTTGTTGTACACGTCCACGGCGATGACGCTCGACTGAGCATGCACCGTACTGGCGCCTGCGAAACAGGCGACAACCGTGACACTTAACAATTTTGCAAAAGAGCGACGCATCTTGCCGTACACATGGTTGGGGTGAAACATGGGAGCGGCACACTAGCGGGCATGGCGGAAGGGTCAAGGGTTCTTGGTTGCGCGGTGCCAGCATTGATTCTCGAAATTCATCCTTGAGAGATCTCCCCGAAGCAAATCCTTCACCTGCTGCACTTGCAGCCAACGCCCCTGCGATCTATCCAAACACCTGCGGTCACATTCGGTTGCTCCGCCACCCGTTTTCCAACCCCTCACACCATGCCCACAGCCCGCGAATCCGCCCTCGCCCTGGTCACATCCTACTACGCCGCCTTCAACTCCGGCGACCGTGAAACCTTTTTGAATCTCCTCACGGACGAAGTCCGTCACGATACCAACCAGGGTGGACAAGAGGCAGGCCGGGAAAAGTTCCGCACCTTCCTCTCACGGATGGACCGTTGCTACGCGGAGCAGGTCAAAGAACTCCAGGTGTTTGCCAACGAGGAAGGCACCCGCGCTGCTGCGGAGTTTTTCATTGATGGCACCTACAAATCCACCGACGAGGGATTGCCTGAGGCTACCGGACAGAAGTACTACCTGCGCGTAGGTGCCTTCTTCGAGCTCGTGGGCGGCCGGGTGGACCGCATCACCAACTATTACAATCTCCAGGAATGGCTCCGGCTCATCGGAGCCTAACCCCTGAAAGAGCTAACTGGCGATCTGATCAACCTCGCGCGCCAGGGCGAAGTCCAGTTCCGTCAGGCCGCTCTTGCTATGGGTGCTGAGACGGAGCGTTACCTTCCGCCACCCGATCTGAATGTCCGGATGGTGATTCAGGGCCTCGGCCCGGGTGGCCACCTCGTTCACAAAGCTGATGCCCGCAAGGTAGTAGGGAAATGAAAAAGTGCGGGTGATTTCAGCCCCCTCCTTCTTCCATTCCGGCACGGTGGCCAGTTCCGTCTCCAGCAAGGGTTCATCGAGCAATTCAGGCATTTTTGACCATGGCACGGTTTTCCGGACGTGCATCCTTTTTGCCTTGCAAGGTAGTTCGCCTCACCTATAAACAACCCCTCGCCGTAGTACACACGGCACGATTTTCTGCAACCATCACCTTCCGCTTAAATCCTATGGGTCAGATTTACAACAACATCGTAGAAACCGTCGGTCGCACCCCGCTGGTGAAGCTGAACCGGGTCACCGAAGGTCTCGACGCCACGATCGCTCTGAAGTGTGAGTTCTTCAACCCCCTCGGCTCTGTGAAGGATCGCATCGGCATGGCGATGATTGAAGATGCGGAAAACCGCGGTGTGCTCACCAAGGATACCGTGATTGTCGAACCCACCAGCGGAAACACCGGCATCGCCCTCGCTTTCGTGGCTGCCGCCAAGGGCTACAAGCTGATCCTCACGATGCCTGAGACCATGTCACTCGAGCGCCGCACCCTTCTCGCTCTCCTCGGTGCTGACCTTGTGCTGACGCCAGGTCCGCAGGGCATGAAAGGGGCCATCGCCAAGGCTGAGGAAATCGTGAACTCCACACCGAATGCCTGGATGCCCCAGCAGTTCGAGAACCCCGCGAACCCCGCCATTCACCAGAAAACCACCGCCGAAGAAATCTGGGCGGATACCGAAGGCAAAGTGGACATCCTCGTGGCCGCAGTCGGCACCGGCGGCACCATCTCCGGTTGCGTCGAAGTCATCAAGCCCCGCAAGGAGTCCTTCCAGGCCGTCGCCGTGGAACCCGAAGCGTCCCCTGTTATCAACCAGACCCTCGCAGGCGAACCCGTCCAGCCCGGCCCGCACAAGATCCAGGGCACCGGCGCTGGCTTCGTTCCCAAGAACCTCCACCTCAAGGATGGCGCGGGCAATCCCCAGATCGTGGAGTGCGTGAAGGTCTCCAACGACGACGCCTTCGCCATGGCCCGCCGTCTCGCCAAAGAGGAAGGCATCCTCGTCGGTATCTCAACCGGTGCCAACGTGGTGGCCGCAATCGAGGTGGCCAAGCGCCCCGAAAACAAAGGCAAACTCATCGTCACGATTGCCTGCTCCACTGGCGAGCGTTACCTCTCCACCGCTTTGGCGGATGAGGCCCGCGCCAAAGTGGGAGCCTAATCTGCTTCCTCGCCTCCTTTTTCAGTCCGCCGCACGCATCCCCAGCCAGTCACCCCAACATGTCAGAATTCACGCCCAAATCGGCCCCAGAGATTGATCTCAGCCCTCCTCCCCAAGGCAAGGTGGAAGAATTCCTGGAGCAACACATCAAAAAGATCCTCGTGGGCGTGGCCTTGTTGGCTCTGGTCATGCTGACTATTGCCATTTCGCGCCACTTCAAACACAAGACGGAAGTGGAAGCAGCCGAACGCTTCACCGCAGCCTCCACCATCGAGGATTGCGATGTGGTGGTTGCCAAGTATCCCGGTTCCGCAGCAGCAGGCAACGCCCTGCTGCTCAAGGCAGATTTGCTCTGGAAGGAAGGCAAGAAGGAGTCTTCCACAGAAGTACTGAAAGAATTCTTAAAATCGCACCCAGAGCACACACTGCATGCCACCACTTTGCTCGCCCTTGGTAGCAAGCAGATGGCCCTGGGAGACAAGGACGGGGCCACCCAGTCCTTCGAAACCCTGAAAAAGTCCTATCCCGATAGCGAACTGCTCCCGGCTGCGGACATCTACAATGCCGACATCCTCTGGGCGGATGGCAAGACCTCAGAGGCCAAGGCCCTGCTCGAAGGCATGCTGAGCCGCTATCCCGGCAAGATGACCGCCTTCACCAATCAGGTGGATGAGCGCGTCAAAATGATTGATGCCGGCCTCCCTCAGACTGAGGTGGACCCGCCCCCAGCACCGAAGGCCCCTGAAATACCCGGGCTGCCAATGCCAACCATTCCAGGCATCCCTGGCCTCCCGGGCGGCCCTCTGTCGGCTCCTTCCCTACAGACACCATCCCTCTCAACGCCTCCCGCCATCCCCAGCCTGCCCACCCCGGCACCAGTTCCCACTCCTGAATCGTCCGCGTCTCCCGCAGTCCCTGCTCCTGCTCCAGAGGCACCCGCAGTTCCGGCACCCGCTCCCGCCCCCGAGGCACCGGCTACTCCGGCCCCCGCGCCCGCACCTGCCCCTGCTCCTGAGGCACCGGCTGCTCCAGTTCCGACACCACAGTAGTTTGGTTTCTCTCTTACTTTACCCTGGAGGCCGGTCCGGCGCTTGCCGGACCGGCTTTTTCATGGTCATCCCGTTCTTTTCGCCCCGACCAGATCGCTTTTCGACGATCTTTGGCCCAGTCCAGGCGTACCAAAACTGAAGGGATACGCAGGTGGATGCCATCACCTGCCCATGGCAAAATGAAGTAAACTTTCCTTGCCGCGAAAGTTGACTTCGCCCGTGCCTCGCGCTCCTTGTGAAAGTTTTCACAATCAGATTCTTACGCCGGAAAAATGAAGCTTCCCTCGTTCTTGAAACCCCGCCCGGCGTTTCCATTTGAGCTTGTCAAACCGGAGATCGAACGGGTCGAAGAACTGCTGATGGAGCAGGCCCGTGCCTTTGACCCAAATGTGGAAGGCTACATCTCCTACGTCTGTAACACTTCCGGCAAACGCATTCGCCCAGCCCTCGCGGTGCTGGCGGGCGGAGCCACCGGTGGCGTGACCCATGAGCATCGGCAGCTTTCGATCATCCTGGAGATGATCCACATCGCATCTCTGGTGCACGATGACATCATGGACGGAGCCACCATCCGTCGCGAGATGCCCACTGCCGCCGCCAAGTGGGGCAACGCCCTCAGCGTATTGTTGGGAGACAGCCTCTTCGCCTACGCTCTCGAGCTGGCCACCCAGTTTGATGAGTCTTCCATCTGCCGCAAGATCGCCCGAGCTTCCAGGGATGTCGCTTGCGGTGAAATTCTACAGACCCAGCGGCGTTTTGATTTCACTCTCTCGATGGAGGAGTACTTCAAGATCATCGAGATGAAAACCGCTGCGCTGTTCGCGAGCGCTACGGAGCTGGGTGCCCGCCTCAATGGCTGTAGCGATTCCGTGGTAGCCTCCATGTACAACTACGGGAACCGGCTCGGCACAGCCTACCAGATCTACGATGACTGCATTGACCTCGTCGGCGATGAAAAGGAGATAGGAAAGACGCTCGGCACCGACTTGGCAAAGGGAAAGCTGACCCTCCCTATGCTCTTTCTTCTGCGCGATGCCACCGATGCCCAACGGACCAAGCTTCATCGCATGGTTCTCAAAGGAGAGCCCATGGACACCACCATCCTCGCTGGCATTGCCGACTACGCTGGTGCCATCGAGCACGCGGTAAACACCGCCAAAGACATGCTGGAAGAAGCAAGAAAGGACTTGGTCTGCCTGGATGCATCTCCACACAAGGAAGCCCTGGTCACAATCACCCAGTACCTCGACGGCCTGCTGGACCAGTGCCGCACCTCCGTGTGAGGCGGACTCCCGGCACGTCCATGCGACCGCCGGCTGGAAGGTTCCAGAAACAGCATGCCCCTCTACCCTGCCAGCACCCCGGCTGTGGCCCCCAGCTGCTCCCGCTGGATGGAAACACTGACCTTCATCCCAAGGTAGCTGCCGGGCGGACCTGAAAAAATGCCGCTCACCGGCATGACACCACGAGGATGAGCACTCGCCCCCAGCGCAATGTGCTTGCTGGAAACTTGTTCGCCCAGTGTGGGATCGAACCCGCACCACCCGCAGTCTGGAAGATACACCTCGATCCACGCGTGCGTGGATCCCTGTCCTGCGGTGGATGCCCGGGTGTCGAGATACCCGCTGGTGAACCGGGCGGCAATCCCTAGTGTTCGACAGGCCTCCATCATGAGGGTGGCCATGTCTCGACATGACCCGGTACGGAGCGACAGGGTCTGGGCGGGACTTTGCACGCCAGCTTCTTCCCGACGTCGGTATCCGGTTTCCGAATGAATGACCCGGTTGATCTGAATGACCGCCCCCATGGCGGAGGTCGAAGGAGATGCCCTCAGCACTTCATTGACCCAGCCACGCACCGCCTCAGACTCGTCTGGATAGTTGCACCTCAAGTAGCCGTCCACCACCGCCGTCTCAATGAGCGGATACACCACGGGCAGCGCCACCACAGAGCCACGGCTGCCCTCCATGGGAGCTTCATCGCCAAGTGAGTCCACTACATCCATATTCACCTCACTCACAATCTCCAGCCGGTCCGACTCTTCCTCGATCTCAGCCAGAGCCACATGGTTTCCGTAAAGGTCATTCATCCAGAAGAACCGCGCCTTGGGCTGAAGAGCCAGGTGATGCTGGCGAACTGTCGTGCGATGGCCTTCCCTCGGCCTGAGCACCAGTCGGTGAAGGCCAAACTTCACCGGGGCCGCATATTGGTACTCCGTGCGATGAACGATGCGAAAACGTGTCATGGTGTTCACTGAAAACATCCGAACCTACACGCTGCGCGGCCCCCGACCCGGTTCGGCCGAGGTGAGAGAAATGGCCTGGTCCCGGATCTCCGCCGGGCTCATTCTCCTGTAGCGTTCGTCAGCGACCAGGCAGCTCACGTTCTGGCGATTCAGCTGCAGCACCCCAAAGGCGGTCGAGATGGAAACATCCGCAGCATCCCTTCCGGTTCCAATCCGCACCATTCCATCCGGAGAGGCCAATCCGGTCGCGTCCCACACCAGCCATCTGCCCCCTATCCAAGTCTCAAAACAGGCGTGGAAGTCCGGTGGCTCCAGTTCATAGGCATACCCGGTAAAATATCTTGAGGGGATGTTCATCGCCCGGCACAGGGCAATTCCCAAATGCGCAAAGTCACGGCAGACCCCTGCCCGCTCCACGAGCGTGTCCACCGCAGAGGTACTCGCATGCGTGGACCCGCTGGTATAGCTCACGTGATTTCGGATCCAGTCACAGACAGCCAGCACCTTCTCGTACGGCGTGGCGGCCCCATTGAATTCACTGGCAGTCAGATCGCCAAGACGGTCTGACTGGCAGTACCGACTAGGATAGAGGTAATTCAACAGCTCGAGATCGAAATGCCCGGGATCGGTTTCAGGAAGCAGCCGCCCATCCAGCCGCTCCACAGACACCTCCACCGTGGCCTCGTATCGGATCTGGTAGATTCCCGGAACCTCCAACGTGATGAGATCGAACCGGTTGCCCGTGCTGGCGCAAACCTGTGTTTCAAAAGGGATGCCCCCTGTGATCACAAACTGCTCCTCCTCCACCCGCTGCCGCTCACATTCGCCCGCACGAATGTTCAGCAGGAAGGTGACGGGGAGGGTGGCGGTGTATTCCAGTTCGCTGGCGACTTTGAATCGGGTCATGATAGTAGAGGCTTGGCAGAAGTTGGGGAAAGGTGGCGCTTGACCGGGTCAGATCTCCCGGTGTTGTTTAGCCGATGCAATTGCGCATTCAGGACCTCCCCGAAAACGACCGCCCACGTGAGCGCCTCCTCAACACAGGGGCGGATTCCCTCACCAACGCCGAACTGCTGGCAATCTTCATCAATACGGGTCTGCCTGGAGAAAATGCTGTTCAAGTCGCTCAGCGGCTGCTCAAGACATACCGCACTCTGCGCAATCTGTCTCGAAGATCGGCTAAAGAATTGCAGAAGGAATTCAAGGGGCTGGGCCCCGCCAAGACCGCCCACCTGGTGGCCGCCTTTGAATTGGGCCGACGCGCTGCCCAGGAGGAGGTCCTGGAGGACAAGATGGATTCCCCGGAACTGGTGTACCGCTATCTGGGTGCCGACATGGCGCGACAGGGCTACGAAACCCTTCGAATCCTGGTGCTCAATACCAAACTCTGCCTGGTGCATGATGAGGTGGTCTTCCAAGGCACGCTCAACGAAAGCCCCGCGCACCCTCGTGAAATTATTCGCGCCGCCCTCATCCACCGCGCTCACGCATTTATCCTGGCTCACAACCACCCCAGCGGAGACCCGGCCCCCAGTGAAGCGGATCGCCGGTTCACCCGTCGGATCAATGAAGCGGCACAACTCATGCAGATAGAGCTCCTGGACCACGTCGTCATCGGAGCTCCAAGACCCGGAGCAAAGCCCTACTTCAGCTTTAAGGAGAGCGGCATGATCTAGGGCCCCTTCCAACTGCCTCACGGTAGCAGCCACCTCACCTCACCTCACCGCAGCTCGTCGCTGCACTTGTAAAAGTGCGGAGGGGAGGCGCGGCCCTGTCACGGGATCAACACCGCCCCCGCCCCCAGCCTGACCGCGTTTTCACAAACGCAGCCACACTGAAACCTACAGACACGCTCCGCAACTCGCCTTACCGCAGCTCGTAGCTGCACTTGCAAAAGTGCGGAGGGGGGCGCGGCCCTGTAACGGGATCAACACCTCGCCCGCCCCCCAAGCCTGACCGCGTTTTTACAAAGGCAGCCACACTGAAAGCTACAGACACGCTCCGCGGCTCACCTCACCGCAGCTCGTAGCTGCACTTGTAAAAGTGCGGAGGGGGGGGGCGCGTCCCTGTAACGGGATCAACACCTCCCCCGCCCCCAGCCTGACCGCGTTTTTACAAACGCAGCCACACTGAATGCTACAGACTCGCTCCGCGGCTCACCTCACCGCAGCTCGTAGCTGCACTTGCAAAAGTGCGGAGGGGGCGCGGCCCTGTAACGGGATCAACACCTCGCCCGCCCCCCCAAGCCTGACCGCGTTTTTACAAACGCAGCCACACTGAATGCTACAGACTCGCTCCGCGGCTCACCTCACCGCAGCTCGTCGCTGCACTTGTAAAAGTGCGGAGGGGAGGCGCGGCCCTGTCACGGGATCAACACCTTCCCCGCCCCCCCAAGCCTGACCGCGTTTTTACAAACGCAGCCACACTGAATGCTACAGACTCGCTCCGCGGCTCACCTCACCGCAGCTCGTAGCTGCACTTGTAAAAGTGCGGAGGGGAAGCGCGGCCCTGTCACGGGATCAACACCGCCCCCGCCCCCCAAGCCTGACCGCGTTTTTACAAAGGCAGCCACACTGAAAGCTACAGACACGCTCCGCGGCTCACCTCACCGCAGCTCGTAGCTGCACTTGTAAAAGTGCGGAGGGGGGGGCGCGTCCCTGTAACGGGATCAACACCTCCCCCGCCCCCAGCCTGACCGCGTTTTCACAAACGCAGCCACACTGAAAGCTACAACGCACCCGATCCGCACGAAACTGCCCACCCTTAATTCTTCGCGCACACCACCTTGTGAAAGATGCCCGCGGCAGCCGCACCCAATATCGGAGCCACCCAGAAGAGCCATAGCTGTGAGATCGCCCAGCCCCCCACCACCACCGCCGTGCCCGTGCTGCGGGCTGGATTGACGGAAGTATTCGTAATCGGAATGCTTATCAAATGGATCAATGTCAAGCCAAGGCCGATCGCGATGGGGGCGAATCCGGCCGGTGCCCGCTCATCCGTGGAACCCAGGATAATGATCAAGAACATGAAGGTCATCACAAACTCCGTCAGGAAGCCCGCCGCCAGGCTGTAGCCTCCCGGCGAATGCTCCGCAAAACCGTTGGAGGCAAATCCTCCCTCCAAACTGAATCCCGCCTTGCCGTTGGCTATTGTATAGAGGGTAAAACCGGCCACAATCCCACCTGCCACCTGCGCCACTACATAGGGGATTAGATCCTTGGCTGGAAACCGCCCTCCTACCAACAAGCCGATGGAAACGGCAGGGTTCAGGTGACAACCAGAGATGTGGCCAATGCTGTAGGCCATCGTCAATACCGTGAGCCCAAAGGCAAACGACACTCCTACCAGACCAATACCCACCTCTGGAAAGGCGGCCGCCAAGACTGCACTTCCGCAGCCTCCCAGCACGAGCCAGAAGGTGCCTAGAAATTCTACAATGGCTTTCTTCGCAATGGACATGAGTTGAGTTCCTTTCTCTATGATTTTTGGTTGATGCTGATGTCTCGCATATGGCTTCTGATGCTCCCCCGTCGCACAAGCTGACAGAGGGAAATTCTCTCGATCGATTCGGAAGAAGAGGTGTCCTTCGAAGGACCTCCAGAACCTCCCTGCCATTGAGGATACCCCGACATCATCTGCCGCCCGGGTCCCCCCAAGTTGACTCCTTCGGCAATCTGTTTTTCCAAATTCATTGGCTGAAACGGGCCAGAAGCTCACCCGATGCCCATTTAGGGTTGCTTCAATTTATGAATCATATCTCAACCATGAGCCCTTTTTCTACCCAATTTCCGCAAAAAGTTCCATAAATCCGCCCGCCGTCGCGAGGCGTGGTTGCGCTGCCATCGCTCCCGCCTAATCTTTTGGTCCACGTTTCCGACACACCAGCTGCCCATGATCCATCCGACCGCCCTCGTTTCCGCTGAAGCCCAAATTGACCCGAGTGCGGAAATCGGAGCCTACGCGATCATCGAGGGACCAGTACAAATCGGGGCGGGCTGCCGCATTGCCCCCCACGCCCAACTCGTAGGTGACACCGTGATTGGCGAAGGCTCCACCATCGGTCGGGCCGCCGTCATCGGAGAATTCCCCCAAGACATTGGATTCACGCCTGCGATCCAAAGCGGTGTCCGCATCGGTCGAAACAACGTCATCCGAGAGCATGTCACCATCCACCGCGGGTCCAAGGAAGGTGGCCTCACTGAGGTGGGCGATGGCAACTTCATCATGGTGGGGGCCCACCTGGGACATGATGTGAAGCTCGGGAACAAGAACATCATCGCCAACGCGGCCCTCATCGCGGGCCATGTCCATTTGGGAAACAACACCTTTCTGGGCGGCGGGGCCGTCTTTCACCAGTTTCTCCGCATCGGCGACTACTGTGTGGTCCAGGGCAACAGTTCCTTCAGCAAGGATATTCCCCACTATTGCTCGGCCGGACGCACCAACCTGATCACCGGAATGAACATAGTCGGCCTCCGCCGTCAGGGCTTCTCTTCCGAAGACCGGAAACACATCAAGGAGCTTTTTGATCTCATCTACCGTAGCGGGAGAAATCTCAAACAGGCCGTCGCGGAGGCTCGCACCCGCACCTGGCCTGACCATGCGGAAAAGTTCCTTCAGTTCTTTGAGGCCCCCAGCAAAAAGGGCGTGGGCACTCTGCGCGTGCGTTCTGAGGCCGACGACGAGTAGAAGGCGGACCTGCCTTCGGGGCTGCCCTACCGCGGCGTCACATCCACGGCGACCTTCAGGCTCTGCTCCCCGCTGCCATAAACCACCCCACGCAGCGGAGACACGTCTGCGAAGTCACGTCCGAAAGCGACGGTGATGTGACGCTCCTGGGGTCGGCATCGGTTGGTGGGATCGAGATCCTGCCACTGATGCACAGGGCCGCACCACACGCTCACCCAGGCATGAGAGGCATCCGCGCCCACCAACTTGGGTTTACCGGGAGGAGGCAAGGTCTCCAGATAGCCCGACACATAACGGGCAGGGATGCCCACGGAGCGAAGACACGCGATCAAGATGTGGGCAAAGTCCTGACACACCCCCCGACGCTTTTCAAAAGCCTCATGCACCGGAGTCGCTACATCCGTAGCAGCCGGATCAAACTTGAAGTCACGAAAAATCCGCTCGTTGAGGTCCAACGCCGCCTTGAGGACCGTCACCCCGGGTTTGAATGACTCCAGGGCATATTCCGCGAACTGCTTCCCTGGTTTCACCATCACTGAGGCAAAAGCGTACTCTCCCGCCGCCACGTCGGGAGTCAGAAAATCACCCCGCACCGCCCCCCGCAACTCCTCCCACAAAGGGGTCTCCTCCGGAGCCGCCAACACGGGTGGATGGACCACGACAAAGCTGTGCGCCGTGACGGTAAGCGTCTTGTGCGCACCGTGCAGTGCGAAGAACAGACACTGATTGCCGAAGTAGTCCCGGTGGCCCGCCAGACTCATCGGCTCCGGCTCCACATCCACCCCGTGCCACTCACAATGCTGGTGCAACATCTCCCGGGGAGCGAGACGTGCTAGATGATGCCCGATGCTGACGGACTCATCATAGGTGTAGGTGGAGCGATGGTGAATCTCGTAGCGCAAAACTCTAGTGGTTTAAAGTGAGGATACCGAACGCGGGACAGACCAGGTCGAGCCTAGCTGACACGACGAAGGGCGTGACTGAAATAGTGCTGGCTGATGGTATCGGAGAGGGATTCCAGGCCCGCCTGGAGTCGGGTGCAGAGCCGGACCAGCAATCCAGGACTGCGATCCTCAGCACCTGCCAGCGCATTCAGGTCCACGCCAGCCAGTTCAGAGAGCATCATGTCCACCTGCTTCTTTTCGCTGCCAGTCATGCCTTCCATGCCATCACGTGGAAGTTGAGCAGCGTGCCGGGTGAGCTGGTAGAGCTGCCAGATCAAAGAGCGGGGGTTGGAATCGTCAGCGATCAACAGGTCCAGCACCGGACCCAACTGCGGCCGGGCGTGATAGCGCCGCCGGTAAGTCATGGCACTGTCACAGATTTCCAAGAGCGGCCCGAGCACCGCATCATTGCGCGGTGTAGGGTGAATGGTCGCATGAATGAGCCGGACCAGTCCACGCGCCCGCTCCAGACGTCGGCCGAGATCGAGGAACCGCCAGCCGTGCCCGCGGGTCATGTTCTCCATCTCCATACCAGAGAAGGCAGCCAGATCCAGGACCACAGCATTCAGCATCTCCAGCACCTCAGGCACCTTCAACCGGGTGGCCTGAGAGCGGGTGTGGCGCTCCAATTGATTGAACAGCCGCCAGGTGTCGTCAGAGAGACGGTCGCGTAAAGCAGTGGCATTGTAGCGGACACGGTTGAGCAAGTCCCTCACGCTGTCTTCACGGCGGGAATTCTCCAGCAATGCCAGCAGCTCGCCGCGCAACTCTCCCGGCACTACCTTTTTGCCAAATCGGTCCGGGAGCCTTCCCAGGGAAACCATCCACGGCACCAAGGCAGCGAGCTCCCTCGCCTGCTCCTCGCTCCCCTCCCCGGCAAACCTCTGGACCACCCCCCTCAGGACCCGCACACCGTCTTCCAGACGCTCGACGTAGCGCCCCAGCCAGAAGAAATGGTCCGCCACACGGCTGGGCACCTCGCCCGCCTGACGCTCCGGCCGGATGGCCATGGTGGGAGAAAGCAACAGAGTAAGCTGTTCCACAGGCCCGTCTGCCAGCACCCAGGTATCCTTGCTCACCCCTCCAGATTGCATGGAGACAACCAGCCCCTTCGGAGACGGGCTCACCCGGGTCAATCCACCGGGCATGACCGCGAAGTCATTCCCACACGGCACGATGTAACAACGCAGCACTAAAGGACGAGACTCGATCCGCCCCTTGTCAAACACCGGGGCCGAGGACAACGAGAGCACCTCCTGCGCAGCATAGTCGTGAGGGGCCAGCCGCACTTTCGCGAGCAGCGACTCTCTTTCTGGCTCGGTTAGATCGGCACCGAACACCGGCTGCCCCGCTCCGCCGACAAAGGCACGTTTCAAGACAAAGCGATCCAGATGCTTCTCCACGTGCTGTAGTTCTTTAGGCTGGCCACACCACCATGTCACAGCATTGGCCAGCTTCAGGTCCTCGCCAAGCAGATGGCGGGAGAGACCCGGCAGGAAGGGTAGCAAGGCAGGAGTCTCCACCACCCCGGCCCCCATCCCATTCACGATGGCCACCGTCCCAGCACGCCAAGCCTCCATCAGCCCAGGAACGCCCAGCCAGGTGTCTGTACGGAGCTCGAGGGGATCACAAAAAGTGTCATCCACCCGGCGCACAATCACATCCACCTGACGCAGGCCTTCCAGAGTCTTCAGGAAAACCTTGCGCCCCCGCACGGTCAGGTCCGCCCCCTCCACCAGAGGAAAGCCGAGGTAGCGAGCCTTGTAAGCGTGTTCGAAATAGGTCTCGTTCAGCGGCCCGGGCGTGAGCAACACCACGGTAGGGTCCCCTCGGTGCTGGGGAGCCAGATCCCGCAGGGAGTCCCGCTCCATCTGGAAGAAGGAAGCCAAACGTTGCACGTTCATGTCCCGGAACTCATCCGGGAACAGGCTGGTCAGTACGATCCGGTTCTCGAGCGCATACCCTTTCCCAGATGGGGCCTGGGTGCGATCCGCCAGCACCATCCATCGGCCATCCGCGCCACGGGCCAGGTCCACCGCATGGTGAAAGAGGAACGAGCCCCCCGCCGGTTTGATGCCGTGACTCGCCCGCAAAAAGCCCGGGTTGGCAAAAACCAGCCCTGGAGGGATCCAGCCTTCTTTCAGGAGACGCTGTTCTCCATAGAGATCGTTGACGACCTGCCGGAGCAATCGGGAACGCTGCTTCAACCCAGCCTCCAGCGAGCGCCACTCCTCCGCACCGATAATGTGAGGGAAGATGTCCAGTTGCCACAGCCGACTCAAGGCCTGCTGGTCATTGTAGATCGTGTAGGTCGCCCCGTGATCACGGAGCAACTGATTGGCCGCCTCGCGCTTTTGCGCCAGGTCAACAGGCTGCAAACGGGCCAGACTTTCCAGAAATGCACCCCAAGCGGGGCGCGCGGCACCGTCGGGCCGCCAGACTTCGTGAAAGCCGTCGCCAGCCGCCCGGGCGGACGTCAGCATTTCAGCAATGCTCACGCTCTCAGGTGAGGAATCCATGGGGGCAGTTGATACGGCGTGAGGCACGCCGTATCTAGAACGCTAACCTTGGGTACGCAAATCCAGCGTGAACGGAAACTCACGTGAGCGGGGCGGATCTGGCAGATTCAACATGCCCCACGTGTGCCCGATGGATTCAAACCGGGAAAGCCGGCGGCTCTCAGCCTCATAGGCATTCACGGGGAGGGTCTCATAGCTGCGTCCGCCCGGGTGCACGACGTGATAGCGGCATCCGCCCAGTGAACGCTGGTTCCAAGTGTCCACCAGATCGAAGGTCAAGGGGGTGTGAACCCCGATGGTCGGCTGAAGACAGTTCGGCGGCTGCCAGGCCCGATAACGTACGCCGCACACATATTCGCCATTCACCCCGGTGGGATGCAGGGGCAGCTTCCGGCCATTCACGGCCACCACATGACGCTCATCCACCATACCCGTGACCTTCACCTGTAGCCGTTCCAGGGAGCTGTCCACATATCGCACCGTGCCACCAGCTGACCCCTCCTCTCCCAAGACATGCCAGGGTTCCAAAGCCGCGCGCAGCTCCACCTGCACGTTCCGCTGGGAGAATTCTCCAATCAGCGGGAACCGGAATTCCCGGTGCGGAGCAAACCAGTCCGCCTCCATCTCGATGCCGTCCGCCCGGAGATCATTGATGACATCCGCAAAGTCATCCCAGAGAAAATGCGGCAGCATCCAGCGATCATGAATGTCAGTGCCCCATCGGACCGGTGTGCTGGAATAGGGATTGTCCCAGAACTTCGCGACGAGCGCCCGCAACAAAAGCTGCTGAGCCAGACTCATCCGGCTGTGGGGAGGCATCTCATAGCTCCGCAGTTCCACCAGCCCCAGCCTCCCGGTTGAACTGTCGGGGCTGAATAGCTTGTCGATGCAAAACTCTGCCCGGTGAGTGTTCCCAGTGGAATCGATGAGCAGGTTGCGGAACAGACGATCCACCAACCACGGCGGCATGTCTTTTCCCTTCTCCGGCACTTGCTGGAAGGCAAGATTGAGCTCATAGAGCGAGTCATTACGGGCTTCATCCACCCGCGGAGCCTGGCTGGTAGGACCAATAAACAGACCCGTAAACAGGTAGCTGAGGGACGGGTGATTCTGCCAGTAACCCAGCAGGGATTTCAACAAATCTGGCCTGCGTAGCACGGGAGAATCCGCCGGAGTCTCTCCACCGATGATGATGTGGTTTCCTCCGCCCGTCCCGGTGTGACGACCATCGAGCATGAATTTCTCCGTCCCCAACCGAGTAAGGCGGGCTTCCTCATAGAGGGTCTCTGTTTTGTCCACCAGCTCATCCCAGGTGGCTGAGGGGTGCAGGTTCACTTCGAGCACACCCGGGTCAGGGGTGACCTTCAACACCTGCAGTCGAGGGTCGTAGGAAGGCGGTGCCCCCTCGAAGACTACGGGCATGCCAAGATCGGACACGGCAGCCTCTATGATTTCAACCAGATCCAGATAGTCTTCCGTGGTCTCAACCGGCGGCATGAAGATGTGAAGACGGCCATTCCGCGGCTCCACACACAGGGCTGTGCGCACGATCCAAGGAGCGCTCTGCTGAGGATCGGGGCGGCGGGTATGTGCCAAGTCAGCCATTTTCTGATGCGCCACCACATCAGGGACACCCCCTGAACCATCGCCTTTGTCGCCACCTCGATTGCCAGCGCCTCCTCCAGCACCAGGGAGAGGGCCCGACTGGGACGATGTGGGGTCATTTACGCCAGTTCCAAACCGATACAATGGTCCACTTCTGGAGGCGGAAGTCACCTCTGGATCCCGACCGACGAACATCTGCCCGGCGCGATCCCTGCGCGAGGGCAGCGGCGACAACTTCTCCATCGGATCCCGCTCATAGACCCATGGATACTCCCGTTCCTCGACCCACGGCAGGGAATCCAGTGGCAACCGCAGCCCCATGGGCGAGTCTCCCGGTGTGAGGTACAGCGTCTCCCGGCGCAGAAACCACGGCCCACTTACCCACGCTGGCTGCCCTTTATCCGCACTCCGCTGAATCGGCAGGGCATACCCGGTCACCGAACCCAGACCACGCTCAAAGATGCGGCGAATGCGCTCGCGCTCCTCCTTGTCCGCCAGATTGGCTTGAAGAGGATCCACATTGGAGGGAAGCCGACGCTCGCGCCAGATGTAGTAGTACACGTCTTCGTAGGCAGGGATGAGCCACTGGGGATCCACTCCCAAGCCCTTCATGATCCGATCAACAAGCCTTTTCGCGTCATCCACGCCAAAGCCATAGTCAACCGACTCGTCCGCGATCAGATTTGGGTCGCTCCAGATCGGTTCGCCATCCTTGCGCCACCAGCAGCCGAGTGACCACCGCGGCAGACTCTCTCCCGGATACCACTTTCCTTGCCCGTAGTGCAGAAACCCGCCATTGGACGCGTACTTGGTCCTCAGACGCTTCAGAAGTTCCCCCGCCAGTTCCCGCTTCTTCACGCCGTTGGCAGTAAAGTTCCACTCATCACCATCCGGATCATCAATCGAGACAAAGGTCGGCTCGCCCCCCATCGTCAACCGGACGTCGCCCCGGCGCAGCTTGTCATCCACGGATCGGCCTAGGGCCACGATCTTTTTCCATTCCTCCTCAGAGTAAGGCTTCGTCACCCTGGGGGACTCATAGATGCGTGTGACCTCCATCTCGTGATGGAGCGTGCTCTCACACTTCTCCAGCACCCCGGTCAGCGGGGCTGCCGTGCCAGGCTCCGGGGTGCAGGCCACGGGCAAATGCCCCTCCCCCGCAAAGAGGCCAGAAGTCGGATCAAGCCCGATCCAACCCGCTCCTGGAAGGTAAACTTCGCACCAAGCATGCAGATCCGTGAAGTCCTTTTCCGCTCCACTTGGGCCGTCCAAAGCCTTCACATCAGCCTTAAGCTGAATTAGATATCCACTGACGAACCGGGCAGCGAACCCGAGGGCTCGCAACACATTCACCAAAAGCCAGCCCGTGTCCCGACACGACCCGCTCCGAATCTTCAACGTCTCCTCGGGCGTCTGCACCCCGGGCTCCATCCGGATGGTGTAGCTCACGTCCTGGCTAACCTGGAGGTTCAGCGCGACGAGGAAATCGATCATTCGCATCTGCTTGCCCTGCCAGTCGAGCGCATACCGGTGCACCTCTGGACTGACGGTCTCCGTCTGAAGATAGGGGGACAAGTCCCGGAACAGCCAAGGCTCGTATTGGAAGGGAAAATTTTCTGCAGAGGGCTCCAGGAAAAAGTCAAAAGGGTTGTACACCGCCATTTCGGCGACCAGATCGACGATGATGTCGAGTTTCTCCGTCTTCTCAGGGAAGACCAGCCGGGCCAGATAATTGGCATGCGAGTCCTGCTGCCAGTTGAGGAACTGATCGGCCGGTTCCACCTTGAGAGAGTAGCTCAAAACCTTGGTCCGGCAATGCGGCGCCGGTCGCAACCGGATCGTCTGCGGCCCGAGGGAGATGGGACGGTCATAAGAGTAGGTCGTGCGATGATGAAGGGCGACGTGAATGGACATGTGAGCGAAGGTAAAGCATGCCTTGTGCCAAACCAAGGGTGGCACCCTGACGAATCCGCAACGGCGTCAAAGAGAAACGCAACTTGCCTGGCTAACATCAAGAACGGCCAAAGAGCTGGCCCGGTTGGCCCAGATTTTTCTTTTCCTTTTCCTTGCTGCCCCGGCTGGCATCGCCTATTTCATACGTTTTAACAACCTCTCCCACTCCCCCTGTCCAGCGCCCGCATGAGACCTCTCACGACTCCCCGCGCCATGAAGCTAGCCTTATCTCTCGCCAGTTGCGCCCTTCTACTCTCCGCCAACGCCCACGGCCAGGCCGATGTGCTGGGGGCGCTGACCAGCAACATCAACATTGAGGGTATGGAAACCGGCTTCGACCCCATGACGGGCGTAGCCACTGCCAAAGGGGATGTCCACATCAAATACGAAGATGTGGAAATCAAGGCTGGTCAGGCTGAGTACAACGCCAACACTGGCGATGTGGTCGCCCGCGAAAATGTGACAGTCGTGAAAGACGGGGAGATCTTTCGCGGAGAAAACATCATCTACAACGTCAAGACGGAAGAGCTGAAGGCCAATAGCGTTCGCAGCTCCCTCCCCCCCATCTTTTACCAGACGGACGGATTCAAGACCAACTCCGGCAAGGTGGATCGCATCGACGGCACCAATGCCTGGTTCACCACGCATGACAGCCAGGTTCAGAACTACCGGATCCGCGCCAAGTCCATCACGATCTATCCTGGTGACCGCGTTATTATGAAGGGCGTGAAGGTGTATGCTGGCAAGACCCCCGTCTTCTGGTTCCCTTATATCGTCCAGCCGCTCGATGACGAACTGGGCTATTTCTTCCAGCCAGGCTACACCAGCCAGTGGGGCGCTTTCCTGCTCAACCAGTACGGTGTGATGCACGGCGACCATACCCTCGCCAAGTACCACCTGGACCTTCGCAGCTCCCGCGGCATCGGCATTGGTGCTGACTTCTATTCGGAAAAGTGGCGCAAAAATCCCCACATTGGCCAGCTCAAGCTTTACTACGCTTACGACACTGACCCTCTCACCGGCGTCAACGACTCGACACGTTCCGATGCCTTGGTGGATGAGAATCGCTACCGCGTGGGCTTCCAGCACCGCATCTACATCCCCGGCCCTCAGGAAAGTACCTGGTATCTCGACTTCGATCTCACCAAGCTGAGCGACGAGTTCATGCTGGAAGATTACTTCCTCAACGACTTCCGTCTTGAGCCCCAACCGGACAACATCGTCAATCTGGTCAAACGGGACGATCGCTTCACGGCCTCCCTCTTGGCCCGCATGCAGCTCAATGAGTTTTACCACGCAGATGAGCGCGTCGAGCTGGCTTTTGATTTCACCCGCTCCCGCATCCTCAACACCAATATCTACTATCAGGGTGAGACGAGCTTGGGGTCCTACCGTGACAAGCTTTCCGACAACGAGCGTGCCACCCTTCAAAGCAAGATCGCCCAACAGGAAAACTACCTGAGCACCGCCTATGGTGCAAATGGCGGCACCACCGGGCTTCTTGACGCCGATGGCAATGCCCTCCCCTCCACCACCACCGCCCTGGCTGGCACCACGCTGGTGAGCAATGACGCGGCCGTGATTCGCTCCGTACCCAAGCAGTTGTTGACCCGTGATGACGTCGAAAACGACCTTGAACTGCTCCAGGCTGAGCTCAACGAGAACAAGTTCCTCCGCGCCCACACTTATCATGAGTTCCTCTACCCGATCAGCTTCGGTCAGGGCGATTGGATCAACTTCGTTCCCCGCATCGGCGGTGGCGTGACCTACTACAACGATGTCGAAGGTGGCACCTCCAATGTTGGCAACGACACCCGCCCAATCTTCGCCGCAGGGTTCGACCTCTCCGCGAAATTCAGCAAGACTTGGGAAGATGTACAGAACCGCCGGATTGGTCTGGACGGGCTCCGCCACATCATTCAGCCCTACCTCAACTACTCCTATGTCGAGGCCGACACCATCGAGGGCCTTGGTAGCATCGACCGTCTCACCCCGTCCACCCGCCCCCGCCCGATCGACGTTCCCTTCTTCACCGCCATCGACGACCTGAAGAGTTGGAACATCGCCCGTATCGGTGTGCGCAACCTCTTCCAGACGAAGCGTGACGGCGGCACTCACAACTATGCCGGCATCAACACCTACCTGGATCTCTTTATGGAAGATCCTGAGTTTGATCGCGATGTATCCAACCTCTACAACGACCTCTTCTGGGCTCCCCTCCCTTGGTTGGCCCTTTCCATCGACAGTCAGCTCCCCATTGGCAGCAGCGACTACAACTTCACCGAGGTCAACTCGAACATCACCTGGATGCCCACCAAGACCTTCTCATGGTCCTTGGGTCACCAGTTGCTGACCGACAACCCGATCTTCGTGGACAGCAGCCTGATCTACTCCCGCATCTACACGAAGATCAACTCCAACTGGGGCTTCTCCATGAACCACATCTACGAGATGGAGGACAGCACGCTTCAGTACCAGAGCTACAGCATCCACCGCGACCTTGCGAGCTGGACGATGTCCGTGGGTGGCTTGATCCGCGAAAACCAAAGTGGCAAGGATGGCAAGACCAACGAGTACGGCTTGGTGCTCTCCCTCACCCTCAAGGATTTCCCCCAGGTCAGCATCCCGCTTGACCTCGACCCGAATCCGACCGGCCAGGGCGGACGCGAGTAGTCCCCATCGCCTGAAAGGCAACGAAATTCCTTCAGAACCCGGCATCTTCGGATGTCGGGTTTTTTGTTGGGCTCGCAGGACATTCTCCGCGCCCCCCTCACCTCGGTCGCCCGCATCCACACCCCAGTATGACGGGAGGATGTTCGACTGACGGATCTCCCGCACAAACTTTTCGCTCGCACACCGGCGGGGAAAGTCGGACCACGCCGGGGGATCACCTCTCAATCATTCACAGAGCCCCAATCAAATCTCTGCGGTGATTCAAACTCTTGGCAGGGCAAAAAACGCCTGCGAAATTCACACGTCCCTACAATCTTCCCCAATTTGTGATATTCAGACATCCGCAGCTTGTTTTGGTATCTTTTCTCCCGTCCTTCGGGCTTGTGCCCTCCCCCAACCTCCGCATTAGTCCCGTCCTGCTGCCGCCCAAGGCTGCCCCTCTCTCCCCACTCTTTGCATGAAACTCACGATCATTGGTTCCGGTTACGTTGGACTCACTACAGGTGCCTGCTTCGCAGAAGTCGGCCATCACGTTGTTTGCGTGGACAATGATGAACGCAAAATCAAAAGCCTTTTGGAGGGCAAAATCCCGATTTACGAGCCCGGCCTGGAAACAATCGTCCGCAAGAATGTTGTCTCCAAGCGCCTACAGTTCACCACCAGCACGGAAGAGGGCGTCGATCACGGTGAGGTGATCTTCATTGCGGTACCAACCCCGCCCCAGGCAGATGGCAGCGTGGATCTCAGCTTCATCGAAAAAGTGGCACGCGAAATTGCCGTCTGCCTCGGCAGCTATCGGGTAATTGTGGACAAGAGCACGGTTCCCGTGAAGACCGGCGAGCGCGTCGCTCAGACGATCCGCCGCTACGCCAAGCCGGGCGTGGAATTCGACGTCGTGAGCAATCCCGAGTTCCTGCGTGAAGGCAGCGCCGTGGAAGACCTCATGAGCCCTGACCGCATCGTCATCGGCGGCAACAGCGACCGCGCTCTCGCGGTCATGCAAAAGGTCTATGAGCCTTTTGTTGCCCCGGTACTCGTGACCGACATCAACAGCGCCGAGCTCATCAAGCATGCCGCAAACAGTTTCCTCGCTCTGAAGATTTCCTATGTAAACGCACTGTCCGAGCTTTGCGAGGTCAGCGGTGCAGACGTGGAGAAGGTCGCCGAGGGCATTGGCATGGACAAGCGCATCGGCCGTAGTTTCCTCAACGCGGGCCTTGGCTACGGGGGCTCTTGTTTCCCAAAGGACATCGCCGCCTTCATCGCGATTGCAGAACAGCTGGGCACTCCTTTCAATCTGCTTAAAGAGGTTCAGAAGATCAACGCCCGCCAGCTCAATCGCTTTCTCGACAGCGTACGGGAGGCCCTTTGGGTGCTTAAGGACAAGAAGATCGCCGTCTGGGGTCTCAGCTTCAAACCCAACACGGACGACGTCCGATCCAGCGTCGCCATCAGTCTTGTGGAGACCTTGGTCAAAGAGGGCGCGGAAGTCACGGCCTACGATCCCAAGGCCATGGACAAGTTCCGCGAGCTTCCCATCGCCAGCAAGGTCACTCTCACCGACAATCCTGTCGAAGCTGCCCGTGGTGCCGAGGCGCTCATCGTGGCCACTGAATGGCCGGAATTCGCCACAGTGGATCTCCAAGAACTTCGCGACGCGATGCGCACCCCCCTTATCTTCGACGGGCGCAATCTGCTCGACCCGACCGCAGCAGCCAGCTACGGCTTCCAATACCGGGGCATCGGCCGAGGCACCCTTGCAGCAGAATGAGCGTAATCCCCCTTAATTCCCGACAGCTTGCACTTCAGATTCTCGTCGAATGGGAGCGCAGTGAAATCTATGCAGCAGACCTCATCGAAAAGGCTGCCGCCACCCATCGCCTTGATCATCGCGACACCGCGCTCCTTCAGACGCTAGTGATGGGCACGCTTCGCAACATCGACCTGCTGGACATCTGGCTGGAACGGGTCTGCGACAATCAGCACCTTGAAACCAGTGTCCACTGGCTGCTCAGGCTCGGCATTGCCCAGCTTCTTCTGCTGGAGATGCCAGCCCACGCCGTAGTGAACGAAACGGTGAACCAGGCTGGCAAGGCTCGCGGGCTGGTCAACGCCGTGCTTCGCCGGGTGGACCGGGAGAGAATCCCGCTCTTGGCACGCATGGATCGCCTCCCCATCGCCGAGCGAACCTCGCATCCTTCCTGGCTTGCTGAGCGGTGGACCAAGCAGTTCGGCAAGTCAGCAGCGGAAGCCCTCTGCGAGTGGGACCAACAGCCCGCCTCAACGTATGTGCGGGTGAATCAATTGCACCCGCAGCCGCTCACCCCGGAAGAGGTGCTCCCGCTGGAACCTATTTCTTTCCCGGGGTTCTTCCGCGCCGACACCTTGCCGCGTGAGTGGCTCGCCAGCGGCCGGTGTTATGCTCAGGACCCCAGTACGGTAATCGCCTGCGATCTCCTCGCCCCTCAACCGGGTGAGACGATTCTGGATGCTTGCGCTGCACCAGGCGGCAAGTCCGCGTATCTGGCGCAGAAGATGCAGAATCAGGGACGGATCCTGACTTGTGACTCTGTGCCCCGCAGGCTCCAGCGCATGCAGCAGAATCTGGAGCGTCTGAACGTAACCATTGCAGAGAACCGTCAGGTGGATTGGACCAAACCGTTGCCTCCGATCTGGAAAGGCGTCCAAGTTGATCGCATTCTTCTTGATGCCCCCTGCAGCAATACGGGCGTGATGCGTCGTCGCGTCGATGTCCGTTGGCGGTTGGATCCTGAGGTCTTCGTCGAGATGGCCCAACTACAGACCAAGATTCTGTCCACTCTGTCACCTCTCCTGAAGTCCGGCGGAAGCTTGGTTTACAGCACTTGCAGTCTCGATCGGGAGGAAAACGAGGACATCATTGCTTCATTCCTGGTCGCTCATCCGGAATTCAAGCTGGTGGAAACTCGGAGTTCCCTCCCCTGGAGAGATGGATTCGATGGCGCGTTCGCTGCGCTTTTGTTGAAAAGTTGAGGCTGTTTGACGTAGAATAGGAATCTGGCGGAGCTCTCACTCCGCCAGAATACCCCCCCTTCATGCGCGCCGACCTTTATCTGCACCACGTCCGCATTTTCAAGACCCGCTCTCTTGCCACCCAGGCCTGCACCCGTGGGCTGGTGCAAATTGGCGGGCAACCCATGAAGCCAGCCCGAGAGTTGAAACTCGGCGAGGTGCTCGACATTCAGCGGGGTGACCTGAGTTTGGTGGTTCGCGTCATTGCTTTCCCCACCACCCGAGTGGGAGCGTCGCTGGTGAAGCTCTTCATGGAAGATCTGACGCCAGTGCAGAACTATCAGAAAGCAGCCGAGGCCCGCCGGGAAAAGGTCCTGCTTACGCCTCATGCATTGGCTGCCAAGCCTGACAAAAAACAACTCCGCCTCATCCGCGAGCTGATGGAACGCAATCAGTCCTGATGGGATGTCGCCACCTCAGCGGCCTCAACCTGGTTCAATGAAGCAGGCGTTGCTTTGTTGAACCCTGCCAAATCTACGTATGCTTCAGCATGGACAAAGCTGATCTCCAAGAGCGCCTCTCGCCAGAGCAATGGCGCGTGACCCAGGAACAAGGGACAGAGTATCCGTTCACTGGCAAATTTTGCAATCACAAGGCCGACGGCACCTACACGTGCGTCTGCTGCGGTGAAGACCTGTTCGACTCAAAGACGAAATACGACTCCGGCTCCGGCTGGCCCAGCTTTTGGAATCAGGTGAACAAAGAGGCCGTCTCCATGCACGAGGACGACAGCCACGGCATGAGCCGCACCGAGATCGTCTGCGGAAAGTGCGGCGCCCACTTGGGACATGTGTTTCCCGACGGACCCAAGCCTACCGGATTGAGGTACTGCGTGAATTCGCTGTCTTTGGAATTCAGGGCCGCAACTGCAACTGCAACTGCAACTGCAACTGCAACTGCAACTGAGAACGGGTAGAGGGAGAGAGGGCTGCGGATGAATGGAGACACCGGGGCAGCACCTTCCCATAGGAAACAACAAACCCAGCCCCGCTCACACCCCAAACGTCCCACGATCTCCTTCCCGCTCCGGCCATCCCACAGACTGCGGGGCCGGAGACCCCACCTCCTCTACTCTGCGGCCATGTGACCTTGAAGCTTGTTCCTGAGTACAGGAGGCGGGGGTTCCCAGCCCCGCTCACGCATCAAACGTCCCTCGATCCCCTTCCCGCCCCGGCCGCCCGCAAGACCGCGGGGCCGGAGACCCCGCCTCCTCTACTCTGCAGCCATGTGACCTTGAAGCTTGTTCGTGCGTAAAGGAGGCGGGGGCTCCCAGCCCCGCTCACGCCCCAATCGTCCCTTGATCCCCTTCCCGCCCCGGCCGCCCCACAGACCGCGGGGCCAGAGACCCCACCTCCTCTATTCCGCGGACAAGCTATGTTGCAGCTTGTTCTTGAGTACAGGAGGCGGGGGTTCCCAGCCCCGCTCACGCCCCAATCGTCCCTTGATCCCCTTTCCGCCCCGGCCGCCCCACAGACCGCGGGGCCAGAGACCCCGCCTCCTCTATTCCGCGGACAAGCTATGTTGCAGCTTGTTCTTGAGTGCAGGAGGCGGGGGTTCCCAGCCCCGCTCACGCCCCAATCGTCCCTCGATCCCCTTCCCGCCCCGGCCGCCCGCAAGACCGCGGGGCCAGAGACCCCGCCTCCTCTACTCTGCGGCCATGTGACCTTGAAGCTTGTTCGTGCGTAAAGGAGGCGGGGGTTCCCAGCCCCGCTCACGCCCCAATCGTCCCTTGATCCCCTTTCCGCCCCGGCCGCCCCACAGACCGCGGGGCCAGAGACCCCGCCTCCTTTACTCTGCGGCCATGTCATCATGAAGCTTGTTCTTGAGTGCAGGAGGCGGGGGTTCCCAGCCCCGCTCACGCCCCAATCGTCCCTTGATCCCCTTTCCGCCCCGGCCGCCCCACAGACCGCGGGGCCAGAGACCCCACCTCCTCTATTCCGCGGACAAGCTATGTTGCAGCTTGTTCTTGAGTACAGGAGGCGGGGGTTCCCAGCCCCGCTCACGCATCAAACGTCCCTCGATCCCCTTCCTGCCCCGGCCGCCCGCAAGACCGCGGGGCCAGAGAACCCGCCTCCTTTACTCTGCGGCCATGTCATCATGAAGCTTGTTCTTGAGTGCAGGAGGCGGGGGTTCCCAGCCCCGCTCACGCCCCAATCGTCTCTTGATCCCATTCCCGCTCCGGCCACCCCACAGACCCGCGGGGCCGGAGACCCCACCTCCTCTACTCTGCGGCCATGTGACCTTGAAGCTTGTTCCTGGGTACAGGAGGCGGGGGTTCCCAGCCCCGCTCACGCATCAAACGTCCCTCGATCCCCTTCCCGCCCCGGCCGCCCGCAAGACCGCGGGGCCGGAGACCCCGCCTCCTCTACTCTGCAGCCATGTGACCTTGAAGCTTGTTCGTGCGTAAAGGAGGCGGGGGTTCCCAGCCCCGCTCACGCCCCAATCGTCCCTTGATCCCCTTCCCGCCCCGGCCGCCCCACAGACCGCGGGGCCAGAGACCCCACCTCCTCTATTCCGCGGACAAGCTATGTTGCAGCTTGTTCTTGAGTACAGGAGGCGGGGGTTCCCAGCCCTGCTCACGCATCAAACGTCCCTCGATCCCCTTCCTGCCCCGCCCATCCCACAGACTGCGGGGCCGGAGACCCCGCCTCCTCTACTCCCTGGCCAAGTCACCTCGCAGTTTGTTCGTGCATAAAGGAGGCGGTTCCCAGCCCCGCTCAGGCGCACATCCCCTGAAGCGAACAACAGAGGGCGAATTCAAACAGGCACCAGCAATCAAGTCTGGTGTCTTGTGTCTTCTAGTCTGGCGTCTCCCGCGCAGCGGGTTCCTACTCCACCACTTCCTCTTCTTCCGCCTCACCCGATGCGCTCTTGCGCAACCGGGTGATCTTTTCCACCGACTTCTCGGTGACGAGATTGCCCTTGGAATCACGTCCCTTGATGGCGAGGTCTCCAAACTTGTAGGGGAAGGCATCCACCCGCATGCGCAGTTCGTGCTTGAGCTTGATATTCAAGATCTGGGCGTTGCTTTCTTCCTCCGTCTCATGCCGTGAGAAGAACATGACTTTTGTCCCGGGGGACTCTTGCGTCAGAGGATACTCCTTGTCGCGGGTAATACCACCCACACGGAACCGCTTCGCATACACACGGCCCTGCTTGCCATCGCGGTAGATCAACGAATACACCGCCTGCTCGTCGCGCTTGAAGACGGCCAGATAGACGGGGTTCTTACCCACGTGGAATTTCGGCGCCACTTTCACGACGCTCATCACACCTTCGCGGGTGATGAAGAGGACTTCGTCCATCGTGGAGCACTTGCTCACGGGCTCCCCTTCCCGTTTCAGACCATAGCCAGCGAAACCTTCTTTCGGGTCGAGATAGAGCGTCTCGTTGGCAATGGCCACGTCTGAAGCCGCCACCCGGTCAAAACCAGCAATCACGGTGCGACGTTCACGATCCTTGCCGTAAGTCTTCTTGATGCGCTCGAAGTACGAGATGGCATACCGGGTCAATCCTTTGAGGTAGCGCTGCACCTGGTCGATGTCACTTTCCAAGCCGCGGATCAGTTCATCGGCCTCGAAGGAGTTGAACTTGGAAATGCGCTTGATCTTGATCTCCGTGAGCTTGGTGATGTCGTCCTCCGTAATCTCGCGTTTCAAAAGGCCAAGATAAGGCGTGAGGCCTTTCCAGATGGCACCGATGACGCCGTCCCACGTGGTGCATTCTTCGATGTCACGGTAGATGCGCTTCTCGATGAAGATCTTCTCCAGTGAGCTGAAGTGCCACTTCTCCTCCAGCTCGCCGAGTTCGATCTCCAGTTCCTGCTTGAGCAGTTGCTTGGCGTACTCCGCGTTGGATTTGAGAATCTCCGTGACGGAGATGAAATTGGGCTTGTCATCCTGGATGACGACGGCGTTGACGGAGATGCTGACCTCGCAGTCTGTGAACGCATAGAGCGCCTGAATGGCCTGGTCAGGGTCCGTGCCGCTGGGAAGGTGCACGAGGATTTCCACAAACTCCGCCGTGTTGTCTTCCACCTTCTGGATCTTGATCTTGCCCTTTTCGTTGGCGGCGACGATGGATTCCTGGACGCTTCCGGCCGTAGTGCCGAAGGGAATCTCCGTGATGCGCACCATGTTCCGCTTGGGCACGGTCTCGATCTTGGCGCGCACTCGCACCTTGCCGCCGCGCTGACCGTCGTTGTAGTCAGCGGCATCCATGATGCCCCCTTGCGGGAAGTCCGGTAACAACTGGAAGGGCTCACCGCGCAGGGCGGCAACGCAGGCGTCGCAGAGTTCGTTGAAATTATGCGGCAGCACGCGGCAGGAGAGGCCCACGGCGATGCCTTCCACCCCCTGGGCGAGGAGCAGCGGAAACTTCACCGGCAACGTCACCGGCTCCTTATTGCGGCCGTCGTAGCTGTTCGCCCACTCCGTCACCTTGGGGCTGAACACCACGTCCAGCGCGAACTTGGTGAGGCGCGATTCGATGTACCGGGAGGCGGCTGCACCGTCTCCGGTGAGGATGTTTCCCCAGTTCCCCTGGGTGTCTATCAGCAGCTCTTTTTGACCGAGCTGAACCATGGCATCCCCGATGGAAGCGTCCCCGTGGGGGTGATACTTCATCGTGTTCCCCACCACGTTTGCCACCTTGTTATAGCGTCCGTCCTCCAACTCACGCATCGAGTGGAGGATGCGTCGCTGCACTGGCTTGAGCCCATCGTTGATGTGCGGCACCGCACGCTCCAGGATCACGTAGGAGGCGTAGTCCAGGAACCAGTCACCATAGAGCTCATCCACGAGCTTGGTGTGCAGTTCCCCGGTATGGGAGGGACCAGAGGGGGGAAGAAGGGAATCAGGAGTCACGCTCGAAACAAAAGGCAAAAATCAATACTCAATACTCAAAACTCAATAGGCAAACTTCAAAAAGTGGCATGGAAGGGAAATCAGAAGGGGGCCTCCAGGGAAATCACCTGTTTCTGCTTCTTCTTGCGCTCCTCTTCATCACGAGCCTTGTCTTCCAATTCGATATCGTGCTCCACCCGAAGGTTCTGCACGATGTACTCCTGGCGGTCGGGCGTGTTCTTGCCCATATAGAAGGTCAGCAGCTCCTTGATGCTCTTGTGCTCCGGCATGAGCACGGGCTCCAGCCGCATCTTGGGGCCGATGAAATGCTTGAACTCATCCGGTGAGATTTCGCCCAGGCCCTTGAACCGGGTGATCTCAGCGGCCTTGCCACACTTCGCGATCGCTTTGAAACGCTCCTCATCGCTGTAGCAATAGAAGGTTTCCTTCTTGTTGCGCACACGGAACAGCGGCGTCTGCAGAATGTAAAGGTGCCCACGCCGGATGAGTTCCGGGTAAAACTGCAGGAAGAAGGTGATCATGAGCAACCGGATGTGCATCCCGTCCACATCAGCATCTGTCGCCATCACCACGTTCTGATAACGCAGCTCTTCGAGATCTTCCTCAATGTTGAGTGCGTTCTGGAGGAGATTGAACTCCTCATTCTCATAGCAGACTTTGCGGGTGAGGCCGAAGCAGTTGAGCGGCTTGCCCCGCAGGCTGAACACGGCCTGAAAGTTCACATCACGGCTCTTGGTGATGCTGCCGCTCGCAGAGTCCCCTTCCGTGATAAAGAGCGTGCTCTTTTCACGATCGGGGTTCTTGGTGTCCAAATGCACCCGGCAGTCACGCAGCTTCTTGTTGTGGACCTTGGCCTTGCGAGCGCTCTCGCGGGCGATCTTCTGAATGCCACTGATCTCCTTGCGCTCCTTCTCGTTGGCCTGGATCTTCTCCAGCATGGCCTTTGCAACATCGCCATGCTTGTGCAGGTAGTTGTCCAGCTGGGAGGTGACAAAGTTGACGATTGTGGTCCGCAGACTGCGGCCGTTGGGCTCCATGGTCGTGCTGCCCAGCTTCGTTTTCGTTTGGGACTCGAACACCGGCTCCTGCACCTTCACGCTCACCGCTGCGACCAGGCTCCCGCGCACGTCACTGGGATCGAACTGCTTCTTGAAGAATTCCCGTGCCTCAGCCACCAGCGCCTCCCGGAAGGCTGCCAGATGCGTCCCCCCTTGCGTGGTGTGCTGGCCGTTCACGAAGCTGTAGCACTCCTCGCCATACCCCACACCATGCGTGAAGGCCACTTCCACCTCCTTCGAGGCGAGATAGATGATCGGATACTGCGGTTCCTCTGTCAGCTTGGCATTGAGGAGGTCAATGAGACCGTCCTTGCTCCGAAACTTCTCACCGTTCAACGTCAGCGTCAGACCTGGATTTAACCAGGCATAGAAACGCAGCATCTCCCGGATGAAATCCAGCCGGAAGGCATAGTCGCCAGCGAATGAAGTCGGGTCCGGATGAAACGTGATCTTCGTACCGTCCCGATCCGTCGTGGCCACCGGGTTCTTCATCTCCTTGACCACGAGCCCTTGTGAGAACTCGATAGCGCGTGTCTTGCCCTCGCGGTAGGCCTGGATGTCAAAGCGGTCGGACAAAGCATTCACCGCCTTGATACCCACGCCGTTCAAGCCCACACTTCGCTTAAAGACCTCACTGTCGTACTTGGCACCCGTGTTGATCTGGGCGGCGCACTCCATCAGCTTCCCCAAGGGGACGCCGCGTCCGTAGTCGCGGATCGTACAAACGTTCTCTTCGATCGTGATCTCGACTTCCTTGCCGTAACCCATGACATGCTCGTCGATGGTGTTGTCGATCACCTCTTTGAGCAGCACGTAGATGCCATCTTCAGGAGCGGTGCCGTCACCCAGCTTGCCGATGTACATGCCGGGGCGCAGACGAATGTGCTCCCGCCAGTCGAGTGAACGAATGGAGTCTTCGGTATATCCGTGGTTAGCCATGAGAGAAGGGGGGAAAGTGGGAGAGGTTGAACATTTCGTTAACCCGATTCCCCCCGACGTCAAGCAATGGTATTCATTTGACCAGTAGGGAAAGACGGGCTCAAGAAGCCTTTACTTTTTCGCCTCAGCGGTCGCCGGGCGCACGTCAGGCTCCACCCTGACGAACCGCAGATCAAGGCTGAGCAGCCAGAACCATCCCAGGCTGACCGCAATCAGAATGAGGGAGATCCACCATGGCCACGCACGAAACATAGATTGAGTTTGCCGGGGAAACAGGTCACCGCAAGCAGGATGTCCGTCCACCCTCAATTGGTAGGGGACGGAAGGTGCGGAAAATGTTTGCTTCTGCAATCCTTTCGCGCCATGAACATGAAACCGCGCCGCCTGCTTTGTCCTCATCACGTCCGCAAGTCCTCGTTGTCATTCCCGCGCGCTGGGGGTCCACCCGGTTCCCTGGCAAGCCGTTGCACCTCATCGCCGGAAAGCCGCTCGTCCAGCACGTCTGGGAGCGCTGTCTCCAGTGCCGACTGGTGGATCGTGTTGTGATCGCGACCGATGATGTGCGGATCGCCGATGCTGCCCGCCGCTTCAATGCGCTGGTGGTGATGACCGATCCCGACCACCCCAGCGGCACCGACCGCGTGGCCGAGACAGCGGCGTCTTTCCCGAACCATCAGGTGGTGATCAACGTGCAGGGTGACGAGCCCTTGATCTCCCCTGCCCTGATCGATGAGCTGGCCCAGACCTTGGTGCAGGAGCCAGCTGTCCCCATGATCACCGCCGCGGCCCCCATTGACGATCCGGCGCTGCTCCAGGACGCCAATGTGGTGAAGGTGGTGCTCAACGCCCGGCGTGATGCTCTCTATTTCTCACGTTCGCTCATTCCGTACCCGCGAAATCCAGACTCCGGCATTGTCCACTATCGTCACCTGGGCATCTACGGCTTCCAGCGCGATTTTGTGTTCCAGTTTGTCAACTGGCCGCCATCGTTGCTGGAGCGCACCGAATCCCTCGAACAACTCCGCGCTCTTGAGAACGGAGCCACCATCCGTGTCGCGCTCACCCACGAGACCTCCCCCGGCGTAGATACTCCTGAGCAGGCCATCGCCATCGAGAAAGCTTTACAGTCCTCTTAACATCCACATCCCACACACAATCTCCTCAATGAAATACATCTTCGTCACCGGTGGCGTCGTCAGTTCGCTAGGCAAAGGCCTGGCCGCCGCTTCGCTCGGCACCCTGCTGGAGCACCGTGGATTGAAAGTGATCCTGCAAAAGTTCGACCCGTACCTGAACGTGGATCCCGGTACCATGAACCCCTACGAGCATGGCGAAGTGTACGTGCTGGATGACGGGGCCGAAACCGACCTCGACCTGGGCCACTACGAGCGCTTTACCAGCACCAATCTCTCCCGACTTAACAACCTGACGAGCGGTCAGGTGTACACGAACGTCCTCGCCAAGGAACGCAGTGGTGCCTATCTCGGCAGCACCGTGCAGGTCATTCCACACGTGACCAACGAGATCAAAGAGCGTATCCGCAAGGTCGCCCGTGAAATGACCGCTGACGTGATCATCACAGAGATCGGTGGCACCGTGGGGGACATCGAGGGCCTGCCCTTCCTGGAGGCCATTCGTCAGTTCGGCCAGGAAGTCGGTCCGGAAAACGTCCTCTACATTCACACGACGCTGATCATCTATATCCGTGCCGCCGGAGAGCTCAAGACCAAGCCCACCCAGCAAAGCATCGCGAAGCTGCGGGAGATCGGGATCAGCCCCGGCATTGTCCTCTGCCGCACTGAGATGCGCCTGGATCAGGACGTAAAGGACAAGATTTCGCTCTTCTGCAACGTCGAACCAGAAGCCGTCATCGAGGCCGCAGACGTCAAGAACTCCATTTACGAGGTGCCTCTCAAGCTGCACGAGGAAAAGCTCGACGATCTCGTCTGCAAACTGCTTCACATCGAGACCAAGCAGCCCGACCTCGCCCGCTGGCGCAAGTTTGTAAACCGCGTCATCAATCCCACGCATCACGTGCGTATCGCGGTGGTGGGCAAGTACATCGAGCTACAGGATGCCTATAAAAGCATCTATGAGGCCATCGTGCATGCGGGGGCCGCCAATGACGCCAAAGTCGAGGTCGTGCGGGTGGATGCTGAAGACATCGAGAAAGGCGGCCCGGACATGCACCTCGCGGGCATGCAGGGCATCCTGGTCCCGGGAGGCTTCGGCGACCGCGGCACGGAAGGCAAAATCACCGCGTGCAAGTACGCCCGCGAGTCTGGAATCCCTTACTTTGGCATCTGTCTCGGCATGCAGATCGCCGTCATCGAGTTCGCTCGCAACGTCTGCGGCTGGACGGACGCGAACAGCACCGAGTTCAACAAGACCACCGCCCACCCGGTGGTGAATCTGCTGGAGGAACAACAGCATGTCACCCAGAAGGGTGGCTCCATGCGACTGGGTGCTTGGGTCACGGATCTGGCACCAAACACCAGGGCGTACGACCTGTATCACAGCGCGACGATCACGGAGCGTCACCGTCACCGGTACGAGTACAACTCCATCTACAAAGAGGAGATGGAATCCAAGGGCTTCATCATCAGCGGCATGTCTCCAGACGGCACCTTGGCGGAGATCATCGAGCTGAAGGACCACCCCTTCTTCATGGCCTGTCAGTTCCACCCGGAGCTGCTTTCCAAGCCCAACCATCCGCACCCGATTTTCTACGGCTTCGTGCGGGCGGCACTTCATCATCACGCCCCGATCGACTGAGATCCGCCCTCAGCTGGTAGGCCCTTAGTATCACCACCCTCCTGTCCGCCCGTCGGCAGGAGGGTCTATTTTTTGCATTCGATGCGAGGCTGAGACGCCTTCCTGAAGAAGGTGCTTTTCCCCTCAGGTGGGGATTTTTGCCTCGCCCCTCCTCCCTCGAATATGCATAAATGGTACAACCAAAGGCAAATTGCGAGGGTTCAATCAAGGTCCACGAGGACTCACAGACGTACTTTTATACATATGGCACAGGCAATCATGGATCCAGAGGAGGTGCGACGCTTCGCCAAGGAGCTGAAGCGCTTCAATGACGAAGTGCAGACCAAGGCCTCGGCTTTGAATGCTCGTTTCGCGGCGCTGAGCGGCACCTGGCAGGATCAGGAGCATGAGAAGTTTGCCGAGGAGTTCATCACCACCATGAAAGCTCTCAAAAAATTCGTGGAGATCTCTGAAAAGCACACTCCTTTTCTCCTGCGAAAGGCGCAACGCATCGAACAATACCTCGATCAACGTTAAGCTGCTTTCCAGCATATCATGGCTGATCAGGCAAAAATCACCTCACTCGACGCCCTCCAGAGCTTCCGGGCGCACCTCGTCATTTTCATCACGAAGGCCCGGCGCTCGCTTGACCAGTCGGGCGACGAGATCCGCCGTGCCCGTGCCTGGGTACAGACGGAACAGCGCACTCATTGGGAAGGGCAGATTCGTCGGCGCCGACGCATGTTGGAGCAGGTAGAAGGCGAGCTCATGACGGCCCGGATGTCCGAGTTCGTGGACTCCCCCTCCCAGCAACAAGCCGCTGTCCGGAAGGCCAAGGCAGCCGTCGCCGAGGCGGAGCAAAAACTGGAGCGGGTCAAAGCGTGGAACCGGAACTTCGACAGCACCTTTGATCCCCATGTGCGAAAGATGGAGATGCTGCGGGATTATGTGGATCACGATCTGCCCAAAGCCGTCGCCTATTTGGACCAGGTTCAGAAGATTCTGGAGTCCTATCATCAGGTGGGAGGTCCCGCCCCCTCCGGGCCAAGCACCTCCTTGCCGAGTGCGGCGGAATCTGAACAACCCTCCTGAGGTTTTGTCCCTAAAGACTCCTCGTCCGCCACGGCGTTTTCGATTCTTTTCAGCCGCTTCTTTTTCCTATCACATGAGCACTCGCGTCAGCGCCTCCAATCTCGCCCAAGCCCTCCGTGAATTGACGGTGGAATGGCAGCAAACGCGGTCCAGTTGGCGGGACCAAAAGGCCCTAGAGTTTCAGGAACACTACCTCGAAAAACTTCCGCATCTGGTGACCCATGCGCGGAACGTCATGGAGGAGATGGACAATTTGCTTAGAAAGGTGAAAAACGACTGTGAGTAACGGGTTGGATCTCAGAGCCAGCCGGAGCGTCGAGTTGCTCGGCGCACTGGAAAGCAAAGTGGCAGACTTCGCCAAGCGCGAGGATCAGCTACAGAAGGAACTGCGCACACAGCGCAATATCGTCACACAAAAACATCAGGTCACCATTGATCAGGCGCAAGGCCGGCTCGACCGCGAAGTTTCCGAAGCCCAGGCACATCTGGAGGCTGAGTCAGCGCGTCTCAAGCACGTCTATGAAAGGCGGCGTACGCGCGTGGAACGCTCCCATCTGGTCCTCACCCGGCATCTACCCCGCCGCGTTAGGGAGGTACGGGAAAGCTGGCTGGGCGAACTGCAAATGCGTCGCTTCCGTTTGGAACGTCAGTTGGAAGCATCCGGCGTGATCAACCCGGAGTTCACCCGCCGTCTGGCCACCTATCAGTCACAGTTCACCGATCTGTTGCACCGCACGCGAGATGCCTTCGCGGGCTCCAGCTCGTTTATCAGCATGATCCGGGTTCGTCGCAAGGCCCCTCTTCCGGGCCCCATCCCTGCGGGTGAGGAGGTGGAGTGGCTCAACCACCTACAGGCCCATCTGGCAGCCGGTGAGAAGCAACTGGAGGAATTCAAGCAGTTCCCCCTCCCCCGGCTTTTTGCAAAAGTCCCTCTCACCTTCTTCGCTCTCGGCATCGTCCTGGTCGGCCTGGGTGCCTTGTATGGGATGGGGCTTCATCCTAAGGACTACGGCGTCGTCGCCACGGGCTGCGCTGTGGCATTCATCTCCGTCTGGATCATCCACCTCATCGGCATGTCCAAGGTGAAACCGCTGGCCAAAGAACTGGCCGCATCGATCAAGGAAGCCCGCTTCCTCCAGGACAGCTGCCGGGCCACCGTGGATTCGCATACTCAACAGGGCCGCGGAGCACTACAGGACGCGTTCGACCGTGAAGTGGCGGAAATCGAGGAACAGAAGCTGCGCGCCGACGAGGTGGCTCAGGAGTTCGAGGAGCGCACGAAGGCCAAGCTCGCGGCACAACATCCCCGACTGCTGGCAAAGATTGACCACACCCTTGCCAGCCGTCTGGCACGCGTGGAGGCCGAGCAAACCCACAAGATTGATTCCGTATCGAATACAGACTCCGCCATCATCTCCCAGTTGCGTGCCGCCCAACAGGCCGATGTCGCCTCCCTAGAGTCTGGCGAGAGCGCACGCTGGCATCAAATCGAGACCGAATGGAAGAGCGAGATCACTCCGATCTATGATGCCATCAGCCAGATGAACTCGGCCACCGCCGCACGGTTCCCCCAATGGCATGCGGGTTATGCAGAGGGCTGGAAGCCCCCGACAGACTTCACCCCCGCCACACGCTTCGCCCAGCTCGAAGTGGATCTGGCTCGACCGACCGCCACTCTGCCCAAGGATCCGCGCCTTGCCCTCCCCGGACCGTCAAAGCTCTCCATCCCGCTTTCACTCTCCTTCCCCTATCAGGGCTCCCTGTTGTTCGAGACCAACGAACCGGGTGGCACCACCGCCATAGATGCGCTGAACAACATCATCCTCCGCCTCCTGGCAACCACCCCTCCCGGCAAGCTCAGCTTCACGATCATTGACCCGGTGGGACTGGGCCAGAGTTTCGCCGGCCTCATGCACCTCTCCGACTACGAGGAAACGCTCATCAACCGACGTATCTGGACGCAGCGCGACCAGATCGAGGAGCGCCTCGCCGAGTTGAGCGAACACATCGAGAAGGTCATCCAGATGTACCTTCGGAATGAGTACGCCTCGATCACCGAGTACAATGAGCAGGCGGGGAGCGTGGCGGAAAAATATCATTTCCTCGTCATCGCCGACTTCCCCGTGAACTTCAGCGAGACCGCGGCCAAACGACTACAGAGCATTGCCACCAGCGGCCCTCGCTGTGGCATCTACACGCTCATTCATTGGGATCAACGCCACCCCCTTCCAGATGGGTTCACGCCCGACGAACTGCGTCAGAACAGCATCTGCCTGCGCAAGGAACGGAATGGCTTTGTCCTGGCGGACGATGTGGTGAAGAAGTCTGGTGCCACCCTGGTGTTCGACGCCCCGCCCAATCCGGACCTCGCCGTGCAACTCGTCCACCGGATCGGCAAGAGCAGCATCGACTCCAACATCGTCCAGGTGCCCTTTTCCCAGATCGCCCCGCCGCCAGGAGAACTCTGGACGGGCGAAACCACCAACGAACTGCGCATCGCCATCGGACGCACAGGTGCCACCAAACTCCAGTACCTGGCCATCGGCAAAGGCACCCGGCAACACGCCCTCTTCGCTGGAAAGACGGGTTCAGGGAAATCGACGCTCTTCCACGTCATCATCACCAACCTCGCGCTCACCTGCAGCCCGGAAGAAGTGGAGTTCTATCTCATCGACTTCAAGAAAGGGGTTGAATTCAAGTGCTATGCCTCGAAAAAACTGCCTCACGCCAAGGTGGTCGCCATTGAGAGTGATCGTGAGTTCGCCTTGAGCGTGCTTCAGCGTGTGGACGGCGAACTGAAACGTCGTGGAGACATGTTTCGGAAGCTCGGGGTGCAGGACGTCGCTGGCTACAAGCGGGCGGGCGGCACCGAGCCCATGCCTCGGTCCCTGCTGCTCATTGACGAGTTCCAGGAGTTCTTCGTGGACGATGACACCATCGCCCAGACGGCTTCCCTGCTTTTTGACCGCATCGTCCGTCAAGGCCGCGCCTTTGGCATCCATGTGCTCCTGGGTTCACAGACACTGGGCGGCGCCTACTCGCTGGCCCGCGCCACGCTGGGCCAGATGGTCATTCGTGTGGCCCTCCAGTGCAATGAAGCAGACGCCTACCTCATCATGGATGAGAACAACTCTGCCCCCCGCCTCCTCACCCGTCCGGGCGAGGGCATCTACAATGATGCCGCTGGCGCAATCGAAGGCAACAGCCCGTTCCAGGTGGTCTGGCTGGGAGATGATGAACGGGACGAGTGGCTGGACAAGGTCCACGATCTGGCCGTGGAGCGCGGACACGAGTACACCTCCCCCATCGTCTTCGAAGGCAACGCCCCCGCCGATCTTCGCGAGAACCAACTGCTCCGCTTTGCGCTCGACACCAAACCCGCCAGTCAGCCTCTGGCTGGCAAGGCCTGGCTCGGTGCGCCGAATTCTATCAAGGGGCCCACGGAAGCCGCCTTCCATCGTCAGAGCGGGAATCACCTGCTCATTGTCGGACAGCGGGACGAAGCTGCGCTCACCCTATTGGGCACCTCCCTGCTCTCCCTGGCCGCCCAGTATCCTGTGGGAGGCGCCAAGTTTGTGGTGCTCCACGGGTGCACCCCGGGCACCACGGATTCAGACTTCATCGAGCGGGCCATCGCGGCTGTGCCTCACGAAGTCATCGTCTCACGGGGCCAGGACATCGGCACGATCATGTCCGAACTCTCCACCGAGATGAAGGCCCGCAGCAACGGTGAGATCGAAGCTTCCCGCGCCCCCGCGGTCTTCCTGCTCATCCATGGCCTGCACAAGTACAAGAAGCTGCGTCAGGAGGATGACTTCAGCTTCTCCATGAGCAGTGACGACGAAGGGGGTGGCAACCCAGGCACCCAGTTCGTGGATCTCATCACCGAGGGCAGCTCCCTCGGGATGCACGTCATCACCACGGTGGATACGTTTAACAACGTCAACCGCTCTCTGAGCCGCAAGGCGCTGAGCGAGTTTGAGATGCGAGTGGTCTTCCAGATGAGCGCCAACGATTCTGCGAGCCTGATTGACTCCCCCAAGGCCAGCAATCTGGGGCTGCACCGGGCTCTGTTCTACAACGAGCACGAAGGCACTCTGGAAACCTTCCGTCCCTACGCCATGCCCGATGCAGGTTGGATCGAGGAGGCAGGACAGAAGTTGAAGTGACCCTTCCCAAAGCCTGACGCCCCATTAAACCCGTTTCCGGACCGCCTTCGGAAACGGGTTTTTCATTATGCAGTAGCGCCGCTAATAAATAGATGTTGCCTTTATCATTACTTTTTCTTATCTTTATGGCGACTCATGAAACCCCTGCTAATCATCCTGGCGGCAGGGCTCTGGATCGGTGCTTCCACAGCATCGGCTCAGGTGCTCATTGCGAACGCGTTGGACCGAACTCCATCGGAGACGGTCACGCAGACGACTCTGGTGGCCACGGTGGGCACCACCACCAATTCAAATCTTGGAGCAGGATGGAATGCCTCCAATACGTTTGCGGGAGTCCTGTCCACCCAGACGATGACATTGAACCCAGGAATTGCCGATGATTCCGGGGGGTTGTTTCAGATTGCCCAGGGAGGAGTCGCTGGCGTCGCAGGAAGCTTCTCTGCCACCAAGGCGTTTACGGGAATCACCCTGCTGGACAATACCACCTACAACCTCACCATTAGTGGCAACTCGTCAGCCACAGTCTCCATCCTCAGTTCGCTAAATGTGAACGTTCTGGTGAATGGGGCAACGATCTACCAGACGCCCACCAGCACGCTGCTCGGCCTCGTGGATCAAACAACGACCGAGTCCTTTACCTTTAGCTTCACGACGGGTGAGGTGAACAATGTCCAACCGGTCAACATTCAGATAGCTGGCAACACCTTGGTGGCCGCACTCGGACAGAGCGCTTCCCTCACGAAGATCAACCTTGCCGTCGCCCCCGTCCCGGAGCCCGGTAGTCTTCTGCTGTTCCTCACCGGCATTGCCGCCACTATGCGGAGACAGCGGCCACGGAGATAGACCGAAGGACAGGGGCTCGCTAGAAGCCCCTTGCAAATCCTGCCTCATCGCCCCGCACTAGCAGCCTGTCGGATTTGCTGGATGCTGCAGGAGTGCGATCGGGGAACCGGAGTCGTCGTGTCAGATGGATGAGGCGCGGTTGGAGCCAGCCGTGTCGTTGCATTTCCCGCCGCTGAGCTCGCTTGAGCCGCTTTCTTCAGGCTGGGAGCCTTGTCCCAAGGTGATACAGACGCTTGAGATTGTAACTGAGCGTGACCAGCGTCCACTCCAGCCCCACTTTCGTGAGCCCGCGCAGGCTGAACCGACGAAAGCCCATCGCAGATTTGATGATGCCAAACACAGGTTCCACCGTCTGCTTGCGCAACCCGTAGAGGGCTTTGCCCTCCTGGGTTTCCAACCGCTGCTCCATGATCGCTTTGACCGGCGCTCCGGGCGGTGGTGGCGGCGGATCGTCATGCTGCTCAAGGTCCTTGACACTACGCCCGTGCTTGTGCCGTCGCGTCGCCGCATACACCTGCGGACTCACCCCGGTGTCTGCATCAGGCACCTCCACCTGTCGGATCGCCGCCTCACTGTAGTAACCGCTGTCCACCAGCACCACGCTGAGGCTCTGCACAACGGGGCTTTTGTTTTCCAGCACCGGCACCAGCTGCTCCTTGTCGTTGGGCGCATCGCTGACCAGCTGGCTCACCACAAGGCGGCTTTGCACCTCAACGGCCGCTTGCGCATTGTAACTTTGCTCAAAGTGCTCCCCACCGCCGTGTTTCATGATCCGGCTCTGTGGATCGGTAAAGTTGTACTGGTCTTTGGCTTGAGGCCCTTCCTTGGGTGGTTGAGGGGCCTTGCCTCCGGTCTTTTTGCCCCGCGCTTGTTCCCGGTCCTGGCGCTCCTGAAGCTTGCGTTCATAGGCCGCCTGCTCCTGCTGATGCCGCTCACGAGCTCTTTGCTCGATGACCTGCACTGCCTCCCGCAGCTTTTCCTGCCGCTTCTGACGCCGCCGGATCTCCTCAGGCAGACTCAGCCCCTCGCGCAACGGCGTGCTGTCTGCGGCCTCGGCTTTGGCCGTGAGCTCTTTGATCTGCTCCTCCAGCAGCAGCAACTGCTGCTGGGCGTGCCCATGGCTCACGGCGCTGTGCTTGCTGGCGCTGGCCAAAATCTTGGTGCCATCCACCGACAACACCACCTGCCCCACTTGCAGCACGTTGAGCCGTGCGGCACACTCCAGCACCTGATGAAAACTGCTTTCCAGCAGCTCCTTGTTCTCACGCCGGAACTTGCAGATGCTGTCGTGATCGGGGTGGGTGTCCGCACACAGATAACGCACCGCCACGCTCTCATAAGTGAGCGTCTCGATCTTGCGGCTGCTGAAGGTGCCCGTGGCATAGCAATAGATCAGCAGCCCCAGCATCATGCCAGGAGGGTACTGGGCGTAACCTGTGCCCCGGGTGTTGACCCTGGCCTGGCACAGATCCAGCAGTTTGACCGCATCCATGATAAAATGCACCAGATGGTCCTCGGGAAGCCAGTCCCTCAGGTCAGGAGGCAGCAACAGAGGGGTGTCGTGATCAATGACTACAAACCGGCTCGCCATCGCTCTACCTAACACAGCCCAATCGCATTTTCAAAGTCCGACAGGCTGCTAGGGAAGCCCCCTATCCGTTCCATAAGCCGGGTTGGAGTTCCGCATTTATGCGGTCAGGACGCGCACTACCCATGGGGTCGCCCCTCACCAGCCCTTGATGAAACTCGTTCGTCCCACCACGTCGAGAGCAGAACAGGGCCGACCTATCATGACCGGTCATCTCAACCATCTCCATCACTCCGGAGTCGAGTACAAAATCCCGCGAACATTCACCCGTTCGACATCATGGGTCATGAGCACCCCACACGGCCAGGCCAGCAGCTCAAACACCGCCACGATCACCAGGAGGTATTGCGCGGTCCGTCTCCTGCCATCCCGAGACAACATGCAAGTCAGAGCGAAGAGTGCTATCGCCGCCACAATGCCAACCACAAGCCAAAAGAGAATGTCCCCAACAGGCTGGTCATCAAAACCCCAGAACACCTGCCTCAACGGCACGAAAAACAGAAGGCAGCGCGATGGGAAGGAGCAAGCTCACTCCCAAACCCACGGCAACAAGCATCCACTGGCCAAGCCGGACACGTTGAGAGCTTGTTTCCATGGCACCAGATCCGACACTGGAACTCGCGCTTTGATCAAATCCCCCACCCTTCCGTCTCATGTCACGTCGCTTCGATCACGTTGACCTTCGCGTATCCAGCCTGGCCATAGTGCAGCCTTTCTACGAGGCGCTCTTGCCAGCCCTTGGCTTCACTCGGGACGAGCAAATTGAAGGCTGGCTCCAGTTTGAAGCACCTGAGGGCCCGGTGACAGAGTTCTTTGGCGTCACTGAATCTCCCAATCACCAGCCCAATGAAAACCGCATCGCCTTCTGGGCGGAGTCACCCTCCGAGGTGAACCGGCTGGGAGCGATCGCCGTGGCAGCAGGAGCCAATCATGTAGAAGGACCCCGATATGAAGCACCGCAATACTATGCGATCTTCTTTGAGGATCCGTGCGGGAATCGCCTTGAGATTTGCCACAGACTCCCGAGCTAAACGTCCGCTCCTACTTTTTCGCAGGGCCCAAAGCTCGGGCTTCTTTCCAACCGCCACGCAGCACGTAGATTTCCTGAGAACCCACTCGGTCCTTCAAGTACCGACGAATCTTCCGGCTGGCCTGACAAGCCTCACCACTGCAGTACACTACGATGGGCTTGGTGTTGTCCTGCAGCTTCTCGAAGAGGTCGAACATGAGACTATCGGCTTCCTGTTCGTTGAGCAAGACCGCCCCCGGAACGTGCCCCGCTTCGTAGTCGGTTCTCGGACGGGCATCGATCCATAGGACCTCTCCCTTCCATTTTTCCTGGACGAGCGCCAGCGTCACCTCATCGTCTGCCAGCCGCTCGTCCGCCACATACCACGCCGGGGCACGGGGATGCCAACGCTGGGTGGCAGTCGCTGCCACCAGCGTCAGAGCAAGGATCACGATTGCTTGGCTGATCGTCTTCATCACCCGTTCTCTTTTACCTCCCCGCCGCCTTTTTCTTTTCCGCCAGTTCCGGCCGCACAATGTTGAAGAATGCCATCTGGCGGCTGTACTTTGGGATCTTGCTGTCGGTCTCGATCTTCAGTGCGCCAATGGTCACATCGGCGGTGGAAGCCGGCTTCATGGTGATCACGTACTCGCGCCCAGGAGTCACCTCTCTGGATTCAAAGGTAACATTTTCCCGAGTTGCGGAGAGTTTGGTGATCTTCATCGGATCGGTGCCGGTCATTTTTACCACGAAAGTCTTCGGCTCGGCCTTTTCACCGACGGTCCACTCCAGAAGCTTTGGCTCAATGCTGATCACTTCCGGTACATCCAGCACGAAGTTCACAACCTTCTCAGGCTCCTGATCATCATCCGTGTGCACGCGCAGCGACTTTTCATGGCGACCAACAAAGCTGCTCACCTTGAACTTGGCCTTCCCTTGGCCCTTCTCACCTGGAGCGTAAACTCGCTTGTCCAGGCTGGCCTCCAGACAGGAACAGGTACTCTCCAGACGCACAATGGTGAGAGGCTTGCTGCCCGTGTTCTTGAAAGTGAAAGTCTGTTCGACCTCGTCGTCCTCGGGCCGGGGTTTGAGCTCAATGGGTTCATTGTCCACCACCAGTCCGGCCTGCAACCGGGCCGAGACAAGGACAGTCAGCAGGAAGGTGTAGAGAGAAAAGCGCATGGATGTCTCTAGTCTGACACGAGGAATTCACCCAGTCCACGCGGTTTTCCGTGCGCTTGCATTGACGGGTGGCAGATGCTGTCTAAACCTTGCCGCCCCATGGCGCGCGAACCTGCTCCGCTGAACTGGAAAAGCTTTATCCTTCTGCTCATCCTCGCCTTGGGGCTCGGATCTCTGTACCGATTTACGGATCTGGCTAAGAAACCCATGCATACGGATGAGGCGATTCTGGCGCTGAAAACGCACGAGTACGCCAAAAGCCGCACTTTTGAATACGATCCCAAGGACTACCACGGCCCATTTTTACATCATGCGGCAGATCTGATCGGCAAGTGGCGTGGATGGGATCCAACCGCCATGGATGAAGGAGAGCTCCGCTGGGTGGTGGCGATTTTCGGCCTGGGTTTGGTGCTTCTGCCACTCCTGCTGATCGACGGCTTGGGACGGACGGGAGCCGTCGTCGCAGCATTGCTGGCGGCGGTCTCGCCCATGCTGAACTATTACAGCCGTTATTATATCATGGAGGTGCCGTTTGTGTTCCAGACCGGCCTCTTCATCGCATCGCTCTGGCGATGGTCCCAGAAGCGCAATTTCCTTTGGCTCCTGCTGGCAGGTTTATGTCTCGGGTTCATGCACGCCACCAAGGAGACCTTTGTCCTCAATCTGGCGGCAATGGCGGCGGCTTGGGGACTCGTATCCCTCCGCATCGGTTCCTTTGAGCCGCGGAATGCCCGCCTTTCCTATGCGGGAGCCCGGCCCACCATCCCCGACTGGCTGGCGTGGCTCATCGTGGCGGGAGTTGCAGCGGCGACGTCCGTCTGGATGTTTTCCAACGGATTCAAGGACTGGCAGGGAGTGCACGACAGCATCGTCACCTATGACAGCTACCTGCGGCGATCTGGTGGCAGCGGGCATGAGAAGCCGTGGCACTATTACCTCCAGCTCATGACCTGGCGGAAGGACGGCTTTGTCTGGTCGGAGGCCCTCATTCCCGCTCTGGCCCTGATTGGCATGCTGGATGCCCTCTTGGACAAGCGCCGGGTCAGCAACGTCCGCGCCTTCCTGGTCTTCCTTTCGCTGTACGGAGTATTTCTGCTGGCAATCTACTCCATCATTCCCTACAAGACCCCTTGGTCCGTGATGGCTGTTCAGTACACCTTCGTTCTGCTGGCAGGACTGGGCATGCGGCGGCTCTTCCGTGCTGTACAGATGCCGTTGTTCAAGACGGTGTTGATCATCCTGTTCGGTACCGGGATCTACCATCTCTGTAGCCAGACGAACCTCGCCACGGATTACTCCTTTCCCGGAGCCACCCGCTATGCCGCTGACAGCCGGAATCCGTACGTCTATTCTCATACGACGACGAACCTGCTCGCACTTTCCAAGCGCATTCATGAACTGGCCGCTCGCCACCCTGCTGGGAAGTCCACCCCGGTCCAGATCATCCAGGCGGAACATGGATGGCCCCTCCCCTGGTATCTGCGTGATCTCACTCAAGTCGGCTACCAGGACCAGATCCCAGCCAAACTGGAAGCCCCCATCATCGTCACTGACAAGGCGAGAGGCGAAGAGATCCTAGCCAAGTTGGAGGGCGAATACATCTCAAGTGACTACGGGCTGCGCCCGGGAGTGATGCTCTCTTTGCTTGTGGAAAAGCACCTCTGGGAAGCCTATCTCAACCCTGAGTTGCCCGCAGTCCCGCCAGTCAAGGCGGAGTTGGTGGTGGAAGAGGAAGTTGCGCCCCCGCTCCCTGCCACCCTGCCGGTCCTCCCGCCGGGAGAGGCCACTAACAGCACCGAGCTCGCGGCACCCGCCCCCTCTGATTCGTCACTCAGCCCCTTTCCCGTCTCTCTTGGTCCCACTGGACCACTGCCGGTAAATCTCTCCCCTGCCCTGGCGCGCCCCACCGAGCCAGCACTGGGAGATGCCCCGGTGCGGCAGGCGGAACCCGTGCCCGAGATTCCCCCGGAAGGCGAATCCACTCCCCAGCCAAAGCGCTCCAAAAGATCCCGTCAATGACGCCCCTCTACCGCGCCCGCCATGAGGCGATGGCCACTGAATTCGAAATCATCATCGCCCAAGACGATGTGGATGCGGCCTATGCTGGCAACGTTGCAGATGCGGTCTTCGCAGAGATTGATCGACTGGAGGACGAGTTGAGCCGCTTCCGCCCGATGAGCGACATCTGGCGGGTGAATCACCTCCGCAAGGGGGAAAGGGCTCCAGTCGGACTGGCCGCGGCAGATTGCCTGGCTCTGGCCAAGGCCGTCCATGCCGAGACCAACGGAGCCTTCGACATCACGATAGGTCCGCTGATGAAGATCTTCCGCAACAGCGATGGCACACCCAGAACGCCGTCCGCCGAGGAAGTAGCGTTCGCCCAGCAGCGCGTGGGCATCCACGTCTTTGATCTCGACGAGACCGGCTTCGTCACCTCCCATGTGGACTACCCACTTCTGGATCTGGGGGCCGTAGGGAAAGGGTATGCCCTGGACCAGGTGGTAACTGTCCTGGAAGATTGGAGTGTGCAGAATGTCCTTCTGAACGCGGGTGACAGCAGCATCCTCGCAATTGGGGCTCCGCCAGGAGAGCAAGGCTGGGTCGTGAGCGTGGGTGGGGAGAACAAGATTCCCCTCCGGCTCACAGATCGTGCCGTAAGTGGCAGCGGTTTCCAGGTCAAAGGGAACCACATCATGAACCCACGCACCTTCCAACCCATGCCCGTGCGGAAGGAGCGCGTTTGGGCAAGCGCCCCCACCGCCGCACTCTCAGATGCCCTCTCGACGGCTTTTGCCGTGATGACACGCCAGGAGACCACAGCCTTCTGTGCCCGACACCTGGAAGTGGAAGCCATCTGGGAATAGCGCGACCATATCGCAACCGGGCTCAGGGAGCTTCTATTTGCACTCCCTCTATATATAGGGAGTAGCCTCTCATCGATTGACTCCCCTGCTGCTGTCTTCTGGTGTGGTACCAGCTCAAGACCCAAAAATCGAGCCCGGTCAGCCGTCCTCGGCTCGCCACCGGGCATCGAAGATCAAGAAACCAAAAAATTTCACTTTTTTGGGCCTCCAGTCCCCCCATTCTCTCCTTTCATTTTTGAAAGGCGTATCCAATCAAACTCTCACGATGAGGGAAACCACGCCAAGCCCTGATTTTTCGGCATCTAGGACAAATTTTTAAACGGCAACTCCCCAGAAAAAGGAAGCTCCACTCAATATTGAAACTTCATACTCTCAGGCCCGGATTTTGAAAATTATTGGATTTGCGGTATATTTTTTGAAAAAGGTCGCGTTTTTGCTTGATATTTTGCAGCCATTGACTATAAAATGGCGTGTGCCCTCAACAAATAGGGGGAATTACCAGTGTGGTTTTTAGAAAAATATCTTGTAATTCTATGTACTTAGAAGGTATAGTAATCTCAACACCACGACGTTCAGGCTTTGCAAACCTTTAATTCCTCATCACTCATGGCAACTCCCGTATCCAAAGCAGCCAACCTTAGCGATCCTGGCAAACTCGCTGACTTCATCCTTTTCAGTCAGCGGGAATTCCTGCTGAACCTCTCCAAGGATCTCAGCCGCGGCAATGTATCCTTCGCCCAGTTCTACCTGATGAGCTACCTCAGCACATCCAAGGAACTGACCATGACCGACATCGCCCGCAAGATGGGTCACTCCACCGCTGCTGCCACCGGTCTTGTAGATCGCCTGGAGAAGCTCGGCTACGTGGAGCGCATGCATGCTGCCGACGACCGCCGCAAGGTGCTGGTTCGCATCACCCAAAAAGGCATGGAACTTGTGGGCAAACTGCGCGGTGCCCTTCAGGACCGTGTGGCCGAGGCCATGAGCGTCTCCAACAGCCCGGATATGAGCTCCTTCGTGGGGACCATCAGCGGTGCTGAAGCAGCCCAGGCCCGATAGTCAGCATCCCGGCAGACAGACCTCTTCAAACAAGGGTTGTCACCCACAAACGCTGTTAAAAAAAGCGGAGCATCAGCTCCGCTTTTTTCGTGTCTGGATTGCAGCACTAACAAGCTGTCACTTTGCGGTCAGGAATTCCACCGCACCCGTGTCGAGGTCATAATGGGCACCCACCACTTTCACCTTCCCAACTGCCACTTTTTCGCTCAAGAACGGCCCTGATTTTTCCAAAGCCTTTACGACGTTCATCACATTCGCTTTTGCGGTGGTTTCCGCATCGGCACTGGCCGTGGCCGTGACAGCCGGCTCGATCGCCTTTACAAGAGATTGCACATGCCCGGGGGCTTCGCTTTTGGCGGCAATCGTCTCGCGTGCGGCCTTCACCGCCCCGCAACGCTCATGGCCAAGAACCACGATCAGCGGGCTGCCCAAGTGTTCCACCGCGTACTCGATGCTCCCCAGAATTTCGTCGTTCACCACATTGCCTGCGACCCGGACCACAAACAAATCTCCCAACCCCTGATCAAAGATCACCTCGGGTGCGGTGCGGGAATCCGCGCAGCCCAGCACAATGGCAAAGGGATGTTGTCCGGTCGCCAGTTGGTTTCTCCATTGGGGCGTCAGGTGGGGATGTTCCGGCTTGTTGACCACGAAGTGGTCGTTGCCATCCTTCAAGCGCTGCAAGGCCTGCTCAGGAGTGAGTTGGGCCTCATCAGGAGCATGGCCATGGGCGTCGGCCTTGGCAGGCAGTTGATCAGCGGCAAACGTAGAGGTTGCCAAAGCACCACTGCCAAGCAAGGCAGCGGCAAAAAGAGCACGATGGATTCTCATGGTGGATCAGATTGGACTTGGAGACACAGGAGGGAGGACGTGTCGGCCAGCAGCCTTTGCGCCATCAGCCAATGTATCTACACCCTTCTTTTTGGTTCACGGCAGTTTGTGACAGTTCTGTCAAACTGCCCAACCCTTCACTCGACTTTTCCCGCCAGACGAGCACCGTTGGGCGCACGCTTGGTGAGCGAATCACCCAGATCTGCCCGCATGTCTTCTGCGAGTTTCTCCAGTTCCGCCACCACTTCAGGGTTGGCAGCCCCCAGGTCCGTGCGTTCTGAAATGTCGCTCACCACATCGTAGAGTTCTGCTTTTTCCAGCGTTCGCTGTTCGTAGGGGGCCGGCACCCCGTCCTTTCCCCCGGGACGTCCATTCAGCGTGCGGTAGCTGTGTGGCAGGTAGAGCTTCCAGCGCCCTTTCATCACGGCCTGTAGTTCATTGTCGTTGTAGTAGAAGTAGTAGGCCTCGTGCGGGTTCTTCGCTCCGTCCGTGGCCGAGAGAAGCGGCCAGATGTTGCGCCCGTCGATCTTGTGATCCGGCAGCTTGCTTCCCGTCAGGGCCGCCACGGTGGGTAGGATGTCGATGGTCATGGCGGGCTCCGTCACGACCTTGCCGGACGGAATCTTCCCGGGCCAACGCGCCACGAAGGGCTCTCTCACGCCCCCTTCCCAGACGGTGCCCTTGCCTTCTCTCAGCGGGCCCGGAGAGCCTGAATGCGTGCCATAGCTGAGCCACGGACCATTGTCGGAGGTGAAGATCACAAGGGTATTTTCATCGAGCCCGTTCTCCTTGAGGGCCTTTAGCACCTCTCCCACTGACCAGTCGATTTCCTCGATCACGTCGCCATAGACGCCGTTCGCGGAATTGCCCTTGTACTTGTCGCTCACGAAGAGCGGCACATGCGGCATGCTGTGTGCGAGGTACAGGAGGAACGGCTTGTCCTTGTTCGTGTTGATGAACTTCACGGCGCGCTGGGTGTACCAGGTGGTAAGGCGGGTCTGTTCCACCGTAGTGACCTCCGGCAGGATGATCCGATCCCCGTCCACCAGAGGCAGCGCCGGGAAGCCGCGGCGCTTCTTGCGTTGCTCAGGCGTCAGATTCACCAGTTCAGGATGGTACGGCCACATGTCATTGGAGTACGGCAGCCCCAGGTATTCATCGAACCCATGCCGCACTGGCAGAAACTGGGGATCGTCGCCAAGATGCCACTTGCCAAACGCCGCCGTGGCATAGCCGTTCTGCTTCACCAGTTCTGCCAGGGTGGTCTCCTCTTTGCTGATTCCCACCTTGGCTCCCGGCCCCAGAGCTCCTTTGATCCCCACCCGGTTGGGGTAACAGCCCGTCATGAGCGCCATGCGTGAGGCGGAGCACACGGGCTGCGCAACATAGAACCTCTCAAACTTCACTCCTTCTGCCGCCATGCGATCCAGATTCGGCGTCGCCTGCCCCTTGGCTCCGAAGCAGCCGAGGTCACCATACCCCAGATCATCCGCGAAGATCACGACCACATTGGGTGATCCCTGGGCACCACTCGCGGCGGTTGCCGTGTGAAAGCTGAATAACACACCCGCCAACGCGGCGGCCCAGTGGATCAATCCATGACGTTGTTTCATGATAGACAATTGGAGTAGGATGAGGGATGGTGTCTGGTTAATGTCTGTCAGTCGGCATCGGCATCGCTTCTGGCTTTCTTTTTTCCACCTTTTTTGCCAGCCGCTTCGGCGGCCTGTGGATTGTTGACCGTGGGCAGGGGGGCTTTCACATCCTTCCGCCAGGCTTCAAGTTGGTCGTGCAGTGCCTTTACACGGTCTGGCTCTTGATCCGCCAGATTGATCTTCTCGCCAGGGTCCTGTTGCAGATTGTAGAGCTCGCGGCGTCCGTCTTCGAAGAACTCGATCAACTTCCAGTCGCCCTGGCGGATCGATCCGCCAGGGGTGGTGCGCCAGGTATCGCCGCCTGCTCCCAGGTAACCAGGGAAATGCCAGAAGATCGCGTCCCGTCCGCGAGGAGTTGCACCAGGCTCGATCAGCTCGTTCACATAGCTGACCCCGTCCAACGGTTGCTCTGCCACAGCCGGAGCCTGCGCACCAGCCAGTTCCACCAGTGTGGGGTAGAGATCCACGGAGTTGATGGGAGTGGTGTTGACCTGCCCGGCCTTGATGTGCCCCTTCCACTGAAACACGTATGGCACCCGCACGCCCCCTTCATAGAGCATCCCTTTGCCACCCCTCAGCGGAGCGTTGTCGGTGATGCCTTTGGCGTCGATCCCCTCCCGCTCATAGCCACCCACCCCGCCATTGTCACTGGAGAAGACCACCAACGTATTCTGGGAAAGCTTCAGGTCATCCAGCAGCTTCAAGATGCGGCCCACACTCTCATCCACGCTGGCCAGCATGGCTGCATATACCGGACTGTGATGTCCTCCCACGGCCGGTTTGTCCTTGAACCGAGCAATCAGGTCCGCCTTGGCCTCATAGGGAGAGTGCACCCCATAGTGTGGCAGATAGAGGAAGAACGGACTTTCTTTGTGGCGTTGAATGAAGTCCACAGCCCGGTCGGTAAGGAAGTCCGCCAGATAGGCGTCCTCGGGGACAGCCACCTTGGGGTTCGTATCGAAGTTGATGTGTCGTCCATTGGAAACAATGGCCTCATCGAAGCCCCGCTTGGAAGGATGATAGGCCTCTCCGTTGCCCAAGTGCCACTTTCCGAACATCGCCGTGGCATAACCGGCATTCTTCAGCGTCTGGGCCAGCGTCACCTTCTCCAGCGGCAGGTTCACGACGTTGTCCACCGGGCGCAATGGGCGGGTTTGCCAGGGGAATCGATCGATTCCGCCCACCGTGTAAACGCCGGTGCGGGGCCCGTATTGCCCGCTCATCAGAGCGGCACGAGTAGGCTGGCAGTTCGGTCCGCATGAGTAGCCCTGAGTGAACTTCACCCCTTGTGCCGCCATCTGGTCGATATTTGGGGTCTCGTAGTACTTGCTGCCGAGGGTGGCCACATCGGTGTACCCGAGATCATCAGCAAGGATGAAGACAATATTGGGGCGGGCAGGCGTTGCAGCATGGAGCCCGGACGAGGCTGTGGCCACTGAGCCCAGCACCAGCGCCGCAACAGAAGCGAGGAGTCTTTTCATAAGTCAGGAGAGGCGCGGGGAAACGTCGGGAACTGCCCCGTCTCTCAAGAGATTGCCATGATCGCGAATCTGGTCCCCAATTACCCTGGTCATGAATCTCTCAACCCCTGCCACCGGTGCGCCTCTCCCTCACTGGAACCCACCTCCCTGCCCAAAACGCTCGCCCATGCCAGGCTGCTGGTGCCGTCTGGAGCCCTTGACGGTGGATCATGCAACGGAACTCTATGAGGCCGCCTGTGCGGACACCGCGGGACACTCCTGGACCTACCTGCCCTATGGCCCTTTTCGTTCTCAGGCGGAATACACCGCATGGATTGCAGAGCGTGCCGATGGCTCCGACCCTCTATTCTTCGCCATCGTGGACATTCCCACGGGCCGTGCACTTGGCGTGGCGAGCTATTTGAGGATCGATCCCGTCAACGGAGTGATCGAGGTGGGCCACCTGTACTTCAGCCCTGCCCTGCAAGGCACCACCGCCGCCACGGAGGCGATGTACTTGATGATGCGCCATGTCTTCGACCTCGGGTATCGTCGGTACGAATGGAAATGCGACTCCCTCAACGCCCCCTCCCGCCGCGCCGCATTGCGTTTGGGATTCCAGTTTGAGGGCATATTCCGCCAGGCCATTGTCGTGAAGGGGCGCAATCGCGATACAGCATGGTTTTCCGTCATCGATGGAGAGTGGCCCATCCTGCGGGCACGCTTTGAGAGATGGCTGTCCCGGAAAAACTTCGACGCCCAAGGCCAGCAGCTCTGTCCTCTTTCCGAAATTGTGCCAACCAGCGCCACCCAAGCCCGCTGAGAGATTCGAAAACTTCTGTGTCATCATCTTCGCGTCATGTCCGCATGGCAGGATGTCTGCGTGGTCACCACTGCTGGAGCCACAACCAAAAACCCTACAAAAACATCCGACTATGAAAACCAAATGCCTCCTCTTCGTTCCTGCCGCAGCGCTGCTCGCAGCCCTCACTTGCGCCCCTGTCCTCTCCGCCAAGGACATCACCCTGGCAGAGTGCCCTGCTTCCGTACAGCAAGCGATCAATCAAAACCTCGCGGGCGGTACTCTGGACGAAGTGGACCTCATCAGCATCCAGGGGCAGAACCTGTACGTGGCCGAGGTCAAACTCCCCTCTGCCAAGCACGAACGCAAACTCTACCTGAACGCCAACGGCACCGTGACCAAGGTGCGTGACGATATCGCCCTGAGTGAGGCCCCTGCCGCCGTACAGGACGCCGCCAAGAAACTGGCCAGCACCACAGGCCGGGTGGACGACGTGGAAAAGGAAACCGAGGGCGACAAGGTGACGTACCGTGTGGAGATTGACCGCCAGGAAAAGGATGGCGGCGATATTAAAGCGGTCTTCAGCGCGGACGGCACCATCCTCACCCAGAAGGCTGACTGATCCTTATCCTCCTTGCCCAATGCGCCTGCTCTTCATTGAAGACGCCACCCGATTGCGCAAGACCGTGGCCCGGGCGCTCACCCGCCTGGGCCATGCTGTTGATGAAGCCTCCTCCGCGGAGGAGGGTGCTCAACTGGCAGAACTGGCCGCGTATGATGCCGTGATCCTTGACATCATGCTGCCCGGTCAGTCCGGCCTGGAGCTCCTGGCCACATGGCGCCAACAGCAGGTGGACACACCCGTGCTCCTTCTGACGGCGCTCGACAGCGTGGAGGACCGGGTGCGGGGTCTGGTCACGGGAGCGGATGATTATCTCATCAAACCCTTTGCCATCATCGAGTTGGCAGCGCGCCTTGAGGCCCTCGTGAGACGCCGTCACGGCAAGCCTGACTCCAGGATCCGGGTCGGTCCGCTGGAAATCGATTTCGCAGCCCGCACCGTGAGCCGGCTGGGCAATCCAGTCACGCTGACCGCGCGGGAGTTTGCCCTCCTGGATTGCCTGGCCAGACATCCGGGACAGATCTTCAGCCGCGAACAGATCGAAGCCCGCCTATACAGTGAAACGGACAGTCCTCTGAGCAATGCGGTGGATACAGCCGTGTATTCGCTGCGGCGGAAGCTCTCTCCGCCAGGTGTACCCCAGCTTATCCACACCCGCAGGGGTCTCGGCTACTTGCTGGATCCAGATGCCGCCTCTCCGTCCTCGTCATCATGACCTCACTCCTTACACGCCTTACGCTGGCTCTCTGCGTTGCGGCCGTCGTCCTCCTGCCAGCGGGGGGGGGGCTCATCTATTTCACCGCTGAACGGCTGCTCTTGCGCAATTTCGACGCCGTCCTTGCCGCCAAGGCCGATGCTCTGGTGACGACATCTGAGATGGAGCGACGCAAGCTGGAGATCGATCTGGAAGTGCAGGAGTTTGCTGGCTTTGGCTCCGCTGCCGGGGGCGACTACTTCGAATTTCGTACTCCCAGTGGCAGCCTGCTGGCGCGCTCCCCTTCCCTGCGTCGTGACCGCCTGCCTTCTCTGCCGGAGCCCCTGACGCGCAAACCTCTGAATGGATACCTCACTCTCCCCGATGGACGCCCTGGCAGGGCCCTCTGGCTGGCCGTCCCCGTAAAGTCCCGAGATCAGCCCGACGGGGCCAGCCTGGTGGAACTGGGAGTGGCCAGTGACAGCACCGCCCTGGGCGAGACCTTGCATACTCTCGGCATGGTGGTCGCCAGCACGGCCGCCATGGGAATGCTCGTGGGACTGATTGTGATGCGCAGCGTGGTGCGGAGAAGCCTGCGGCCGGTAACAGATCTTGCCAGGGAGGTTCAGGAAATACCGGTCGATGACCCCGCCCGCACCCTGGATGCCACCACGCTGCCGACAGAGCTGGCTCCCGTGGGCCGGAGGGTGAATGACCTGCTCACCCGCGCCCGCGAGGCGATTGAACGCGAGCGCCGGTTCAGCAGCCATGCGGCTCATGAGCTGCGCACTCCTCTCGCGGAACTGCGGGCCATCATCGAACTCATGGCAGAGTGGCCCGATGAGCGGACCACGGAGCAATTTGAAGAAGCTCAAAAGGTACTCAAAGGGCTCGAGCAATTGCTGCAGAAGCTCACCCTGCTCTCCCGCGCTGAAGCAGGTCGGCAGCCTGTGCACCTGCAGCCCGTGGATCCAGCAGGGTTGGGCGAGGGAGCCGTGGAGCGCTTTAGAGGGTCCGCGGAATTGCGCGGGCTCACCCTTTTATTGAAACCGGAATCCGGCCATCTGCAGTCTGATCCGGTGATCTGGGATGCTATCGCCAATAATCTGCTGGAGAATGCCGTTTCCCATGCCCCCGCTGGTGCGACCATTACCATAAAATCTTCTGCGGAACAGCTGGCGGTTTCCAATCCTGCCCCCGGGCTCTCCAGTGCGGATCTGCCTCATTTGATGGAGCGATTCTGGAGAAAGCCTTCCCGGCACGGTGAGGGGGAGGGAATCATCAGCCACTCCGGGCTCGGGCTCTCCCTGGTGGCGATCTACGCCCGATTGCTGGGAACCACGGCGACAGCAGAATTACAGCCCGGGGGATTCCTTACCATCAGGGTGCCGTGGTCGCGGGCGACCAGACTGGGCAGCACACCCCAATGCTGACGAGCCGCCAGCGAGTCAAAGTTGGGTACAGTCAGTGAAGCTCTTAGCGCACAAAGAGTTGTGAGGATAGTCCGTCTCAAGTGACCCTTCGCCAGGTTTTTTCTTTACATCATCACATCGCGCAATAATCTGTGCTGATGAAAATGGGACTGTGTTTTGCCTGGGCAACGCTGCTTCTCGCAGCTACGAGTTGTGTCGCTCACAAGCAATATCGCTCAGACTACTCCACGGCACGGCTGCCGCAGCAGCCAAAATCACCCCCCAGCCGACATGCCGCCGTGGATCCGGAGAACGTTTCCGCCAAGATCCGCGAGCACCGCGTCTTCGAAGTGTACGGCGACACTTTCAAGCTTGCCCACATTGAGTGCGACGACCAAGGCAGCTACTGGGAGACCACACCGGATGCGGTCGATTCCGTCTCAGGCACCCGGCCCGGACGAGGACGCAATCAGATCGAGTTCCTGGAAGCGACTCTGGAGACCGATCTGGCGAAGAACAGCGCCCGCTACCGTAATGGCGTCATCATCCTGGCCTTTGCCCATGGTTGGAACAACAACGCCCAGGAGAAAAATGACAATCTGAGGGAGTTCCGCAAGGCCGCTTACGAAGTGTGGGAGGATGAGAACACCAAGCCCGGTGCCCTGAAGCGCCCCGTCATCGCCATCTATCTGAGCTGGCGCGGGCGCGTCATTCAGAACGCCACCTCACTTGGCATTGAAGGCGTCAAAGGAGCCAGCTTTGTGGCAAACATCCCCCACTACCTCAGCTTCTGGAACCGCAAGGGCACGGCCGAGGAAATCGGCTACCGCGCCATGGCAGAGACCTTGAAACGCATTTCCCTCATCCGCCGGCGGTTCGAGGAAGCAGAACCCCGCAATGCTGCGGACAAGAACTCCCGCGCCATCATCGTGGGCCACAGCTTCGGAGCGGCAGCCGTATTCTCCTCCGTCTCCCGCTCTTACGAAGATGACCTCATGGAACTGGTGTATGACCACGAACGTCGCAAGGAACGCCCTTGGGTGCATCGCAACTGGGACATGGTGGTGTTGGTGAATCCCGCCTTTGAAGCCCTGCGCTATGTCACCATCGCCCGCTACAGTCGCGACCAACGCCTGGCAAGTCTGGCCGAGTCCCGACGCGTCCCCTACATCTACCTTCCGCGGATGATTGTGGTGGGCTCCAAAACGGACGTTCCCAACAAGACCCTGTTCCCCATCGGTCAGACGCTGGGCAATCTCACCAGCTCCACACAACAGACTCCCTGGATCGAGCAGGGCGTACGCCTCCGTGTCGCGCTTGGGGCCTACCGCCCCTTTGCCACCCACGACCTAGTCAAATCCGGCGACGGTGCCATGTTGCGGGCCATCCCCCAGCAGAAAGGCAAGACCGGACTGGCTGCGATGAAGCCCCTGTCCGCAGGCGAACACGGGCGGGGTTTCATGTCCCCCTTCCAGACTCAGGGGTTGGTGGACGACGCCAGCAGCATCGGCCCCTTCATGGTCGCCCAAGCGGACAAGGCAGTCATTGATGGCCACGGCGACATTTGGAATGATCCATTTCGACACTTCATCACCCGCCTTATTGAGGCTCGGGAATCCACTGTGAAGCAAATGTCACGTCGAAATTAAAGCGTGGAACGTCAGCGCAAACACGCTCAGCTTGACGCCCCGCCGGGACCGTCCCAGTAGTAGATCCCGGGTGCCGCCTGCCAATGCGCCCACCTCCGGAACAGTAGCTGCCGCACTCCTTTGATCATGGTCCGCCCCTCCCTCTCCTCCTCCGCCTATATTGCCTGTGCCGCTGCCGCGGTGGCTTTCGTCACCTTGACCGCTGGGTGCAAGAAGGAAGCCCCCGCTTCTCCCTCCACCCAAACGACCGCTCCCCCCGCAACGGCTACCGCAGCCACCACGACAGACAAGCCTTCCACCAGCGCTGTCCCGACAGCCGCCGAAACCGCAAATCTCCCTCCCGCAGGTGCCTCGGAAGGGCCCTTCCAGATCACCACCAACCAACCCTCCTACCAGACTGGTGACCGCCAGAGCGTGGGCATCCGCACACCCGAAAGTGGCTGGCTCTATGTGGGGGCGATCAACGCAGATGGAGGCGTGCTCCTCTATTATCCCAACCCCTCCCAGCCCAGCGGCAAGGTGTTCAAGGACCGCACCATCAAGCTTCCGCCCGAGTCGGGGCTTCGTGCTGAAGAAATGTGGGACATCAACACGGCACTCCCCGAAGGCGTGAACAAGAGCCGCGAGATCGTCTTTGCCATCCTCTCCCATCAACCCATCGCCGATCTGAAGCTGGACTGGGGCGTGGATCAACGTGATGCCCTCACCAAAGCCGGGATCCTCGCCGAAGGTGCCAAACCTACCTCCCCAGGCTCCAAGTGTTTCCCTAAGACCGACAAACATCAAGTGGCATGGCGTGAGTATGATATCACGCGGGCTCCAGAACATGCTGAGAAACCGGCACCGTGAGTCTGGCAAGGTGCGAGCGTCGTCGCAGACAGCGCTTCGCTGCCGCTTATGATCGCAAAAAACTTTGACTGCGCTTTCCGCAGTTCAAAAACCAAGGCACATCCAATGCATTAAATGTGTCACAACCGGTCCCATCCCTCTTTGCTTGCGCTAAAACGGATTTTCCAGCGGGGCAGTTGTCGGCTGGATGGATCTGGCATGCAGTCGCGGCAGCCACCTCCCTTTGCTGGGGAGATAGCGGATGACCCCGCGGACCTTGACCCAGGCCATGCTCTTGAGAGGAGGAGGAGGCTCCCCCACCCCCACCGCAATCGAGTACGGCCGGGCATCAGCGGCACAACACATCACCTCAAGCCTGAATAGACGCAACCGTCTGCCGCCTTCGGTATTTCCCTTTTCAGGGATCACCCGGCCCAGCGTCTCCACGGGCTGACCATCGACAACACTGGCCATGTCAGGGTCCCCGGCGATGAGATACAGCTCCGCCAGACTCAACTGAAAATCTCCCTCCTGTGATCGTGGAACAGTCGCTTCGAGATCACTCAATTTAAAGGACCGCCGGAGATTCTGCTCGTCAATCACGATGTAGTCACCTCGCCCATCCGGACTCGTACCGCCCACCGTTCCGGCCCCGTTGAAGACGGGCAGAGAGCCGCGGAGTCTGCCCGTTTGGTTGGACTCCCCCTCATAGAGCCCCTTGTTCTCCAGCGCATGAAGACTGAACTGGTCAGGGCTGAACATGGCCGAGATGGCGATGGGGACGGCGAGGAACCCCAGTTGAACCCACTCTAACATTCCCCATTGCGGCCGAAATTCACCGGAATGAGACGAATCGTCCTTCCAAGGCAGGGTATCCCCGACCTCGACGCCTTGAGGGAGATGAATTCTTGATGAGAAAATCATCGCATCCACCCGACTCAGACTGTCGGTTTCCAGGCTTTTCACGTGTTCGCCCAGGCCATCCGCCAACGGCAATGGCCCAGCAGCACCGGTGTCTTCAGGACCACATCCCCGGCAGGAGTGATCCCTGGTTTCGCCTGGCGGTGGTTGGCAGGCGATCAGGTTAAACAGCCCCAGCCCCGCCATGCCTATCCCACCCCATAGCACCATTGGTCGAAACCATCCGTCTTCCGGCAAATAGTGGATGACACGACCACTACCGTAAAAGTAGATGAATACCGTGCCCCACAGCAACAGGATGCAGCAGCCGATGGTGTGTGCCGTTCTTCGGGGCATGACGCTTTTTGCATGATTCGGGCTGAATTGCTTCTTCCCGTCTCACGTCCAGGCATCAGCGCCATGCTGGGCAGAGGAAACTATCTCCGGCAATGCACGGGTGCGGTCGAGTGGGTCGTCCTGCATTCTTGCCAGGGGTATTGCCTGAAACTCGGCGCGGATTTCGTGAGCGGGCATGCCCACACCGATGATGATGCAAGTGGGCTCGATTTCCACTTCGCCGACCGGCTCACACCATGTCTCCACCTCGGGACGAAGGTGTTGGATTGAGAACACCATGCCGGGATACGCCGCCAGCCTGCAGATGCCCTTCACCCGCAAAACACTCTCTGGCAGCCCATCCAGCACCCGTTTCAGATCCCGCGTCTCTACCACCTCAGGCAACGTTACCATCATGGAGGTGAAGGCCAGCTCGTCATGGTGGTGATGAACGTGATGATGAACATGCGGTCGATGAGAGGGACTTGAAGTGTCGCCGTCATCATCCTCGTCCCCAAAGTCTGAATGTGACTCAAGCCTCCCCACCGGTTGGGGGGCTTCCTCGGGTGTGGAAAAAGTGCACAACAGGCTCAGGTATTGCGCAAAGTAATCCGCGTCGGTTTCAACCGCTTTGGGAGCAAGTTTTGTCACTTGCTTGCGCACACTCAGCAACCGCTTCTTGGCAGCCTTCCCATGATGACGCAGGCACCAGTGCGTGGAGGTTTGCACCTGCTCACACTCCAGTTTGTTGTGCCAGTAGCGATTCTGCCAACGGCTCGCATCAATCATGGTCACCTGCAGCGGCGAGATGAACCTCCCGGCCTCCGCCCGTGCCGTGAGAGCCGCAATCAGCGTGATGTAGTCCGAAGTGCCATTTGCCTCCACCAGCAACACGCCTCCTTCAGCGACTTCAATGGTGGCGAGCTTTCCCAGAAACTCCTCCAGAGACGAGCAGCATACGCAAGCGCCGCTCACCGTTTCCACGACCATGCCAGCCGTGTGGCGCAGTCGCGCAGCGTCCACTTCAGCGTTCTCGAAATCGTTGATCACCACGCTTGCCGGGACGTTCCATCGCTTTAAGGCGGTGAGCAACTCTTGAAGGAAAGTGGTTTTGCCTGCTCCAAGAAATCCAGCGATCAACACAAGTGGAATTTTTTTCATAGACGGGTGGGGTTCGGCGCATCGCCATAGACGGATTGTGGATCAAACACTTTGGAATCTTCGGCAAACTCCAGTGCGTACCCGCTGTCTGCCGGGCTCAATGAAACACGCCGGTAAAAGCAGGAGCGGTAGCCTACATGGCAGGAGGCTCCGCCTGTGACGCGCACCTTGAGCCAGATGCAGTCCTGGTCATCGTCCACGCGTATCTCCGCCACATTCTGCACGAGCCCGCTGGTTGCCCCTTTGTGCCATAGCTTCTTTCTGCTCCGGCTCCAATACACCGCCTGCCTCCAGAGAATCGTTTTCGACAGAGACTCCGCGTTCATATAGCCGTGCATCAACACCTCACCGCTCTCAACGTCAGTAGTCACGCAGGGGATCAAGCCTTGCTCATCAAATTTGGGGGCGAGTTCACAACCTTCCTCCACTTGGGCAACGGAGTGGCGAGGTTGAAATTGGGGACTGGGTAGTGGGGCAGACATTCGCGTGAAACAAAGGAGCCCAACTCGAATCATAACGCAAGTTATTTGCATTACATAAATCTTCCATCATCATGGCTGTCATGTTTGACTCCTCCGCCGCCTTGATCGCAGAATGGATTGCCAACGCCAACTCTGGAAGAGTGGAGGGCTTGATCGACCTTTATGCAAAAGACGCAATCCTGCTGCCCACCTTCTCTTCGCGCCCCATCCACACGCCCGAAGCGATGAGGCAGTATTTCCAGAACCTCTCTGCTCAGAAGGACTTGCACGTCTCGCTGCATGAAAGCACGCTAAGAGTGCAGCCGCTGCGTGCAGAGATAGAAGCAGCCAGCGGCATCTATCGATTTTCATTCAGGATTGATGATGAGCCCCTGGCCTTTGAAGCGCGGTTTACCTATGTGCTCGACCTGACTCTGGCAGCCCCCATAATCACTCATCATTCGTCCCAGATCCCCCGGAATCTCCCGTGAGTGCCTGTGATGCCACGGCCCACGAGTGATCTGACCCGGCATTCAAGCCAGCTTTCGCAACTGCCTCGGCCAAGGATCAATGAAGGCCCCGCCCCTCTTCCAGTGGGCGATCTCCTGCTCCGTGCAGAAGCACTGATCCAGCCCCCGGGCAAAAATGTCCCGGTCCCGCTTCAACCCGATCAATGTTATTTCACACAACCTATCACCATACACCGGGTGCGCATCGGCCAGCTTCGCTTTGAGATGGGCAATTTCCTCGGGGGCCAGCCGACGGTCCGTCTCAAGGATGTGCGCCCGCCAGATGGCCAGGAACTCCAGGCCCAGCGCACCTCCCGCCTGATTCCACAGCAGAACTTGATCCGGCCTGCTCGCCAGCCAGATGAACCCCTTGCTGCGAAACAGACCCGTCCCCAATCGCAGCCGGTACTGGTCGTAAAATCGCTGAGGGTGCAGCGGCCTTGCATCCCTGATGACGGTGTATCCGATTTCATCAGCCTCACTTGTCGGCAGACGAGATGGGCTTGCAGGCAGGCTGTACGGGGGAGCATGGAGCAGGGTCCGAAAGTCAATCTTGCCATAAGCGCTGGCAAGCAACTGCGCTTGGGGATTGAGGATCTGCATGGTCCTAATCAGCACCGGAAGTGAGTGCTCATCCATCGTGTCCACCTTGGTGATGATGACGAAACTCGCAGACTGCAGTTGTTCAGCCAGCAGATTCTCAGTGGTGCGGCGACCTGTGTCTTCGTTCTCCAACAGGATGCGCAGCAGCCCGGGGCCCCCATCGTAGTCGTGCACCAGGGCTCTGGCATCGACAAGGCACGCCACCGCATGAAGGACAGCCCCTCCACATGATTTCAATTCCTCAATGACTTCTCCGGGCCGGCTTCCCCCAGAGGTTTCCACAAGCACATGGGACACGCCCGCCTCCTGCATCTGTCTTAGTGCTCTGCCAAAATCCCGCCTTCTTGTGTCAGAGATGGACCCATGATACAGACTGATCAAAGTACCATCTTCCTCAGACACCGAGTGGCCCAGGCGGATCAACTCACCATCGACTTCCAGCTCACTCAGGTCGTTCACTATCACGCCGAACCGGACCGATGGCCCCTGTTCACGCAGAATGCGTTTGAGAAAGGTCGTCTTGCCAGCCCCAAGAAATCCGGTGATCAAGGTAATTTGCATATGCGCAACAGCTTCAGACCTCCACGGCAGAACCTCATAAATCTCCATCTAATACGAGCTTCGAACCACCACCCGAAAGAAGCGTGCGGGATGCCCGAGCACGGTGGCGGGGAATGGCACTTGCACAGCCTCCATGTCCGCACTTTCAGCGATTACCTGCGGCACTGCCACTGAGTCCTCCCATTGGGTGAGGTCGCCACTAAATCTCACCATGTAGCTTAGCCCCAGAGCCGCCGGATTTTTCCATCGGGTGAATCGGGCGTACAGAACCTGTGATTCCCCATTGGCACCCACGATGCCGACGACAGGCGGGCCGGTTTCCTCCAGAACGCCCCCGGCAAATTTCAGACTGCCCGCCGCGCCGTTGAGAGGATTCAATCCGAACGCATACTCCATAAGATTCGGCAGGCCGTCCTGGTCAGCATCAAACAAGTCTGCAGCATTCCCTGCGTTCTGTTCCGTCCCAAAATACGACTGACGCCAGCTCGCGATTGGGTTGGAAACCTCCAGAGTGACCGGATTGGATGGACCGTAGGCAATGCTCCCCCCGGGTTTGAGGATGGAGACTCGATACTGTGCCCCATGGTCCGCAATGGGTGCCACGAATGACAAGGTGGCACTCGTCTCGCCGAGGAGGGCTTCAAACGACGGTGCACCCGGGGCTTTCCTCTCCCAGAGATGGGTAGTAAGAATGGTAGGACCATTGACAGGAAGCTGCCGGATCAGGTTGACGGGATCACCCCCCAAGTAAGAAGTCGCCCCAGCGACGCTCGGCTGCTGGCGTGGCGCGGCACCATGATCATCCACAAGGATGGTGCGAACCTCCGAGGTCACAGAGGCGATGCCTGTTGCGGCAAAGTCCAGCGTGGCACGGACCTGCACGTTATGGAGTGCCTGCTCAGCCATCACCGTATTTCCCGTGCCGGTGAACCCGGGAATTTCCAGCCAGGTTTCGCTTCCCGGCCACTTCCATTCCCAGATGATCTGATCCCCCGGCACGGGGGCTGGATCAAGGATCAAGTTGAGATTAACGCTGTCTCCCTGGTGGTAGTGCCCTGCAAGAGCAGCAAGAAGGACAATTTGACCGTTCGGATCGTCAGTCACGCGGATGGTGGGCCGTGCCGCGCCACTCACGGTTTCCACCAGTACCCCGTGGTTGTAGAGTTTCAGAGATAGTCGGCCGTCGTCGTGCTCCGCCACAGTGAGATTTGTTTTTGTCACCTCGGGCGTGGTTTGCTGGGCTTGCCCCCAGACAGTCGTAACCCCGCCTTTGGTGAGCTCCCAGGTGTAAGTGAAAACATCCGTGGAGCGTACCGGAAAGATATTTGCAGTCGCCTGGAGTGCACCACCCTGACGATAAATCGAGTGGACGCCTTCTATGACAATCTCACGGTGTTGGAGCGTGATCCAAACCGGCTCCGACTGGGCGACAACAATGCCCTCGCGCACGATCTGAGCGGCGATGCCAGCGTCTGCCGGAAGCGAAGCTGCCGTGGTCCGATGAAAAATCAACCCAGAGCTGTCCCTCTGCACAGGCTGAAAAAGGGTCGATACGGCAGTCGTTTCAAAATCGGCATACTCTTGGGAAAGAGCGCCTCCCAGATAGGACAGGAATACTACGTACCGCACGGATTCACCGACGGCTAGGGTGCGTCCGCTTGTAGTGAACGCAATCCCCTCCTCTCCAGGCAGCACGGGGTTGCCAATAGCATCCACACGGGTGAGGACCGGTCGTGCGCCGCTCTGGACAACGTTGACGGGCACCCATGCGGACTCCGCCACGATGGCGCTGCCGGAGAGCACTTTGACACCCAACTCAAACCCGTTCAGGGCAGCATCCACATACCTGGAATAGGTCGATCCTTCCACGGTAGCGAAGAGCAACTCCCGATTGGGAGGCATGCGCAAATACCATCGGAAAGACTCGCCGGGCTGCAGAGTGTATCCCACCACCTGAGCACTCAATGTCTGCCCCGGCTGGTAGGGGTCCACGACCCCGACTATGCCAAAGGGAATGCCACCCGGCTCTGTGATGGTGGCAAGGACTGGAGCAGATGTGGATGCGCCAAAATTATGGACCCACCCAGGCACGAAACGCGCGGTGATCGCATGCGTACCCACACTCAAACTGGAGGTGGCGAACGTCGCCACCCCAGCACTCACCGGCTTCTGTGCCAGCACCGTGGCACCGTTCAAGAACTCCACAAAGCCGAGCGCATTTGCAGGAGTGACTGTGGCAGTCAGCATCACCGGGTTTCCAATCTCCGTAACGGGGGGATTTACCGCCAGTGAGGTGTCGGTTTCCACGCCAGTGGGAATGCTGCCCACAATGAACGTGTAATTCTGCCAAGTCGTGACGGGCGTGCCATTGGCGGTGGCACTGGCGGAGAAGGTCAGCGTGTAAGTGCCCGCAGCGGTGAAGGCCCAGTTGGCGTGCACATGCTGGCCGGATCCAAGTGTCCACGTTTTATAGTTGGGGTCTGTGCTGCTTATCCGGCGTTCTGGGGAGCCAAAGGGGCTCGACTGATAGATCTCCACTCTTCCAGGCCCTCCCACAGATTCCAGCCGGAGGGTCACCTGATCGTTGTCATAGGCTCCAGAAGGCACATTTTCGGTGTTCAATCCCGGCCAGAGCGCCACGCCGCCAGGATTTTGCTCCGGGGCAATCCAGACGTCACTTCCCGGGGTGCCCAGGAAAGCATACTCTGCCAGGTCGGGCACGGAGGAACGCGTTGACTCCTCGACATTGAAGATCACTTCACTGGGGTTGAGCCTCACGTGAAACTGCCCGTCAATGTCAGCCATGGACTCCAATGTGAGCACGCCCTCGTCGTCAAACACCGATACCACGTCGGCATGCACACCAGCGATGACGCGACGTTGCACCGTTGAGAAGGATGCCACCCTGAAGCTTTGCGGCTCTGTTGTGAGAGCCGCGCTGCCTGCCGTCGCATCGTCGGTGACGCGCACTTCCACGGTGGCAACGCCAGGGGTGCCATTCAGAGTGTAGGTCAGGGTGCCATTCGGACTGACCGCTGGGGCGGTGGCAAAGATGCCGCTTCCGCTCACAACATTGACCTCGAAGGTCAACTCCTGCTCCACTTCCACGTCGCCATCGCTGATCTCAGTGGCCCAGGCAGTGAAGATCTGGGGGCCGTTGTTGTTGCCAAAGTGCTCCAGATCTGCACCTTTCACAAACGCCGGCCTGTCATTCACAGGAGTTCTCAGCAGCAGGAAAGCGCGTGACACTCCGCCAAAGGTGCCCGTCCCAGCAATGTCGCCACGGTCGTTGATCCCGTCGGCATTGGTCAGCACCCACCCGGTACCAGGAGGCAACAACGAGTTCAAGTCAGTCGGCACGCCATCTTCCCATACGGTGGCGACTGCTGGGCTGCCCGAGATTCTCTGTGAGTTCCCGACGACCACTCCCGCATCATTGATGTCGTTGGCGACGCTGTGGTAATTCGTCGTGGGGCCGTTGTTGGTCGAAGTGTACAGATTGACGGGCGGCAGCTCCGTGATGACACCTCGGTACCAGATGAACGCTCTCGTGATGCCGGTCGTGCTGGTGGTACCGATGAGATCGCCGACAGTCTGTCCTGTAGAGGACGATCCAACAACATGAAGACGCTCATTGAGCCCCATGGCCTGGCTAAAGCGAGTCCCATCCCCCAGAGAGGTGAGGTTGACGATGCCCCCCTCGCTCCACAATGTGGCCTGGGTGGTGCCGACACTGTTAAGCGACTGCCCTGCGCAGTCACCTCGTTCGTTGATCGCCGCGGCCCTCCCTCCTGATGAAGATGTACCCGCTAGCGTGCCAAGGTCAGACGGAATATAGACACCGCCATCGCGTGTCCACTTTGTCGGTCTGCTAGCCGCACCGTTGCTGCTCGCTCCGACGATGACGTTCGAGTTGTTGATGTCCACGGCCACTCCATTGTCATTCCCACCTGCGAGCCGGGTCAAACCAGACATGACCCCACCGCTATACACGAATGCGCGTGACGAGTCGTTGTTGAACTCTCCAACTACGATGCCCGCGTCATTCACCGCATAGCCTCGTCCAAACCGGTTCGCGCTGGTGCTCGGAGGAATGGGCACCATGGCACCAAGGTTTGTCATCGTACCGTTTGACCAAAGATAGGCACGCAACAGTGAGCCCGTTGACCCCGGATCCGCGGTCACGAGGGAGTTGCCCGACACCTGGCGCTTGTTGTTGACGTCAAGCGCAGAAGAAGTGGCACCGCCTAACGTGCCGATAGCTGTCACGGTGTAGTTGGGCGCGGACAAAGATGTCACAGTAAAGGTTTGCGGCTCCGTCGTGAGCGCCGCACTCCCTGCCGTTGCGTCGTCAGTGAGGCGCAGTTCCACGGTGGCGACCCCCGGAGTTCCATTCAGCTCATAAGCCAGGGTGCCGCTGGCACTTACGGTCGGCATCACCGCGAAGATGGAAGCCCCGCTGATCACATTCGCCTGGAAGGTCAGCGTTTGCTCCACATTCAGGTCACCGTCACTGATCTCAGTCACCCACGAGGGAAAGGTCTTGGAGCCGTGGTCATCGATTGTGTGTTCAATGTTGGCTCCCTTCACGAAAGACGGGACATCATTCACCGGGTTCACCGTGATAGTCACGGCGCCGGCAGCCCCGCCTCCGTGTTCGTCCGTCACGTTGTATGTGAAGCTGTCGCTGCCGTGAAAGTTGGCATTGGGCACATAGACCACCGCACCTGCTCCTGCTGGAATAGTCACGCTGCCATGCGTTCCCTGTGTGACTCCAGTGACGCTCAGCACCTCGTAATTGTCGGCCGACGACGCGTCGTTGCTGAGGACATCAATGGGCAGGGGCGCGCCGTCTTCGTCCATGGTTGCGTTATCTGCCAATACCAAGGGAGCGTTCTCCGTCAGCCGGAAGTCGCCCGCCACACTATCAACGTCGAAAGTAAATGTGGTGTCTGGGCTGGTCACGAATACACCATTCACTCGGACGGTGGAGCGGAAGGTGAGCGTGTACCGACCGGGAGCCGTGAAGCACCATGCCAGGTGGGCGTGTGAACCCGCAAAGCCCCAGAAGGTGTCGGAAGGATTCCCGCCGATCGCCGATTCGTTCGCACCATTCAGCCCATCGAGCGTATCAAATGAGACCTCGCCCCCATAAAACGCAGCAAAGTCGCCCGGCCCCGAGAAGCCGACGAGGTCCGTCCTGACCCAATGGCTTTCGCTAGCCGCCCGCGGGTCGCCAACCGGGCTGTAGGCATCCACTGTCGATTCTTTGGTGGCCTCGTTGGCAATTCCCAGGTAAATCTTGTGACCGCTGGTACTTTCCGGCCCGCGCCATACATCCGCTCCAGCCGGAACTCCCAGCACGTCCCACAATGGGTCTGAGGGACGCGCTTGCTTGGTGGATGCGTCAAGGAAAAGCACCCCTTCATCGGAGTCCAACACTGTTTGACTGAAGGTGCCACTCTGGACTGCCCCCATGATGAAGGCGTCCGTGCGGATATTCTGGGTCCACACGCCGTTGACATAGTCGATGTCGAGGTCGGTATGCTGCCCCGCCACCGCCGAGTCAACGACTACATAGCCGCCGATCTTTACGGAGCCGGATCCGCGGAAGGTGTAGCCATTGAACGCATCGGCCGAGGTCACGGTGACCGTGTAGGTAAACGAGTCGTACGTCGCGGCTGGGTTGGTGGGTGTGTAACGGAGGTACCTTCCATCGGGCGTGATGGCGAGTGTGCCGTTGGCAGGAGCAGTGACCGCCGTGATCGCAAAAGCGTGCCCCTCCAGCGGCACCACATCGTTTGCCAGAACGTCGAAGGTGCTGGTGGTGCCGGAGATTCCCAGCAACTGATTGTCCACAACAGCTCGAGGATTGACGCGGACGTTGAATGTACGCGCCGCAGGAGCCCCCACGCCGGTAAAACCGAGTGTGACTGTCGATGTACCGTAGAGCCCAGCTTCGGTGCTCCGGTCCCCAGGACGAATGCGCAGGGTTCGGGCCGTGCCCCCGCTGGTGGGCTGGGTGCGCAAATCACTGCCCGTACCGGTACCAGGGGCGTTGAATAGTGTGGTATTGCTGCGGCTGACGGAGGTAACCCACGCGGAATTTGTCATGGCATAGTTGAGCGTAAATGAATCATCAGCAGTGAGGGACACATCGGGAATCGCCTCCACCTCCACCATTGCCGTCGCCGCCGTTGCCGCTCCGACGCGAAGATAAAAGGAACGAGCCATCGTTGCCCCACCCGCGTCTGTGACGATGAGGATGACTTGGGCGGCACCCGATTGCCCTGCCGAAGGCGTAAGCGTCACGGTACGGTTGGCACCGCTGCCGCCCAGAGCGATCCCACTATCCGGCAGCAGCGTGGGATTGTTCGAAAACGCGCTGACGAGCAGGTCGCCCGCCGCGGTCTCTGCATCGCCAATGGTAAACGCAATGGAGGCTGTGGGGGTGCCGATGGTCGTCGTCTGGTCGGCAGGAGCAAAGTAGAGCGGCGTGTCATTGAGGGTAAACGTCGTCGTCGTTATTCCCCCTGCACTTGGTCCAGTGAGGGTTAAACTGAACGTCTCGCTCGGCTCCGCAACCGTTTCCGAAGTTGGCACGACGATCTGCACAGTGATGACCTTCTCCGTCTCGCCATCTTCGAACACAAGCGTCCCACTCGTGGGAGTGTAGTCATTCGCGACTCCCGCCGTAGCCGCTATCGCGGTGCCGTCAGACGTGGCAAAGTTGACCGATACAGTGCCACTACTGCCTCCCGTTCGCCGGACAAGCACCGTCAGATAGGCGGACTGCTCATTGACCTGATAGCTGGCCGATTCGAACCCGACCGTCCCTGTGTTTTGAGCAAGAGCGGACGAGGTGACCAGGCCCAGCAAAAGCGCCAGCAAGATGGTCAGCCCCATTCGAAACACAGGCTGCGGAGGATCGTGACTATGCCTCATAATGCAAATGACATACATTATCTCATAAACCTTTCCCGCAACCTATTTGCAATATAAATTACATTCCGTGATCGCAATCACGCTAAAACCCCGTGGACAATTCATCAATACGTCCACCGCTGAACTTAGCCCCCAGCCGGAAACGGTGGCAGCGCCGCCCTTCTTTTGCAATCCGTTTGCATTAAATGATTTGACGAACGCTGGATCCCGAAGCCAATGTTTTTAACGCAACTTCATTGCATCCACACCTTGCTTTTCATTATCCTGATGATCTCGCTGCTTCTCCCCAATCCCCACCCTGCGATATCAGGCGGACCTGCTGAGAGGGATGGCGCTCGTTTGCGGCTGAAGCCATCGTGCTTCCTGCCAATACTCGCGATGTTCATCATACCTACTCTCGCGTCCTCAGCCTATGTTTACACCACGGGCCATGGCGATTTCCGCGTGACATATGAGTCGCAAACGCAAGAGCTCAATCCGATCATCCATATGGACGGCGGAGCCACCTATGGGCCGGAGGATATTTTGATCCAGACAGATGCCGCGCGAACCACGGTCACCAACAACCAGGCGTCAATCAATCGCTTTGCCGGAATGCTCGGAATCTCAGCTGGCCAGTCCATCTGGGTCATGGGAGGGGCGAGCACCGGGCCTTATCTGGGGTTCTCGGGGGAAGGACTGCTTGATGAGGACTGGATCCATGAATTCACCAGCCCATGGACAGGGGATCCGGTCACGGCCTCCGTCATTCACATGGTGCTCACAAACTGGACGATGCCTCAGGGGGCCCAGTTCGGGGTGTACGAGACGACTGGACTGGGCGCCACTTGGGGCAATCGTGCAAGCGGTGATGTCATCTTCTCAACCTACGACCCCGGCTCTACGCTGGACAACAACAGGCTAAGTGTGGAGGTGGGAGACCACACCCACTACGCATTCGGGTTCACCCAGCCGGGTCTTTACGAACTGGAGTTCACGTTTTCGAGTGTTTATCAAGGGGACACCCCGCTCTCCACCCCTGCCACATTCAGCTTCCTGGTGACGCCAGAACCCTCGCGGATACTGCTTACCGCAGGTGGACTGGCCCTGGCTCTTTTCCGTCGCAACCGCCGAAACGGTGCGAACCCAGCAGGGATGACGATTTAAGTCGCAGTCAACCGCCCTGCTGCCTGCGCGGGTGCACCAGCTGGGTGAGGCCCTCATGCTGGTTCACCCAGGCCGGTTTCCAGAAAAGGCTGGCCCGCCAGCTCAGCCCCTGATTCTTCTCCGGCCGCGACGCCCCAACAGCATGCTGAGCCCCAGCATGAGCAACAGACCCCGGCCAGGCTCGGGCACCACGTCTGTCGCGTTCACCCCAAAGCGGACGGTAAAGTCCTCACTGATGGATTCCGAACCGTTCGCCAGATAGGTCCGGGCCTCAAAAGTAACGTCATAGATGCCCATGCTGGTGAACCCCCAGTTCATGTGCACATGGCCACCTATGGGCATGTAGTACACATCATCGAGCCCGGTGGTGGCAATACCGTCCGCAGTGTCCATCCACACGTTGGGATTGCCAAAACCGTCTGTCAGCCACATGGAGAACTGATTGTTCGTTTCATTGCCATGGTACTCGACCCCTAGCAGCCGGAGCTCGATCCATTGGCCCGAGGCCACGCTTGTATGGGCGGGGTCCCACGCCCCAAGGTACGACGCGGATGTGCCCTCCGTGCTAAGCCCCAGCCAGACAGCGTTGGGGGATGCGCTTTGCGTTTGCGGGAGGATCCACACATTACCGCCAGCCGGTGTCCCGAGGAAACTCCACTGGCTCCCGGAGGGCCTGGCTGCACGGCTGCCAGTCGGCATGGATTGATTGATCAGATACAGGACTGAATCGGTATCGGTGGCGAATGCTCCTTGAACATCGTGGCTCAGGGATGTGGACCACTCACCGCTCGAATCTACATTGATGTCAAAGTCCATATGCCCGGGACCAAGCACTGTGATCGCGGCGTCCAAGCGAGAAGCAAGGGCACCAAGCAACATGAGAGTGTGGCAGGCAATTCGGATGGGGGCATTCATCTTTTCTGGTGGGGGGGTGCGTCAGTCTCGTACCGCGGCAGGGTCGGCGAAGTTATAGCCGCCAGTGATCCATTGATGGAGGGTCTCGGCATTGATTGATTCCACATGCCCATCTACAAACAGATAGTTCGAGGAGCCTTTGCAACCGTCCTCCGAGCGGGTGCCGCCACAGAAGGCGTCGGGCTGAATGTCCCGCCGCAATGAGGACCATGAGCCCTCCCAGGACTCCGAGTGGGTGTGATCGTTCGTCATCCCGGCACCCCGGGAGAAATTGATTATGAACGCGATAGGTGTTGATTGGGGCCGGGGCACCTGGTTCAGGCTCGTATAGCCACCGAGATTCTCACCGAAGGGCCCGACCTGCGGAACAGTTAGAAAGCTGTTGAGCAGGTAGCTGGTACCGTTGCCTGCCAGCCGTTCCTCCCCCTTGGGGTCCACCGGGCATATCCGCATCTCGTCCACATTCGCCAGGTAATCTCTGAGGCTGAAGATCCAGCCCTTCTCGAAGCTGGATGCATCGAGCCCGTGCGAGGTCATGGGAAACGTGCCATCGTGGTCCTGGGTATAGCTCAAGATGGCTGTGCCAAGCTGGCGGAGATTCCCTGCACACTTGGCCTGCCTGGCTTTCGACAGGACAGACCTCCCAGCAACCAGGACCAAGGTAGCCAACACCGCCACGACGCCGATGACCACAAGCAACTCCAGAAGTGTAAACCCCCTCCTATAACCGCAACTCACTTGCATGAATCACTATTTGGCATCGTCCTCAAGGGTCAAGCATTTAAATGCAACTGATTTGCATTACCGAAAAAGTGAACTGCTGAGTTGTAATTTAGCTGGAAGAGAACCCCTTCCCGAGTTCGCTCAAATCCTCGCCCGCTTACGATGGCGACGCAACTCTCAACACTGCCCTTGAGAGCCGTTGCCACCTTCTGTGCCTGGCTGGATGACACGTCCACAGCGAGTTTCAGTGTGAGGTGCCGTAATTGCCAGCATCCAGCACGAGCTTATTGCAATTGTTTGCATTAGGCTGTTGTTTGCGCACATGACCAAAAAGGTTGCCACCGCCTCGCGCACGAAAGTGATCAATCCAGTTTCCCGGGAATCGACTTCAGGTGCCGGTGGTCATGAACACTGCTGCGAGCACTTGATGTGTTCCATTCCAGCCTCTGAGGCTGACGAACTGGTGGAGCAGCTGGTTGAGAATCTGAAACCTCTGAACATGCGTCGCACCCGTGGGTTGGTGGCGTTGCTGATGGAAATGGCCATTCACCACCATCCGATGACGCTTCTGGAACTGGGAGCGAAGCCAAATCTCAGCAAGTTGGACCAAGCCACCATCTATCGCCTGATGATGAAACTCGAGGAAGCGGAAATTGTGCGCCGGTTCAGTTTTCGAGGGAGATCGACCCATTTCCAGCTTCTTGTGAGGGGACACCAGCACGACTATCTGATCTGCAAAAGCTGCGAAAAAATCACTTCCGTTGAGGTGAAGCTGCCTCTGGATGGCTTGCAGAGGTCCGTCACGGTTTCAACAGGCTGGCACGAGATTCAGGCGGAGCTGGAGTTCTATGGCATCTGTCCAGCGTGTGTGAAAAAGTAGAGACCGATGTACGAGGCAAGAGCTCGAACGTCACCGCTGAAAGCACCCATTCGTCATAGGCTTCGAGCTCGATCGATTGGGTTGGCGGCTCTGGCAATGTTCGCTGAATGCCCTCACTCAGGGCTGCAGATTCTGCACCCGCCCTTTCCACCATTTCATCCAGGGTTCCAGGTCGGGCCCCAGGTCCTCTCCTGAGATTAGTTCAAGAGCACCAACGACATTGGCGCGATGTTCGGCACTTGTGTAGGAGCTCTTGCTGTTGTCAGACTCAGGATCGAATTTCCGATCAAAGCTCGCGAGCAACACCGGCACTGCCTCGTGCGCTCTCATCTGACCGAGGTGCTCCACTGAGGCGCGGACAATGTACTTGTCATCGCTGGTGGCAACATAGGCCATGAACAAAGGGCTCAAGCTGGGGTCTTCAAGCCCGGCCATCTTCCTCACCACTTCGACAGCTCTCCATCGACCATGAAATGGCCCTTTCATCAATTCCTCGAACCTGACCCGTCGTTTGGCTGGCTCAAGGGCAGCCAGGGCGATCCTGGCGGCAAGGGAAATCTCTGTCATCTGGCCAGGCTCCGTGTTGATCAATTTTTCGAGGTAAGCCTGGGCGCGAAGATCACCGAGCCTTCCCAATGCCGTCACCGCTTCAGGGGATTTCGGATGCTCCATAAGCAGCGGCACAGACTCTTGAATCCGATACCTTGCCACGGCCCTTGAGAGATCGTCAACATCAGGCCAGCTCGAAGGTTGCAACGCGAGAGTCCTGGTCCGCAAGGCATCCAGTAGAAGCGGCGCGGCGCGTGGGTCGCCCAGCCAAGTCAGAGCCAGCACTCCGTAGTCGCTGGGGTATTTCTTAAAATTTGCCTCCAATACCGAGAACGCCCCGGGACACCTGGTTCGCGCCAGTGCTAGCGGAAGCCGTTCCTCTTCAGTCCCATGCTCAAGCACGGTGCGGGCGGCCACGCCACTTGGGCCAGAAGAGTGATCAAAAGTGAGTTTACGTTCGTCGGTCAATACCTTCTCGATCAATGCAAGCAACCAGGGTGGAGTCTCCTGACCATAGCAGTATAGAAGATGACCCAGCGCCCGGTGAAGTTCCCTGACCTCACTCCACTCCGTAGTCTGCGCCCAGTTTTTGAGCAAGCTCATCGCGGGGGCACTGCTCATTCTTACGGCTGGCACGGCAATCAACAGCTTCACGACCATCGGAGAAGCCTCGCCCATTCGCTTCTCCAAGATGCTCCGCATCGGGAGTGGCTGGTAAAGATCAACCGCTGCATCGAGTGCAATATTGGACTGGCAAAGCCCCTCGAACTGCGTGCCCCACATGTCACGAGTGAGAGGATGCCCGATGGCGTAGCTGATGGGCGGGAGAATCGTCGGACACTCCAACTGCCCACGTCGATGAGCGTGAAATTTGATGGCTCGTCGCGTTGGAAATGGAGGCGTCTCCAGCACACCCGTCCACGTTGGAACCAACGCACTGGAGGGCTTGGTCGCAGTCAGGAGCTTCCCCCCCTTCGGTGCTGTCAATGACGGACCATCAACAGCAGCGGCTGAATCCAGACCTTCTTTGAGACGGAGGACGATCTTTACATCCAGTGGATGCCTCCGCTCATCACCGCCAGGCCTATCACCCCAGAGATAGACCAATGCCCCTTCCCCTGGCTGCAAGACAACGGGTGGCCGTACGATATCCTGCCCAGCTGAAAGCCCCGCGTAAATCACGCCCCCTCTTTCCACCTTTGGACCGTCACCGTCCAGATGCTCACCCGGCATCCATGGAGCCCGATGCCACGCTCCTCTCCGGTCACGCTTGTGCAATTCAAAAAGGCGGGCGAGTTGGGAATCTGGCGGGTTCCCCATGGGCACTCTCAGTCGCGAGGCACCGACATTGCGCAATTGCAGCAGCACCACGTATCCTGCGGGTCCAGTAGGGTCCACAAAGTCCACCCGCGCCGCCAATCCATTTACAGGTTCCGACCACCGGGCCATGGACACCACCTCGGCCAGAGACGACTGAGACGCGATTGACTCGTCAGCGGTATCAATCAGCCTTTCTTGGGCTGACAGAAAAGGAAGCACTCCACACACAACCATGAGGAGGCTTAGACCAAGACCTGACTCACGGCCGCTTTGGCAGAGATAATTCAACATTTTCACGGCCAAAACATGCCATACATCAATCAGATGACGCAATGGGCATCTGAGCCTTTTTGCTCCATTGAGCAGTCTTTTTCCCACACGGTGCATCGCGGTGAGTGACCCGAAAGCAAGATGCCTGATTCACAAATAATGGGGCGTTCACCCCATATACATTTTCAGCCAACCCTTCGAGAGTGGTGCCACATGGACCACCGCCAACTACCTATCCTCATGAATACTCACCGCAGCTACGACATCGCTGAATATCGCCCTGGAATGGGCATCACCTCACCAGGATTGCTGTGTACCGGGCCACAGGACAAAGACACCCAGAGTGAACAGTACCGGCCAAGCGAACAACAAGCTCCGAGCAGCCTGACCCTCAACGACCTGACTGGTTCTTCCATCTTCGTCCCGCCACCCAATCCCCCGGCGGAAGACCTGTCATCCGGGCAAACAGATGCCAAATAGCCTCGTCATCGGCAAAACGACGGTTTCGCGACAAAAGGCAGGGACCCGCGCCCCTCATTACGCAGGGTGCAATCCCTCAGTTTAACAGAAAATAACAACAACAAGGCACCACCACTCGTCGCTACCCCCATGAAAAGCCTCAAGGAATTATTCCTCCATCAGCTCGGCAGCAGACTCAGTTCGGAAATGCAGCTGGTCCTGGGAATGCCCTATGTCATCGAGGAAGCAACGGCCTCCACCTTGCAAAGCCTGATGCTGTCCCACCACCATGAGACGGTACGTCAGATTGAAAAGCTAACGCATGTCTTTCAGGCCTTCAACCAGCCAGCGATTGCCACCAAGTGCGAAGTCACCGCGAAGCTGATTCAAGAGTGCCATCACATGATCCATGCGTTCGGCAATTCTCCCGCCATCAACGCAGCTCTGGCAGGGGCCGCCCAGAAGATTGAGCACCTCGAAATCGCCTCGTATGGCAGTTTGTACGAGTGGTCCTTGCTTCTGAGGAACGACGAAGCAACCGGACTCCTGCAAGAACTCCTCTCAGAGGAAAGGACCGCAGACCAGCTATTGATCAAGCTGGCCCGTTTCCGTTGCAACAAACAAGCCATCGTTGAAAACAACGGGACAGAGCTTCAATGCGATGCCTATGGTCATCTCGCCCGCTCTTCGCCGCCTCAGATGACCATGCCAGGAATTCTAAGCTAGGTCAGACGGAGAATCGCACCATAAAATGGCTGACCGCACCGTAGGCAGCTGCAAGCTTTATCGAACCTGACACCCTGTGAAACATTCAAGCAGGCGGTGGTTCGCACTGCGGCAAATAGCAACCTTTTGCCAACTGGCCTTTCTTACAACATCACGCTCTGGTGATGAATGGCGGACAGGGAGGGATTCGAACCCTCGGTACTATCACTAGTACACACGATTTCCAATCGTGCCCGTTCGACCACTCTGGCACCTGTCCTTGGAATTCATTTGAGGACGCGCAGTTTGCGTAGATTCCGCATTCCCGCAAGTCTTTTTTACACCTCTAATGAATTCATTTTCAATGACAGCCGCACCCGGTGCCACAATGCCCGCCACCACCGGAAGAAACCGGAGCAGTCTGCCCAACGCCCATGAGCCCTGCCCCGCCAGTGATGACACGGCGGACAGGCACTCCTGTCTCCGGATGGTTCGTCAGAGCGGCGTCGCGCATGCTCTGCTTGATTTCAAAACGCTTCGGGGCTTCCCCTTCCGTCTGAGGAATGGTTTCGTAGATGTATGTCGCCATGATTTGAAATACCACGCGCCTCTGCGAATTCAAGGAGGCGCAGCTCCACCGCTCAGGGTCACCTGGCCTTCCGCGAGGATCTTCTCCCCCAGTCGCACCCGGCCTGTGGCCTGAATAAGGGGGCCCATCCTCCCCTGCACCTCGGCTTCGATCTGTAGGCCGTCCCCCGGGAAAGCCGCTCCAAACACCTTTACCGACCGGATCGCTGTGAGTCGAAGATCGGCGAGCGGCGGGATCTCCGGGTCTGTTTGCGCGGCCACCCCGGCGATCTGGGCAATGGCCTCCACCATCAGCACGGCGGGCATGAGCGGCAGACCAGGAAAATGCCCCTTCAGAAAGGGCTCGTCACCACGCAGTCGATAGGAGCCAGTCGCAGATTTCCCTGGCTCCAGGGAAACGAGAGAATCCACAAATCTGAACTCGGGACCATGGGGCAGGGCGCGAAGCGCTGAGTCAAAATCCATGCCCCAGCAATGATGACGAAAGAGGTCGGATCAATCGCAAAGTGAGGGATGATTCGCTTGGGAGCCCCCTTCTCTTCCGGTGATCAGGAGTCCCTCGTCATCTAAGGGAGGCCCCTGACCAAAAGCTCCCGGCTGCGTGACCTCCCTATCCGTCCTGGCGATATCACCGAGATGCTCTCCCACGAGGTGGGATCCATCGTGCGCTGTTCTTCCGTGCGAGAGGCGTTGTATTCTGCGAGATGGTCCCAAGCGGGACCACCGTCTCCATAGGAGCCCCTGGGCAACGCTCAAGGTCTGCAAGACCAAACCTCTCTAAAGGCGGAAGGTCCAACCTCATCAAGTCTGCCCACGACGTCCATCCCCAATCAATGAATCTTGGAGTTCTATACTTTGGATTCAGAAACCTGCGTTCTTACTCCTTCTCCACTTCATACCCCGCAGTGTCCACCTTGAACACGCTGTCCGGGATGGCTCCGTTCAAACGGTACTCCGTGATCGCGGTGGTCATGCTGGATCCATCCCGCATATGGATGGTGAGGGCATGCAGTGCACCTTCCTTGACGTTCCCCTTGAGGGTAACCTTGATGACAAAGAGGGCGGCCTTGTTGTCCTTCAATCCCAGCTCGAATGTCCAGAGGTCTGCGTTGTTGGCATCAGGCTCCCCGCCGCGAACTTTGAATTGCTCCTCGAACTCCTTCAAGGAGATCGCCTGCATGGACTGGATCATGGCAAACCCTTGCCCCTTGCCATCCTTCTCCTGGGCCTCCAGGGCTTCCTTGCTCCAGACCCGGGCTTTCTTGTCTTTGCCATCCAGGACCCATAGAGAGCCGTCTCTCCCCCGCTGTACCAGGAGATCAGGCACCTGTCCGACCTGCCAGCGGAAACCACCTGTCTTTTCCATCCACATCTGGCCCTCCCGCTTGAGCGGCTTGCGCACGCTTTTGAGCTGGCGCAACTGGTCAAACTTGGCCTGGACCGAATTCACTTTAGAGGCCGAAACCAGCCACTTCTCCAGCGCAGTCCGGGCCTCGTCGGGAGTGGCCGCGAATCCGGCGCGACCTGCGATCAGTGCGACCGCTGTGACTGCCAGACACCACATTTCTCGAATCCTCATGCCTAACCATGCAGTCCATTCCGGCATGGGCAAGCAGTTCAAGCGTCTGACCCAACCACCAAAAAAATGGGACGAGGCACAGACCTCGTCCCACAAACGTCTATTCGAACTCAGGGAGGATCGCCGTCTCAGCCTTCACCAGGGCCTTGCACACCACCAGCGATCTGTTCACCAGTCACTTGCAGGGCCTTGTAGCCTCCAGTTGCCTTGAAGTAAAGAATCAGGAGCAGGTAAAGGACCGCCATGATCGCTGGAACGGCTGCCGTCACCTTTAGGGCCATGCGGCTGCCTTCAAGTGTGGCATCCTTGACCGGCTGAATGTCAGCTTCGACCGAAGACTTGGAGGATTCCCACCAGGTGGCGAGAGCATCGTGGTTCTTATCCTGCTTGCCATCTTTGGCGAGAGCCGCGCCAACGTTGGCAAGCTCTTTACCTTTGTCCTCAAGGACGCCCACTTTGGCACCGTCCAGACCTTTGATCTTCGGAAGGAAGAGGAACCCCTTGGGCTCGGCAACAGAGTAGCGGCCATACGTTTCAGGAGCCTTCACTTCAAGCTGCTTCGTTGCGAAGTAGTCCTGCTTGTAACCGATGGCAGGCCCCCCCAGGAGACCAGCTGACAACATTCCCACGCCACCAATCAATCCGATGGCTACCGCACCACCCTTGGGGAACCGCTCAGAAGTCACGGCCAACATGGTCGGCCAGAGGAAGGTCTTCCCGCAGGCATAGACCGTGGCGGCCACCACACACATGGCGATGCTGGTCGCATTGCCCAAGAGCGTCAGACCGATGCAGCCCAGAATCCCGCTGACAAAAAGCAGACCCAGAGGAGAGATACGGTGAACGATCGGACCCGCCACAAAGCGCAGGGCGAACATGAGAAGCGAGGTGTAAACCATCAGCTTCAATCCATTGGCAGGGCTGGCCATGATATTGCCGGTAATCTTGGCAATCCAGGAATCCGTGCCCAGTTCAACATAGCCCACCAGAGCATGCAACACGATGAGGACAAAGAATAGAGGAGCAATGACGGACTTGACCATTTCGCCAATCGTCACACCAGCGGACTCCACCTCGGACTTCGGGAACTTCTGCCCAATCAACATCACGCCGTAGAGCACGACAGGAATGAGGAACAAGGACATTTGGATCTTCCAGTCCACTGCGGCAGCGATGACGGCACCAGAGGCATCCGTCTTGGCCGACATGAACGTGGAAGCGAGACCACCGATCACCAAACCTGCAGGCCAACCGGCGTGGAGAATGTTAAGGTAATGGGTCTTGTTCGAGGGGAACAGCGTCGCAGTGAGAGGATTGACTACCGCTTCGCAAACACCATTACCAATGGCGAAGATAAACATGGCCGAGAAGAGGCACCAGTAGGCGGCTTCCTTTCCACCGGACGCAAAGAATGCTGGCGTGGCAAGCGTTAGCACGGCCGAGACGAAGTGCAGCAGGAATGCTGCGATCATCAGCTTGCCGTAGCCAATTTTGTCGGCAAAAAGGCTTGTCAATATAATCACAACGCCGAAGCCGGTAAGCCCCCCTCCGGTGATGGTGCCCAGCTCCGTCATGGTGAAGCCGAACTGGTGAGACCACTGGCCCAAGATTCCGCCGCGAACGGAGAATCCGACGCCGGCGGCCAAGATGGCCATAAAGCCTGCCCAAAGGAGGCGATTTGCATTGGGCGCGATGCCCGCGTTGCTACTCATGTGTGTGTTGTGTATTTGGTTGATGTCTGTCTGGTGAGTGAGGTGACTTTGCCGGAAGAAGCTCCGTACGAAACCAAGGAACGGCTGAAGCAGCCGCGTTTTTAAACAGAAAGGCGGGATGCCTCAAGGAAAAACTCGGTTAGAAACCGGGATCTGCCTCGTCAGCATGCCCCAGTGCGACGGGTTTATAGCCGCCCTTGGCCTTAAAATACAAAAACATGCCTAAATAGCACAAGAACATGAAGGCTGGGAGAATGGCAATGTTCACGAACACATGCAGCTTGCTCGCAGCCTGGGCCCGCTCCAGTTGCTTGGTCTCTTCGGGAGTCAGAGTCTTGATCTTCGTCTGGTCCAGGCTCGGCGCACTGCCGAAGATGGTGGGTTTTTCCTCCCCTTTGACCTTGGCATAGAGGGCAACGTTCTCAGTCGCGGAGAGACGCTTGTCCATGTCCAGGTCCTGTTTGTAGCCAATCGCAGGAGTACCCAGCACGCCGAGGAAGAGGACTCCCACGGCGGAAACACCGTTCAGGGTAAGCGCCCCACCTTTGGGAAACTGCTCGGACACCATTCCCAACGTTGTGCTCCAGAGGAAGGTTTTTCCCAAGGCATAGACGGTAGCCGCCCCCAAGATGACCCAGCCGGCCGATTGCGACAGGCAGAGAAGCCCCACCACAGCGATGGCGGCACCGATGACCAGCAGCCCGATGGGCGAGAACTTGTGCACGATCGGGCCAGCATAGAATCGCAGCGCCGTCATGATCACGGAGGTGTACACGAAGATCCAGGTCTCAAAGTGCGGGAAGTCCGGACCACTGAGTTTGAGAAGGTCGGGCATCCAACCATCTGTACCCAGCTCAGTGGTCGCCAGTGGTCCGATGGTGATGAGGACAAAGATGAAGAGCCAGTTTCCCAAGGACCGGGTGTACAGCCCCATGGCAATCGCAACCACCGAGGCTATCGCAAGCACGACGGGGAGAGACGCAGGCTGGCTCATCATCTGAGACACCGCAGGCACGGTCAAAGCCGTGATGATGAAGAAACCCACCGCTCCGACTTCCTTCAGCATGTCCCGATAGCTCACGCCAGCCGCCACACGTTCGTTCGCCGGGAACTGCCGTGGGAGGATCAATGCCGCATAAATCACAACTGGTATAAAGCAGGCACCATACGCCCACCTCAGGTTGGCAGCCTTGTCAGCCCCGGATCCGAGCAGCACGGCAAAGAGCGCCCCCAGGGCCAGACCTGCGGGCCAGCCAGCGTGAAGAATGTTGAGCCACTTTGCCTTCTGGCGGGGGAACAGTGTTGCCACCACCGGGTTTACAAAGGCTTCAACGGTGCCATTTCCCACGGAGACCAACAGCGTGCTCCAGTAGAACGACTGGTATCCCGTTGCCCGGAGCGTGAGAATCAACGCCACGGCGTGGCAAATCACGGCGAACACCGCCACCGTCTTGTAGCCAATGCGGTCAATGATGAGACTGAAGAAGATGATGCTGAGCGCAAAGGGCCACATGCCCGCCCCGTTGATGGCACCCTTCTCCTGCTCGGAGAGGTTAAAGGTGGCCTGAAGGTCGCCAATGGTATTCGCCCTCACCCCAAAAACGAAGGAGGTCGCCACGAGAGCGATGAAACACGCCCAGAAGAGGCGCATGTCCGGCCGGATTGCAGTCGTCGAATTGGTCATGGGTGGGAGCAAGGAGGCTGAGGAAAAAACGAGTGGAACCCAGTACGGAGTTCCAAGCGCGGCATTGCAACAAAACCGCCACTCCAAGACAATCCTTTTTCCACTGCTGCCCGGCGTTACCGAAGCCCCGCTCCTGCTCCCCAGGCAAGGCAACTTCCTGATTGCCCGGATTCCGTCTCCATCATAGGTTGGATCATGCTCTCCCCAGCCATGATCGCCCTGCTACGCTGCCCCAATACCAAGCAGCCGCTGCGCCTGGCCACGGAAGCTGAAAAGAGCGCCCACGGCATTCCTGCAGACGAGGAAGCCCTGGCAACAGAGGACGGCAGCCGGATCTACCGCACCGTCAATGAAATGCCCGTCTTGCTCGCCTCTGCCGAAGTGGTGGCCACCGGGTAGAAGATGCTGACTCCACGGCGGAGTTCAGAATTCGAACGTGACGCTTCGTAAACCAGGTTCTTGGCCTTGCGGTGCCTGGCCATGAGGTTGTACGCCCCCAAGCATTCAAAACTGGCATTCAGAGCCCCCAACATGGGAAGATATTCGTCAAGGTCCTTGGTGAAATTCTCCACCATCCCCCACGGGGGAAAGAGCTGATCATCCTCCATCTTGCGAAGCAGATCATAAACACCTTCCGGGTCGGGATCAGTGCTCCCGGAGAGCAGCACATAGTGCGGGTGAATGACGGTCTGCTGCGGCAGGTCCACGCCTCCCACCATGTAGCCGTTACCGTGCTGAGCCTCGCCAGCGGAGAGGCCGAAGAAGCGCTCCTTGGCCGCCTGGCTGTCCGGCCAGTTCTTGGGGAAGTATTCCTTCTGGCGCTTTAGCATGTCCTTGCGGATGGCTGGCCAGCTCTGCCGGGAGATCGCATCCGCCGTTTCCTGATCGAAGTCTGGATAGAACAGGCTCTGAATTTCTGGAATGAACCCTGTGCCGTCGTAAACCCGCCCAGTAGTGGCCATCTTAAGCGGCGGGGGCTTGGCGGTCATGTTGGCCATGGCCAGCACCAGTGCGGTCTCCCCACCCCAGTCACGCCACACGGCACGCAATGGTGTCACCCGATCCTCGCGCACGCCGTGACGGATGTACCCTTCCCCATCCACCAGCATCTCATCCAGCACAATAGCCCGCAATTGATCTGTCAGATGATCCTTGAGCGGCTGATCCCGCAAAATCTCTGCTGCCACCAACATGGCATGGTAGTAGATGGCTGTGTCCACGAGGCTGTACTCCGTGCCTGGCACAATGCCGTAGTGTCCATTCTCAAACACCTTCACGAAGTGAGGCAGCAGCCCGCGCGAGCTGTCGAGCCGGGTGATGTTGTCATTTACGCGGTACACCAGGTCCCGTGCGAACTTGTGGTCCACCACACCCAGTTCCGCGGCCAGCGCCGAGCACATGGCAAAAAGGCCCGTGGCCGGAACGTTGTCAAAATGCCCATCCCGGATGTGGGCACGGTCTCTTACCCAAGCCGTCCGCAGACTGAAGCAGCGCGCCAGCTTGGCATAGCTGGTGAGAAACACATATTCGTCGAAAGGAATGGCCGGTGCCTGGACAATGAAAGAAACGGAATCCAAGGAGACATCCGTCCCAGACTCAGCCACCCAGTTGAGGTACTTGGCTTTCCCTACCTGGTCTGGGTTCACGGGCTCCACCTGGGTGCGGATATCCGGGGTATCCAGAACAAAGGGCTTCATCCACAGCACCTGTTGCAGGGAGGATTTGATCTCAACCTTCAACGTCCCCTTCCCCTTCCCACGGAGTTCGAAACCCACAATCTTGGGCTGAAACTTGGTGTTCATGAAGGGCGGGTAGCACGCGCGGAAGTCGAGCTGGGAGTCCAGATCAGTGCCGATGCCTGCCAGCCCATGCCACATGCCCGCCCAGTAGCCCTGAGGCATGTTGATCAGCACGGCACCCCGCTCACAGCCAATGGACTCCTGGCCGTTGCCAATGAAACCAAAGTCGGTGCCGAGGTGGGTGTAGGTGATGAACGGGTTGACCTTCTCGTGCACGTTCTGGCGAGCCTCCCGCTGGGGATCGAACACCGTAAAGTACTCCTGAAGGGGTTGGCGCACCCGGCGGGGCTCCGCAATGGGTTCCGGCAGGGTCCCCACCGGCATGTCCCCAGGAGTCGCGGACGCCGCGACCACCGTCGGCGGGATGACGGGTCCCTCCACCGAGGGTGGAGCCGCCGGATGGGCAACGGGGTCAACCGGCGAGGGACTCGGTAACACCCTAATTGACCCTTCCACCACAGGTGCGATTGCAGGCAGGACCGGAGAGATTGCAACTCCCGGGTCCTGGCCAAAAATGCTAAACTGCAAGACAGCGGCGCAAACACTCCCCACCGCAAACCAGGGGAGAACTTGCCGTTTCATAAAGAAATACTTCACGACCGTTGATAATTTACCTCACTCAATCTTTCCATACAATCAAAATCCGCGGAGCCATTGTCAATCAACGACTTGTCATGGATACGTGATGCAGCTAGCAAAAGGTACCTGCTTTTCTCCGCCCGACTTTTCCCGTCTACCCGCCATGCCTTCCGTTGTCCAGCCCCCCGCCATTCAGGAGCCCATCAGGGTTTCCCCAATGGCGCACCTATCCCCCCCAGCAAAAAAAGCTTGGGCCTTTCTCAAGCGCAGCCCCATTGGCGCACTTCTGATCTACACTGCCCTCTCACTCTTGTTGAAGGAGAACTATCCGTTTTCCAACTACCCCATGTACTCCAATCCAAGTGCCGAACGCCCCTACTACACAGTAGCGGATGGGAATGGGCAGCCCATCCCGGTACAGAAGCTGACCGGCATCACCTGCCCGAAGATCGGGAAAATCTACCGCAAAAAAGCGGAGGAACTCGCCAAGAAGCACGACATCAAGGCCAAAGATCTGCCTCCCGCCATGGTGCAACAAGTTTGTGATGAAATGTTCGTCCAGATGCGGCACGAGGCCAAAGGAAAGAACCAGGTCCTGCCCGACCAGCTTCAAATCATCAAGTCATATATCAGCTACAAAGACAGCAAAGTAGTCGAGGAAGTCGAACTGATCGGCAAGGAAACCCTCACCCCCCAGGCACGATGATCAAATGGCTCTTCTCTGGCTGGAATACCCTGCCCAAAGTCTCTGCCGTAGAGGGCTTTCTCTCCCGGCTCCTCTTCTCGCTCTTCCTGCTGTTCACCCTCCGGCTGAGCATCGACTACACGCAGGAGCCGCACCCCGTGGGCCTGCTGAAGCTGCTGCATGGCATCAACGATGGAAAGCTCTGGCTCACCTGGCTGGCGGACCCCTCCACCTGGAATGTTTACCGCGCCATCTTTGCGGGTCTGCTCGTCTTCTACGTCGCCGGAGCGGCTCTCCCGCTGGTGCTGCCCGTGCTGGCACTGATGCATGTCCTGCCGTTCACCTTGTACAACTCGCAGGGCTTCACCCACCACGGGTACCAGATCGTGAGCTGCACGCTCATCATCCAGGCCATCGCGGTTCTCTACTACAACTTCCGGGAGAAGTTCACCCTGGCCCCGCCTGATGAAAAGCTGCGCGCCTGGATGTTTGTGCAGGCCCAGGTCATTCTCACGGGAATGTACTTCATCTCCGTCTTCACCAAGCTCGACAACTCTGGAGGCATGTGGCTCTGGAATTCCAACAACGTGGCGATGGATATGCTCAAGACCGCCCGCCAGAGCTATTTAAACAACTTCGACCCCGCATTCGCAGGCAATCCGCCTGAGGCGATCTGGATGCTGGAGCACCCCGGGCTCTCGCGCCTGTTCTTCGGCAGCGGACTCTTCCTGGAGTTCCTCTGCATTTTTGCCATCGGGAATCGTGTCCTGGGCTTTTTGACGGGGATCTCCCTGCTCGTGATGCACCGCAGCATCGACTGGCTCATGGGGGGGGTGGCATTTATCAACAATGAGTTGCTCGCATTCATCTTCCTGGTGAACCTGCCCTTCCTGTTGTCCTGGCCAGTAGATCGCGTTTCCTCACGTTGGATTCGTTGGGGCTTGGTCGCGGGTGCCACGGCGGGGTTTTTTGCCAGCTTCTGGCTCCATCCCGGGGGCTCTGGAAGCAATTCTTTTGTGAATTACGGCTGGAATGTGGTCAAGTCGGTTGATGTCTGGAACAGCCTCTCTGCCGAAGATTGGCGCAAATTCCTGGGCTTCACCACCCCAATCGCCCTTACGGTGGCTGGCGGCGGTGCAATGGGAGCAGTCGGCGGCATTCTTGTCCACGCCACAAACCGCGGAAAGGAACAACCGGCAAGATCTCCCCAATAGCCGAAAGATTCAGGCCCGCTCGATCTCCTGGCCCGCCCCATTCGCACATGAATGTGCCTTGGGGCGGGCCTTTCCGCAGAGAGAATCTGAGGCATGGTGCCTCACACATCTCTCCCGCAAGGGGTTCCTGGAAATCTGGCACCCATCTCCAGTCACAACGCAAAAACGGCATCGAATTGCTTCGATGCCGTTTGAATCATTTCAAGATCGTCAACGACGATCTCCTCTCACACTCCGAGCCTAGGAACCAGGCGCGGGAGCAGGTGCTGGCGCGGGAGCCGGGGCGGCTTCCGGAGCAGGCACTGGGGCCGGTGCCGGTGCCGGAGCAGGGACGGGAGGAGGCGTCGGAGCCGGGGTCACGGCTTCTTCCACCTTCTTCGCGGCGTCTTTCACGGCATCCGCTGTGGCTCCAACTGCCTTCTCTCCGGCAGCCTTGGCATCTGCCGCAGCCTTCTCAGCCTTGGCCTTGAGTTCATCAGCGGCTTTGGTGGCGGATTCTTTAGCTTCGTCGAGCTTGGCAGCTGCGGCATCACCAGCCGCCTTGGTGGCGTCTTTGATGGCGTCCTTAGCCTGCTCCACCTTCTCAGAGGCCTCGTCGGCCTTTTTGTCGGCTTCGGTCTGCGAGCCCGCTTTCTTTTCGCAGGCGGTGATGCCGCCAGCAAGCAGGGCAATGATGAGGATGTGCTTCAGTTTCATGGTATGTATCTTCTCAGAGTGAGGATAGTTATACAACCCGGATTGCGCACTTTGTTCGCCAAAATTGCTCCTCCTTGAGGATTTGGCAATTTGAAGCCATGTTATAGAAATGCTTCCCTGGCTCTCCCCTGGCAAATTCCCCCTCTATCTCGCCCCCATGGCGGGCGTCACAGACATGGTCTTTCGCAGTCTGTGCAAGGAGCTGGGTGCCGATGTCATGGTGACGGAGTTCGTCTCCGCAGAGGGCATCCTACAGGCGGATGAACGCACTCGGAAGTACACCGAATTTGACGACGCCCAGCGCACGGTGGGAGTGCAGTTGTTCGGCGCAGACGGCCAACGCATGGGCGAGGCCGCCCGCAAGATCGTGGACTGGAAGAGCCCCGACTTTATCGACATCAATTTTGGCTGCCCGGTCAACAAGGTGGTGGCCAAAAATGGCGGCTCCTCCCTGCTCAAGGACTGCCCGCTTCTGAGCAGTGTGGCCGCAGGGATCGTCAAGGCCGTACCCGTACCCGTCACCGCAAAAATCCGCATCGGCTGGGATGCCACCTCCATCAATGCCGTGGAGGTGTGCCGACTGCTTGAGGATACGGGCATCCAGGCCATCGCCATCCATGGTCGCACGCGGGCTCAGGGCTACACAGGCCAGGCCGACTGGGGCGTCATCGCCGAATGCGCCGCTGCCGTGAAGATTCCCATCATTGGCAACGGCGACATTGCCACCGGCATGGATGTGGCCAGACGTCAGCGTGAAACCGGCGTGCACGGCGTCATGATTGGCCGCGCTGCCATGGGCAATCCGTGGGTTTTCCGTGAAGCCAAACACTTTCTCCAGCACGGCACTCACCTACAACCGCCGACCACTGAACAGCGGTTTGAGCTCATGCTCCGGCACACCCGGCTGGCGGTGCATTCCAAGCGCTATGGCAGCGAGATTCAGGCGTTGCGCTCCATGCGCAACCGCCTGATGACCTACACCCAAGGCCTGCCAGGCAGCAAGCACTTGCGCATGCGCTTCTGCCACATCGAAAGCATCACCGAACTGGAAGACATCGCTGCCGAGTACCTGCGCCGCAAGGAAGAACTCGCCTGCGTCGCCTGAGACCTCCCCTCCCGGTTATTCGTTCGTCCTGAAAGACATTCCCGTACGATCCCTCTCTGCCGGAAATCGGTCCGACGGTTATGTCATAACACCCGCTGCCACGGCGCATCACGCACCACCCACCCCATCATGCACCCTTCCAATCCCTGGTTCTGGCTGGCGCTCCTGGCCACCATTGGACTCTACAAGCTTGAGCTCTTTGCGATCCTGCTCAATCTGAAATCTCTGGTTCCTGCCGTGCCTGAGAAGCTGAAGAACTGGATGAACCAGGAACAGCTGGAACGTTCGCAAGAATACGCCCGCGCCAATGCCAGACTTGACGTCATCGAGAGCAGCGCAAGCGTCGGTATCTTCATCACCTTTTGGTGGGCTGGCGGCTTCCATGCCATGGATCAGTGGATCCAGGGCTGGGGTCTGAACCCTCTCTTCACCGGACTGGCCATCTTTGCGGTATTTTCGGTCGCACAGTCGCTCCTCAGCCTGCCTTTTGAGATCTACCAGACCTTCTTTGTAGAGGCTGAGTTTGGGTTTAACCGGACAACCATTCACACCTTTATCATGGACCGGATGAAGGGGCTGGTCTTGCTCACCGCCCTGGGCGGACCTCTTCTTGCGATCCTTCTCTGGCTCTTCGACCACGTACCCCTGGCGGCGCTCTACGGGTGGCTCATCCTTACCGGCTTCTCCCTGGCGATGACATTCCTTTCCCCCCGCTTGCTCCTTCCTTTGTTCTTCAAGTTCCAACCCCTGCCAGACGAACAATTAAAGTCCGAGATTGTGGCCATGAGCGAGCGGTTGCAGTTTCCCGTGGGCGATGTCAGCCTGGTGGATGGCTCCCGCCGCAGCGCAAAGGCCAATGCGTTTTTCACGGGCATGGGTCGGCTCAAACGCATAGCGATCTTCGACACCCTGGTCGAGAACCATTCCCGCGAGGAGATCCTGGCAGTGCTGGCCCACGAAATCGGCCATTCCAAAAGAAGACATGTCCCGAGACAGATCGCGCTCAGCCTGGCAACCTCAGCGCTCATGTTCACGCTGCTGCACTTCGCCGTACACGACCCCCGACTCACCGCAGCTTTCGGAGTGACTCCTCCTACCATCGCCTGGAGTCTGCTCTTTTTCGGCATCCTCTACCGGCCGATTAGCACCGCGCTGGGCTGGGTCACCTCGTGGTTGAGCCGCAAGCACGAGTTTGAAGCGGACGCGTACGCCAGGGAAGCAATGGGGGGACCGGCCTCTCTGAGCAGCGCTCTCACCCGAATGAGCCGCGACCACCTCAGCAACCCAACCCCACACCCCTTCTACGTTTTCCTCCACTACTCCCACCCGCCGGTATTACAGCGACTGGAAGCACTGGAGGGCAAAACGGCGGGGTGACTCCGAAAAAGCAGGTGCAGTTTCCGGAATTTTCTACGACTATTGAAACCACAAGACTATTTGCACTCCCGCTGATTCTGGAATGAGCAACTCCGCCATTACCCTGCAATGCCCGAGCTGTGGAGGCATCTTCCTCACCTTGCAGCAGAGCAGCGGCCCCATGGAGATCTGCCCGCACTGCGCAGTTTCCTCGCCCCGCAACCTGTTCCTCCCAGCCCAAGGTGCACCACAGCCACGCCATCGTACCACGCTGCCATCTCGCCGGGCTACAGGCGAGCCCCCCCGCCTGATACATCAGGAAGCGGAGAGCCTGGACACCCACAACAAAGGCACCGCACCGGGTCAGAGCCTAGGCACCACGCTCTCCACTCCAGCGACCACTCCCCAAGGATGGGAGCCAGCACCTCAGCTCACTCCTCAGGGCCAGGGGCTGACGGGAACTGCCAGCTTCGCTCAGCCTCCCGCCGAGCCCTTGTTCCGCGCTCCGCCAATTTCCTATGGGCAGCACATTCCGCCAATCGCTCCCCAGGCAGAAGCTCCACCACCCCAGGCGCAACTTCCGGAGTTGCACTTCCCTGCGGTAGCTTGGCCGGATCCGACACCTCGATCACCCGCCCCTGCGCCTGGCGGGTGGCAGGCTGCACCCGCCGCACCCCAAGGGTTTGCTACAGCGCCTTTTTCGGCTCCAGCCTCCCCCATCCCAACCACCCTAGCGCCCGGGCCTGGTCCTGCGATCACAACCCCGGCTTCCCCCCTACAGCTACCGCCTCCCCCTCAGTTTGCGACAGAGCAGCAGATGCCTGTTTACAGTAAACCGGAAGCCAGTTTTGGAGCCGCGGCCCCCCTCACCTCGAACTCATACTTCACCCCGGCATCCACACCAGAAATAGCTCCCGCACCGCCACCAGCATTTGCACCTGCGCCAGCCCCCCCACAGGGCTTTGTCACTCCAGCTCCAGTCACCCCTCCCCCCCCCGCAGCCACATCGGCCCCCAGCGCATTTGCCGGGCCGAGTCACCCCTCTGGATGGGGACCTCCAGCATCATCGGTCGCCACACCGCCGTGGTCGCTGGGAGCGATTCAACCCAACCATCCTTCACCTGAGCAGCAGGTCCATTCACCCCTTGCTCCGCCGCCCCCCTCTTCCCCTGAGCTTAGCGGAAACAATCCCCTCACGAGGCCCGCTGCCCCCCCGGCCAACACGCCTCTCGCGTTCTTCGGCATTCCTGCGCAGGAGGAGCCCGTCGAAGCCAACCCCGAGGATGCAACCCTGCCAGCAGAGAAGCTGCCACCCATCCAGCCCGCCCCATTTTCCTGGCCACCCCAGCAACCATCACCAGAAATCCACCAGGCGGTTCCAAGCAACTCTCTGAGCTGGGCACCCGGAGCACCGCCCATCGCTCACGCTGCACACGAGATCGCCCATCACCCAATTCCGCCAGCCGAACCAGTCAATCACCCTCCGCCTATGTGGCCCGGTCTGGGGCTGGAAGGCAGCGATCAGCGCAACCACCCCTTCGCCAACCTGTTTGCCCGAGAACCGTCCCATACCGCGAATCAGATCTCTCCTGCGTCAGGAGGCCTGGGAGGGACCGCCCCTGCCCCGTCAACCAAGCGCACTTCACCCGTCTTGGTGTTCTTGTTGCTCGCCATCATCGGTGGCACCTTCTGGTATGTATGGAAGCATCGCGCCAAGCTGCTCAAACTGGCACCTTCCAGTCAGACAGAAACCATCATGCCCCCTCCCGCTCTGGAACTCGTGCCTGCCACTCCAGCGCCAACGCTTGAACCATCCCTAGACCCCCTGGAGGCCGCCACGCCGGATATCACCCATAACATCGCTGCAGCAGATCGTGCCGCAGCGTTGGTGAAGACCCTGGATGCCGCCAATAGCGAGGAGGACCGACTCAAGGTCATTTCCCATGCGCAGGATCACAAGGCCGATGTGAAGCGCTTCTTTGACGCCATCGGCAACCAACTTAAGCCAATCCTGCTTGATCCGACTCCGGCTGTCGTCAGCCCCCTTCTCTCCGGCCCTAAACTTCGTCTCTTTCGCCTGGTGACGGCCACTTGCTCCAAAGGGGCCATTTTGCACCTCGAGGCCGGTCCCAATGACACCCAGCTCCTTGACTGGCCCCTGTTCATGCAGACTCATGAGCAGCAGTTTGACAAATTTGTGAAATCAAATCCGCCCCCTGAACAGCGCAAGGCGGAGTGGTTCTCTGTCCTTTGCAAACGGCGGCATGATTTTGACCTGCCCAAGGACACTCAAGATGCCTATATTTGTCTCGAAGCGCAGGGTTCCCTCTCACCCGAGGGTAGCACCGTGCTCTACGTCAACAAGGGCCTCCCCGCTGGCCGCCTACTAGAAACTCACCTGAAGTGGGCGGAGATCTACCTGGTGGATCTGCTTGTGGGCAAGGCCGAAATTGGGGGAAACCCCACCCATGTTGTTCTGGACTGCTCTGGCACGGATACAGCCCGGAAATAGCTCACTATGGAAATTTTGGCGAGCTGGCACGTATTTTGCTTGCATCCTTCTTGAAGTGGGATTCTATGAGGCAGCAACCTCATTCCACTATGTCAAGTCAAGGCCTCTTTCAGCATCAAGCGCTCAAGCAGGTCATCGGGCCTCAAATGCAGCAGAGCCTGCAGATTTTGCAGGCGCCTGCCATGGAACTGCAGCAAATCATTCAACAAGAAGTCGCCGTGAACCCGGTGCTCGAGGTTGAGTCTCCTGAAGTTTCCATCGAGCAGACAGCCTCCGAAGACCCCGATTCGGACATCTCGAATCTCTCTCGCCTGGACGAAGAATGGCGCGAGTACTATGCCCAGAATCGCGCGCAGTCCTCCCCTCGCACATCCGACGACGAGGAGCGGCATCGCTTCATGATGGACTCCATCGTGGCACAGACCACGCTTCAGGAACATCTGCTGAGCCAGCTCAACCTGAGCGAGGTGCAGGACTCTCAAATGCGTGAGATGTGTGAGTTCATCATCGGAAACATAGATGATGACGGATTGCTTCACACGACGCTGGAGGAGCTAAGCCTGCGTCACGCCCTTCGCCTCGATGACCTGGAAAAGGCCAAAGCTCTCGTTCAGAGCTTCGAGCCGGCCGGAGTGGGCGCAGAGAACTTGCGTGAGTGTCTGCTATTGCAACTGGAGCGCCAGGGGCGTAAAGCAAGCCTGGCCTATCGCATTGTGGATCATCACCTCGGGGACCTCGCCCACAAGCGCTACACTCTGCTTTCCAAAAAGCTCGCCGCCCCTCCTGATCAAATTAGCCGCGCCGTGGAGGTTATCGCCGGACTGGACCCGCGTCCCGCGCAGGGCTTCGCCGTGATGCGAAATCACTACGTCACGCCGGATATTCATGTGGAGCGGCAGAACTCCGAGTTTGTGGCGGTGATGAACAACACCGATCTCCCACATCTCCGCATCAGCAATGCCTACAAAGACATTCTGGCACAGCCCGAGACCGGCAGCGAAGCTCGCAGCTACATCCGGGAGAAAATTCGTGGAGCCAAATTTCTCATCCGCAGCATCGCGCAGCGCCAGCAGACGATTCAGCGAATCGCCTCTGAAATCCTGAAGCACCAGCACGACTTCTTCGAAAAGGGGCCGAGCCAGCTCAAACCCCTGAACATGGCGACTGTCGCAGATGCAGTCGGCGTGCATGAAACCACCGTGAGCCGGGCCATTGCTGGCAAATACATGGCCACTCCACACGGTGTGTTCGAGCTGAAATATTTTTTCACCAGTGGCGTACGCACCGAGGCCGGCGACGACGTCAGCAATACGGCAGTGAAGAACTCGATTGCAGAGATCATCAAAAACGAGCCTCCGCAAAAGCCCTACTCGGACGAGCAACTGGTCAAGCACTTGGGTCAGCGCGGCATCAAGGTCGCACGCCGTACCGTGGCCAAGTACCGGGAGGCCATGGGGGTACTTCCTAGCCATTTGCGCAAAAGTGCGTGAGATGATGCAAGTTTTCGGTTTTCAGGGCACAGATTTCAGCGATGGAGAAGGTCGCCAGCCACAGAGCTGGTGCGTATCCCCCTCCTGACGCCCTGATACCTGACACTGAAGAACACCTCCCACATGATTTCCGAAGATCTCGTCCGCTCCACCTTGGCCACGGTCAAATACCCGGGCTTTTCACGGGACATTGTCTCATTTGGTCTGGTCAAAGCCGTGAAGGTGGAAGGAGCGGACGTGCAGGTGGAAATCACAGTCGCGACGCGCGACGCCAACATTCCCCGTCAGATCCACGAGCAGGCAACTGCGGCCCTTCAGACTCTACAGGGTGTGGGCAAGATCAAACTGAACTTTGACATCAAGGAGCCCCCGGGTGCCACCCCGGGCCAGAATGCCGTGCAGGCAGGCATCCCGGGCGTGAAGCACGTCATCGCCGTGGCCTCTGGAAAGGGCGGCGTGGGGAAGTCCACCGTCTCCGCCAACCTAGCGGTGGCCCTGAGCAAAACGGGCGCTCGGGTTGGTCTGTGCGACTGCGACCTTTACGGCCCCAGCATCGCCTTCATGTTCGGCACAGATGAGCGCCCCTACGCCACGGATGACAACCAGATTGTCCCCATCGAACGCTACGGCCTCCAGCTCATGAGCATGGGCTTCCTGCTGGATGACGAGTCGCCCGTCATCGTCCGCGGCCCCATGGCCACGCGCTATACCCAGCAGTTCCTCCGCCAGTGCGCCTGGAACAACCTCGACTACCTGATTCTCGATCTCCCTCCGGGCACAGGCGACATCCAGCTGACCATCGTGCAGACCGTGGCGCTCAGCGGTGCGCTGCTGGTTACCACCCCGCAGGAAGTCGCCCTGATCGATGCCCGCAAGGCAGCCACGATGTTCGGCAAAGTGAACGTCCCCATTCTTGGCATCATCGAAAACATGAGCCACTTTGTCTGCCCGAACGACGGCAACATCTATCACATCTTTGGCAAAGGGGGCGGAGAGCGCGAGGCCAAACGTCTGGGAGTGCCTCTGCTGGGCCACATCCCGCTGGAGATCCAGGTGAGGGAGAGCGGCGACGAAGGCAAACCCGTTGCGCTGGAAAATCCAGCCGAACACCCGGCGAGCCAGGCCTTCCACAACTTGGCCAAGACCTTGGTATCCATGATTGAGCAGCGTCACTCCTGATACCGGCAAAGCGGAAGCCCCCGCCTTTATTATTTCCTGCACCCTCGACACCTCCCTCCGAATGGCAGTCCCACTTCTCGACGTCAACGCCCAAAATCACCCTCTCGAGTCCGAATTTACCAACGCCTTTCACCGGATCTTCCACACAGGCCATTTTATCATGGGCCAGGAGGTGACCTCATTTGAGCAGGAGATCGCCGCTCTGGTAAAATCAAAACACGCTCTCGGCATCTCCTCAGGGACAGACGCCATCCTGCTGGCCCTGATGGCACTGGACATCGGACCTGGTGATGAAGTGCTCTGCCCGGCCTTCACCTTCTTCGCGACGGCTGGCTGCGTGGCCCGGACCGGAGCCACCCCAGTATTTGTGGACGTGTGTCCAACGTGTTTCAACCTGGACCTCCGCGACGCCCGGAAGAAGGTTACCGCTCGCACCAAGGCCATTGTACCCGTGCACCTCTTTGGCCAAAGCGCCGACATGGACGGTGTCCTGGAACTAGCGAGAGAAAAGGGCCTGCGAGTCATCGAGGACGCCGCCCAGGCTATCGGGGCTGGCTACCATGGCCGGAGCGTGGGCACGATGGGCGATTTCGGATGCTACAGCTTCTTCCCCAGCAAGAACCTTGGCGGCCTCGGCGACGGCGGCCTGCTCGTGACGGAAGACGACGAACTGGCCAAGAAAGCCATCTCCCTCCGCAACCATGGGATGAGCCCCAAGTACTACCACTCTCACATTGGAGGCAATTTCCGTCTCGACGCGCTTCAGGCAGCGTTCTTGCGAGTAAAGCTCCCCCACTATGCTGGTTACACCGCCAACCGTCGGGCAAATGCCGCCTTCTACACAGAACGCCTGAGCGCCCTGCCGGGAGTGGGGCAGGCATCCCTGGATGCCTGTGCTGGCCTTAGTCCCACCCCCGCGCAGCAGGAGCCAGCAGCGCGTATCACTCTGCCACAGGCACTGCCAGGGCACGATCACATCTGGAACCAATACACCCTGCGCATCGCAGGCGCAGGACAACGTGATGCGTTGCGGGATCATCTCGCTGCCCGGCAAATCGGCTGTGAGATCTACTATCCCCTTACGATGGACCAGCAGGCCTGTTTTGCCAGCCTGCCAGCCTCCTCCAAGGTTGGCTGCGAAGTTTCTCACGTGCTGGCCAGCGAGGTCCTGAGCATTCCCATCTACCCAGAACTCACGGTGGAACAAAAGGAGGAAGTCGTGGCCGCAATTGCCCATTTCCTAGCCACACAGTCTGTAGCATGATGTTCTGGAGAATGGCGTTGCCCGATTTGGCGACCCGATCCACGGTTAAATATAGAATCTCAATTTCATGAAAAAAGCGCTCATTACCGGCATCACTGGGCAGGACGGTTCTTACCTCGCGGAACTGCTGCTCGCCAAAGGCTATGAAGTACACGGCATCATTCGCCGCGCCTCGACCTTTAATACGAGCCGGATTGACCACCTCTACACCGATCCCCACTTTGACAACACCCGCCTCTTTCTTCACTACGGGGATCTAACGGACTCCGTGGCCCTGGTGAAGCTGCTTTATGCCCTGAAACCCGATGAAATCTACAACCTTGGCGCCCAGAGCCATGTGAGGGTCTCCTTCGACATCCCGGAGAGCACCGGAGATATCGACGGCCTCGGCACTCTGCGGATCCTTGAGGCCATTCGCGAAACCGGGCTCGTGGAAAAAGTCCGGTTCTACCAGGCATCCTCCTCGGAAATGTTCGGCAAAGTGCAGGAGGTTCCGCAGACGGAGAAGACCCCCTTCTGGCCCAGGTCTCCGTACGCCTGCGCCAAGGTGTATTCCTACTGGTTGACAGTGAACTACCGCGAAAGCTACAACCTGCACGCCAGCAACGGCATTCTTTTCAACCACGAATCCCCGCGTCGCGGCGAGACCTTTGTCACACGTAAAATCACCCGCGCCGCCACCCGCATCAAACTGGGGCTCCAGGACAAGCTTTTCCTCGGCAACCTCGATGCCAAACGTGACTGGGGTTTTGCCAAAGATTATGTGGAGATGATGTGGATGATGCTCCAGCAGGACCAGCCCGATGACTATGTCGTGGCTACGAATGAAACCCACAGCGTTCGGGAGTTCGTGCAAGAGACTTTCTCATGCCTCGATTTGGACTGGGAACTATACGTGAAACACGACCAGCGCTACGAGCGCCCCGCCGAGGTGGAGCTCCTCATCGGTGACCCTGCCAAGGCTAAGCGTCAACTGGGCTGGGAGCCCAAAGTGCGTTTCAAAGAACTCGTCAAGATCATGGTTGACGCTGATTTGAAACTTGCCGAGGCCGAGAAACGAGCGCTACAGGTTTGACGCAGGAATCGGCGAGCCGCCGACGGTCCAGTATGGTGAAAGAGCCGCACCCTCATGAAGCGGATTTTTTGTCCCAGGGGTGACGGCACACCCCCACCTGCTCCAACGCCCCGGCACAAGGAACTCACCAAGCGGCGATTCCCGCCACACTTCCGAAGATCCACCTCCTCCTCAGTTTGCATGTGGTCGAAGATTTGTTCCTTCAAAAAAGCCACCAGCATCGGAAGCAACCTGTAGATCGGCATCAGGCTTGCGATGAGGGAGGACACATAGGCACCGATCCCCTCAAACCGGCGAGCCCCCCCCCACGCCGCTCACGCCGTCACCCCAGCCCCCCACCCCGAGGCGGAAGCAATGCTGAAGACTCAGAGCGCCTCTTTTCGCGGCGAGTTTGCCACTCTCCGATTCTTGGCGGGAATCCCAGTGAGCCATCCTCATGCACCATGGACAGGTTTACATTGAACGCTGGATCCGCCTCGCAATACGGCTGCCATTTCTGGCGAAGCAACATGGTCTCCCTGGTTGCCCTCTCTTTCCCAGCGTCCGTACGTTCCTCTGCTCCACGGGAGGCGGATTCATGATGGCTCATTTCGGCAAAAGGGGTGTACACGTTTCGATAGCCTGCATCATCCAGCTTTAGACAGAAATCGATGTCGTTGAAGGCCACCTTGAAGTCGCCCTCATCCAGTCCACCCACCTCCAGATACTTGCGGCGCTCCACCACCAGACAAGCGGCCGTGACAGCAGAGAAATTCTGACAAACGTGAAGCCGCCCCCCGTGGGACTCATTGCTGCTGTCACATCCCTTAAGAAAATGCCCGGCTGCCCCCCCCATCCCGAGAATCACGCCCGCGTGCTGAATGCGACCATCCGGGTAGTAGAGCTTGGTACCTACCGCGCCTACGCCTGGCCGGACCGCCTGACTCACCATTTCGCGCAACCAGTCGCGCTCATGTATTTCAATGTCATTGTTGAGCAGGCAGACCACCGGCTCCGTGCATGCGGCAACTGCCCGATTGTTGAGCAGCGAGTAATTGAAGGGCCCGGGAATCCGAAGCACGTCCGCCTTGCCTTGAGCTTGCAGACTCGCCAGATAGTCCAGTGTTGACTCCTCGTTCGAGTCATTGTCCACAATGACCAGCCTGAAATTCGGGTAGTCGGTACGAGCCAGCACAGATTCCACCGCGACCTCCAGCAGATGCCTAAAGTTTCGGGTGGGGATGATGATGGCAACTGGCGGAGGATTGGGCAAGCTCCAGCGCACCCGCAAGTGTCCCTGTTTTACCTCTTCCACGCCCTCCACCGCCTGATTGGTTCGTGACAGGTGGTCCTCAACCACTTTCCTTCCAGCGCTGGAGGCATAGGACTTCTCGGAGACGCCACGCGCGGTGCTGCCCTCGATGCTGCGCCAATGGTAGAGGATCTTGGGAATGTGATGAATCCGATCCCGGCCCACTGCTTCGAAAACACGCAGTGCCAGATCCCAGTCCTGCGCGCCTTCCGTGCCGGCACGAAAGCCGCCCAACTGACGCACCAGATCGGCGCGGTACACGCCGAGATGGCAGACGCAGTTTTGGGAGAGAAGCAGGTCGTAGTTAAAGTCGGGCTTGAAGTAGGGAGCATACCGTACCCCCGCTTCATCCAGATGATCCTCATCTGAATAGATGAGAGCGGCCTCCGGATTGCCCATAATCTCCCGGGCCATTTCCAGAAGCGCGTGGGGCCGCAACTCATCATCGTGATCCAACAGCGCCACGAAGGATCCGGTGGCCAGCTCCAAGGCGCTGTTCGTGGCTGCAACAATGTGCCCGTTGCTGGGTCTGAACACGACCTTGATCCTCGGGTCGCCAGCTGCATAGCTCTCAATCGTCTTCCGCACCTGCGGATCTGGTGAAGCGTCATCGGCGATGCAGAGCTCCCACTTGGGATAAGCCTGGCCCAGCACCGTCTCGATCACTCGTTTCAACCAACGGAGCGGAGTATTGTAAACAGGCAGCAACACCGAGATGAGAGGCCCGTCAGTGAGCGCAGCCCCCGTCTGCCGCAGCTTGACAAGATCGTCCGCGTGAATCGTGTCATAGTGGTGCACCCACGTCTCGTAATCCTGCCCGGAGACTTTTTGTTTCCACGGCCAGGCAATCCACGGAGCGGCAACTGGAAGCTCCTCCAGCAACACCCACCTGCCGTCTGACCGTTTGCATTCCACCTGAATGATGCTTCGACCTCGCGGCACTTCCACGTCGATCTGAAACCCACTGACCGCCGCCTCGGGATGATCCGGATAGCGGTAGCCCAGATAAGGCCTGGGTCTTTTGCGGCGAGCAGTGAAAATCTGTTCTCCGACCGTGGCCCTCACCCCTTTGAGAAACTCCCCTGTAAGGTCGAAACACCAGCCATGAATCGTCAGCTTTCTACTGTGAAGCTTGCGCTCCACAGGGAATTCAATGGCATGCAGCACAACTGGGGACTCAGGCATTTCGGTCGCACTCTACAGATCAGGGATCGCCGATTATTCTCTCCGTCCCCCGGTGAGTCCAGCGGTTTCAGAACGAACTCCCAACCTCAACACTCCTTCCACAAAGAAGCACAGCAGGAGAAGCCCCCCTCCTGCCAGGACAAAGTTCATCCCGTTGTCTAGCAACCACTTCTTCTCCCGCTCAAGGTGTCCCACAGCTCTAGGCTCGGTGAAAGCAAACCAGCGGTCATTGAAGCGGTCTGCGGCCTTGATGCGGTAGGGACGATATGGAATACGCACCAAATATCGCTTCCATTGATCTCCGGGACGCTCTTCTGGCAAGAGGCGAATCTTACGACGCCCGGCCAAATCTTGGATCTCCAGAGATGAACCTTTGGGGGATGGTGCCCCTGCCATCCAAATCTCCACCCACTGCGTAGAGGGAGTGCCGGCAAACTCCAGCGACACCTCACCTGTGGCGGCACTTCCGGCAGGCTGAAGAAAGCTTCCCCAGTAAGGTCGATGCGGAGCCGGACCAGTCCTTGCATCCAAGCCGCCATTCCTCACGAAGGCACCCTCATCCCCGGCCACCATTTGGGAAGGCGGGGCATCCTTGAGGTCCGCTGGCAGCAAGTCCAGCAGCGTCTTTGAATCCAAGATCTTCTTGAGCAGGTCACCATCGTGCAATGGGGGCAGAGGGTTGTCCTTCGACTGATAGAGACCCCTGTCGTCGCCTGCACTGAGATACTGGCGTATGCTCACGGTGTGCTGATTCTTCAACCGGGCAAAGTTTCGGGCAGCAGGCATTTGGACGAGGAGAAAGTCGCTTAACAGTGTCCCAAATACAACCACGCTCCAAGCAATCAATGCCCCGCGCATGACTACAGGTCTTCGGACGACATCTGATTCTGGCGCGTTCCCGCGCACCAAGAGTACAGCCCAGGCGAAATTTGCTGCCAGCCCGCAAACGCTGATGGGAAAGTAGCGACTGGTTATCACGGCCTCCGACCTCGCATAGGCAATCGCGAGCGCATGCACCGCCACCCAAAGGGAAAGCGCCATGGCGATGCGCACCCGCGAATCCAACACCAACCGTCCCCTGAAGATCGCGACCAAGCCCGCCACGGTGGGCAACTGAACCAGCAACCAGCCCCACCCTCCAGCGCCTACAGGCCAGGAAAGGAATACGAACCAACCGCGCAACCGATCCCACCACGAATGATGAATCTCGGCCTCCTTGCCTCCGGGGAGATGAAATGCCAGTGCCGCAAAAGCGAAAAGCATGAGAAAGCCCACCCCCCAAACTTGGGCTTTGGTGCGCCTCTGCGGTGCAGCCAGCGCTTCAACGATCAACATTCCGGCGACCGCCAATGCTGGGAAGAACCCACCCGCCATGGTGCCCACTCCCAGAACCAGCGGCAGCCAGCCCGACCACCACCGAACACCAAGAGGCCGGGCAGCTCCAGCCATCACCCAGATCACAGCGAGTCCAAAGAGACCCATCAACGGGAAGGAGTTCTGAAACCCACACAGCAGGTTTTCATAGTCCATCGGCAGAGCGGCAAGTCCCAGCACCACCACCAGACTGAGTCTTGAGGCCTCCTGAGTGAGGTGGCACAACAATACAAACAGGAGCACTCCAAACAGCGCATGGAGACCTGCGGATACCACCATCTGTAGAATGGGGTCCCAGATACCGTGGGCATCCAGCAGCGCGAGGAAAATCAAACGCGAAAAGAGAATCCGATGCTCATTGTGTTGCTCAAAGAGCGTGCGCCAGTCAAAATGGCCCTCCACCCAGGGTGGATAGAGAATTCCCCCCTCAGCATTCCATTGGTCCCAAAACGGGGCTGGCGACGCCATGTCTTGAATCCAGACCAGTCGCACGCCAAAAACGATCAGAAATAAGGCGACGCTCAGCAGGCCGATTTCTCGATACCCGCCCCAGTTCGCTAAAGTGCCACGCGTGCACTTTGAAGGGAACTCCGTGAAGCTATTTTTCATGGGTGGACAGAGGAGCCGAGCCTCGGCCATCATCCGCAGCTTCCCTTTGCAGGCAACCAACTTCATCGCCAAAGAGGAAATATCATCCGTTCCTGCCATGTCTCGGAAAGTGCATTGGCGTGCTTGATCAAGAAGGCACGCGCTGCCTCCTGCAAATTTCCTCACACGGACTCTCAAAAACTCCGCCACCAGACCAGCTCAGGACACGCCAGACTTGCCAACCATCTCCTTCTTTAGCACCTTCGAATTCCGTCCGCTGCGGTCGTATTGCTCGCGCCGATCAGAGGGAAGAATGCCAGGGCCAACGTCCACATACCCCATCTTTTCTTCAAAGAACCGGGAGGCTTGGGTGCTGAGGGCGAAGATCCAGACGGCACCGCGCTGCCGCGCGACATCCTCGGCAAAGGTCACAAGCTTACGCCCATGGCCTTTGTTCTTGTGCGCCCGGCTGACGAACAGGCAGGCCAGTTCAGCCACCTTTTCCCTTTTGTCGGTTTCATACATGTGCACCGCTACGGTACCCACAAGATTCCCGTCCAGCTCAAAGACAAAGAAGTCGTTGATACGCTTCTGCACCTGCTCGCGTGAGCGCGGGGCCAAGGCGGCATCTTCCACCGACTGACGCATCATCGACATGACGGAGGGGATGTCACTCACCCGGGCACGACGAATTTGCTGATACTCGTCTGCGTGGATCATGGTGCCCACGCCTTCATTGCTGAACAACTCGGCCAGCAACACCTCGTCCTGGCGGCCATCGATGATGTGAACACGGGCCACGCCTTCGCCGCAGGCGAGGGCAGCATACCGCAGCTTCGATACCAGACTGGGGTCCATGTGAGGATCCCGACGCTTGGCAATTTCACGAGCAAGCTTGATGGGGAGCTGCGCCAGACGCTGGCCCTCGCTATTCACCAACCCTTCCTCTGCCACAAAGATCACTTTGGCAGCATCCAGTGCCAGCGCTGTCTCCACGGCTACCGCGTCCGAATTCAACCGCAACGTGGTGCCTCGTCCGTCATAGCCAAAGGGCGGCAACACTGGGATGATCCCCTCTTTGAGCATACCGATGAGCATCCGGGAATCCACCCGCTCGATCCGTCCGGTGTGTTCCAGATCAACGCCGTCGATCACTCCCGCCGGATGCACGGCCAGGGCATTGGGGACGGCAACACGGAGCTCCAGCGCGGTGAGATCCGCCACCAACTCGCTGGTCAGTCGTGAAATCGCGTCAGCGCTGACTTCAAGAGTGGCGGTGTCGGTGCGCCCGATCCCATCGTCACTGGATAACGTGATACCCCGGGCCTGGGCCAGATCCCGAATCTGGAGCCGCGCGCCAAATGAGATGGCGACCTGGATGTTAAGCGACTGCAGGACAGCAATGTCCTGAAGCAGGCTGGTGAAGTTCGGCAGGCGCATCACTGCGCCATCCAGAGCGATCACAAAAATCCGCTCCCGGAACTGGGGAACGTACTGGAGAATGCCTCTCAGGTCTTCGAATTTGCTCATTGAAGGTAGAAGCCCTCAACATTCCCATCGATTGGCGGGGATACAAGCCCTTGGGCAATAAAGGTTGATTGGGGAAGTCAGGACAGGACGCCCCCCCCGGCCACTTATTCCCCGCGGTCCACCACATTCGACATCTCCGTCCGCTTGTTCTGGGGGGTTGAGAACAGCATCGCCACCCCCACCGTTACGAGAGTGCCCAATGTAATGCGCCAGGGGAACGAAAGTACAAACGGCTCCTTCATCCCTACCATCTGCTGGATGCCCATTGGATTACTCAAGAACAACACCGCGAGAATCCCACAGACCATGGCCAGGATATTGGTGTCATCCCGCCCCCGAGATTTTGTGAGCACTGCGACGAGGAAGATTCCCAACAACGAACCAAAAGTGAACCCCAGAATACCAAGCACCAGCGGAATGATCTTGGCCTCGGGATGGTGGGCCATGTACCACGCGGTTGCCACTCCAACGAGGATGATAAGCACCGCAAAAAGCACCGTGCTCCAGCGCAGAACAGAAATGCGCTTGGATTCTGGCGCATCCGCCGGGAGATGTGGAAGAATGAAGTCTCTGGAGAAGCTGGTGGCGAGGGCGTTGAGCGCCGTGCTCAGCGAACCCATGGCGGTCGCGAGGATTCCCGCAGTGACCAAACCCCGCATGCCAGCCGGCATCTCCTTCATGATGAAATACGGAAAGACTTCCCGGGACTCCGCTGGCATGCCCGAATCTGGATGCGCCTGGTAGTAGGCGAACAGCAGGACGCCGATAAAAATAAAGGCCGAGACCAGTGGCAGATCAACAATACCGGACAAGATCGTGGCAAATGCGCTCTGGCGGCGGTTCTTCGCCGTCAGCATGCGCTGCACCGTGTCCTGGTCGATGCCATGAGTGCTCATCGTGACAAAAGTGCTGCCGATGATGGCCGCCCAGATGGTGTATTCCGTGGTAAGCACATTCTTGATCCAAGCCCAGGCTCCAGGCTCGCTGGGTTTGGCAAAATCAAAAAATGCCGGCTCCTTGATAACCTGTCCCACAGTCTCCCAGCCTCCAGGGATGCGCCCGAGGAGATAGGGAATTGTAAATGCCAGCGCCGCCAGCAATACCGCCACCTGGATGAAGTCTGTCCAGATCACTGCCCGAATCCCACCCACTGAGGTGTAGATGGCGGTCATGAGGGTCACCAACACCACCGCACCGGCGTAGAGCCAAAATTTCATCTCAGGCTGCACCGGTGCCCCCGTCCAGAGAGCATAGGCCAGTACGATGATAATCGCCGAAACATACAGCCGGGTGCCCATCGCCAGAACTCGTGTCACCAAAAACGTCACCGAGGCGAACTTCCTCGTCCATGGGCCAAACCGGGTGCCCAGGAACTCGTAGAGCGACACCACATTGTGCTTGTAAAACACCGGAATGAACAAAAAGCTCACTATGATACGTGCCAGCACCGTGCCGATGGCAAATTGCGCGTAGCTCCAGTTCTGCTTGCTGAAACCCGTCTCCGGTGCCCCTAGGAACGTCGCCGCGCTAATCTCGGCAGCAATGATGGATGCCAGGACTGCCCACCAAGCCATTTCCCGGTCCCCCAGGGCATAGCTTTCCACACTCTTGTTCTTCCGGCTCTGGGCGAGACCGATCCCCAGAATCAGGGCGAAATAGAGCAGCAGCACCAAGATATCCCACGTGAAATTCATGGGGCCGACGATGGCGTGAACAACCAGCGTTGACAAGGCCCGTCCAGACTGAACAGAACTTTTTCGATCCTCCACCCCAAACACAACCAGAGAAGGAGCAACCTACCCCCACCGCCGGTCTTCGCCCCCCCCCCCCGCGAGCACCATGCGAACGACGCCTACGTCGGGCTGGGAGTGCTAAAGAGACAGCTTCGACGGATCACAGATCCTTGATCAAAGGCAGCCCCATGCACCGCTTTTGCGGTTGGAAGCAATTCCCACGTCAAGCTCTGCAACCATTTGCCATCTCGCGACATATGTTCCACTCAACCTCTCTGCCATCAAATCTGCATGCCTCCAGCGCGATTACTACCCATCACAATCGGGGCCACCCTGGCCTTGGCGATTGTGGTGAGCTCGTTCGCAAAGGGGGACCAGCCTTCCGATTCACAAAATACATTTCAACCTCCGGCATGGCACTGGTGATAGCTCCCCCCACCTCCCGGCGTTTAGCTCTGGCTTTTTTGGCCGCACCCGGCCATTGTCATCGTTTTTCCGATCTCATCTCCCGCTCCGCCTCCATTCACACCAACCTCCGCTGACACTTCGCCTCCCGTCTCATGGCCTCCATTCCCCCTCCTAACGCCCGCGGCCGAAATATGGCGCTCACCGCAGCCTTTCTTGGCTGGCTTTTTGACGGTTTTGAGATGGGGCTTTTCCCCTTGATTGGCAAGCCAGCGCTACAGGATTTGCTGGCCGGCACCGGAGATGCGGCTGCGATCACCCAGGGAGTGGACCGCTGGTTCACGGTAATCATCGCCACCTTCCTGGTGGGAGCAGCCTCAGGAGGCGTCTTCTTCGGCTGGCTGGGCGACCGGATCGGTCGCGTTCGGGCCATGACCTTCTCCATCTTCACGTATGCCATCTTCACTGGACTGTGCGGATTTGCCACTGAGGCCTGGCATGTAGCGATCCTACGCTTCATTGCATCCTTGGGAATGGGGGGGGAATGGGCTCTGGGCGTGGCCTTGGTCAATGAACTCTGGACCAAGGGCAACCGCGCTTGGGTAGCAGGAGCAATCGGAGCCGCGGCGAACATTGGGTACCTGCTGGTGGCCTTCCTCAGCCTCGGCATGAACAACTTCCTCACCTCGGTTCAGGATATCTTCGCCTCATTGGGAGCTTCGCAGGGTCTCTCGGACTATCTGTTGCACAACCAAGCGTGGCGCTTCCTCATGATCAGCGGTGCCTTCCCCGCCGTGCTCATCTTCTTCATCCGGCTCTTCGTGCCGGAGTCCGACAAGTGGGAGGAGGAAAAGAAGACTGGCTCCACCTCACACTGGAGCACCCCAGATCTGCTTGGCGTCCTGTTCGGGGCCGTCGTCGCGATGCTCATCATCTGGGCGTGGTCACCCATGGGCGTGGCCACCCCTGCGGCCACCATCATCACGATCGTGGGCTTCTGCGCCGTGGTCTGGGGCTTCCTCCTGCCAGTACGCCGCTATCTACAGCGGTCCACGGCGGCAGGCAACATGTCGGAGGACATGCGCCGCAAGGTGCGGTCCAACCTCATCATCGGTGCCACCCTCGCGGGCATTGCGCTGCTCGGCACTTGGGGAGCCGCCCAACAGGCACCCAAGTGGTCCACAGAGCTTGCTCCCAATGGGTATTCCCACCCCATGCAGTACACCCAGATCTGCACAGCGCTTGGAGCCACGGTTTTTGCGCTCCTCACACCCTTGCTCGCAGACATCCTGAATCGCCGGCTCACCTACCTCTTTTGCTGTATCACCGCCATGGCCTCCAGCATCTTCTTCTTCCGGTTCAACACTCAGATCGACACCAACTTCTTCATCAGTGCCTTCCTCATGGGCGGCTTGACGGCCTCTTTCTATGGATTCTTCCCCCTCTATCTGCCAGAACTCTTCCCAACGGCGGTTCGCGCCACCGGCCAGGGGTTCTGTTTCAACGTAGGCCGCATCATCGCGGCGATCGGCGGACTTCAACTGGCCAACCTCATCGCAGTCTTTGGCGGCGACGGAGCCTCCAAACTCCAAGCCTCGGCCAGCGCCTTCACGGTTCTGTGCAGCGTTTATCTGGTGGGTATGATCCTCATCTGGTTCGCCCCGGAAACCAAGGGGAAGGCATTGCAATAGCCAAGGTAAAAGGATTGAGAGTCAAGGGATAAGGGTGCTTTTACACGTCCATTGCGGACTCCAATACAGCAGAGGTAGGCCGGGGAAATCCCTTAGGGCTTCCTTTTCCCTTATCCCTTCGTCCTAATCCCTCTCTTCCCTTGACACCCCCGCCGTTCGTATGCCTTTGTGCCTGTTCCTATGTCCAAATCCCTCATCATTGCCGAAAAGCCCAGCGTCGCTGCGGACCTTGCCCGCGCGCTTGCCAAGGCCCCCGGCATGACTCCTTTTAAGAAGGAAAGCGACTTTTTCGAAAACGAAACGCACGTCATCACCTCCGCCGTCGGTCACCTGCTGGAGCAGGAAATGCCCATGAAAGACGGCAAGAAAATCGGCTGGGGGTTCACAACTCTCCCGATTCTCCCGGAGAAGTTTGAGCTCAAGCCCATCGACAAGACGGCCGATCGCTACCGGGCCGTGACCCGCCTGATCAAGCGCAAGGATGTGGTCGATATCATCAATGCCTGCGATGCCGGGCGGGAAGGCGAGCTGATCTTCCGCAACATCATAGAGGCGACTGGGACGAAAAAGCCTGTCAGCCGGATGTGGATGCAGTCCATGACCAACGGGGCCATCTTAGAGGCCTTTGACAAGCTGCGGACGGACGAGGACATGCAACCTCTGGCCAATGCCGCCAAGTGCCGCAGTGAGAGCGACTGGATCGTGGGTATCAACAGCACAAGGGCCCTGACGGCTCTGAATTCCCGCCATGGCGGCTTCCGCCTCACCCCCGTCGGTCGCGTCCAGACCCCTACCCTGACCATTCTGGCCAAGCGCGAGCGCGAGATCACCTCTTTTGAGCCTCGCACCTATTATGAAGTTCACGCCCTCTTCGACGTCGCCGCTGGCGAGTACGCCGGACGATGGCTGGACGAGACCTTCAAGAAAGACGAAACTGACGAACACCTGAAGGCGGAGCGCCTTTGGGATCGTGAGACTGCGGAAGCAATCGTCGCCCGTTGTTTTGGGAAAAAGGCGACCGTGGAGGAAACCACCAAGCCCACCCGCCAGGTAGCACCACTGCTGTACGACCTGACCAGCCTTCAGCGTGAGGCGAGCAATCGCTTTGGCTTCAGCGCCCGTCGCACCCTGCAGCTGGCCCAGGCGCTGTACGAAAAACACAAGGCCCTCACCTACCCACGTACCGACTCCCGCTACCTTCCCAATGACTATATTGCGACGGTGAAAGGGACCATTCGTGGATTCTCAGATCTGACGGCCAGCAAGGCCGGGGCATTCCCTGTGGAGTTACGTCCATTCTGCGACAAGATCCTGGACGAGGACTGGGTGCGCCCTAACCGTCGTGTGTTCGACACCAGCAAAGTGAGCGATCACTTCGCCATCATCCCAACGGGTCAGCCCCCTCCAAAAAGCCTGGATGAAGCCGAGCAGAAACTCTACGACATGGTCTTGCGTCGCTTCCTGGCCGTCTTCTTCCCGGCGGCTGAGTTCGACGTCACCACCCGGTTCTCCCGGATTGGTGAAGATGTCTTCAAGTCCGACGGCAAAGTCCTGCGCGAAGCTGGCTGGCTAGAAGTCTATGGCAAAAAAGCTGTGGATGAACAGGAAGGCGAAGGTGGAGGCAGAGTGCTCGTGGCCGTGAAGCCGAAGGAAATGGCCGATGCCAAAACCGTGGAAATGCGCGAGGAATCCACGAAACCCCCACCCCGCTACAACGAAGCCACCCTGCTTTCCAGCATGGAAGGGGCAGGCAAACTGGTGGACGATGACGAACTGCGAGAGGCCATGAGTGAACGCGGGCTGGGCACCCCGGCCACACGAGCCGCAATCATCGAAGGTCTCATCATGGACAAATACGTCGAGCGACAGGGTCGCGAGTTGATCGTGACCACCAAGGGGCTCGACCTTGTGGAACAGCTTTCCGACCTGGGTGCCGAAACCCTCTGCTCGCCGGAACTCACCGGGCAGTGGGAGTACAGACTCAAGCTCATGGAGCACCGGCAGCTCGACCGCAGCAGCTTCATGCGGGACATCCGCACGCTGGCGGCAGACATCGTGGACAAGAGCAAAGCCTACGCAAAGGCAGCCAAAGAGCGTGTCCTGCCGGACTTTATCGCCACCTGTCCTTTCTGCGGTTCCAAGGCCTTCAAGAACACGGAGGAGTTTGTGGCCTGCCGGACAGAGGACTGCAAACTGCGGGTTTTCAAAAACGTGGCGGGGCGCAATCTGAACGATGAAGAACTCCGGACACTGATTGAAAAGCGGTTTCTCCCCACGATGGACGGCTTCCGCAGCCGCGTCGGCAAAGAGTTCAGCGCCGGCCTGGAAATCAAGGACGACCGGAAGGTCAATTTTGTCTTCGAGAAGGGACAGAGCGATGAAGTCAACTGGGATGAGGCCCCGGTCCTCTGTGAGTGCCCGGTATGTGCCAAACAAGGCAGGAAGGCGAACATTCACATCCTGCCGGTCGGCTACGTGTGCCACACCGCCATTACAGAGCCCAAGAAATGCAACGCCAAGCTCCCTCTGGAACTCTGCAAAAAGAGGATTAGCGAGGATAATGCCCGGAAATTCTTCACCCAGGGCAAGACGGATGTCATCGAAGGCATGATCTCCAAGAAAAACCGTCCCTTCAGCGCCTTCCTGGTGTGCAAGGCTGGTGACAAGCGCATCCTCGGCTGGGAGTTCCCGCCGAGGGAGCCCAAGCCCAAAACCGCGGCCGCCAAGTCTCCTGGAGCAAAGTTCGGACGTCAGAAGTCCGTCCCGGCAGAGGAACAACCCTAGCCCCCTCGAACCGGGCTCTAGGTAAATTTCGCAAGGCCGGAAGCGGGCCAAAGTTCGCCTCCGGCCGAATTAACACCCCTTAGTCAAGGAGTGTTTTTCATTTTTTTCTTGCAAAATGTCCCGCTTTTGTTTACAGGTTCTAGGAACTAGCAACCAAACCAATACTAGTCATGCCCTACGCCGATCCAGAAAAACAAAGACAGGCCCAGGCCGCGTGGTTCCGCAACGAATACCGCGCCAACGCCAAGTTCCGCAAGAAACACCTCGCGGAGAAAGCCGCCTGGTGGGCGGAGCGTGCAACTGAGGAAGAAAAAGAACGCCGTCGCGTTTACGCCCGCGACTACATGCGCAAAAAGCGTGCAAGCGCCAAGCGCCTTGCCGCCAAAGAAGCCAAAGCCAAAGGTAAAACGGTTGCCGCCCCTGTTAAGAAGGCCGCCGCCAAACCCGTGGTGAAAAAGGCGGCGAAAGCCGTCAAAGTGGCTAAAAAGGCGGTCAAAGTGACAAAGGCCCCCATCAAGAAGGCGCCCGTGAAGCCCGCCAAGAAAGCTGCCGTAAAAAAAGTCGCCGTCAAGGTGGCCAAGAAAGCAGTGAAAAAAGCGGTCAAGAAAGCACCTGCCAAGAAGGGCAAGCGCAAGTAACTCACTTTCGGAGCTGCTTTAGGGGAGATTATCCTAAATATAGTTTCTTGAACCTGATAGGACGGCACCACGGTGCCGTCCTTTTTTTGTCCAGCCCATCAAGCAGTGTAAAAAAAACCAGAATGGTTCCTGCGGCACCTTATCATGGTGCTGTTGTTTACAAAAACCTAACTAGTCACCGTCCCAGTTGGTGTACTTCCTGAACCCGGCAGCTTTCCGGAGAACGGTTCTCAAGAAGTAATGATGGGCACCGCGACATTGCCCCCCGTCCCGGTCAGTCTAAAGTCGCGCCCTCCATAATTAAATGTCAGAAGCTTGTGATCCAGCCCTAGCAGGTGGAGGACGGTGGCATGCCAGTCATGGATGTGCATCGGATCTACCACCGCCAGATGACCAAACTCGTCGGTGGCACCGTATCGCAATCCCCCCTTCACCCCGCCTCCGGTCATCCAGATGGAGTAGCCACGGTGATTATGATCCCGTCCATCCCCACTCTGAGCGTAAGGAGTACGGCCAAATTCGCCCGCCCAAACCACCAGCGTATCTTTGAGCAGACCACGCGCCTTGAGGTCGGTAAGCAGGGCGGCGATCGGCCTGTCCGTTGCAGAGCACGCCTTCGCCAGCCCGTCTTTGAGGAGATGGTGGTGGTCCCATCCCGTCGGAGACGCGATCTCAACAAACCGGACACCGGCCTCGGCAAGCCTTCGCGCGAGCAGGCACTGACGGGCAAACCGGTCGTTGGGCTCGCCAACCCCGTAAAGCTTGCGTACAATCTCCGACTCTCCCCGAAGATCCAACACTTCCGGCACCTCAGCTTGCATGCGAAACGCCAGTTCAAAGGACTCAATGGTCCCCTCAATCTCCGGCTGATGCCCCGCCTGGGTCAGACGGTGCTCGTTTAGCGCCCGAACTAGATCGACCTGCCGACGCTGTTCTGGTCGCGTGAGATTTTCGTTGATCAGATTCTTAAGAGGAGGGCCCGGAGCCACGTCTTTCTTGAATAATGCGGCATACAATTCTGGCAGCTGACTGCTCCCCAGACGCGTCCCCTGGCAGGCAGCCGGAAGGAAGGCACTCCCATAGTTCTGCGCCCCGCCATTATCTGCGGGAGGGTTGAGGGTGATAAACCCTGGCAAGTTGGAACTTTCACTTCCCAAACCATAGATCGTCCACGCTCCCAGGGATGGACGAACGAACTGAAAGCTCCCCGTGTGCATCTGGCAAAACGCCTGGGCATGGTTGGGCTGATCCGTGTGCATGGAGTTGACGATGCACAGATCGTCTGCATGGCGGGCCAGGAGCGGGTAGGTATCGGCAATCCAGTGCCCCGACTCCCCGTGCTGAGCAAAACCGTGAGCTGGCCCAAAGTACTTCGCCCCTGCGGCGTCTCGCCCTCGCCTGACGACCTCACCATTCCTTCGAATCAACTCTGGCTTGTAGTCGAACAGATCTACATGGGAGGGGCCACCCCGCATGGTTAAAAAGATCACGCGCTTGGCTCTCGCAGGAAAATGGGCTCTGAGAGGCTCGTCCTGACCCGTTGCCCCACGTCCATTCTGAGCAAGTGCTGCAAACGCCAACCAGCCGATGCCGGACGAGAGGGACACCAGCATCTCACGACGGGTGGTGCCGAAGCGTGGAAACTGCGGGGTGAGATGGCTTTGTAGAATCGGGCTCATGGCCATTGCATGGTTTTGAGCATTTGTTCACGGCACACTCCATAGGCCACATCGCTCAGGTACAGCCCGTTTGGTATCAACTCCGCCTTCACTGTCTCGACGCACATCATGGCGACGCTCGCCCTGCAAAGTCTCTTCAACCGTTTTGTGCGGGTCATAACGGTGAATATTCCATTGGATTGAGATGCTCGGACGGTTCAGAACTGCCCTCCCTCAAACAACGTGCCGATTCACTCTTGGAAAGTTCACCTTCCACAGAAAATTCCTTCCACCCTAAAAGGGCCTTAGCTCGCGGCCTTCGGCTCCATATCGCGATGCCTGCGAAAGATCTCAAACATTGGGAATAGGATTCGGCTTCCGCTATAGCAGTGAAATGTTTATCCTGAACAAGGTTGCTTGAAGAATCTGTAATCGCACGTATGGACGCGAAACCTTTATTGTTTTCCATTGAACTTAAATATTAAGAAAGCGATCAAATCCCGCCCGGCCCTGCTCGCTCTGGCGCGCTGGTTCAACGCGAGGATCAAAGGGACTTGGAAACTAGATCCTTCCATCTGGATCGGTAAGATCGTTGGCCCCGCCAGTGCCCAGATTGTGCAGGTCGGCTCCAACGACGGCAAAACCGGGGACCCCCTTCATCGTCTGCTGCGCCGTCGGCACCGCTGGAAAGCGCTCTTCGTCGAGCCAGTTCCCTATCTCTTTGAAAGGTTGAAAGGAAACTACAAGGACCCCGAACGCTTCGCCTTTGAGAACGCGTTGATCAATGATGGCAGCGCCTGCCAGTTTTACTGGGTGGACCCCGCAGCCCGTGAGTTCTTAAAAGACCTGCCCCCTTGGTTCGACCAACTGGGATCTTTCAAGCGTCATCATATCACCTACTGCCTGCCCGTCGTGGAGCCCTATATCAAGGAGTCTCTTCTGAACGGCATGACCTTGGAAACGTTGTTCGCCAAGCACAGCATACGGGATGTGGACATCCTGCACATCGATACAGAAGGTGCCGACTACTCCATTCTCCGCCAGTTGAATCTGAACACGCTGAAACCCAGGGTGATCCTGTTCGAGCACAAGCATTTGACCCATGAGGAGGCTGAAGCGTCTGTGCGTTTTCTCAGCGCCCACTACTCGTTGTACCGGCTGCAGGGTGACACTCTGGCCGTGCCCCCTTCCGCCGATGTGCTCCTGCAAGCAGCCGGGCTTCAGCCCCTGCCCAAGCCGCCAGCGCCCTGAGGCAACTTCACGCAGCATGGAGCCCCGCGTCACTGCGGCTTTGCCACCTCTTTTGCCTCCGACAGCTTTGGATCATCCAGATCCAGGCGATACAGCATCTGATTGTAGTCGTATCGCGGCGTGGCGTGGGCGTGATCAGCAAACTGCATGGTATAGGTCCCCTCGAAGATCAGGATGGGTGAGCCCTCCGGTGTGAACTCTGGATGGAGTCTCGGATTGTAGAAGGTGTAGTTCTGATGGGTGAGTACTTTGACCGCTGGCCCCCATGGGCCGGTGGGATGATCTGCCTCTGCATACCACAGCTCACCGAACACGGAAGGCTTGCCGAAGCTCTCCATGAACACGCTCACCCAGCGCTTCCGGTAGGCGTTCCAGGCAATGGAGCCGCTATGGGGCACCACCTTTTCCTGGCCGCCAGTCCCCATCAAAGACTCCTGACGCTGGAGGTTTTCCCACTGGGTTGAATCTTCCCATGCCTCAAACGTGGCCAGACAGCGGAGCACGGGCAGTGGATCGCCGAAATAGATCCACTCCCTCCCCTGCTCATCCTTCCACAGGGCTGGATGACCCGAGGGCATGGGTGGCTGCTTCGGCTGGGCGGCATCTTGCTTCCAGAGGACTTTGTGCTGAACGAACGAATTTGTTTCCTCACTCCACACGCACAGGCCGCTTTCATAGGCGTCCATGGGAGGCTTGATCTTCACATAGGAGCCGACCAGGCGGATCTTGCCCGCCTTGTCCGGCAGAGTGGTGTAGCCGCTCACCCAGGTGGGCCCGCTCCCCGGCATCTTGGCCACGCCCCGCACCGCCCCCTTGTGATCGCGGAAATAATCAAAGCGCAGCTTCAATGGTGGATCGAACCGATCCAGGGGCTGCACCGGGGTGGTGGCGCTGCTCATGTCGAATACGCCCAGCGGATAACCCGGTATGGCCGTGTCCCCCCAGGCCCAGAACATGCGGCCATTGTGCACCGCGTTTTGCACGCTATCGCAGCCCACAATGCCCTGCTCCTGCCAGTCCAACATCTGGCCAAGGCGTTGACTCTCGGCATACAGACCGGCCCCGGTGAGCCGACCGATCCTGCGGGCAATGTTCGTCCGGTTCACCTCCACCTTCAGCGTCTTGCCCGACTCAGGGGTCACTCGTATGCCCCGTATGCCGAAGCCGTCTTTGCCCACCTCGTAGCCATGCCCGATGACATCGAACCAAGTGAGCCTCCCCAGCAAATCCGGCGCATCAAAGGCGATCACCCCGGCATTGTCCGTGATGTAACGCTGCTGGTGCACCGTTCTCAATTCCACCAGCGGTACGGGCCAGCCGTTCTCCATGTCCACCACTTGGATGCGACACAGCCCGGGGGGCACCGTTCCTGCCTCCGCCCCCATCAGGGAGTTCATCGTCAGGGTCAGGAACGCTGGTAGCAGTTGTCTTATGGGTATCATAGTAGAGGGAATAGATCGCGAAAAAGGAATCCGATGCTGAAGGCAGCTGGAGGCAGGTGAAGCTCGGTTGCGGAGCGTGAGCTCACTCCACAATCCTGAACTCTGCGGTGGCCAGCAGGGCCTGGCAGAAGGCCGTCCAGACTTCTGTTTGCATCCCGGTCTCAAGATACTGCCGGGCCAGACGCATCTCAGCGGCATCAGGTTCGCGGGTAAAACAAAGACGGAATGCCAGTCGAATGCGGTCTTCAGTGGAAGAGACTCCCCGGGAGAGCCGGCTGGCGAACCCCTCCGCCTGCCCCCGTACGAACCGGCCGTTCAGCAGGTAGAGAGCCTGGAGCGAGTTGTTGGTCACGTCCCGATCCCCCGTCACCAGGCTTGGTTCGGCAAAGTCAAAGGTCTGCAATGCATCTGGCAACTGGTCGCGCAGCACGGGCAAGTACACGGAACGGTGTCGCGAACCGTCCAGGTCAGCAGGAATCTTTTCATTGAACCCAATGAGCGATACTGACTGGCCATCCAGCTCGGCAACCAAAGATCCCCGACGACGCGACACATCCAGATTCCCTGAAACCGCAAGCATGGCATCGCGGATAGCCTCCGCATCCAGGCGCCGGGATCGCATGCGCCAGAGCAACCGGTTGTCAGGATCCTGCTCGTAGGCCTGAGCGCGGTACCCGGCGGACTGCCGGTACGTGCGTGACAGCACGATCTCCCGCACCACGGCCTTTACCGACCAGCCATTCTCCATGAACTGCACCGCGAGGGCGTCCAGCAGCCCCGGATGACTGGGCAGCTCCCCAGTAGTGCCAAAATTGTCCACTGTGCGCACGAGTCCGATTCCAAACAGTTGACGCCAGATACGGTTCACCATCACACGCGCAGTGAGCGGGTTCTCCCGGCTCCCGAGCCAGCAGGCCAGCTCCAAGCGTCCACTTTGGCGGGCTGGCATGGTCGGGGCCACCTTGCCCTGTCCCGTGAAGACTGCCGGCACACCCCGGGGCACCTTCTGCCCAGGATGGCCAATGTCACCACGCTCCATGAGGACGGCATCCTGCACCTTGTCAGGCTCCACATCAGTGACGCCCATGCACAGCGGCAGGGCCCGCCCCTCCTCATCCACCGTCTGGAGTCGTCCCTCGATCCCTCCCCGGCTCCAGTAAATCCGGATGGCATTTTGCATCAGCTTGAAGGAGTCCTCGCTGATGTCCCGACCCTCCTCCATTGCTCTCTTCACCATGGCATTCTGCTCCTCTTCCTCGCGATTGAGCGTGGCCAGATCAGCCTTCAGGTTTGCCACCTCCTGAGAGCGCAGAGATTTGTTGGGAATCACCTCTCCCGGCAAATTGGGAAGTCGCAGCAGCTCCCCGCCATGGTTGCTTTCGGAATCGATCCAGGTCCCATAGTAAGTGCGCGTGCTGCGGAAAATGCCGACCAGCGCATAGTAGTCCTCCATCCGGTAGGGGTCGGACTTGTGATCATGACAACGCGCGCAGGCCACTGAGCTGGCCAGCACCGCCCGGGTCACTGTATCCACCTGCTCATCCACCAGATCAGCGGTGAACTGCGCCTTGCTCATCTCATTTAACCCCTTCGCCCCCATGGCCAGAAATCCGGTCGCGATGAGCTGCCGGGCGCGTTCAGCATCGTCGGCAGCAGGCAGAAGATCACCCGCAATCTGCTCCTGTAGAAAACGGTCATAGGGCAAGTCGGCATTGAATGCGTCGATGACATAGTCCCGATACCGCCACGCATGGGGAAAGGTGAGATTGGACTCCCGTCCATTGGATTCCGCAAACCGCGCCACATCCAACCAGTGCCGCCCCCAGCGCTCGCCAAACTGGGGACTGGCCAACAAACGATCCACTGTAGCGGCCAGATGCGCCTCCAGCGCGGCTGCGGAGATGACTGCGGACCTTTCCCATCCCGCCACGAAGGCGGCGGTGCCTTCAGGCGAGGGTGGCAAACCAACAAGATCGAAGTGCAGACGCCGAAGCCAGATGGCTGGACTGGCGTCGGCGGAGGGCACCATCCCTGCCTCCTCGAGTTTGCCCCGGACATAGAGATCCAGCGGACGACGGGCCCAAGCCGCGTCATGCACCGGTGGAGGGGGCACGATCACCGGGGGCTGGCAGCTCCAGAACTGACGTCCTTGCTCAAGATCGATGCTGGATGGATGATGCCCGACGACCTGCCCGACGCGCGGATCGGGTGCGCCGTGTTTGATCCAGTTTTCAAAGTCGGCAATGACACCAGCGGGAAGTTTGGGATTCTTCGGTGGCATTTCCAGATCTGTCTCCAAATGCTTCACTGCGATGAGCAGACGGCTTCTCGTCAGATCTCCCGGTACCACGGCCGCGCCCCCTTCTCCGCCCTTCAACAGTCCCTCCCGCGTGTCCACCACGAGTCCGCCCTTGGCCTTGCCTGCCTCGGCCGAGTGGCACTCGTAACAGTGCTCAACCAGGACAGGGCGGATGCGCGCTTCAAAGAAGCGCACTTGACCCTCGATGGAGGTGTCATCTGCCCAGGTGGAAACCAGGCCAAGAAGGCTGGCTGCCACCAGGCAGAACGGGAGGTGCCTGCAGGGCATCACGGCGTTTTGGCTTCTGCTGCCGGTTGGGATTCTCTGTTGGTCTTGAGTTCCAGCCATTCCGCTGTCGCTTCTGCGGACCACGAGGCACTCAGGCTCCGGGTGCCAGACTCCTCTGACCAGATCATCCAACGGGGTGCAGCCGGAGAGCCATCGAGTGCCGCGAAGGTGAGCTCTGTGGCCGACTTCCAGGCAGGCAACGTGCGGCATTGCCAGTTCGGATGAGCCGGGGAGACCATGGTGGTTTTTCCTGAATCCAGTTCCACCACCGCCACCGCATCAGAGCCGCCTTCCGCGACCGCGACCCGCTTCCCGTCAGGAGAGACCACAAAGTAGCCCAGATCACCCGGCAGGCCGCCTGGTGCAGTTGGCACCGGCGTCAGGGTCTTGCCATCCACCGAGATGATGTAGAGACGCGACTCGACCTCTGGCTCCGTGCCTGCCATGGGCAGTGTTAGCGGCAGCGCGGAAATAAGGACTCTGCCATCTGGCAAATTCTGGACCCGGTTGGGCGATGGCATCACTGCCAGCGCCAAATTCTCCACCGTCCCTCGGGTCTCCTCACTCGCCACCTCCCCCTTCTCATCCAGCGCTGTCACCCGGTGAACCCGGCGCATCACGCTCCCGGTCCCCGAGAACGCCGTCGTGTACACAAGCGAGCGCCCATTTGGGCTCCAGTCAAAGCTCAGCCCCACCTGCTGGGCGAGAACGGTGGGCTCACCGCCTTTAAGCGCACACACCTCGAGCGAGGCCGATTCATCTTCTTCCATCATTCGGAGAAACGCCACCGTGGCATGGCGCGAGGAAACTTTGGGTGAGGTAAGGTCCCGCAGGCTGCGAAGGAGGACGCGAGGCTCCGGCCCGCCTGGTTTCACCGTCTTGAGATCCACCACACAAATCTCATGCACCACCTGGCCGATCTTCTCTTGTTGAAGTTGTTTGATCAGCTCCTGACCGGCAGGACTGCGCTTGAGCATCGCGTCGATGAGTTGCTGCTTGCGTTCGTAGGCATAAAGAAAGGCGGCGATCTGGGGACCGCGCTTCGTAAGTGGGGAGCCTTGGAGCAGCTCCTGTGACGTTTTTGCTGCGACACCCGATGCCATCAGCGCTTCCACCAAGCCGGGAACTCCGAGCGAAAGGCGCTCCACTTCCTCCACCTCTTTCGCGGGGATGTGGACCCGTGCCAGATCCCAGGTGGGAAAGGTACGACTGCGCACCATGACAAATCCCGACCCGTCTGGCAGCCAACTCACCCCGCCCGGCAGCTCCGCAGATTGCGAACTGCCAGCCACCAGCGGTGCCCCAGGCGTGTCGCCAGGCTTCAGCACATGCAGCCCGTCCTTCAGGAGAACGGCAGCATGGGATCCATCAGGGGACCACCAGACCCGCTCGTGAGGAAGGCAGCCGGTGACCATCAGGACCAAGCCCAGCAACAACAGAAAATGGGATGTCGGTTTCATCGAACTCAAAAATTTTGGATCAGTTCCCCTCCACGCGGGTGAACAGGGGGCCCTGGCGATCGTTGTTGCCAGAGATCCTGTACTTTGCCCAAGGGCTGGGCGTGTTTGCCGCCAGAGCTGGCCGGACTTCCTGAACCTTGCCCTGAGCCTGCTCTCCCGGGGCAGATGCGAGTCCGCCCTGAGGGCCGGCGCTTCCCGCACCCAGCTGGAAGCCAAAAATGCCGGCCCCACCGGCCACTGCCAGAGCGGCGGCGAGTTTCAGCCACGGCAGTGGGGAGCGCCGGGCTGAAACGGGCACCTTGGTTGCCTCCTTCAAATCGGTCCCCGGGGATGGCACCAGTTCCGGATGTACCTGCACCGCCTTTTTCGTCACGGCCAGAGTTTCCTCGATTCGTTTAGACTCCGCCCTGGCGGCGGGATTCTGGGCGAGATAGGCTTCGAGCAGAGCCTCGACCTCGGGTCGGAGCTCTCCCATGTGCCAGTCCATGATCAGGGCCTGAAGTTCTTGTGCATTCATAGACTTGGGTCTCTTGGTTGATGGGTGGGATGGGCGGAGTCCGACGCATCCGCTGACAAACGGTGCCGCACTTCCGCCACGGCGTGATGAAGCCGGGACCGGACCGTCCCGACGGGGATACCCAGCACCTGGGCGATCTCAGCGTACGACAGGTCCTGTGAAAACCGCAGGTCCAGGATCTCCCGTTGCAGGGGAGACAGCCCGGCGATCGTCTCACGAGCCGCCGTGACTCGATCATCCGTCTGCGACAAGGCGAGGGAGGCCTCACCATGAGAGTCTGCCACCTCGGGATCAAAGGGCACCACGTTCTGGTCCTTGTGTCGCTGGGTCCAGGCAGCCTGGCTAATCCGGCGGGCGATGCCAAACAAGTAGCCCCGGGCACACTCCAACTTCCGCCCGTCCTCCAGGCTCCGGGCCATCTGAAGAAACGTCTCCTGCACCAGGTCTTGCACCGCTTCTCCTGCCCCGTGGCGGCGGGTGAAATAGCGAGAGAGATCCCCGGAACTCTCACTGAAGAGGCGCTCTAGCAGAAGCGGATGGGGAACAGATTCCACGGCTGAGTGTTAAGGACGAGGACGGACGGGTAATCGTGCAGCGGCACCGGTCACCCAGCGCCCCCTTTCAAACTCTACGTGGAGTCTGGCGGAAAAAAGGTTCACTGGGGAGCGCAAAATCTTGCGTCGCGCAGTTGTCACACTACGGGGCCAGTTGTCATCAACCGCTAAACCGACTCCCTGCCCAGAAAGGCCGGCACCACCTTGACGCCCGTTTCTTTGATGGGCCGCTCTTCCACCAGCCTGGTTACCATGAGATAGACCCGTTTCGCAAAGGCGACGGGGCTCACGGCATAACGGCTCATGCGGGGCACGACCCAGTCCAGAAAGGCATCGTCATCCCGACAAAGCACCGCCATGTCCTGCGGGATGCGTACCCCGCGTCGCAGCAGATGGGTGTGCACGGTCAGGGCATAGCCTGAGCGAGCCACCAGCAGGGCGGTGGGGCGCACACGGCCTGCCAGCAGGATGTCCAGGCTGGTGCAGATGCCATCCAGGGTGCCATCATGGTGGACGATCTCACCGGTGATCTCCCGTCGCACGGCCGCTGCCACACCTTCGCGGAAACCTGCCTCGCTCTCCAGATCACCGCCATACCGGTTCTCCTGAAGCAAAAATGCGATCCGCCGGTGACCACGCTGCACCAGGGCACCCACAGCATGGCGACAGGACGCCCGGTAATCCCGGTCCACAGAAGGCAGCGTCACACCAGGGAAGGTGGAACCCACCACCGCGCAGGGCAGCCCGCTTTCCTCGAACCAACGCTGCATGGCCTCCGTGGCCTGATACAGCACCCAGACCGTGGCCGGTGAGCCGGAGGTGATCACCTCCAACGCCTGCACCGGGCTCTTTTTGCCAAAGCCCCCCTTCCCTACGGTGACTTGCAGCGTCTGGCCTGAGGCAGCCAGTTGCCCCCGCAGCTCATCCACCCAATGCATCACGGTGGGAGGCAGGCTTTCCAGCGGCTCGGGACTAAGCAGTCCCACCGTGAGCACAGACGGTCCTGAACGAACCCCACTCACGAGAATCTTTGTCCTTCGACCCTGCCCAACTTCCAGCCAGCCCTCGCGCCGCAGCAGATCCACCGCCGCCCTCAGAGTGGGGCGACTGACCTGCCACTGATTGCAGAGCACCCGCTCTCCCGGCAGATTCCCCTGCCACTGGCCGGATTCAATGCCTTCCCGCAAGGCCTTCGCCGTCTCCGCAATCAACGAGACTTTTAGGGGTCGCAGGGTCGAATCGGGCATGGGCCAGCACTTCACAGGCTGCATCGCAACTGGTCAAGACATTTGCCCTGCCGGCTTTGCATTGGGATCCTCCAGCGCCGAACATTTGCATTTGGTACGAAGCTAGAACAGACCCATTTTTCGATACTCATCGCATGAATCCCTCCCGCCCCAGAGACTTTGACCATCTTGCATTTCTTTTGGAGCAATCAGGAGATGCATTCTCCAATCATGCTCAATATGACTGGCGGAATGAGCGCCTGAAGCTTTGCCAGATGCGGGCCTACGTTTTGCGCCATGCCCCAGAGGACATTCGCCGGGCAGCCGCATCACAAGCAGCCCACTGCTTTCATCCGAAAGCAGAGTTTGATCTACCTGACGGCCTTAAACTTCGTGTGGAAGAAATGGCATTGGAACTGAAATCGGCTAAAACCTGACACTCGTCGACTCCGAAATATTGATACCTAACTGCCTGACGGCGACTGACACTATTCTATCCGAGTGGGGAATATTCGTTCCACTGCTAAGTTCTGATGGCGTGTGCCGTTCTCGGAAGCATGCATCCTCTGATCACCCGCCTCCTCCTGGCGCCCTGCCTGGCCGCTACCATCTTGGGAACTCTGGTCGCCGCCCCGGCAGACGTCCCCCTGCCGGATGATCCCAATGCGCCCGCCGCCAAAAAGGGGGCCAAACCCGCCCCTCTGCCCGCGCTAGGTCAGGTGCAGGATGTACCCGGTCTGCCTCGCGTGCTGATCATCGGTGACTCCATCTCCATCGGCTACACGTTGCCGGTCCGGAAACTGCTCGAGGGCAAAGCCAATGTGCACCGCATCCCCACCAATGGTGGGCCAACCAGAAACGGCGTCGCCAATCTCAGCAAGTGGCTCAACACCGGTGGAAATGACCAGTGGGATGTCATTCACTTCAACTGGGGCATTCATGACCTCAAACACATGCCAGATGGCAAGCGCCAGGTGGAGCCTGCGGACTATGAAGCCAACCTGCGCAAGCTGGTGGACCAGATGAAGGCCACCGGTGCCAAACTGATCTGGGCAACGACCACCCCAATCCCTGACGGGCCCCTCAATCCGCCCCGCACCTTTGGCAGTGTCGCCGAATACAATGCGATCGCGGCCAAGGTCATGCAGGAGAAGGGAGTGGTGACGGATGATCTCTACCAGGAGATCCAGCCCAAAGTGGCCAAGCTGCAGATTCCCAAAGACGTCCACTTCACCCCAGCGGGATCAGAAGCGCTGGCAAAGACGGTTGCTGCCAGCATCGAGTCGCAACTTCCTGGCAAAAAGTAAGGAACCCTGAGGGTCGGCTGGAGCACCACAGACTGCTGGGGTGACTGACTTCCGGTAGGGAGATTCTTGCCATCGCCCCGAATGCAAGGTGAAGTGGTGATACCATCAGAGCAGCATGATCAACTTCCCCCCACATCTGCGCCTCACCTTTCAGAATGCCCTGACGGGCACCACCTATTTCCTGGTCAGCGGGGATCAGATTGAACCCACTCCTGACCGACTCTTGGAGATTACGGAATGCGCTAACGAACCGTTGGTGTATGCCTTGCTTTTCAGGGATCGGTGTGAGGGGGCGCCGTACCTGAAAACAGACGCGGCAGATTGGATTACATGGACGCACGCAGGATGGAAGGGCAACACGCATTTCTCCTTCGTGGTGCAAGACGAGACCGGGAGGGTGGTCGCCGCTTGCGACATCAAGAGCAACGATGTTGAAAAAGCCGAAACAGGCTACTGGGCCTCCGCGCATCATCGCGGGGTGATGACCAATGCAATGAAGCTGATGTGCGAGGAGGCCGCCAAGGCAGGGTTTCGCTCGCTCACCGCTCGTACAAAAAGAGGCAATGACAAATCCCGGGCGGTGCTGCACCGCGTAGGTTTTCAAGGTGTCGAATCACCTGATGATGAGCGGTATGATTACTACTTGCGACAATTCGATGAGAGGTGATGAGGCTCTGATCACCACCTGACTCCGAGGTCCAGGAAAGAACGATTTACCCAGCCACCAGCCATGACCAGGACTTTGACACTGCCCCTCATGCAACAGGCACCCTGGGTTGGCTGGGTTGTCATTGGGGGCAACACCTTGGTTTGGATTTGCCTCGCGCTCTTTGGCGCTCCGTTTTGGATTATCGTCGGAGATGGCATCCTGTGCCTCCTGTTGCTTGCCTTACAGATCTGGATGCAAATAGGCAAACCGGAGCAGCGCCTGATTCTAAGTGATAGCTCGCTGACCTTCGTCGGCATTCTGGGCGAAACCACCCTTTCGTTCTCCGAGATTACCAGCGCGGAATACAAACCTCATCCTGGAGAAGACACCGATGTCCCCTCCCTTTTCCTATCGGATGGTCTGGGGAATTCCATCGTCGTCCATCCCGGGTTCCTCCAACTTCCAGAGGGCGTGATTCCCTTCGTGGAAGCGCGGCTTCGCGCTCACGGCAAGAGGCTTGAACGTCATCGACGCTGAACTTCCCGGGCCACCGTCGGCTCACTGGTCAAATCATTTCTCCAGTCTGCGAAGCACGTTTTGCGCTATTTCGCCGTGTTGGAGCGCGTTACCGGGATCGCGCTTCAACCCCTCACCCTGCACAGCATGATCCGCCGCACGCTCCTCAAACTTCTCCCGGGCATCGCCGCCACCCTGCTGGGTGGCTCGTGGCTTCACGCCGCTGAACTCCGGCTACCAGCGATCTTCTCAGATCACATGGTGCTCCAGTCCGGCCAATCTGCTCCGGTCTGGGGTTGGGCCACGCCGGGGGAGGAGGTCACCGTCACGGTGGCGGGGCAAACTCAATCCACCAGGACCGGTGCTGCCGGAAAGTGGAAGGTGACTCTTCCACCCCTGGAGCCCAGTGACAAACCACAGACCCTCACGGTCAAAGGAAGCAACTCACCCACCGCGACCATTCAAGATGTGCTCGTGGGAGAAGTCTGGCTGGCATCCGGGCAGTCCAACATGGCCTACCTCTTCAGCCGCGGTCAGTATCCGCCTGAAGAATCCGCTGCCGCCAACCGCCCCACGCTGCGCTTCTTTACGGTCTCCAAACAGTCCAGCCGCGAGCCCAAGGCTGAATGCGAAGGCTCTTGGGCAGTGTGTACTCCTGAAACCGTGGGCAACTTCTCCGCCGTGGCGTACTTCTTTGCCCGGGATTTGCTGGACAAGCTCCAGACACCTGTGGGCATGATCAACTCCTCTTGGGGTGGCACAGACATCGCCTCCTGGACCAGTGAAGATGCCCAGGTGAAGATCCCCGAATTGAAGGCTCAGGTGGAACGTTGGAAAGCGGAAGATGCGGCTTTCAAGCCGGATGAGGCAAAGGCATCCTACGAAAAAGCGCTGGGGACGTGGAAGACGCGAGTGCAGCAGGCCAGGGCGGCGGGCAATCCCCCACCCCGCAAGCCCCAGGAACCGACCCAACCCTCCACTGACCAAAACCATCCTGCCAACCTGTACAACGGTATGATCTCTCCTCTGCTGCCCTATGGCATCCGTGGAGTCATCTGGTATCAGGGAGAGCACAACACCTCCACCGAGGAGAAAGCCCGGCTCTATGAAAAACAGCTGCCCCTCCTGGTGCAGGACTGGCGGGCCCGCTGGGGCCAGGAACTGCCCTTTGCCTGGGTTCAGTTGCCCAATCTGGATCGCAAGGACTTTCGCCCTATCGTGAGAGAAGCCATGCTGAAGTCTCTCTCGGTCAACAACACCGGCATGGCCATCACCGTGGATGTGGGTGAAGCCAATGACAACCACCCCCGCAACAAGGCTGCGGTGGGCAACCGTCTCGCCCTCTGGGCACTGGACCGGGTGTACCACCAGAAGCTGCCCTCCTACTCCGGTCCCCTGCCAGCGGAGCACAAGATCGAGGGCGGCAAGGTGACGGTCACCTTCAATCATGCCGACCAAGGGCTAAAGGCCAAAGACGGCCCCCTCCGGGACTTTCTGATTGCCGGTGCCGACCGCCAGTGGAAATCCGCCACCGCGACGATCGCAGGCCGTACCGTGGTAGTTTCCAACCCCGAAGTTCCCCAGCCTGTGGCGGTCCGCTACGCCTGGGCAGGGAATCCTACAGGCAATCTCGTGAATGGCGTCGGCCTGCCCGCCTCCCCCTTCCGCACCGATGACTGGAAGGATCCCGCCCCCGCGGCACCGGCAGCAAACGAGGTGGAGAAGACGGATCTCTTCGTCGGCGGAGAGAATGGCGTCTCCCTCTACCGCATCCCTGGCATCGTGGTCACTCCGAAGGGTACGGTGCTGGCGTATTGCGAGGCCCGCCGCACCAGTGCAGCAGACTGGGGCGAGATTGAGGTGCATCTGCGCCGAAGCACCGATGGCGGCAGGACCTTCTCTCCCGCCCAGCACGTTGCCCACCTAGGGGCTCGCGACGAGGGCAACCCGCACAAGAAAGAAGGCGGCGAGAAGGAACAGACGGTGAACAATCCGGTGGCCATCGTGGATGCCAAGACCGGAGCCATTCACTTCCTGTACTGCCTGAACTACAAGCGCTGCTTCTACATGCGCAGTGAAGACGACGGTTTAACCTTCACCGCTCCCGTGGAGATCACGGCGGCCTTCGAAGGTTTCCGGCCCAAGTGCGACTGGAAGGTGCTGGCCACCGGACCGGGACATGGCATCCAGCTTCAGAATGGCCGCCTTGTCATCCCCGTGTGGCTGGCCTACGGCAAGGAGGGCGATCACGGCCCCTCCGTGACGGGCACGATCTACAGCGATGATCAGGGTGCCACGTGGCAGGCCGGTGACATCGCTCTGCCCAACGAAGGCGATTTCAAAAACCCCAACGAGACTGCGGCGGTCCAGCTCAGCGACGGTCGCGTCATGCTCAACGCCCGCAGCACCTCGCTCAAGAGCCGTCGGCTGGTCACCACCAGTGCCGACGGGGCCACGGGGTGGACCACACCCAAGTTCGAGGAATCGCTCTGGGAGCCCATCTGCATGGGCAGCATCATCGCCTTCCCCAAGAAGCCCGGTGCACTGGTGTTCTCGAATCCCCACAGCTTGAAACTGGACGAGCGCGCCCAGGAAGTCCCCGGCGGCCGGGGTGATCGGGTCAATCTCTCCCTGAAGCTCAGTCTGGACGATGGCAAGACCTGGAAAGTCGGTCGAACTCTCGAACCGGGCCGGAGCGCCTACTCCGACCTGGCAGTGCTGCCCGATGGCACCGGTCTCTGCTTCTATGAGCGGGACAAACGGCTCACGCTTGCGAAGTTCACGCTGGACTGGATTGCCAAAGGAGACAAGGCCACGAGACCAGTGGCGACCAAGCTACCGACTGTGGATCTCTCCTCCGACACGTCCCGTCAGGTCGTGGTGGCGCAAGGCACGCCGGAAGTCTATCAGGGGCACCCCACCACCACGCTGCTGCCAGACGGCAAGACGATGTACGCCGTGTGGACCTATGGTCACGGCGGCGGCTGCGGCCCCATGAAGCGAAGCGATGATGGTGGCAAGACCTGGAGCGAGCTCCTGCCCGTCCCAGAGAACTGGAAGGACGTACGCAACTGCCCCAGCCTCTACCGCCTCACCGATCCCCAGGGAAACACCCGCCTCTTTGTCTTCGCCGGACAAGGTCCGGACAAGACCATGCAGCAATCCTTCTCCACAGATGAGGGCAAGACCTGGACCCCAATGACCTCCAACGGCCTGCTGACGGTGATGCCCTTCTGCACCATCGTCCCGGTGGAAGGCGGCAGGAAACTTATCGGTCTCTCCAACACCCGTCGCCCCGGTGAGACGCAGGACAAGACCTCCAACATCATCACCCAGAGCGAGTCCACCGATGGCGGCCTCACTTGGAGCCCGTGGCGCACGCTCCTCGACCTGGGCCCCCTCAAACCCTGCGAACCTGCCGTGGTGCGCTCGCCGGATGGGAAACAACTGCTCTGCCTCATGCGGGAGAACGTGAAACACATTTCCCTCTACATGACCAGCGAGGACGAGGGCCGCACCTGGTCCGCCCCCAAACCCACACCTCCCGGCCTGAACGGGGACCGCCACATGATCCGCACGGTGGCTGATGGGCGCATGGTGGTGTGCTTTCGTGACACCGGCCCAGGCAGCGCCACCCGCACCCACTTTGTCGCATGGGTGGGACGGTACGATGACATCACCTCCGGTAGAGACGGCCAGTACCGGATCAAACTCCTCCACAGCTACAAGGGCAGCGACTGCGGCTACCCTGGTGTGGAGCTCCTGCCAGACGGCACCGTGGTGGCAACCACTTACGTCAAGTACCGCGAAGGTCCAGAGCAGCACTCCGTGGTAAGCGTGCGCTTCAAGCTCGAAGAAACGGACAAAATGCCGAAAACGACGGCGGCGGCTCCAGCCGACCGCAAGACGGCTGGCATCCTGCTCGATGATGAGGAAGCAGAGTTTACGGGGATGTGGAAGGTCAGAGAGAAGCTGGCACCCCTCGTCGGCTCCTCGTATCGCGTTGACGACAGGGGCAAGAAAGAGCTCGCGACGGCGAAGTTCACGCCGTCGATCCCGGAGGCGGGCCGCTACGAACTGCGGCTCCTTTATGTGCCGGCAAGCAACCGTGCGAGCAACGTCACCATCACCATTCGCGCCATGGAGGGCGAAAAGACGGTTGTCCTGAACCAGCGCGAGGCTTGCTTTGAAGACGGCATCCCGCGGGCGCTGGGCACCTTTGCCTTCGCCAAAGGGAAGGCCGGCACGATCGAAATTTCCAATGCAAATGCGGATGGCTTTGTGGTCGTGGACGCCCTGCAGCTCGTGCTTGAGCCCGAAGCGGCAAAGGAGCGCAACACTCGCTCGAGTGCGGGCTTCCCTATGCAGAGCAGCTCGTCGGCAGTGCCGGTGAAAATTCCGCCGCCGATGCTGCTGGAGGGCGCGGCAAAACCGTCCGACGTGAACGGAAAGTCCTACGATCTTGTCGTCATCGGCGGTACTCCAGGCGGCATCGCATGTGCGGTGCGCGCGGCGCGTGAGGGCTTGAACGTGTTGCTCGTGAATCACACGCAGCATCTCGGCGGCTTTGTCACCAGTGGCGCAGGCGGATGGGAGGCCCCCTATGACGGCCAGCGCGCGCCGCTCTACGCGGAAATGCTCGAAGGCGCGGCAAATTATTATCGCAAGAACTACGGTGAAGGCTCGCCGCAGCACGTTGCCTCCATGCCCAGCAAGACGAGTCGTGCGCACATCGACCGCCCAAAAGTTGAGCCGCGCATTGCGGAGATGCTATTCAACAAGATGGTCGGGAGCGAGAAGTCATTGACCGTGCTGCTGGGCCACGTCGTCACGAAGGCAGAGCGCGATGGTGCATTGATCAAGTCCGTCACATTGAAGCCAATGCATGGCGACAACACCATAACTGTCATTGGCAAAGTGTTCGCTGACGGCATGTATGAGGGAGACCTCATGGCGGCCGCAGGTGTGAAGACGCAGATCGGCCGCGAGTCGCGTGCTCAGTACGGCGAGAAGCACGCGGGGGTGATCTACACGCAGGAACGTCACAAGGAGCCCGGCCAGCGCGGCTTCCCAAAGGCCGCTGATGAAGGCACGCTCAACATCCGCTACAACAGCCACGCCACCGCGGACATCCTCGAAGGGCCGCATAGCGGTGAGGCCGATGGTTCCGTAATGTCCTATAACTACCGTCTGGTCCTCACGCGTGATCCCGCGAACAAGATCATGGTCGAGAAGCCCGCAAACTACGATGCGAGCATCGCCAAGGCCGCGGGCGGCGGTGGTTTTGTGCCAAACCTGCCGAATGGCAAAGTCGCGTGGAACGGCGGCCGCCTCATCGGCCCGCAAAACGACTATCCTGCCGCCGAGTGGCCGAAGCGTGAAGAAATATCGAGACGCTATCTCGAAAGCATGCTCATGCGCCTGTGGTGGATGCAGAACGATCCCGAAGCGCCGGAAAAGGAGCGCAAGCAGTTCGCCGGTTATGGCCTCGCGGCGGATGAATTCCCCGACAACAACCACGCACCGTATGAAATCTACGTGCGAGAAGCACGCCGGCTCGTCGGGCGATACGTCTTCAAGGAGCAGGACAACGTCATTGCCGAAGGCATTGCCCGTACACCGGTTCATGCGGACAGCATCGCCATCACTGACTGGCCGGTGGATTCCGTCGCCTGCCTGCCGCGCCGCATTCCCGGCGGCAACACCGACGGCATCCTATTTCTCGGCGAAGAATCGCGCCCCGCCCAAGTGCCCTATCGCTCAATCCTTTCGAGGGAAGTTGAAAACCTGCTCGTGCCCGTCGCCATCAGCGCATCGCACGTCGGCTGGGGCAGCATCCGCCTGGAGCCGGTCTGGATGCAGCTCGGAGAGAGTGCCGGATTCGCCGCGGCGCTGGCGGTCAAAGGACAGACAACTCCAGGACAACTCGATCCCGAAGCCGTGATCCGCAAACTCGTTGTGAACCGGATGATGATCAGCTTCTTCAATGATGTGGAGGTTACCGCCGATCATCCTGCCATCGCCGCCGCGCAGTACTTCGGCACGAAGGGCTTCTTCGCCGACTACAATGTGCGCCTCGACCAACCGCTGACAGAGGCGGTTCAGCAGGCCTGGGACAATGGCATGATGGCGTTGCGTGCCGGAAAGCTGCAGCCCATGGAACTCGCGAAACGGGTTCGCGCTGCCGAAAGCCAGGCCTCGCCAGAGGTTGGAGCCACGCGTGGCGCAGTGCTGCAGGAATTGTTCACCACCCTTCCATGACCACGGTGAAGCCTTATCTCGCCCTTCTCGCTTAGGGGCTGATCAGGTCCGGGCCAATATCGGATCAAGCTTCTCCACATCCATGCGCGGAATCTTGGCGGCTGCGGCTACCCAGGCATGGAACTGGAGCGGCTTCCCAACTGGACAACGGTTCGGGCAATGAAAAGACGGTGACAGAAATCGGCGGGTATCGCGTTCACACGCCCACGCATGTCTCTCCGGTTCTTGATCGCATCCGCATCCCTCACCGTCACCGTGGCCGGATACCTTGTTTTTGCCACCGCCGTCCCTGCCGCCTCGCTGGAGGGCAAACGTCCCAACATCGTGTTCATCCTCACGGATGATCAGGGCTATGGCGATCTCTCCGTGCATGGCAACCCCGTGCTGAAGACACCGCATCTCGATGACCTTCATGCCCAGAGTCTGCGATTCACCGACTGGCACAACAGCCCCACTTGCGCCCCCACCCGCTCCGCCCTGCTCACCGGTCGTCACGAGTTTCGGAATGGAATCACGCACACCATTCTGGAACGGGAGCGGCTCACGCCGGACGCCCGTACCTTGGCCGAGGTGATGAAAGGAGCTGGCTACCGCACCGGCATCTTTGGCAAGTGGCATCTGGGCGACGAGCCAGACCATCGCCCGGACCGCCGGGGCTTCGACGAAACCTTCATTCATGGAGCAGGCGGCATTGGCCAGACTTACCCCGGCAGTTGCGGTGATGCGCCAGGAAACACCTACTTCAACCCCGCCATCCTCCACAACGGGCAGTTCGAGAAGACGAAGGGTTATTGCACGGATGTGTTTTTCACCCAAGCCACCCGATGGATCGAAGGCCAGCGCCAGAGCGGCACTCCGTTCCTGTGCTGGATTGCCACGAATGCCCCACATGGCCCCTATGTGGCCAAGCCGGAAGACGCGGCCCTCTATCGGGACAAGACCCCCAGCGAGGACGTGGCGAATTTCTTTGGGATGATCCACAACATCGATCAAAATGTGGGGCAGCTCCGGCAACGACTAAGTGACTGGGGCCTGGCGAACAACACACTCGTCATTTTCATGAACGACAACGGCGGGACAGCAGGTACAAAGGTGTTCAACGCAGGCATGCGTGGCACCAAAGGCACCCCTTGGCTGGGTGGTACCCGGGCGATCGCCTTCTGGAGCTGGCCTGGGACACTGGCTCCCGCCGACTGCCACGCGCTCACCGCGCATTTGGACTTCTTCCCCACCCTGGCGGCTCTGGCGGGAGTTCACCCGACGTCCGAGGTCACAGCTCAAGTGGAGGGACGTAGTCTCCTGCCCCTTCTGGAAAAGCCTGACGCCCCATGGGCGGAGCGCACTCTCGTCACCCACGTGGGGCGTTGGCCGTTCCGGGCCGATCCTGAAACCAGCAAGTACCAGAACTGTGCCGTGCGACGGGGCTCCTACACGTTGGTGAGCGCCGGGAAGCCAGCCAGCCCAACAGCCCCCTCCTGGCAGTTGTTTGATGTGGAGACCGATCCCGCCCAGGAGAGAAACTTGGCGAGGGAGAAGCCGGAAGTGGTGCAGGAGCTGGCGGGAGCCTACGACGCCTGGTGGCAGTCCGTCAGACCCCAGATGATCAACGAAAACGCCCCGCTGCCTGCCCTAAACCCCTTTAAAGAACTCTACTGGAAGCAATTCGGCGGTGGCCCCACCCCAGCGGACTTGGAGGCCATGAGCCCAGACCGGGCCAAGGACCTGGGCTCGACCAAGGCACCCGGCACCCAAAAACCGGGTAAAGGCCCGGCTGGGGGCTGACCGCCCGCCCTGAATCAAAGATAAGGGTTGGTCTCGCGCTCCGTGCCGATGGTGGTCTCTGGTCCATGACCGGGGTACACCACGGTCTCGTCTGGCAAGCTCATGAGATGCTTCTCGATTCCCGCCAGCAACACCTCTTCACTGCCGCCGGGGAAATCACACCGCCCCATGCCGCCCGCCATCAAGACATCCCCGTCAAACACCACGCCTGATTCCGGGTTGTAGAAGGTGATGCTGTCTGCGGAATGCCCGGGGACGTGAGCCACCTGCCAGGTCAGCCCCCCGGCCATGACAGCTGGCACGTCTTTCAGCAGCTGATCCACGTGGAACGGGGCCACCTCAAAGCGTGTCCCACTGACGAAAGCCATCAAAAACTCCAGCGTCAGCTCCCTGGAGAAGTCGGCATACGCATACACCTTCGCCCCCAGTTCCCGCTGTATGGCAGCCGCGTCCTGCACGTGGTCAAAATGAAGATGTGTGATCAGAAGGCTGGGAAGCGTGGATTTCCCTTGTGCCTTGAGCCAGGCAGCCATACCTTCAGGCGCGTCCACCGCAAACGCTGATTCTCCGGTTTCTACAAGGTAACCGTTGGTGGCGGCAATGCCGCCAGTAAAAGACGAAATCTTCAGCATGGGCGGGTAATCAGCGGGAAAGAGGTGGACATTTCAATGCGGAAAAGCAAATTCTTGGAGATCAAGTGCTTTCGAGCGACGTTTTGATTATAAATAAGACCTCTAGTGTCCATGCGCTACGCCTCCACGCTCTTTTCCACGGCGGTCCTCGGTTCACTGCTGCTTGCAGGACCAAAGGTCCGCGCCGAAACCAATTATGGGCAGGTGGCCATGCATGTGGCCTACATGCTTCAGAACCATCACTACTCCCGAAAAGAGTTTGATGATGAGATTTCGAAGCGCCTGCTCGACAGCTACCTCAACTTTCTCGATTTCTCCCACATCTACCTCACCCAGGAGGATGTGGACAAATTCAAGACCGACTACGCCACCAGCCTGGATGAGCACATCCTGACCCGGAACATCAGTCCGGCGCTCGACATCTACTACAAGTATGAAGAGCGGGTGAAGCAGCGCGTGGCCTACGCGAAGAAAGTGCTGGAAACGAAGAAATTCGCTTTCGACTCCAACCGCTCCCTGGAGGTCAAGCGTGAGAAGGCTCCCTGGCCTGCGAATGAAGCCGCCTCCGACGCACTCTGGAATGACCTGATTGAAGGTGACCTCCTCGCCGAGCGACTGAGTGACAAGGCCCGGGAAGAGGCCAAGAAGAAAAAGGCTGAGGAAAGAGCCAAGAAGGCTGCCGAGAATCCCGAAGAAGCCGCCAAGGCCGCTGCGAAGGCTGACAAGGCCGTGAAAGCAGACCCGGGTGAGGAAGACCCGCCGGACAAGCGGGTGCTCAAGCGCTATGAGCGCCTCCTTGAGCAGCTCGCCGAGAACGAGCAGGAAGATATCGTGAACTACTTCCTCTCCTGCCTTGCGGGCAGCTATGACCCGCACACGGAGTACATGAGCCAGCAGGAGTCCGACAACTTCAAGATTCAGATGAACCACTCCCTCGTGGGGATTGGCGCACTGCTGAGCACGAAGGACAATGTGGCAGAGATCCAAGGGATCGTGGTGGGGGGCCCGGCCGACAAGCAGAGCGAGCTCAAGATCAGCGACAAGATCCTGGCCGTGGCTCAAGGTGATGGCACCGGTCCCAACAGCGACTGGGTGGACATCAAGTACATGAAGCTCCAGAAGGTCGTGGAAATGATCCGCGGCAAGTCTGGCACCGTGGTGCGCCTGAAAGTGAACCCGGCCGCCGCTGAGGACCCCTCGGAAGTGAAGATCATCTCTATCGTGCGCGGTGAAGTGGAGCTGAAGGAAAAGCTGGCCAATGCCGAGCTGCTCCTCACCCCTCCTGTCAACGGCAAGAGCACGAAGATTGGCTGGATCACCCTCCCCTCCTTCTACGCTGATATGGAAGACGGCACGGTGAGCTGCACGGCTGACGTAACCCGCCTGCTCAAGCGCCTCATGGCCGAGCGCATCGAAGGTCTCGTGGTTGACCTCCGCGGCGACGGTGGCGGCTCTCTGGAGGAAGCGATCAAGCTGACGGGACTCTTCGTTCCCAAGGGGCCCGTGGTGCAGGCCAAAGACTGGCGCAACAACATCACCTGGCGCGACTGCGACAACGAGCGCCCAGTGTACGAGGGTCCCCTGATCGTGCTGACCGACAAGGCCAGTGCCTCTGCCAGCGAGATTTTCGCGGCTGCTCTTCAGGATTACCGCCGTGCCGTCATCGTGGGCGAGAAGTCCACCTTCGGCAAAGGTACCGTGCAGACCATCCTTCCTGTGGAACGCTACATGCCTTTCTTTAGCGACAAGAGCCGCGCTGGCTCCCTGAAGGTCACGATCCAGAAGTTCTACCGCATCGCCGGTGGGTCCACCCAGCTTCGCGGCGTCGTCCCTGACGTGGTGCTTCCCAGCATCCGCGACGTGATGGAGATCGGTGAAGACTCCTTGCCTCAGGCTCTGCCCTATGACACGATCCCGCCACGGACCTTCACCTACGCGACCAAAACGCCCCTGCCCTTGCAGGAGTTGAATACCCGCGTGAAATCCCGTTTGGAATCCAATCCGGAATTCCAATACGTGATCGAGGACACCAAGCGCATCAAGGAGCGTCTCGACAAAAACACCGTCAGCCTCAACGAGAAAGACCGTCAGAAGGAGCTCGACGAGAACAAAGCCCGCTCCGAGGCCAGGAAGACCGAGCGTAAAAACCGCACGGAAGAGGTAGCCAAACAGTACAAGCAGGGCTTTGAGCGCTATCGCCTCACTCTGGACAACGTGGACGCCACCGAACTCGTCAAGGAGTCCAGCTTCACCAAGGAGCAGACCACCGGCATGCGCATGGCCTCCAGCAATGACGATGATGACGGTTCCGATGACAGCCAGTTCCCCTTCGGCGTGGAGCCGGTTAAACTGGAGACTGTCAACGTGATGCGTGACCTCATCGAAGTTTCGAGCCACCAGCCTCAAACCGCCAACGCCAGCGAGGCCAAGAAGCCCGCTCAGCAGTAACGGCGAGAGAGTGAAGTGTTGAAGCCCCGGTCCGCCCTGCGGATCGGGGCTTTATTGTGGGCTCGAATAGAGGTGCGCGGCGTTGTTCGCACCTTCCTCGGCGATCGGCAATCTAGAAGAACCGTCTCGGTTCTAGTTCTTTGCCAAATCCACACAGCGTCACCCAAGAGCCGGGACGGCTCATCTACATTCTCCAATGCGCCCGCTTCATATGCTTGCCCATCGTCAAAACTATCGTTCGTTAAAGCGTGAATTTCAGAGGTGAATTCGAGACCCACTTTACCCTTCGCACCGATGATGTGGAGAGGGTCATTGGCTGGGCAAAGCAGGCTGGGCTGAAGTTGACGCACATCGTGTTGAGCGACGGCATTCATCCCTCACAGCCGATGCTCACGCGCCGCAGTTCGGGCGAGTATCAAACCGAACTAAAGGCGACCCAGGTACTGGCAGCACAACTCCATGCACTGGGCGCGGAAGTTCTGCGAGTGAAAATCGAAGTCGATTCAAGGCACGCATTCGCTCCATCCACACTGGACGATGTCGCCCGTCAATCATCCTCGGCATGCTACTTCGAGCATCATGTGAAGTTGCTTCTTCCTCCCAAAGCAGACTTGTCGCTCCTTCAATTGGTCGCCTTTCGACATGAAGCCCGACTATCCAGGAATGCCCTGCGGACTCGTGAGGACGGCATGCAGGAGCGCTTCCTCACCCAACGTCAGTGCGGAACCGATCGCGATGCTTCCACCAATGCGCTAACCAACCTCATACTGGACCTCTCAGAACATTCGTTCGACATCCTCGAAACAGAAGCGGAGTACGTGGTCTTCGACAACAATCTGGGGCTGGATTCCGGATGGCTCCCCAGTCACTGACCGCCGCGCATGCCGCCCCTCAACAACAACTCCAGCCCTGCCCCCACTCCCAATGCCCCACAACGACCATTCAGCATTCACCCCAGCGAGTGAGCATGTCCCCAGAGCACGTCGTCCGGGTGATCCCATCCTTTCCTTCGAAGATCAGAAGCGTTGGATCACAGCCAGACGCCGGGTGATGACCCACTTGGTTGACATTGCGGTTGCCGGCCCCCGGCTGGACCAACTTGTCCTGCGAGGCAGCCTTGCCCTCAAGTCCTGTCTTGGCCATGAAGCTCGAGAGCCGGGAGATGTCGACTGGATTATTCGGCCCGGGACGGTCGGGATCAACGATCTTCGAGGGAAGCGTTTAATCAACGACATCGTCATCGACGTGACTACAGCTTCTGCTTTCGACGACATTCGGATCGAGTACAAGGAGATTACCCGAACTGACATCTGGATCTACGACGATGCTCCGGGGCATCGCGTGGTCATCCCCTGGCGATGCGGGGATCTCCCTCTTGCAGAGATCCAAATGGACTTCGTGTTCGGTGAATCATTGCTCGCGCCCGTTTCATCAGGGGAGATCAAGTTTGAGATGAGCACCGGCACGGAAGTTGTAATGGCAAGCATGGAAGAGTCACTTGCATGGAAGGTCCGCTGGCTTGTTGAGGACGAACGCCCAAATGGAAAGGATCTGTATGACGCAGTCCTCCTGGCAGAGCGGAGCGTGCCTTCACCTGATCTGCTCCACAGCGTCCTCTCCCACGCAGGGTTATGGGAGAGTGGATGGACCGAGGACCAGCTACCATTTGCCTGGAAAGACGCGTCCCTTATGAACTGGGGCATGTTCTTGAAAGAGTATCCCTGGGTGGAAGGAACGGCTCAGGAATGGTGCGATCGTTTTTTTGCCGTGATGCGACCCATCATCGATGAGGCGAAAGAGAACTATTGTTATTAGGGCTCTGGTACAGTGAGCCCTTCGACCACATGCCCCCTTGCGGAATACGCCGACTGAAGTCGGTACTCCAACCACGCCTCAGATCATCGAAGGGACAACCGACGGTCGGATGCGGGGAGGAAGCCTCCAGAGCGCCCCATCTCCCCCCGGCCTCAAGTCTTCTGTCTTCCGTCTTCCAGTCTTCCGTCTCCCCGCGCAGCGGGCTCACGTCCCCCGCTTGTTCCCAAAAAGGTCAATGTGCAACCGGGCGCAAAAGCGCCAACCGCGTATTTTGCACCATTCCACGACTTGAGGTGCCAGGGCGTGGAGGCGGGTTTGCTCGCGGCCTTCGGGCATGAGGAGGATGTTCTCAGGGGCTGTCTGGATTTTTGCTTCGGCCAGCAGGTTTTCGATCTCAAGAAGGTCCGCCTCGGCCGACACGACAAACTTAAGCTGGTGTTCGCACGCCTCCGTCCAGGCACGGAGCACTTCGGGTTGCCAGCGGGTCTTCTCATGGCGATCGTGCCAGCCCCGCCCGGCTTCCTCCACACTGGGGGTGGAGTTGGCCAGCTTGGGGCTGAGGGAGGCCAGATCGCAGGCCAGATCGGTCGGCATTACGGTACCTGCCGTCTCGATCGTGATGTGCTTGCCCGCATCCCGAAGGCCCTGGAGCAATTCACGCATGCCCGCAGCAATGGTCGGTTCGCCTCCAGTGACCACGACGTACCGGGTGGGGTGACGATTCACTTCTGCCAGGATGTCTTCTACAGACACATCATCCCCTTCGGGATTCCATGAGGCATAGGGGGTATCACACCAACGGCACCTCAGGTTGCACCCTGACGTGCGAATGAATACGGAAGGGACCCCGGTCAGTTTCCCCTCGCCCTGCACAGAAAAAAATGTCTCCGAAATCCGCATGTCCTTTCATAGCTAGCATACGACTGGGAAATGCGCCTGAAATTGCTCTCGCCACCCGCTTCTAAAACCCTTAAGTTACCTTAACCAAGCTCGTGCATCGTCTCCTTTCCATCGCAACCATCCTTTGCCTCGTTCTGCTCGCCAGCTGTAGCAGCACGCCTGAATCCTATACCTACAAGTTTGTCCCCGGGAAATCGGCCGTGCTTCAGGGAAAATACGCCCTGATCCCCGAGAACTGCCCGGAGCCAGTGAAACGCGCCGTGGCAGCGGGGAATCGCCTTCAGGGCAAACCGTACATTTACGGTGGGGGTCATCGGCGAATCGACGACGTGGGCTATGACTGTTCCGGCACCCTGTCCTACGTCCTTCACCATGCCGGGCTGCTGAAAACACCCATGGCTTCCAGCGAGTTCCGCACGTTTGGAAAACCTGGCCCCGGCAAATGGATTACGATCTATGCGCGCAGAGGGCATGTATTCTGCACCATCGCCGGACTGCGCCTGGATACCGGCTACAACGGTGAGAACGAGGGCCCCAAATGGTCCACGCGCCCCCGCCCCACCAAGGGCTGCGTTGTGCGTCATATTCCAGGTCTCTAGAGACCTGGCTTGACGGGACGATGCCACCTTGCCTATGCTGGTGGGAATGAAAGCCCCTTGCTTGCGATTGGTGGGAATGGGACTCGCCCTCGGCTGGAGTTCTCTGATGGCCACTTTGGTTGCCCAAGAACCAGCACCGTCAGACAAGGAGACGATCAAGCTTCTGGCCGAACGGTTGGCGACTCTCGAGAAAAAAGTCACTTCCCTGGAAGACTCTCTCGCCCAGTTGAAGCGGGACCAGAACTCTGCCGGGCCTGGGGAACGCCGTACCATGACATCAGAGCAACGCGAGTTTCAAAGTGAGCAACGCAAGCGCTTCAACTCCCTATCTGACCAAGGGCGACGCAAGTTCATCGAAGCCATGCGTGACAAGCGCGACACCATTGCCAGTTCGACGCCTGAAGAGAGAATGAAAGTGGCGCGGGAGCTCTTCGACAAAATTCAGGCTGAAGACCAAGCCCAGAAGGGCAAGCCACCGGCAGCCCCTTCCAAGACAGACGCTCCCAAATCAGAGCCCCCGCCTCCAGCAGAGCAACAGTAGCGTCTCCCTGCGATCCGGTCGGGCGGCTAATCCTCACGGGGGCGGAGGTCCACCGCAACCACTTGGCGGTCATCGCGGGCAAAGAACACCCCATTTGAAAAAGCACCATGCGACCGGTGGCCGCCACGGAGAATCTGCTCCTGCCCATGGCGGTTAAACTTCGTCGGGGAAGCATCCACCAGCCAGAGTTCTCCAGCCTCTGTCAGCACCAGCAACGTGTCGTGCACCCGCAGCAGGGTCCCGCCAGCTACCCGACCAGACTCCCACATCACCTTGCCATCTTGCGCCCGGACACAACGAATCGACTGGCCAAACTCCTGACGGCCGTGAAATCCGTAGAGGTACCCGTCATAGTACACTGGCGTGCTGTAGTGGGAATCCAGCACGTCCTCCTTCTTCCAGAGGCGGGTGAACTTGCCTTCCGGCTTCCATTGCCACAAACTGGCCCCCACGTCATAGCAAGCGGTGAGGAAAAGTTTGTCCTCTCCACACCAGATCGGCGTTGCGGCATTCACCGAGGCATCCGCCTCTGACCGTAGTCTCTGCTGAAACTTCACGCCTCCATCCAATGCATTGACCACCACCAGGTCATTGCGCATCCAGGCGATGATCGCGGGAAATGTTGCCCCGCCTCCGTGTTTAAGGATGGGTGCCGCATAGCTGGCTTCATCCTTGAGGCATTGCCACAAAATGCGGCCATCGTCGATACTTAGGGCAATCAGGCCGGCCGCTCCCTTGCTGTTGGATCCACCCGCTTCCATGATCACCTTCCCTTCTGTGACCAAAGGTGCGCATGCTCTTCCAAAAAAACCCTGGGGGGAGTTGAGTTCCTTCACCGTGTCGAATCCCCAGAGCCGCTTCCCCGTCGTGAGGTCCAGGGCCTGCACCGTACCCTCAGCTCCATGAATGATCACTTTGCCCTGCGCCACTGTCGGGCAGGCGCGCGGACCGTTGTCGAATCCGAAGCTGTCTTTGAAGGCATTGGCGTAGGTGTAGCGCCATTCTTCAGTTCCTGTAGCGGCATCCACACACTCCACGATGGCTTGATCGTTGATCCGATGGAAAAGAATCACCCGATTCCCCGCCACCACGGGACCGGCGAATCCGGTGCCAACAGGATGCTTCCAGCGGAACTTCACACCGGAGAAAGCAAATCCCTTGATCATCTGCTCACTATCAGCCGACGCGCCATCCCGGTTGGGACCCAGAAACTGGGGCCAGTCCGCGGCGGGAGACCCTCCCACAATCAGGAGTGTGCTCATGAGGATGTAGCCTGCCTGCTGGATTCGCATGTAAGCCTTCTTCATGAGCATCAGTCGTGCCTCACCGCGTTTTTGCTCTATGACCACCATTCTCTCAATACGGCCAGATCACGCCGCGTGGCCTCAAATGCCTTCTGCACGTCTTCTTTGGTGACGAGTTTATTCTTGATGTACTCCACATGCAGACTGACGGGACCGGCATAACCGCCTGCTTTGAGCAGTTTTGCATACTCCTTGCCCGGTGCCATCCCTTCTCCCAATGGCACCACCTCTGCCTTGCCGCCGGTCCACTGGTAGTCTTTGAAATAAGCCGCGCCGATCCTGTCTTGCACCAGTCGCAGTTCAATAGGCCAGGAAGTTCCGCCTTCCACTGAAGCATGCAGGATGTCGAAGGCAAAGGCCCAGTCGTCTGCGGGATAGTCGCGCATCAGCGTGGCCACATCCCATACCGGAGCTCCCACATAATCTTTGCCGTGGTGGTTCTGGAAGAGAGGCTGAATTCCTATCTCCTTGCTTAGGACTATGAGATCCTTCACCCCGGCTTTGATTTTGTCCAACTGGGGCCAGATGGGCTGCTTCAGGTCATACTTCCAGTAGTTCATGCGGTACCGGGCCACTCCGAGAGCTTTGGCTGTCCGCAGCACCTTCTCCGTGTTCTGCTCCGCAGAAACCTCATTGATGCCGGAGGTGAGGATCGTCATCTCCAGATTGTGCTTCTTGAGCTGCTCGATCAGCTTGGGCAGATCTTCCTCCACCCGCTCGGGCTCCACGTGTCCTTTGGGTCTCACGGGTGCTTCGATCCCGTCCACTCCGAGTTGTGCGGCATGGGAGGCGATCTCCTCAAAGCTGAGCCCCTGCAGATGCTTGGTGAAGAAGCAAAACTTGTGCTTGGGATCAACACTTGTGGCCGGTGCGGCAGAAGCAGTGGCCAAGGGCAAAGCCAAGGCCCCGGCACCTTGGAGGGTGGCAAGTAAAAAGTCGCGACGATTATGCATGGGTGTTAAGGCGCAAAAGAATGCGTAGAGAGTAACGGCGTCTCCCGGAATATCACTCAGCCAACTGCCGGTGCAATTCGTGAACTTTGCCAATGATCAGCTCTTCCACCTCAGGTCTCCAGGGGCCAGGATGAGCCGTGTAGAGCATGGCCCCGCCAGCTTCATACCCGCCTTCTTCCAGCACACGGCGACTGGGAATGTAGCCCATCACGTCATTGGAGTAGCCTGCCACCCAGATGGTGGATTCTGTGGTCAGCTCCCGCTTCAATCTCAATGCGTAGTCCACCACCACCTCTCCTGCCAGAGCGACCAGGGTGAAGTCAGAGCCGAGCTTCACGACTTGCACGGGGTAGTCATAGCTCTCGGCCAGCTTGCCTTCCACCTCCAGCTTCTTGAGTTGCAGGCTCGCATGAGCCGCCTCCCAGCGGTTCTTGGAAGCTGCCATCTTTTCCAGCTCTGTCTTGGGCGGCGGGAGCGCGAAAGGGAGGGCCACATTCCCCATGGCCACTTTCACAGGTCCCTTGACCGCTTGTTTCTGCGTGACGGTGAGCGCCGCCTCGACCGCATTTGCAAGAGCCCGCCCATGCTGCTGGGCGAGTTCCAGTTTGCCCCGTGGGTAGGGATTTTGATCACCCCCACAACCCATCACAAAAAGGGCCACCGTTCCAGGATGCGCCTCCTCCAGATACTCCTGCGCATAGCCAGCATAGTCCCCGCAAAACTGCTGAAAGCTTAGAGTGGTATTGTGACAGGCATAGCCAAACATGACTGCCAGCAACTTGCCATCTGCCGCCTGCACCTCCAGCACCGGCACCGACTGATCCACCGGACCATCTGGATACGGGCTATTCTTGTACCCCAGCCGGGTGGGCAGCCGGCGGTTCATGGCAAAACCGCACCTGGCATGGGTGACCCCCACCTTTGCAGGTGCAAGCCGTCCGATCGCCTCGCCCGTGAGCCGCACCAGTTCGCCCGCCAGCCAGGTGCCGTACTCGGCGCCGCGATTGTCGCCGTGATCCATCACCTCCAGGTAAAGAGACTTCCCCACCCTGAACTCCGGCCCGCAATGGGTATGGGAGCAGTTCATAAACACCCTCTCTGATGGGAGCCGATGCTGCTGCTGCAATGCCTCCACTACTGAGCTTCGCAGCGAGGCCGGAATGCCAATAAGATCCATGGTCAGAGTCACGAACCGGCCGCCCTGGTCGTCCTCCAGTACCAGCACCTTCGCAAAAAGATCTTGGGTCACCCCTTCAGAGGGATTGGTGCGCGAGGCATACCCCGCCATCCACATGGGCCCGTTGGGCGTGATCTTGGAGGACGCAGCGGCCGCCTTCCAGCCACTGTTCTCTTGAGCCCATGCAGCCCCTCCCGCGGCCAGCAGCATCCAACCGGCCAGAAATAGTGCACGACATTTCATAGCACCAATGCGTGCCTTGAAGCGCCATTCTTGCCTGGAGACCGGAAATAACCTGAGCCACCTCACCTTGTCGCGGCTAAGGAGCGTCAGTCGGAGCGGGCTTGTCCTCTGAAGTCTCCACCGCATCCACCGGAGTGCTCTTGGATTTCAGAGGAGGAGGAGGAGTCTCCGGGGGCAGCATCTGCGGGATGTCACTGGCTCCTTCCACGGGGGGAAGCAGCGGGCTGGACCGGATCTCTTTGGGCACATCCTCAGGCGAGAGCGCCGGCAACAGCGGATTGGGCCCCTCCTTCCATGAACGCTTCCACTCAGGCATCACCACCGGTGTCCCTGTGGCATCCTGCGAGGACTTTCGGTGACTGCCGATCACCTGGAGACGCAGACCTCTAATATAAAAGACAGTGTAGTCGCTCAAGCCCTCCACCACACTGCGCCCCCGCTGCAACAACGGCTTGCCCCTCACAATAAGCTCACCACCACTTTCGATGTAGGCCTCCTGCCCCAGCGTCCGCAATTGTTCGCGAAAATCCACCTGCATATAGACCTTGCCGCGGGCTCGCACCCGGAGGGGCTGCCCGGCGGCGTCGGACTTGAGCACGGTAATTTCATCAGCAGCCACCTTGTAAAAGGGAGGGATTTCCAGGCTCTTCGGGCTCACCTTCTTGGCCTCCTCAAAGGTCATGGAGAGCACCGAGGCGGCATCCACCTTCTCCCCCCTCTGCGGCAGACCACTGAGATGGGCACCAGGGGGAGCATCAGACATGGGTACCCCCGCGCAGCCAGTCAGGAAGGCGACACACAGCGCCGCAAACCCTGCCCTCTGCCGCGTAACCTGGAAAAACTGCTCGCCCATGAATAAAGCATAGTCAAAAGCCGCACGTAAAACCATCATGAAAATAATACGCCTCTCGTGAGCCAACATTTTTGTCTTGGCTCGCCAACCGCGTTTCCGTTAGGATGTTTTTTATGGATGGCAATCACTGGTATCTCCTTAAAGTGGCAGGCAACGAGATCTTTGGACCCGCCCCTCTGGACCAGTTGAGGATCTGGGCTGCCGAAGCCAAGATCTCCCCCATGGATCGCGTCTCCAATGATGAGCGCCGGACGTGGATGCGGGCTCCGATGGTAACAGCCCTTCAGATGGACTGGCTGGTGGAGATGTCTGACAACTTCCTCTACGGCCCCACGAGCGTCGGAACGCTGCAGGAGTTCCTCGCCACGGGTGAGATCGACGAAAACGTCTCCGTCATCAACACCCTGGAAGGCACCAAAACCCGTCTCAGCGAACTCCCCTTTTTCAAGGCCAGTCCCCACCGGGTGCGCGGCACCCAGGAAATCAGCCTTGGGTATGGCGAAGAGTTCGGCACCGGCGAAGCCAACGCAAACCTCAAACAACGTTGTCTGTGGTTGGAAAAGCAGGTGATGGAATTGCAGCGTGAGGTGGGTGCCTGGTCCGAGCGCTGCCACAGCCTTCGCCAGCAGTTCGTTGAAATGACGGGCCGCGATCCGCGCTAGCCCTTCTCTCACGAGCCTCCCAAAAGGCAGGGCCCGGGGCGGGACTGGCTTTTCGCCTCCCGTCAGCACTAACCTCTGCCCCGAGGCTCCCCGGCGGGTGCCCCTTGGAACCTGTTTGGCTGAAAGCGCTGGGTGTGTTGCGAGGCATTTTGAGTCTGGAAAAAGCGCGAAGAGGACGTGAATCGAGATTCACAACCGATGAGCAACGCCGTCCAGGCTCAAAAGGACCGCAACCCGGAGGGGCAGTCCTCAGGCTCGGCGAAGCCGCTCCCATCTCATTCCCTTATTTGAACCTGCGACACCCGGCTGTTTTTATCCAAACAGGTTCTTAGGCAAGAGCGTCACGGTGCCATCTCCGTTGATGTCATAGCGGTTGAACAGGCGGGGCAGGGTCACCGGGTTGACCTCAGCGAGGGCCAAACGCCTGTCTTTGTTTCTGTCTGCCTCCTGAACCAGGAATCGGTCAGAGGAATCGGCACAAACTGCGAGCATCAGCACGAGCAACCAGATGAGCAGGTGGTTGGTTTTGGTGGGAGATCGAATTCCGAGGATCGGCAACCGAATGGGCTCACTTCGTCAACGCCACTTTTATTGCGTGGATCTCCCCTTCGAAGGCAAACGGACGCTTGTCGAAGTAGTCGAGGGCTACCGTCGAGCCCAGGTCCACGCCGACATCAAAAGTCTCGCTGGCGGAAAACGCCGCGGGCACGGTGCGCTTCAGCTCCGCTCTTCCCACCTCCCTTCCATTCACCTGAAGAGTGACTGCCCCCCCTTTGGCCAGTCCGGCAATGTGGGTGAGCACTTCAATTTTGTGCTTGCCAGCGGGAAGCTGGATCTCGCTTCGGGCTGCGTATTGCTCGATGATCATCATGTTATAGAGGTACACGAGATGGCCCCTGTCGAGGTAACACGTGACCCCGCCCCCTGAGCCACCGAGCGCGTATAGCACGCCACTCGCCCCTTCTTTAACTTCCACATCGATGGTGATGGCATTGCTCTGCCGACCAATGCCTGGCGCAGCGAACTCCGGCATCCGACGGGTATTGCGGTTGAAAGTCCAGCTTGTGTAGGAGGTCTGGATCCGGTCGGCAGGATGCAGCCGCAGCCAGTTGCCCGCCCCAATGGGAAAGTCCTTGTTGTCCTCTGCCAGCGTCAGGAATTCCTGCTTCAGTTCCGCAAGCTTGTCCGGCCTCCGCTTTGCCAGATCGTCCGCTTGCGAGAAGTCCCTCGTCAAATCGTAGAGCTCCCACTCGTCAGCGGCGGAGTCCCACTTGGCAATCCGCGGCGCAGATGCCGGCGTGTTCCAGGGGATGAAGGGACCAAAGGTGCAAGCGTACCAGCCCTCCTTGTAGATGGCACGACTGCCATTGTTGTCGAAGAACTGCACCGTCTTTGCCGCAGGTGCATCCGCCTTGGTAAAGGTGGAGGCAAAGCTCATTCCGTCGAGCGGGATCTGCTCCTGACCATTCACCACCTTCGGCGGCAGGATCCCGAGCACTTCATAGAGGGTCGGTGCGATGTCTATGACATGGGCGAACTGACTGCGGATGGCCTTGTCTGGCTTGATACCCTTGGGCCAGGAAACAACCAGGGGGTTGCGTGTCCCGCCAAAGTGGGAGGCCACGAGTTTTGTCGCCTTGAAAGGGGTGCCTCCCGCCCACGCCCATCCTGAGTGGTACATGTTGTCCGTCTTTGAAGAGCCCAGGGCAGCAAGCCCTCCCAGCTTCTCCAGCGCGGCGATTTGCTGCTCCACCGTATTGGGGATGTTGTTCTGGGCAAGCAACTCGCTGATCGACCCCTGCTGGCCCTCCGCGCTAGAGCCATTGTCGCCCCAGATGTAGAAGATGAGCGTGTTCTCCCGCAGCCCGCGTTTCTCCAGTCCAGCAACCAGGCGCCCCACCTGCGCATCTGTGTGCTCCACATAGCCAGCAAAGAGCTCCATGCCACGCTGCTGGAAGGCTCGCTGGTTTTCGGGAATGTCCTTCCAGGCGGTCATGGTTTCATCACGCGGCGTGAGCTTGGTGCCAGGAGGAATGATACCCCTCTCAAGCTGGCGCTTGTGCACGCGTTCTCGATAGGCATCCCATCCATCATTGAATTTGCCTTTGTACTTGTCCGCCCACTCGGGAAAGATGTGATGCGGGCCATGCACCCCACCGGGGGCCCAGTACATGAGAAAGGGCTTGTCCGGGGCGAAGGACTCGCGCTTGTCGAGCCATTCGAGCGCCTTCTGCACCATGTCCTCCGTGAGGTGGTACCTGGGGTCATCATGGGGCGGTTCCACCGCATCATAATTCTCCACGAGCCGAGGCTCCCACTGTGAGGTCTCACCCGCGAGAAACCCGTAGAAATATTCGAATCCGTACCCATTGGGCCAGCGATCCTTCGGGCCGATGGCGGTGGTCTCCGTGGCGGGCGTGTTGTGCCATTTGCCAAAGGCTGACGTATGATAACCATATTGCTTCAGGACCTCCGCGAGCGTGGCGGCCGTTCTGGGAATGATGCCCGTATAGCCATCGAACGCCACGGCCCGCTCCGCGATGGTGCCTGATCCCACCCTTGTGTGATTGCGCCCCGTGAGCAATGAGGCACGAGTGGGAGAGCAGATCGAGGTGGTGTGAAACCGGTTGTACCGCAACCCTTCATTCGCCAGCTTGGTGAGCGTGGGCGTATGCACCTCACCTCCGAAGGTTTCCGCCACGCCAAAGCCCACATCATCGATGAGCACGATGAGAATGCTTGGCGCATCCTTGGGAAGACGTTGCGGCTCGTCAGGCCACTTCATGGTAGAGTCCTGTAGCCGCGGCTTCGCCTCCCCCGCCATGGGAGCAGGAGGAAATGGCAGCACTGATCCATCGCCCGGAGTGGCTGCAGGCAGAGTCCCGGCGGCCACGCACCAAAGCGTGAGAAAGGGTATCAAAGCTCTCATAAAATCTTGGTGGTGTCCGGGCGATGAATGGGTGCTGGTGAGAGGCGCTGATATTCCACTAGCCGATGTCATCTCCCATGATGACGAGGATGTTCGGCTTCTTGTCCTGCGCGGAGATGCCTGCTGCGACAAAAAGCGCGCCCAGGTTGGCAACAAGATTTTTCGCAGAAGTGTTCATGGGGCAATGCGATGCAAAATGATCAGGAGGTGGCTTGGAACGTTGCGCCATTGGGAGAGCCTCAATCCTCCTCCAGATGCAGACGCAAAATACGGTTGACCTCCGCGATGCCCCGGGGGTGCTGGTTGCTCCAATGCCCACTGGGGATGATGAGCTCGCTCTGGGCACCGTCCAGATGACTGCTCCAGTAAGGCACGATGCCATCAGAGCTCACTGGCGGGGTGCGATCCTTATTCCCGCCCTTCCCGCGATCACCTATGATGGTGTGATACGGGATCCCGGGGGCGAGCGGCAACTCGGCGAGATTCCTCACAAAGCGGTTGTCAGGATCGAGGAAATCAATGCTGTTTGGCATCTTCTTCAACTGGGAGCCGGATGAGCCGGGCCTGGCGAGATCCAGGGCGCTGGTATCCCCCATCAGCAGATTCCTCGGGCCACCGATGATCTTGGAGCCCAGGCGGCCAAAGAAATTGGTGGCCATGTCCGCCCCTCTATGTGACGGCGAGGCAAAGATGACGCGCGAGATCTCAGGGCGGTGCTCAAAGATGAGTGCTTTTGCCATCAATTGGCGCGTGCTCTCCTCTGCGAAAGGTGTTTCCGCAGGTGGCTTCTCATAGGTGGCATACCAGAGTTTCATGCCACTGTCCGTCATGAGCGTGCGGCTGATCATGCCGCCCATGCTATGTCCAATGACCACGATGCGTTTGTGGTCCGGATAGCGGGCATTGATCAGGTCAAGCTGCGTCCTCAGGAAGGCCGCGCTGGCGGGATAGGGATAGCCAGACGCATAGCTGAAAAACCAAATTTGATAGTTCTGCCGGATGACCGGGTCGGCGCGCAGCGACTCAATCATCGGTGCCCAGGTGGCCTGCGAATCGCCGAGCCCGTGGATGCAGAGAATTGGAATCTTCTTCGGGTCATAGGGCTGGAGTCTTGCCAACCGCGGGCCGCTAGTGAACTCGTCGGGCTTGAAGAGACCGCGCAACTCACGCTTGCGCGGCTTCAATTCCGCCAGAGCAAGAGCAATGGGAGCGGTGAAGTTTGCGGCCAGAGGATACGTGCGCCCCTGCATCACGACCGTTTCTTGGGCAAGTGGGTCCACCACCCTGAGCGTGGCATTTACCCCCAAGATGTCCACCAGCCCCGTGATGCCATAGTAAACGTGTTTTCCTTGCGCGAAGGGATCGATCTTTGTGGCATCTGGCACCTTGCTCTTGGCCACGAGTGCCGCCCCCACCCCTTCCTTGTCAGCCTGCTCCACCACCAGCCTGCCTTTGAATGAATAGCGATCTGCCGGAACGAGCTGGTAGTGGGCAGGGCTTTGATCCGGCTGCGAGTTTGACTTCAGCGAGAGAAACCATTCGTGCGTGGCTCCTGGACATCGCAAAGGCGCCGACCAGGGCTTCAGCCCGGCGGCGTCAATGATGTCAAAGATACGCGCCACCGCGAAGTTGTAGTCGGCACGTGCCTGTACTTCGGAAGGAGCATTCGCAAGCACTTTAGTCGCGGCGGCAGCGGCATCCAGATAGATCCCAATCTGGGCCTCAGGTCCGGAGCCATCACGTTTCCCGGCCCGGTCAATGTATTGTCCAGCAACCGTGCTCGAACGGTGGACCGGCCTCTTTTGGGTTGCGATGGAGTAGGTGTTACACCCGGCCAGGGCCACCGTCGCCAGAGCGATCACTGTACATGAGAAGAAGCGATTGTTCATCAAAGGAGACTGGCTCAGGTGGTGTTGCAATTGGGAGGGCGGGCAAAGTAACCACCCTATATTCTTCGGCGGGCACCTTCTGAAGTTGGCACCTTGGGCCTCGATGTCACTTGACGGGCGTTACAGGAGGAGGTGCCCAGACGCCAGTCTGCAGGCTGTCATCTGGCCCGTAGAGTCGGAGGTTCAGATAGAAGCCTCCTTTGGGTGCTGGGAGCCAATTGGCCTTCTGCGTGGCACTTTCCGGAGGATCGTGTTGAATGTACAGCGTTAGCGAACCATCTTCGTTCGCAGTCAGCCCCGGAGTCCTATCTCCGATGGAATAGCGTTTGATGGAGTTCTCAACGAAGGAACCGTCCGACAGGTGATACATAGAAATCGACCAGAAGGCTGAGACCTTCGGCAGCGATTCCTTTTCGAAGTGCATTACATAGCGCTTCTTCCCATCAAACGGCTGCCCCGTGTCGTCATTTCGCCCATCCATGTAAATTGCTTCCTCGGGAGCGTTGCCGCCAGTGAACCACTTGGCCCATGCTGCGCGGAAAAGATAGTCAGTACCAAGAATCCCCGACTTGGGGCTCCACCGCCAGCCCCGAACGGTTTGCCCGGTGGTCTCCGCTTCTACATCCATGAGGTGCTGACCAAACTGGTAGGCTTTGGCAAGCCCGCGCTTCTGCCCCGCAGTCAGATGGTGATAGTCAAAAACCGTGTTTCCATCTTTGAAACCAATCTTGGCAAGGCTGGCAGCAATCACATCATCCTGACCGGCTTTGGGAGGTGTAAATCTCAAGGCGCGGGCCAGCTTGAAGAAAAAAAGGAGCTCCTCTGGCAGATCCTCCGGCACGGAGAAGGTGACGCGTTGCCTGGAAAAACTCTCGTCTGGCACAACTGGCGCTCCAGCTTTGCCAAAGCGACTGAGCGGGGTTAGCAGGAGCTGGTCCTGAATGGCACGGGCATTCGGCACATCCTCCGGTCCATTCACTCCGGTTCGCCCCCATGAGACGAAGCCGTTGTAGGGGCAGTCAATACGCTTCACACCCGCAGGCAGCTCCCCTTTCCAGCCGGGCCCCACGAGTCCATAGTGACCCACCTCGCGCCCCGTCGTTCGGGTGCCGACATAGCCGAAGGTGTCGCCATTCGGATCCCAAAATTGCATTGCGTAGTACCTCTTGTCGTCCACCTTCGGCACGGAAAGAATGAGCGGCTCGCGCGACACATCGCAAAAGGCCTGGGAATAAAGAGTGTCGTTGTTGGGAGTTGCAATCTGCGTAAACTCCGGCCCCCGCAGCTCACGCACGTGCCCAAATTGATTCACGAGCGATTGAGGATTGCCTTTTCTTACAATCTCCGGCTGGGTGCGCTCCAGCATCAGATCTTCGAAAAAGACCGCCGGATAGCCCCAGATCACCGCATCCAGCCCGAGGTAGAATGCCTTGGCTTCAGCCCCCGCCAGATCCCCAAGCTCGGGTGGAGCCGTTCGTTTGTCGGCAGCAGACGCCGTCCAGGAAGATCCCAACAAGATGGCCAGGGTAACTGGTAATAGATTCATGGTGTTCGGCAAAGGATGCGGCGGCTTTGGCTGATAATAGTATGATCTTGAACTCACAGCCCCACATTTTTCGGCGGGTACGTTCTGAAGGTGGCAGCGTGAGTCTTGAGCTTGCCCACAACTGTGGCCATCCAAGGATCAAGCCGATGGCCCACCGTCATCTCCTCCTTGGGGTCAAGATAGAGATTGAAGTACCATGGTGCGAGTCCAACGTCCTGAATCAGCGACAAATCGATGTACATATGGGGCGCCTGCGGAATGATGACCTTTAGATGTGCTTTGAACTCCTTCATCCGGCAGGCCATAAGTTCCTTGCCCCACCAAAAATACACGGCTTCACGCCGGGTCAGCCCATAATCATGGAGAAGGAATGACGTTTGATCCACAAAGTCATAGTATCGATCCGGAGGCAGCCTGTCCATTGAGACTCCGGCCAGACTTAAAGCGACACCAAAGAGATCCATCAGGTCGAACACGTCATCACTTATGCGCCCTGGAGCGATCATTCCTTTCCAATACGCGATACCTGGCACCCGCACCCCGCCTTCATAGGTGGTGCCTTTGGCTCCGCGAAACGGAGTGTATCCGGCATCAGGCCAGGCATCCATCTGCGGCCCGTTGTCAGACGTAAAGAACACAAAGGTGTTCCCCTGCACTCCCGCGTCCTCCAGAGCCTTCACGAGTGCTCCCACATGCAGATCCACCTCATGCACCGCATCCTTGTAGGGGTACTTCGCTTCACTCTCCCCAACAAAGTCAGGATTGGCAAAGTTGTCGCAGTGTACCTTCATGAAGCAATGCTCGATGAAGAAAGGTTTGTCGCCCTTCGCCAATTCTCCAATTCGCTTTAGCGTGTGCTCTATGAGGACGCTGTCTGCCCGCCCCATATCCTCAATGGTTTTGATCTGCGCCAGTTCTTTTGTCTCGCCCCCTTTGAAGCCATGAGTGAGAAAATCCGACGGCCCCACAGCCTCAAACGCTGCCAGCCGCTCAGGATCGAGCACCAGGCCGGGGTATCTCCGCACATCGAAACGCTGGGAGATTTCCTTTTGGGCAGGATAGTATCCGTAATATTCATCGAACCCAATGTCATGCGGGCGCATGCCCTTGCTCTCGCCAACGTGCCACTTGCCAGTCAGCATGGTGAAGTAACCCGCGTCACTGAGCAACTTGGGCAGGCTCGTTTCACCATCCCAGGGATTCTTCATGACTTTGTCACCCGCAAGGATGGGGCGGGTGAGTCCCGTGCGCACCGGCAGCCGGCCTGTGAGAATGGCCGAGCGTGTGGGCGTGCAGGTGTGCTGTGCATAGCAGGAAGTCAGCTTCAAGCCACCCGCCGCCAGACGGTCGATGTTCGGCGTGGACGCTCCCGTGATCGCCCCGCCGCCATAGCATCCGGGGTCGCCATAGCCCATGTCATCTACCACGATCCACAGGATATTGGGCTTCCTCCCCGTTTTCCTTTCCTGTGCGGCCAGCTTTCCCGCCACGGCCTCGTCCTGGTCAGGCCGTGGGATTGCGGCCTCCATGTTTTCCCTAGCATGCAGTGACCGGTCAAAGGTCTGGGCATGCAAACAGGGAGGAACGGTCAGAGCCAGCATCATGGCCGCTTTGATCCCTGTCATAAAGGTGACCGTTGGAATGTGCGCGACAATTGTCTTCATGGTGCGAAGAGGCGGGAGGGAGCCCCAAAAGAGCGTCGCCCATTCCGGCGACACTCTCTTGCCTGCACTTGACTAACTACCACTGGCTGCGGCTTCAAGGGTCTTCTGGATTTTTTCCAGATTGAAGGAGCCGGGTGTCTGGCTCGGCGGATAGTCCTTCATGGACTGCAGGAACCTCGCGGCCAGAGCCTGGAGAGGCACGCAGACAAAGGCGCGCTCGAGGAACCAGTCGTTGTACACGTTTGCACTGTGTTGTGCTTTTTCGAAGGGATCGCGACGCAGGTTGAACAGGAGCGGCACCCGCAATTCCGTGAATGGTTCTCGCCAGACTTCAAAGGCATGGGCGCGATTTTCAAGGAAGACAACTTTCCAGTCGTCGTACCGGATGGCCACCACCTGTCCATCATCGTTCACGTAGATGAATTCGCTGCGGGGAGATTCCTTCGTTTTGCCGGTCAAATAGTCGAGTAGGTTGGTCCCATCGATGTAGTTTTTATACTTTCGACCATTGAGCTCCACGCCTACCTTGAGTTTCTCCGCAATGTCCGGCACTCCGGCAGCAGCAGCAAACGTGGGCAACCAGTCCTCGTGGGATACGATGCCGTTCAGAGTAATGCCTGCCGGGAAATGGCCAGGCCACCGCACAAAGCACGGCACGCGGTAGGCCCCTTCCCAGTTGGAGTTCTTCTCACTGCGGAAAGGGGTATTCCCCGCATCCGGCCAGGTGTTGAAGTGCGGTCCATTGTCGGTCGAGTACTGTACAATGGTATTCTCCGCAAGACCTAGCTCGTCGATCAGCTTAAGCAGCTCACCCACCTGCAGGTCGTGCTCCACCATCCCGTCGTGATATTCGTCCCCGCTTGGGCCCGAGAGGCCCTTGTGTTCCTCCTTCACGTGCGTCCGGAAGTGCATACGCGTCGCATTCCACCAGCAAAAAAACGGCTTTCCGGCCTTGTGCTGGCGCTGGATGAATTCCTTGGCTGCCGCGACGCTTTCCGCATCGATCGTCTCCATCCGCTTCTTTGTCAGCGGACCAGTGTCCTCAATCTTGCCATCGGCAGTTGCCTTGACGACGCCCCGCGGCCCGAACTTCTTCTTGAACTCCGGGCTCTTCGGATAGTCGCGATTCTCAGGCTCCTCCTCCGCATTTAGATGGTAGAGATTGCCGAAGAACTCATCGAACCCATGCTGGGTGGGGAGGTGTTCGTCCCGATCACCCTGATGGTTTTTGCCGAACTGCGCCGTCGCATAGCCCTGGCTTTTCAGCACTGTGGCCATGGTGACATCAGTTTTCTGCCAGCCTTCCTTCGCCCCGGGGACCCCTACTTTGGTCATTCCTGTGCGCACCGGCACGCCACCGCCGATAAATGCCGCCCGACCTGCCGTGCAACTTTGCTGTCCGTAGTAGTCGGTAAATGAGAGCCCCTCTTTGGCAATGCGGTCAATGTTCGGCGTTTGATAGCCCATCATGCCGCGATTGTTATGACTGATGTTCCAGGTGCCTATGTCGTCGCCCCAAATGACAAGAATGTTGGGCTTCTTGGCCTGCGCGCCTGCCGAGGCCATGGTTAGGAGACCGCATAGAGCGGCAAGGAATACATGTTGTTTCATATGCTCGTGCTTTTAAGTCCGTCTTCCTTTGGGTATGTGTGTGTGTCATGCTACTGAAAGCCTGCTCTGTTTGGGGACGGGATTGGAGTTGCGGGTGGGCTGAGGAGGCCGGCCATCCCCGGTTTGAATGGTGACCGCAAAATGGAACGATTCTCACTTCGGAAACAGGAAGACCAGACCCGTACGCACGCCCCACTCAGGGCCATCGTCCGGTGCCTCGGCATAAACTCGCCCACCGATCTGCCACTGTAACATCTGGCCTCTGATCTTAAGGACCTTGCTGTAAACCAGGTTGATCGGCACCGTCCATTGCTCCCCTTCCCAGTCATAGCTGGTTTCTGAGTTCAGGGTGATAGTCGCCCCCTTGCCCAGCCCCACGGAAATGAACGGCTGGAGAAAAGTTGAGCAGACATCGTTGCGATCATCCTCTCCCGCGTACGACCAGAGGTGATTTGCCAGCATGCCATAGGTAAGACTCCCCTGTTGCCTCAGGACAACGAAGGTAGGGCCAGCCCCCCATTTCTCCGTCCCCAACAAGTCATCCGTCGCCGTGGGCAGCAACAGCGCCGGCCCCACGCCCCAAGTGACTCCAGAGGCCGTGGGCTGCGCCGGGGAAAAGAAGAAGCTCATCGTCGTATCCCCCAACCCGGATTGAGAAGAACCGCGTATGACATCCTCTTGGCTGATCACGGGCAAGATGGTGCGCCAGATCAAATTCCACTCGTCACTCAAGGCGATGGGCACCACCGGCTGGATGTTCATCAGATACCGGAACCCGTCATCGGGATATCCAAAATCGAAGTTGCTCTGGAACGGCAGGCTGATGAGTGACGAGACGGGATTGGACAGTTTCTTCGCAAGATCATCTGCACTGTTTGCGCCTTCAGCATGTGTAAGCACGGTGGCACCTGCTGAAGGAGATGGAGGAGCCGCCTGAACGCTGGCAGAGACCATGGCGGCAAGCAGAAGACTCCTGGTAAAAGGAGGAGGGAACGGGAGTTTCATGAGAGGTAAGCTACAGATCTACTTGACTTGTTTTTTCCACCTAGGTTCCTCGAAAAGCCAATCAATGGACTCCCGGGATGACATCCACTTGCGTGTCTCGCCCTGGCAACTGGCTTCATGCGTGGCACCTTGGGCTTCACAAAGCAGGCAACTAATATCTAGAACCTCACGACCCTGTACTGGGTGACACCGCTCACAATCACGGGCTGGTAATACACCTGGTTCACCACATAGTAGTTTACTCCGCTTCTGACCGTCACCACCGCACCCGCAGGCAGTTCAGGGATGATTGCCCCCACCGGTGGATCCACCACGACGTAGCCCGAGGCGGCAGACTGATAGTACACTCCACCAGAATAGGCATAGGGGACGCTGCCTACATAGACGGTCCGATAGCCACGTGGCAAGGTGGCAATAGCGGCCCCCACGGCAAGGCCGGTCACAGCACCCGCGACAAAGCCGGAGCGACCATAGTACCGGTTGTGAACATCAATATCAACATCGCGATGCACGTCTCTATGGATATCAATATCCTGATGCCGACGGTCCACGTTCACGTGTGTGTCACGGTGGACATTGCGATTTACATCCACATGCGAGCGATTATAGCCACCGCTGGCGTGCACATGCGTGCTCCGATTCACACTGCGATGGACACTGCCACCCCGGGGACCTGCATCGAGTGCATGTGGAATGACGAGGGCGGTCACCAGAGTGGCGACGGCAGAGCCACGGTAGAAGTGGAGAATCCGGTTGTTCATGGAATAAAATGGGGAAGCAGGAAATGGTGTGCCAGCGGCATGGCTTTCTTATGCCCTTACTCCTGAGTCTTCACAGCCAGCACTTCGATGTTCAACGCGTCTGGAGGTGGGGTGAACTCGAAAACGAGATCCGGGAGATGGGCATTGAAATCCCAGTTGGAAAAGATGGCGGCAAGGTGCGTGTCCCTGCCGTCCTCGACTTCCAACACCACATTGGCCACTTCTTCCTGTTTCGGTCCTTTCGCCTTTTCCCTCTTGTCCTCCTTGTCTTTCCCCCTGGCAGCGGCGTCGTTCGTCTCGTTGTTTCCCTCATCATCCTCACCGCCTTTGAAGGTGATGACGACCTTGCGCATCACGGGCAATAAGCCGGCATCCACCCAGGCCTGCCACTCCACGTTGTCATTCTGGAAGGCAACGTGATGGCACGTCACTCCAAGCACACGATCCAGCCCGAGGTACTGCCCCGCCTTCGCTTTCGCAGCACCATCGCCAAACGGTTTACTGATGATGAGATCCTCGATCGGCAGCGCGATGTCATACTTTTCCGCCACGGCCTCCACCATGGCGTCAATGGTCGCCGGAGTCTTGATGCTGCCGTAGCATCCTGCCTTGAGGTCATGAACTGTCAGTTCTTTTCCGTTGTAGTAGAAGGCGCGTTCCGGCTCGGAGGAACTCTTTTGAATCACCAGGCGATCCGGGCGGCGCATCTTGATATCCACGGTGCGGCTCACCTGTACCGTGGGCCCGTCTGGAACTGCCACATCCTCCCAGATTTCCGCTATGAATGAGGAACTTTTCGCATCCCCTAGAAGTTCAGAAGCCCGCTTGATAATGACTAAAGCCTGGGGATCAACGGTTGTTTCTTTCGTTGCATCCGCCTGAGAATGGAGCGGCGACATCGACACCAAACAGGTAACGAATGCGAGTGGCACACATGGGATGATCTTCATATTCCTCCACTGATTGAGTTGCTGTCTGAAACACCAGCCATTCGTTGAATGGCACCACGCCTTCAGCGAGTGCCAGGTCACCAGGTGAATTGCACCGGACGCATCTTGCGTCAGGAGCACACGATATGCGCCGCGACTCCTGCACCATAACCGTCTGCCTCTTTCTGGAAAAACGCATGCTCATGACTTACTCTGATCTAGAGCGCAACCATCCCTGCCTGGACCTCAACCAGCCCTCAGCACGAGACGTGTCGCGCGATGCGCACGCACCAACCTAACGTGCACTTATCTTCGCAGATATTTAGATTAGCGTCTATCCAGATTCCGAAAAACGATGACAAAATTTTTGTACGACTCCGCCAGCACAACCTCTCAGATGACACCTCATAAATTGTCAATCGTGTTACTACAACTCTGCACTTACCTCGGCTGGAGCATGGCTTTGGACTTGGGTATGCCAACCAACTAGGGGAGCAAAGCGAGGGGTGCGAGAGGAGGGTTCAATGCGATTGCACTCTGTAAACTTAGAGCTGGGCGTGGCGCAAGCGGGGCACTTGTCTGGAGCGTCGATAGCCGGCCGAAATTGGCGCAGTGAGGTGTAAGCGGCATGCTCACGCGCTCTGCACCAGAAGGACCGGAGCCCGTCACAACTTGGCGACAAGGGCGACAATGCGAAGCCTGCTGACACTTTGGCGAGTGCCTTCCAAAGACTCTGGGGGGCGATATGGACGTATCGGTGGCCGTGAGAGAAGCGAACGTGTTCGGGTTTCCCTCGCAACTTCTTTAACGCCTCCACTTCACTCGAAGGTTGGGTTGCACGGCGCGACTCCGCACGCTCATCGACGTTCCTGCCAAGATGCCGGAAACCGCACCGAAGATGCATGCTTCGCCCTGCCTTCAGCGGCACAGGCCCTTTTAGAGTGCGCCAGACCGCGCTTCACCACCCCGGTTCACAAGGCTGGCACAGGCTTCCAGGGAAGCGATGTTTGCCCGTGGGGTGTTGTGAAGTGCCAAATGGGTGCAGCGAAGCGCGCAACTCGGCTCGATATTTCAGCCGCGCGGCCCAATGCAGTGAGACCGCCCCCTTTCATCGACGGATAGCAATGACTGCCGTTTTTCGAATCCCCAGACGCCACCCGGCATTGGCACGCCCCGCCGATGCGTCTGCGGAAGCAGAGCACGCCCCCCCAGTTGCACCCTACTCATCCTCTTCCACTTGAGCGGCCAGCCCTTCGTCTGGGGCTCTCAAAAAACTTCGCAGAAACTTTGCAAAAGATGCTTGCACATTTTCCGGTCTGGCGTACATAGAAAGCCCCTCTCGACCAGCGCGGGTGGCGGAATTGGTATACGCGCAAGACTAAGGATCTTGTGCCGAAAGGCTTAAGGGTTCGAGTCCCTTCCCGCGCACTTTCTCCCTTACTATGTGGAGTTGAGACCGGCAATCCGGGCGATCTCCCGCCCCCATTGCCCATGCCCTCAACAGACACAGCCACTCTCCTCATCCACTGCCCCGATCAACCGGGCTTGGTTCATGCCGTGACGGGCTTCATCTTTGCCCATCAAGGAAACATCCTGGATCTGGAGCAGCACATCGATCCGCCGGAGAATTTATTCTTCATGCGGGTGGAATGGGCCGTGGAGAACTTCACCTTGGCCAAGGAGGAGATCTCGGCCGCCTTCACCCCCCTGGGTGAAAAGTACCGTATGGGCTGGACGCTGCATTTCTCCAGCGAGCGCAAACGTGTCGCGCTTTTCGTCTCCAGAGAAAGTCACTGTCTCTATGACCTGCTCTCGCGGCATGAGGCAGGCGAACTCCCCGTCGAGATCCCGGTGATCGTGAGCAACCACGAACTCCTCCGGCCAGCGGCGGAGAGATTTGGTATCCCGTTCCACCACTTCCCCATGACCCCTGGCACCAAGGCAGCGCAGGAGAAAGCTCAAATCGATCTGCTGCGGGAGCACCGGGTGGACACCGTCGTGCTGGCCCGCTACATGCAGATCCTGAGCGAGGATCTCATCCGCGAGTTTCCCAATCAGATCCTCAACATTCACCACTCCTTCCTGCCAGCATTCGTGGGAGCAAAACCTTACCATCAAGCTTATGAAAGGGGGGTCAAGATCATCGGGGCCACCAGCCACTATGTGACAGCAGCCCTGGATCAGGGACCCATCATCCACCAAGACGTGATGCGGGTGACCCATGAGGACAGCGTGGCCGACCTGGTGAGACTGGGGAAAGACCTGGAAAAGACCGTACTGGCCAAGGCCCTCTGGTGGCACGTGAGAGACAAGGTGCTGGTGTACCACAACAAGACGGTGGTGTTCTCCTGAGGAGAACGGACCAACCGCGCGCGTTTGAGGTGGCCGCCGAAGGGCCAAGTCGTGCTCAGTCCGCTGTCAATGAAGGGATTTCCGGCCCCCTGTGGTTGAACAAGCCTTGAGCGATTCACCCCTGGGTGCGTCGGCGGAGGAGGATGAGGGGTGAAGGCCGACCGCAGGCGCCTTCTCCCCACCGCCGCCACCACCTTCACGTCAGGTTCCCGGGTTTCTCGACAGCATCCGCCAAACCCGCGCCAACACCCGTCTCTTTACAAGGCAGGTCGCTGGATCCCCACAGCTAAGTCAGCGTGCCTTGCCAGACTCCCGGCACCAGAGTGAGCATCGGCTGACCGGGAATCCCCTGCTCATTTCGATGAATCTGGCCGATCACCAAATCCACCCCGGTCGCCCCGACAAGCCGCGATTGTTGATTGATCCCTGGCGGATCCTCCGGAGAGCGCCCGGTATTGAGACTGGCGAAGACAAGTCCACCAGGACAGTTAACACCCCTGCCAGCAGCTCGCATCCAGCTGAGAATCTGGTTTTGAGTCCCCACCACGGCATCGGGCCGATGAGCCCGCATCCACTCAGCCATGCCAGCACCTTCGGCATCGGGACAGATAAAGGGCGGCAGCCGACGGCTCGCCGGCAACCGTTGCTGAAACACGAGGTAGGCCGCCAGCCATGAAAGTTGCACCCGTTCATGGGTTTTAGCATCCGTGGCAAACCCTATACGCCGGGCACCACGAGCCTGCAGATGCTCCAGCGTCACCAGATTTCCCTGGTAAAAGTTGGGAACCACCCTGGAGACGGCCGGTTCCAGCAGCGTGTGCCCAATGGCAATGGCCGCATGATTCTCCCAACATAGCGGCAACGTGCCGTTTGGCTCGGGAAGCGGAGCAATCAATACCCCCCTGATGTGGCGGGTATGCAGCATCTTGTTGAAGCGCCCGGCCTCCATCGCCGGATCCTGAATCCAGAAGGTTTCGAGCAAATAACCCTGTTCAGCCGCACGATCACGCGCGCCTTCATAGTACTCAACGAAGCTCGGATTGGGGTACCGCCACCCCTCACGGCTCGGATGCGCCGTAATGTAGGCCAGCGTATTGACCGTCCGAGCCTGTCGGTGGGATTTGAGGTCCGCCATCAAGGCTGATACCATGGCATTGCGACGATAGCCCATTTCGCCCGCCAACTTCTGGATGGCTTCACATCGCTCTGCGGGAAGCCGGGGATGATTGATCAAGGCACGCGAGACCGTGGACCGGGACACGCCTGCCGCACGGGCCACCTCCTCCATGGTCACCGGGCGTTCAGGTTCACACTTTTCACTGGCTGAAGTCACAGTGCGCAACGACGTGCACAACCGACAATTTGTCACGCATTTTCCTCCCTGCCATCATATGGGCGCACAAGAACACAACCTAGCCTTCCGCTCCCCTCACCATGGAAAAAGTTCTCATCATTGTCGGCGATGCCACCGAGACGGTGGACACCCTCTACCCCTTCTACCGCCTGATCGAAGGCGGATACCAACCCGTCGTCGCCGCCCCTGAAAAGCGGCGCTACCAGATGGTGATGCATGAGGTGAGGCCTGGCTGGACCATCACCAAGGAATGGGAAGGCTACACCATCAACGCCGACGTGACCTTCGCCGAAATCAAGGCCGAGGAGTATGCTGGCATCTTCTTTAGCGGCGGTCGCGCTCCGGAGTATATTCGCGAGGACCAGGATCTGCTGAAAGTCACCAAGTACTTCTTTGAGAAGAATCTGCCCATCGCAAGCGTCTGCCATGGCGTGGAGATACCTGCCCGGGCCGATTGCGTTCGGGGGCGACGCATGGCCACGGTACCCAAGTGCCAGTTCGACCTGGAAGTCTGTGGCGGCATCTTCGTCAACGAAGCCTGCGTGGTGGACGGCAACCTTGTGAGCGGTCGCACCTTCCATGACCACGGCCACTACATGGGCGCCTGGATGAAGCTGTTGGATGAGGAACGGAATCGTCGCCAAGCGACCACCTAGTCCGGCCTCCAATCTTCAGCATCCCCCTCTTCAGCCGGCAGAACTTTCTGCCGGCATTTTCATGCCCTGTCAGGGTCGGCGAGTGCGGTTGATGCTCTCCACACGAGTGCGTGGAATATTTGCCGGCGGCTCCGTGGCCGCCCCGCCACCCATGGTGTCTTCGTCGTCCTCCAGCTCCGGGACCTCCAGCACCACTTCCCCATGGCGAACCTTCTTCTTGGCCATGGCCACGGAAATCCAGCGAAACTCCTCCGTATTCTCCAGAATGACCTTCATCATCATCGTGAGCGGAACCGCCAGGAACATGCCTGCGGGCCCCCATAGCCAACCCCAGAAGATGACACTGAGCACAATGACCAGCCCGGAAATGCCAAATCGCCGCCCCATGAGCATGGGCTGCCAGAGGCTGTCCAGGCAGAAGTTGATGACCGCATAGCCAATAGCCACCCCTACCGCGGGTCCTACGCCGTGTTGCACGAGCGCCTCAATGACCGCAGGGATGCCCGCCGCCGTGGAGCCTACAGCCGGGATGTAGTTGAAGGCGAACGCCAGGATGCCCCACAGCAAGGGGTACTTCAAATTGAAGCTCCAACAGAGGATGAAAGCTGCCACACCGGTGGCAGCGCTGATGAGCGTTTTGACTCCTAGATACTTTTGGATGTCGGTAGCGGATTGCAGAAGCACGGCAAGATTCGGACCGCCAGCCTGCTCCACCACAGAGGCACGACTCGTCGTACCAGGAGCCTCCATGAGAATGAACATCATCACCACAAGGACAATGATCGTCGAACCCAGCCAGGTGGCCACCGTTCCGAAAGTGGTCCCTACCATGGAGGCAACATTTTTCACCACATCCTGATTGGTCGCCAGCGAGATGATGGTTGGCACGTCAAAGACTTGATTGGCCGTATCCTTGGCCCCCTCCACACCTCGCTCCTCCAGCCAGGCTCCCGTCTGATCCACATACGACTTGAGTTTGTGGACGTAACCAGGAACCTCGCTCTGAAACTTGCGCAATAGACTGGCACCGGCATACACGGTGAGCCCCAGCGTGAGCACAATGGCCCCCACCGTGACAAAAAGCGCCACCATGTGGGGCAATCTCTTGGACATGAGCCAGTGCATGAGCGGAAAGCTGAGCACGCTCAAAAAGAACGCGACAACAATGGGCACGAGAAAACCCGCCCCCGCCTTCAGTCCGGCGATGACGACAATGACGCATCCCAACGTCAGCAAAGCGCGTCCGGCCTTCATGGCACGGGGAATGGGGGGATCAGCTTCGCGTTCTCTCATCTCCTGGAGGTTGGAATAATTCTACTCTGACAAAACAATTGGCAACGATACAGAGCACGAAGACGAAAGCGATTAATCTCTGTGTCAGATACGCCCCCTTGGTCCGTGGCGACTCGACAAAGGTGACACATGAAGATGTTGAGCAAAGGGAGACAAAGGAGTCAGCGAGATGGCTTCTCCGCCACGAACACCACGTAGCGCATCGCTTTTGTGCAATAAGCCACCCAAATTCTGAGCATGGTGATCGCGAAAATGCGATTGTCATTGCGGGCATTGAGGATAAACCGGAGGTAACCGGGTCGCCTGATCAGGCCAACAACGAAGCGCCATGCGCAGATGGGCCAAGTGCGGGATACCTTCCGTGTCACATCCAGTCGCTCCCGTAACGCAAGACCCGCCTGCTCCATCCAGGCCACATAGTCTTCCTCCGTCCCCATGGCAGGAAGCCTGCCCTCGCGACATACGGGCTCCACCAGATGCCGCACCTGCCAGGGCTTGGGCGCCTCCCCTGCCAGCCAAGCGCACACCACCATGCGCCCCCCAGGTTTCAGGACGCGAGCAACTTCAGAAAACACCCTTGCCTTGTCCGCCATATGCTCCGTGCTTTCGATCGCCACCAAGGCGTCAAAGACCGCATCCGGACGCTGATTGCACATCCAATCCTCCACCAAATACGAGGGATTCCCAGGCGTACGGGTGACATCAACAGCATATCGCTGCTGAGCAGGAGAGACTGTCAATCCCGTGACCCGAGCCCCATACTCATCCGCCAGAAGACGGGAAGTCCCGCCATAGCCGCACCCCAGATCACATACTTCCGCCCCTGGCACCAGCGCAGCCTTGATCGCCACCAGATGAGACATGGCCCGAACAGCCTCATAAGAGCTTTCACTCCCCGTCTCCCACAATCCGTGGTGAACATGCTCCCCCCATATCTCGCGATAAAAACCGTCCAGTTGATCATAATGCCGCGCCACATCGTCCACAGAGATCGGGAGAGAGGATTCAACCATGGCGCTTCAATGTAGAGATGGATGCCGTGCCAGACATGGAGCCCAGTTCAACGCCCCCCCTTCTGCAATCGCGCGCACCAGGGGCAATCGGATGTAGGCTCATCCAAATTCCGATCCCTCACAAAAAACAACGACCAGCCGGAACTGCCGGCTGGCCGTTGCAAAAGTCAAAGACCAGGGGACAGCTCCGGCTCCCCAGTGGGATAAGATCAGAGGCCGATCTCAGCACCCTTGTGGCCAAGCTGCTTCACCGCCTTGTTGAGCTGATCGAACTCGATGGGCTTTTTGATCACGGTAACCGGCCCCGTCGAGAGGATCTTACTGAGAATCTCACTGTCAGGGTAACCGGTGATCACCACAATAGGCAGGTCTGGATGAATATCCTTCAACTGCATGTAAACCTCATCTCCCGGGATATCGGGTAGTTTGAGATCGAGGAAAACGAAGTCAAACTTCTGCTTCTTGGCCAGAGAGATGGCTTCAGCACCAGATCCCACTACAAGACGACCGAACCCAGCCTTCTTGAGGAACTGTTTAAACAGCGCCTGCAATGCGGGGTCATCATCCACGACCATCACCGTAGGCTGACCAGCCTCATCTTCCTTGCGCAGCACATCACGGTCCAACAGGCTGCGCTTGATGCGCCAGCGTCCTCCGATCTGCACAGCAGGAAGCTGCCCCCGCTGCACGAGGTAATAGACGGTCGGAAGAGGAATCCGCAGATATTCCGCGGTTTCCTTGACCGTCATCAATTCGGGTGAGGTTTCAGCCATAGTGTTCAAGAGAAGGGTGGATGAAGATTGAGAAATCGTGTCGTAGGAATGAGCAGGAAAATCTGCGCTTCTGGTTAGCAGCGATGTGACACACAATTACTATAAGTTCAAAAAAATGACAAGAAGAAACTACCCGGAATTGTGAGAAAATTAAGGTTAAGTGGAATTAAACTTCAAATTTGCGAGTCAAAGATGATCCCATTATACGATCGAGGAATGTGACAAAACCGCAATTCTCATGCAAGAGCGACGAGATTGGGATAATTTTCTCCAATGGTAAGAATAATCATTTGGTTCTCCAGATAACTTGGACAACAAAGAAGAGGCATCGTTCTAGTTTCTCTCATCTGAGAGCACCTCCCCTGGAGGAGGATTGCATCCACCTTTCGAACTACGAGCGGTCTAAAAATTTAAGGGCTGATAGAAACGTCCTTCCGCCAACCCCGAGCCAATTCTGGCGGGTGACACGACGTGTTGGATGCCCCTAGTCTCACAGCCCATGTGGGCGAGACTACTCATCCATTCGGGCGAGAACTCCATTCTCTCCCAGAACAAGACGGAACCCGATTTCATCATTGCGGGTGCCAGTGGGCATGGGTCTTCTATATGAAGCAAGCAGCTCCTCCCTCTCGCGAGTACGCCAGCTCCCACCACGCACCACTCCCAGACGCTGCTGCTTTGGCTCAGACCCGCCAAAATCCTCTGCCACCCATTCCCAGACGTTGCCCGAAAGGTCTCTGAGGCCGGTGCGAGCATCCGGCGTAAAGGAACCTACAGGTGCGAGCCCAACGAAGCCATCATTCAGCCCCGGAATGCCACTCTTCTGTTTTGCTTCATCAGCGGCGCTCTGGTCCCAGAGGTTACCTGGCACCACTGGCGGAACCCAAATGAAGCCCCAAGGGTAGAACCCTTCGATCCGGCGATTGCGCTCCGCCGGCGTGTCACCACGCTCGCGCGGCAGGCCAGCGGCCATGCTCCACTCATCGTCTGTCGGCAGGCGGTAGCTCTGATTCTCCTCCAGCAGTCCCTTGGCCTGCTCGGTGCGGGTGAGCCACCTGGCATAGTGCATGGCATCATCCCGGCTGACAAAGGTCATGGGCAGGGTGCTGTCCTCTGACGGGTCAACTGGCGGCGGATTTGTGATGGGGACGGATCTCAGATAGCTGGCGTAGTCCGCCCTGCGGATCTCTGTGGCAGACATGAGAACGGCTCCCAGCGGGACGAAATCCATGCCGAGAGAGTTCTTCCACTTGCGACCGAATGCCACCGCATCCGTGGGCTTCATCTTGGCCGTCAGGGTGAGCAGCTTACCCTCTTCCACCTTGCCTTTGAGAATTTCGCGTTTGTAGCCCGGCAGGCTCATGACGAAGGAGGCCTCGCCCACCCGCATCCGCGAAAGGGACAACGGGGTGGTGCCCAACACCTCGCCATTGTTGATGACCTCAGCATGCGGCGGCAGGCTCTCCACCAGCACCTGGCCAAATTGCAGCTTCTCCAGAGTGAGGCGCATGGCAAACCAGTTCTTCTGCGAGCCAGGGCTGCGCTTGAGCGTGGTGTCTGGGCGCCAGCCGTACTCCATGTCCACCCCGAGAGCGCCCGCCGCGCGGTCTTGATCGGTCAACCAGTTGCAGAACCCAGTGGCATCTGCCCGAGGTACCACCACCGAGTATTCCGGTTTGCCCCCCTTTTGGAAGCTGGGCACCACCTCGCCTTCAAAGGACTGCATGGTGGACTCCAGAAACTGATTGAACAGCTCCAGAGAAACGGGCCGGTCGGCCACATGGCGATCCTTCTGCCAGGTGAAGCGCATGTCAAAGCTGTTGAGCCACATGCGCCCTGGATTGGGCAGCTTGGCCTGGGCAATCTCCTCCGGGGTGAGTTTTTTGGCCTCGGGAGCCTGAATCTGGTAGCTCCACGCTGTCTCCCTCTGCACCACGGCGAGCAGCGCTCCGCTCAACACAGAGCCCACCGCCAAATGCCAGGTAGCGTTCACCACCCGGCGGGAAAGAGGCACAGGGCGAGGCACTCCCACCATGCGCAAAGCGGCGGCAAAGTCGGCCGAGCTGGCGTAGCGTTCCTTCAGACTGGGGGCACAGGCCCGGCAGATGACGGTGTTCCACTCCCGCCACAAGTTCCACTCTGCCGCTCCCAGATCCTCCGGCACCTCCGGGAACTCCATGCGATCCTTCCCGGAACTGATCTCATAGAGCACTTTTCCCAGACTATAGATGTCAGAAGCAAATGTGCCAGGGCCTTCTGGGGGCACAAATCCCTCCGTGCCGACGTAAGAACGCTCTCCGTGGACTGCGACAAGACCGATATCGGCGAGCTTCCAGGCTCCCTTTACATATATGATGTTGGACGGCTTGATGTCCCGGTGGGTCAGGCCGTGGCTGTGCATGTAGCCAAGGGCGTCTGCGAGGAAGATTCCCGTCTCTTTGCACTCCTGAAGGCCGATGCGCCCCCGGTTGCGAAAATCTGTGGTGAGTGTGCGGGGCACGTACGTGGTGATATCGACATCACGCCCACTCTGGGCATCGTCGGCCAGCTCCATCACATAATAGTAGAAGCCGTGGGCGTCATTCCATCCCACATGAAGCACATTCACCAGTCCAGGATGACCTCGGGAGATGGGCTCAAACTGTTGGATGCCCTCAAACTCACGCCGGAAAGTCTTTTCGTACTCGAAGTCCTCCCGCCAGACGATCTTCACGGCACGGAGAGCCCCAGTGATGGCCTGAGCAAGCCAAACCTCCCCATAGGCTCCAGACCCAATGCGCCGGATCAGCTTGAAGTCGGGTATGGGAATATCGTTGTCCCGGGTGCTGACGGGCTCCTCGGGCGGGATGCGGGTATCCGCCTTCACCTGACCGCGAGGTTCGATCTTCACCCCCTGCTTCACGTCGCCGGGTGGCGGAGGCAGAGCCGAAGCACGACCACCTTTCTCCGATGACTTGTCGCCAGCGTTGGGGGTCGGGGCTTGGGGCTCGTCAGGGGCGGGCATTGATTGCAGCAAACCTAGCAAGGATGATCCCTGCCATCCAGTGAACGATGCAAGAAAAACGGCGGCATCACCCGAACCACCCCGTCTATCCCTGAGAAAGATCCCAAGGCAGCCCAATGAATGCCTAAAGCATCGTGGATTCCAGAGCCTGAACCTCTTTTTTAACCAGCGCACCGACCCGGTGCTTGGCCAGATAAACCTGGGCGGCGTTGATGCCCAGAACCTCAGAGGTCTTCTTCACCCCCCAGCCCTTGAGGACATAGCAGTCAAAAATCTGATACTGACGGGGGGAGACACGGGACTTCACCCGCTCCAGAGCGGCGGAAGTAATGTTGTCGCGCCACTCCTTGTCCCAGACCTTTTCCAGAATGTTGTCCTTCTCGTGGCTGAGACGCTCCATGGCCAGATCAGCGCTGTCGGAGCTCTCATTTCCTTGATCGGCCAAGGACGGCTGGCGCTTACGCGCACGGAAGACATCCAGAATGCGCCAGCGGGTCATCTGCAAAAGCCAGGCCTTGAAGGACCCTGCGCGGGGGTCGTACTGCCCCTTCTTCACCTGGCGGGCAATGGCGAGCGTGGTTTCCTGCACCACATCAAAGGCCTCCTCACGCGTGAGTCCGGACTTCGTCGCGACGCTGAAAATGAGACGCCAGTAGGTCTGATAGAACTCGTCCCAGACCTTGTGATCTTCCCAATTGTCAAGCTTCTCAATCAGGCTCTTACGAGTCTTCTCACAGAGGGCGCGTTGCTTCCGCTCTTCAGTGCTGGGTCTTGCGTTGCTCAAATCAAGGGTGCTGCGCGCCATGACAGGCAGTTTCGGAAACGCTACAGGGGAACGCAAGAGGAAAATGGGACCCATGCGTCATTCTCTGTGCAGAATCGGTCGTCAATTCGATCCTCATCTATCGGTACGTACAAAACTGGCAAACAGAGTCCGTCCGCACTGGATTTTGCCAGAACCTCCGTACATCATCCCGACGATGCCTGAGCCGACCCCCCTCCGCGTGCTTGTAGCAGATGAGAGCCTGCCCAACCGGCGCCTCATCCGGGAACTGCTGACCGCATTCTGCGCCTGTGAGGTGGACGACGCCGCCAGCGGGGAGCATGCGTTTGAGCGTATCACCCAGCGGGAGTACGCTCTCTTTTTGGTGGCTTTCACCCTTCCTGACATCAACGGAGCCCTGCTGGACCGGATGATCGCCAGGGTGTACTCCCGCTGCCACCCGACAATCTTGTCGGCGCCACCCGTGATTTTTCTCATCCGGCCGGACGAGAGTGCGGAATTTAATGCCGTAAAGCGCGATGCCCGGGTGCGGGGTGCCGTACCCCTGCCCCTGAGTCTGGACGTACTCATGCAAGTGGCAGGTTCCCTCCTCCCGCCCAAAGGCCCCGCACTTTAATCTGAAGACACCCCCTACCCTGCCTTCCCATCCCGTGCCTTCCACATTGATCAAAATCTGCGGTGTCACCCAGCCAGATCAGGCTCGGAAAATAGCCAACATGGGTGCCGACTTCATCGGCATCAACTTCTGGCCAAAGTCGAAACGCTACCTCCCTCTCGCAGCGGCCAGCTGGCTGGCGGATGTACCCCGGACCTCCCGGCTCGTGGGGGTGTTTGTGAACCCAGACTTGAGTTATCTCAGGGAGGCAGCGGATTTGAACGTGCTCTCTGCCATACAGTTGCACGGGGATGAGACGCCCGAGTTCTGCGCGGAGGCGCAGATGCTGGGGCTGCCTGTCATCAAGGCGTTTCAGGTGCAGGATGAAGCCATGTTGGCTCCGATCGCCCTCCATCCCCTAAAGGACATCTTGCTGGATGCCTACCACCCGCAGGAACGGGGCGGACTGGGCCACACTTTCCCATGGGAACTAGCCACGCTGTTCCAGCATCGCCATCCCCACCACCGGCTTTACCTGGCGGGCGGCCTCACTCCAGAAAATGTTGCCACGGCGGTGAGCCGCCTTCATCCCTACGCCGTCGATGTGGCGAGCGGCGTCGAGTGCGGCACACCGGGACTGAAGGATCTGGCCAGGGTCCAAGCCTTCATCGAGGCGGTCCGCAAGGCAGAATAGTTCAACATTTTGCGTCACGCATCGTTGTGAAGGGACATTGGCAGTTGGTCTTTGTCGTGTTCTGATACTTTTGTGATCAGTGATGCACGATATTGCTGAAACACCATTTATTACCCTTCGTATTTGTTCCCGATACCCTTGTTTCATCATCCCAACATGAAATTGATCCCTGCTCTCACCACCCTGCTGTTTGTCGCCGGTACCGCCTTTGCCGGCGCGCCTCCGGCTGGATTCAAGTCGCTGTTCAATGAAAAGGATCTCACCGGATGGCGTGGTGGCAGCACCTTTGACCATCGCAAACTGCTGGAAATGCCGGAAGATGCGCGCGCGGCCCAAATCGCCAAGTGGACGGCCACAATGACGGCGAAGAGCGACAAGACTGGCAAACCCCATTGGTATGTGGAGGGTGAGGAACTGGTAAACGATGGATTCGGTGACTACGCCACCACCGAGAAGGACTTCGGTGACTTTGAACTGCTGGTGGAATACAAAACTGTTCCCAAGGCAGACAGCGGAATCTACCTGCGCGGCGTGCCCCAGGTGCAGATCTGGGACTCGACCGAGAATGATGAGAAGGCTGTGCAACTGGGCAAGCCCAAGGGCTCCGGTGGACTCTGGAACAACGCCGCGACGGCTCCCGGACGGGATCCGCTGGTAAAGGCGGACAAGGCCTTCGGCGAATGGAACAAGTTCCGCATCGTGATGGTGGGCAGCCGCGTGAGTGTGTGGCTCAACGACCAGCTCGTGGTGGATCATGCCATTCTGGAAAATTACTACGACAAGAAACTCCCCGCGGACCAGCAGCGCCCAGTGCCTGCCAAGGGCCCCATCCAACTCCAGACTCACGGTGGTGAGATCCGCTGGCGCAACATCTTCCTCCGTGAGATCGGCACAGAAGAAGCCAACAAGATCCTCTCCAGCAAGGGTGGAGAAGGCTTCAAGTCCGCCTTCAACGGCAAGGACTTTACTGGATGGGCAGGCCCGGTGGAGAACTATGAGGTGGTGGATGGCACCATCCGCTGCAAAGACAAGAAAGGGGGAACCATTTACTTCAATGAAGACCTGAAGGACTTCCAAGCCCGTCTTGAATACAACGTGCCCCCTGGCGGCAACAATGGCCTGGCCATCCGCTACCCCGGAAACGGCAACACTGCCTATGTGGGCATGACAGAACTCCAGGTGCTGGACAATGACGCTCCCAAGTACGCCAAGCTGGACGTGCGCCAGTTCCACGGCAGCGCCTACGGCATGGTGGCCGCCCAGCGTGGCTACACCCGCCCCGCTGGAGAATGGAACTTTGAAGAAGTGACAGTGAAAGGCTCGACAATCACGGTCGAACTGAATGGCACGGTCATCCTCAACGCCGACCTGAGCAAGGTGGATATGAGCACCGTGATGGCCAACTCCCCCCACCCCGGAAAAGACCGCACCAACGGATTCTTCGGCTTCGCTGGTCACAGCGATCCGGTGAGCTTCCGCGAGATCAGCCTCAAAAAGCTGTAAGCCTCATATCATCGCAGACAGACTCTCTCTGGCGGCCCCTCATCGGGCCGCCTTTTAGTTTCCTTCAGAAACGCATCGCGGAAGTGACGCATCGTTTGCATGACTGAGCTGCCATATTTCCTTGTCTCCGCCGCTTCCCCTCGTTAACGTGGATTCATGATCGAAAACCTTCTGGCCGAACTTCGCAAGCAGGTGGAGCGCGCTGACAACCTTCCCGAAGAAACGCGTGCCGATCTTCTCCAGCATGTGGAGGCGATGGAGTCCAGCCACGCCAACATCGCCCTGGAAGAACCTGATGACAGTGCTCAAGCAGCAGATGAGCCTCAAGGCATTGACCGCCTCGTCTCCTCCGTGGAAGAACTCGAGGCGTCACACCCGGAAATTACCGCGACGGTGAACCGGATCGCGACCGTTCTGGGCAACATGGGAATCTGAAGCAAGCTCCGCGAAGCCATCAGAACGAAGGGCGTCAGGCTGACGGCCTTGCATCTTGAAAAACCAGGACTATGCGGTGCCTCATGCAACCGCTTTCCACCAGCCCCCTCACCCACCGCCAGTGGGGCCTGCTCGCAGGGCTGCTCCTTCTTCCCGTCCTCCTGATTGTCCTGGCCATGCCCCGCCCATGGGTGGCGGCCAGCTACTTCCTCACCATGAGCGTGGCGTCATACGGACTTTTTGCCTATGACAAACAGCGCGCCCGGGCTGGCAAGTGGCGCATTCCGGAGTCCCGTCTTCATTTGTTCTCCCTGCTGGGTGGCTGGCCGGGTGCCTATCTGGCCCAACAGCGCTATCGGCACAAGACGGCCAAAACCTTCTTCCAAACCGTCTTTTGGATCATTGTCGCTGGGTACCAGGCCGTCGCCATCGACGGCCTGCTGGGCTGGCCTCTGCTGGGGCAGATGGGGAGGTAGCAGAGGGGTCGGCGGTGAGCTAAATCTCCCGGCCGCCTCGCCTGTTGGCATCCCGTTCACCGGCGACGGCGGCGGCGAGTAATCATCACCAATCCGACTAGCAACAGGAGCGCCCGACTTGGCTCAGGCACCGCCGTCACAATCAAGATGCCTTGTGAGGCAAACAATGAGGTGTCCCAGCGATAGCCACCGCCCAGGGTGGGCAGATCCAGATCAGTGCCGCTTTCCCCACCCACACGAAGGCGATCTCCCACGTTCAATGACCCGGCCAGAGTCCCCACCCAATCCATGAGATTGAACACATCGCCGATCTGCGCGCTATAACCAGTGCTCACGACCGAGAACTTCGTGCCCGTTACCGTCAAGGTGCCGTTGATCTCCAGGTGATCGTGGGCGTTCGGTGTGACTGGCTCCGCCAGCAGACTGCTGTAGGTACTCGGTAAGGCGGCCACACGGCTGTCATAAGTCGAATCGACCAGTCCATCATTGTTCAGGTCGTAGGCAGTCAGGCCGTAGTCCACAAAAGAGGCGCGGAAGATCTGAAGGGACACGTTGGCGTTCTCGAACTTCGTGTTGCCATTGAACGTGAGGGTTCCCGTAGATTCTCCTGCCAGATCCCCCGGCTTGAGGTTCCCGGAAATCAAATGCTGCGTGAACCCAGCTCCCTTGCCTTGGACGACGCCCGTCCCCGCGAGAGTTGCCCCAGACTGCACGATGATGCCTCCCGCGTTGTTGTCTGCTCCCGTGTCACCAATGCCATTGCGTCCCACCTGAAGGACCCCCGCGGCCACGGTTGTCGTGCCAGTGTAGCCATTGTTGACCGTCATGGTGGCCCAGCCGTCCCCAGCCTTCACCAAGTTGAACTTGCCTGTGCCCGCCTGAGCCTCATCGGGACGTACCAAGTGACTGGCGAGGTTCCCATCCTGGAAGAGGGCATCCCACTGCGCTTCGTACGTTGACGGGGTGGATTGAGTGATGGTCAGAGAGGCGGTTGTGTTGGAACCGTTCTCGATGACTTCTGTGCTCTGAACTCCCGTTCCGCCCTGAGTCCAGAGCGATCCGATCGTGGTGTCAAACCCGGCAATTTGCAGACGGGAGTTGAAGTTCATGATCACATCATTGGCCATGCCCAGGGCATTCGTGCTGCCCACTCGCACGATGGCGTTCTGGTCATCATCATAGCTCGTGTTGGAACTGATGATGGCGTCCCCGGTCCAGGCCGAGTTGTTGCCATTCAGATAAAAATAGGTCCACATCTCTCCAACGGAGCTGTCGGAAGCCAACACCCGGAAGAGGATATTGCCAGAAGTGCTGGCACCGTCCTTGATGTCACCATTGAAGGACATGTGAACATAGTTTCCTCCAGGGGCGGTCGTGCCGTCCTCCAGTATGAAGGTCACGTTGTCATTCAGCTCAATGTCCCCGTTGAACGCCAGATTGGCGAAAGGAACGCTGTCACTAATGCTGATGCCGCCGATGCGCTTTTCCTGCAGCGGGCTGTACCGCACCACGATATCGTGGTTGATCTCATAGTTCCCCCAGCCGTTCTCGGGATGCAGCATCAACTGGGCCGTCCCTCCAGCAGGCATGCTGTCGTTGCCCATCAGGATGGGAAGGGTGCCGGTCCCCAGCGGATTGCCCTGGCTGCCGGCCAGCACGCGACCTTCATTGATGATGAGCTGCCCCTTCCAATCCGGCGAGTTTTCGCGGAACTGAACGGTCCCAGTGCCCTGCTTGATGATCGTGCCATTGCCCGTGATGAAGCCGTTTGCCCCATCGAAGTTCAGCACGAGTTCGCTGATGGCATTGAAAATCAGAGTGCCGCGCACGTCCAAAACACCATTGAGACGGATCTGCCGGGCGGAGTTGTTTCCGGTTGAGTCAATGCCGCCAGTCGTCAGTGTGTTGTTTCCTTCGAAGACAAACCACTCGTTGATCCGGACCTGGTTGGTGTTGGAACCGGTGGGCCGGACTATCAAGCTGGTGCCATTCTTCATGTACGTCGCATCGAGATAGCTCTCATTGGTTCCAAAGGGATCAATGGTGGCATCGGAACCAGGCTGACCCTCCACGATGACAGTTCCCGACTCGACGATGGTCATCCCGCTATAAGTATTGGCAACGCCATCGGTATTCGTTCCCGTGCCGCCCAGACCAAACTGAACCGCCCCATTGGCCCGGATGATGAGATCTCCGTCACCCTGGCTGCCGGCATTCTCAGGAGCAATCACTGAGCGCAAGATCAACACGCCACTGGGATCCGACACCTCAAGGGCGCCCCCACTGCTCCCCAAGGTGATACCCCGGTTCAGGTTGATAGAGTTATTCGCGGTAGTCCCGGTGAATCTCAATGCACCACCATTGAAGTAGAGTTGATCCCCCACGACTGAACCCGGATCTGCACCAAGACGGGACACGATGCTGTCCACCGAGAGGATGGCCCCGTTAAGCAAGGTCTTGCCAGAGAACGTGTTGGTTGCGCTCAGGCGAACCACACCTGCTGCATTGACCTCCGCCGGGGCGCCCGAAGTGGACTTGGCCCCATTGATCACCAGGTTGTAACTGGATCCAGAGATCGGTGTGGCGATCTCGAGCGTCCCCGTGCCGTAGTGGTGAAGAATCAGCTCCGTGGTGGAACCCGTGAGATTACCGGTGCCGGTGATGGTCTTGTTCGCCCCGCCGACCTGGCTGGAGACCAGAATACCGCCTGAACTCACCGTCAGGTTGTTCGCGCCCAGATTGATGGTGCTGTCTGCGGCCACATCGAAGTGAATGGAGTTCACCGCCAGAGACGCGCCCAATGTGCCGGTGAACCCGGTGGAACCTGCCGTGTTGTTCTCAGAGACGTTCTCCCCCGCCAGCCAAGTGGACACATCATTTTTCTCCTGGCCAGCCGGACGAGCAAAGGAAACAACGCGAACCGAGCCGGTGGTGTTAAAGAAGGCGAAGTCGTTGGCCTGGCCCAGGGCATTACCATAGGTGGCCCATCCCTGGAGGGTATCCATAATGCCAGCAGTGTTGGTCTGGAAGGTGAGCACTGCAGAGCCACCGCCCAGCGGATCCACCTCCACAAAGTTCACCGTACCACCAGCCGACCGGGTCAGCGCGGAACCGCTGCCACCAATGGCAAGGGAAGTATTAAACGCCCCCGTGCCCGATCTGGACTCTACCGCCACCTCACTGCCGCCGCGGCTCACCGCGATGGCCCCGGTCATCGTCTGAGCCGTCGCCGCCTGGTCATTCCCCAGGAGGTGCAGGGTGCCGCCGCCCAAGGTCAGGAGCGTTGCCCCATCCACGCGATTCGTATTGAGCCCGGTGGAGCCGGTGCCGTAGTCAAATACCAGACGACCTGAACGCACAGACAGACGATCGGCGTTGCTGCCACCTGCGAGGCTACCAGAGAGGATGACATTGCCGCGGCCGACCTTCGTGTAACCTCCGTTGCCCGCGACTCGGTTGAAGCGCGTTTGGAATTCCACCGTGCCGCCAGCGGCAGCGTAGAGGTTCACACTGCGGGAGTTGAGCTCGATGGTGCTCAGTGCCGAGCCATTGCCAAAGTAAACGGTTCCGGAAGTGTTTTCACCGCCAATAAGGAAGGTACCCGTCGAGGAGTTATTCACCCGCCACTGCCCCATGTTGAACCGCTGCTGATCCTGCGTCAGGAGGAGGCTGGTACGGGAGGTTCCACCCGCTTCCGTCACATTGGTCCCCATGATGAAGCCTGTCATCCCAGAAGTTGGATCGCCAGCACTCTGAAGGACGGCATTGGAGTTGCCATTGGGGATGCGGGACAATGCAGTGTCGGTCCAGAATCCAGCTCCATCGTTACCGACCGCGTTCGGGTCATACATGAGACGCAGGTAGCCGCGGTCCAGAATGAGGCGACCCGCAGCGTTGTACTGGCTGTACATCACGACGTTGGTGTCATCCCGCCCCCCCACATGGAAGCGCATCACCTCGTTTTCATTCACAAGCCCGCCACCGGTGGGCTGGAGGGTTACGGTACCGCTCACGGCCCCGGAGGCCTTGTCGCGCACCTGTCCGTATAGCAAGAAGATGTTGTTGGTTTGATCGGAGGCGGTGGAAACGATGCGGGAGTCGCTGAAGTAGATGTCATTGGTAATGGCGGTGGTTCCTCCAAAGATATTTCCTTCCACCCGGAGTACCGAGTTGCTCTCTGCCCGCAGGCGGGGAAGGAACAAGGCGTGGCCCAAAGCATCCACGTTGTCGATTTCAACGTCCCCGGCCCAAGTATTGACCTGGCCGCTTCCGCTCAAGCTGCGGAGGACGATCTGATCGCCGCTCAGCACCCTGGCGGTGATCTTCGACCCCGCCCCCTGGTTGGTTCCGCCCGCGATGATGAAGTTGCCCAATGCATCCACGTACACTTGCTTGGAGTTCCCCAAGGCCTGATTGTTGAGGGCAATCAGGGAGCCCTCACTGACGTACGTGTTGCCACTGTAGGTGTTCGCGCTTTCCAGTAACAGGTTCTGGAAGCCGGTCTTGCTCAATCCACCTGTGCCGGCAATTCGGGTACGGATCTCCAGGCTCGAACCCTGATAGGTGCCGTCCGTGGGTCGGAAGAATCCTCCGTTGCTCTGAATGATGGCCTCATTGGCTCCGAAATCCAGTGTGCCGCCTCCTTGAATCACCATGCCAGTGCCGTTGTTGGCGGACCCCATGGAGGCCGCAATGATCATTCCGGACTCAATGGAAACAGTGGCTTCGCTATCGATGGCGAGGGTGACCGTGGTATTTTCCTGATCCACCAACGTGCTCTGATCCTGACCGAAGCCCCCGGTCTGATTGTTGTTTTGCAGGTTCCCGAGGCGCAGCGCATTGATGCTGATGGAATTCCGGGCCACGGTGTACATCTCACTCAGATTCACGTTCTGACCGGCAATCAGTGAGGTCGCGTACTCGTTGGAATTCAAGGGACGCAGGATGTTTCCTGCATCCAGTGTCATAAAGTGAGTTCCTGTGAACTGCTGACGGTTGCGCTCTTGGGAGAGATAATCCGAAACACGGAAGTCCGACGCATAAGGCGCGATGCCGCCGAAGATGCCCCGGGCAATCGCCTTGTCCGTCAGCCCCGTGCCCGCTCCGACGAGTGCGAGACCGGCAGGATTGTTCACCACCACACGCACACTGTCACCGATGCTGTTGGTGCTGAACGTGGAGGTGGAATCGAAGCTACGGAACTTCAGCACGGCCCCCTCGCTGCGGCTGATGTTACCGATCGTGAGTGTCAGGCTCTGGTTGAGATCCACTGCCTGATCAAAGAGATCAAAGTCAATGAAGTTCGTACCACGATTGATGCTGAGAGTGGAGCCCGCTCCGGTGGCGATGCTTTCACTGGAAGCTCCCGTATTATAGGGACGAATCTCAAGATAACCCCCGTTCATCACCAGGCTCGCGGAGTCGTTGATCCGGTTGCCATTGGGCCCCACTGTGGTGGTACCGGAGCTGGCATCCAACGTATCAGAATTGTCCAGCATCAGATGTGCATTGCGCTCAAACTGGACCTTGGAGGTCCCCGATAGCGCCCCGGCAGGTCCAGAGAGCACGGTTCCCCAATAGTCGGCATAGCCTTGGGAAAGATCGTAGAACGGGAAGGTGCCGAAGGTGCCGCGTGTGAGATAGGTGGCCCCGGTGAAGGTGCTGTTCCCAGTCAGGCGCAGCTCACGCGATCCTAGCTTGGCAAAACCGCTGTTGCCAGTGAGTGAGCCACTGATGACCAGCTTGTTGGGCACTTCACTCAAGATGCCGCTGAGAGCGGTGGGCGAAGTGACGTTACCACCTTCAATGTTGAAGAAATTCAGAGTGGCATCCCCCTCCAACGTGATTTCGCCGGAAAGGCGGGTGACGATGGGCGCACGACCGCTGGCGACATCGGAGTGGGAGTTCGTGTCACCTCGTACTTCGATGTAGCCGTTGTTCAGGGTAATAGGCACGTCATTGGTCTGGCCGACGGTGTTGTTCTGGTTGTTGAAAACCAGCTTGGCCCCAAATATGGGGTTCAAGGTGTTCGTCACAGCATCAATCGTAGGACCACCATAGGCCACAACGACTCGTTGGATCTGGGAGGCTCTCAGCAAAGTGGGTGCGTAAAGCTGGGCATCAGACGCAGCGGAGTCCAGCACACGCATTTCATCCAGGAAGACGCGTCCCTCGGCTATCGTGAGCAGTCCCATGCTGGTGATATCGACATTGCGGAAGATCCAGCCATTGGCCCCGATCTTGGTGAGGTTGAAGCCATTGCCTTTGAGCGTGGCTTGCTGCCAGTTGTGCCAGTTGGCATTGGGATCGATGTCAAATGCCGACAAAACGGTGGCCCGTCCGTCGAACCGGCCATCCGTCGTGCCTTGATAGCTGCCACCGATGCTGGCATTTCCCGTGAGCTCAATATGGGAGATGAATGCGGAGCCTCCCCCCAGGTTGGTGATGGCACCGTAGTTGGAAGAAACCCCCGTCCCGCTGATCTGGAAGATCTCACGCGAAGTGGCAGTTTCATCGGCAACATTCAGATCCTGATCATTGAGATCAAAGGTCGCACCCGACTGGATGACGGTTTCATTGCCAACCCCACCCGCGCCAAATCCGCGAACGCTACCTGCCCGCAGAATACCCGCCGTGGCAGTGATCTTGCCCGTGAGCGGTGAACCCAGAGTGTTCGCATCCAAGAAGTTTCCGCTAAGAACCAGTACACCGCTGCCCGACTTGGTGAACCCACCCGTACCCAGCAGCGCACCGGACAGCGTCAGAGTCGTGTTCGTCTGCGCCTCGACAATATTGTTCGTTCCAGTGAACTTGATGGGACCAGAAAACGTCCCACTTACAGCGGTGGCCGCAGTGCTGATGAGGAGGCGCCCCCCGTTGTTCATCAGAATCGATTCCCCGGAACTGCGAGAGTTCAGGATCTCCACAATTCCACCAGAGTTGACCTCGGTGTAACCTGTGTTCGTGTAGAAGCTTCCAGCGGCACCCAGCGCGCTATTGTGGTTCACCACCAGCCTGCCGGCGTTGACTCTAATCACCCCCGAATAGGCACTGTTGTCACCACTGAAGGTAAGAACGTTGGTGTTATCCTTCACCAGCAGGCCGCCGCCGGGCGTGTTGGCATCCAGATCCACCGTCGCCAAGCTGGTGATGGCCCCCGAGTAGATTTGATCGGTAGTGGTGTTCCACCGCAGAGTTGCCCCGGTGAACAAGTCAAGAGCCACGGCACTGTTGCCTAGCGTACCGGTCGCGCCGCCGTTGCCGATCTGCACCATCCCCGCCGCGATGAAGGAGCGCGCTGAGAAGGTGTTGTCTCCTGAAAGCACGAGAGTGCCGGTTCCAGACTTGAGAAGACCAAGACCTGTACCACCATTGTTGATGATGCTGGAGTTGATCTCCAGGATGCCCGCGCCGTTATGGATGACCGTCAAGTTGCTGCCGCTGGAGGCAGTTGTATTGACCGCGATAGTGCCGCCATTGAGGAGGATGGTGTTGGCCCCTGCACCGGGTGTCACCAGGAGTCCGCCAGAATCAAGAATCACCGCGCCGAGATTCAGCGTGATGTTGGATGCGGTGTTGAACCGCAGCGTATTGATTTGGCCAGACTCCGTGGCGTTCGTGGTCACGTTGACGTTGCTGTTGTGCACCCAGACATCATTGGAGTAGCTGGTAAATGCCGTGATCAAGCCATCTGCGGCGTTTGTCGAATTCTGAGCCCAGTCGGTGCCATTAACAGTGATCCAGCCTCCAATGATGCCATTGGTATTGGTGTTGTCCGTGGTGGCAATGTCGCCATTCTGGATGTCCAGAGAAGAGCCCGCCTGGCGGGAGATCGCGTTGAGATTGATCCGGGAGGTGGCACCCCCACCCGTACGGATAATGCGATGGGCACCCTCAAACATCGCAAAGCTCCCTATCGTCTCAACGTGCGAGCCTCCACGGAGCTCTAGCGTCGCGCCGGGACTGCGACTGCCGCCGAGCCTGACAATGGCGGTATCCGCGATGCGCGAGGTATTGGGCGTACCAAGAGTGTAGTCCAAGGCCAGAGTTCCCCCCTCTACCCGGATCGTATCGCTGGCCGCCGTGCCGTTTAGCAGCGTATTCTGCCCTGCCAGCACCAGCGTGCCGAGGCCTCGCTTGATCAACAGCGGGTTCGCGTTGGCGGACGTTCCACTGACCACCCCCGTCAGAGTCAGGGAATCCGAGGCACCGAGCACGTTCACCTGATGGCTCGAGCCATTGAGAGTGAGGCCACCCGCGAAGGTGCTTACACCCGAGCCGCGGATGTTTCCGGTCGTGATGGTGACAGCCTCAGCCGCAGCATAGTTTACGCCGCGGAATTCCAGGGTGGCGTTGGTTCCGTTGATCGTTGTGCCACCGGTCGTGTTGCCCAGGCCGTTGTTTTGAGTGACCACCAAGATGCCGTCTGAGATGGTGGTGAGTCCGGAGTAGTTGTTGGAGCGGGTCAGCACCCAGGTCCCCGCGTTGGCTTTCGTCAGAGCGGTGAAGTCGCTGCCAGAGGTGGGACCGTCGCCAATAGAAAGACCGAAGACGTTGTCATTGCTGTTGAGACCTGCGCTGAGGCCTGTGGTGCCGCCAGTATTGGCACCGCCAAGGGTGAGCGTACGAGCCCCGGCACCAGACATGTCCACACTTCCGGTTCCGTTGGTGAAGCTGTAAGTGGCCAGCGGGCTGGTGCTGCTGTTACTGATGGTGGCCCCTGCCGTCCCAACCGTGAACTGGCGATCTGTGCTAAAGGAAGTGAACCCTGAGTTGGCATTCGTGGACGGATCGAGCGCCACGAACTCCAACGTGCCACCATTGATGACGAGATCCGCTGCCGTAGGCGAGGCTCCGCCCATGCCGATCCCACTGGCAGCCCCATTGTTGGCGAGACGCCAGATGCGCAGCGTACCACCAGAGATGGTGGTGGTACCGGTATAGGTATTGAGCCCATTGAAATCCTGCCGGTTGGCACCCGTCTTGGTGATGCTGCCAGCAGTGGTGCCATTCTGAATCACCCCGTTAAAGGTGGTATCCGTGGTGACATTGAGAGTCAACGCCGTACCGTCCAGGGTGATGGTTGAACCCACCTGACCGGATACACGCCCCATGGTTTCCGACGCATTGCGGAATTCCAGCACCGCCCCCATACCCGCGGTATTTGCGAGCGTGACCAGCAGCCCATCATTGAGCCGGTTGTTGCTGCCAGCGAGAAGGCGGACGCTCCCGCTGTTGATGGTGAAACCGCTGTTCAGCGTGTTGAGATCGTTGTTAAAGATCAGCAATCCGTTGCCATTCTTGGTAAGCGCGAAGTTTCCAGAAACCAATCCATTGAGCTGCAAACTTGCCCCGGCATCCACCTGCATGGCACCGGCCACCGCCAGGGTGACCGTCCCCGCGAAGGTGCTGGTGCCGCTGGAAGTGCGTAGCACTGCAGCGGAATTGTTCATGGTCAGAGCTTCCGCCGTAGTATAGTTGACGTTCACCAGATCCAAGGTGGCGTTGTTGAGCGTCGTGACCCCGGTTGCTGAACCCAAAGCGTTGTTGGAAGTCACGCGGAGGCCGCCCCCGCCGCCAATCGTCGTAAGTCCGGTGTAGGTGTTGGAGTTGGAAAGCTCCCACACGGACGTTCCGGACTTGGTCAGACTGACCACTGCGGAGCCGTCGCTGATCACCCCTCCAAAGACGTTGATGATCGGGCTATAAGGCCCAATGGCCACCAGCACGCCTGTGTTCCCACCCAAGGTAAAGGTTTTGGCTGTGGCTGCGGTTGCGGAGACAGAAGAAGATGCATTGAAAACAAGCGCACCGCTACCGCTGGCCTCAATAGTCCCGCCGCCGGCGGCTCCAGCAAGCTGAAAGACACGAGACGCGGTATTTCCTGATCCCAAATAACGGAGGGTGCCCGTATCGCCGCTATTGCCGAGGATCACCGTACCGTTCGTGCCGATCGAGCTATTGGCCCCCACCAGTCCAATCGACATCACTTCCACCGTGCCCTGACGGATATCCACCCCACCCCCAAAGGAGTTATTAGTGCCATAGAGGCTGAGCGTTGTCGCAGTGTTGGTTTTGACTACCGATCCAGTGCCCACTCCTGTATCAGCAATGGTGCCAGAGTAGTAGCTGGAGGTGTTTGTCGTGCCGACGAGACCACTGAGGGTCAGAGCAGCCCCATTATTCAACACCACCCGTCCACCACGGTTCGATCCCAGTAACCCCAGGGTCTCCGCAAAGTTAAACTGAACTGTCCCCTGTCCCGCCACATAGAGTGCACTGCTGTCTGCGATGGCTCCTCCGCTGCGGTCGAAAACCAAGGTTCCGCGGTTAACCACAGTGCTGCCGGTGTAGGTGTTGTTCGCCTGGAGCGTGGTGATGCCGGAACCGTTGTGGAGCAGCAATCCGCCCCCGGAGATCACGCTATTGGCGGCGAGATCGCGATTCAGGCTGCCAGCAAGATCAATAACAGAGTTGTTCTCCAGCCGCAGAGCATTGGTGGCGCTGTCGATCAGGTCCCCCGTGAGTCTGAGATAACCCGCCTGGGAAAAGACCCTGGCAGTCTGACCATCTGTGGTCGTGGCAGCACCCGCCGTGATGGAGCCTGAGTACTCTACGACGTTCTGAACGTTCTTCACCAATTGGGCGTTGGACGTAGCCCCGTTAAGGACAAAGTTGTTGGTCAACACCACATTGTCCATCCGGTTCACTCGCAGCGTGGAAGCCGAACCACCATTCGCGCTGATTGTGATCGTCCCCGTTCCCAGATCGCCGCTGAACCCTTCAAGCCCAAGGTGGACGGCGGCATTGCCCGAACCCGCCACACCGATCGCAACCGCTCCGCTGAACCCGGAGTTGTTCTGGCTCACGTAGTTGGTATTCTGCATGAATGTGAGGCTGCCCGCTCCGCTAAGCTGATGGTGGAATGCGCTGTCGAAGTTCCGGCGCATGAACAGCGAAGACCCGGCTTCAATGGAAATCGCGCCCACGGAACCGTTGTTGTAGTAAACGCCCGCGCCGACGTTGCCCGCTGTGTTATTGCCGATGTTGACGACCGAGTTTCCTTTGATCAGCAGGTCGCCAAAGTTCGATGCCGATTGGAAGGTGGCTGTCCCGCCCCCCTGCACCGTGATATCCGCAAGGGTGCCGTCTGCTTCCATGCCTGCAATAATGGATGAAGCCGTATTGAAGATGGCCGAGCGTCCGGCTGCCACTTGAATGGTACTGTCAGCAGTGAGCCCCAGGATGGTGCGGAACGTCGCATCGCCCGCGCCGGCGACGGCAAGCGTGCCGCCGAGCAGATGGATATTTTCATCCACGTTTCCGGCCCCGGTCAGCGCATAGGATAGCGTGGCACCCGAGGCCACGGTCGTGATGTTGTTGGTGGCACTGCCGAGGCCTGCCACGTTGTTGGTCTGCAAGGTTCCTCCCAGAAGCCGCGTGCGGCCGGTGTAGGTGTTCGCGGCATTGAGGTTGACCAGATTGGAACCCGTCTTTTCCAGCCATCCATACCCACTGATCACCCCAGTATGGTCGGTGGAGGCTGCGGTGTTGAAGACCAGCCCACCACGGTTGTCGATGGTGGACGTTCCCAAAATGGAGCCCGAGACGCCATTACCAATCTGGAGCACGCCCCCGAGGATGAAGGTGGTCCCAGTGTAAGTGTTGGCTCCGGTGAGGATGACATTTCCGTTACCGCTCTTGGTAAAGTGGCTGGCAGTACCGCCGATGATCACGGCGTCGATCTCCAAGTTCCCATACGGATTCAGCTGATGAACGATGACGTCAGTTGACCCCGTAGCACCCAGAGTGGTCGCAGCCCCTCCTTTGAGGATGCGAACCGTGTTTGCTCCCACATTGCCCGTGACAAGGATACCGCCACTGGAGATGTCCAGATTCGAGTTGAGCGTCAAATCGATGGCTCCACCTGCATTCGTGTTGAATCGCAGCGTGCCCGTTTGGGTTTCCGCAGTACTCTGTGTGGTGGTGATATCAGTGTGCAGGCTGGTGCCAAAGGCATCAGCGGAGTAGCTCACCCCCAGAAGCCCAGAGATGGCCGTTCCTGAACCATTGGCGACTGCCCAGGTACTGCCGCCGTAAACGGCATAGCCACCCAGAATGTTCAGCCCAGACACATTGGACTGGATAGTCTCTGCGGACGTGTTGTTCACGTAAAGCGCCGATCCCGCAATCCGGGTGATCGTCCCCAGTGCCAGCCGGGCGGTGTGATTCTCAAATCCAGCCGTGCCCCAGCGGAAGATGCTGGTAGCCCCAGCCCCCAGAGTAGTGTTCCCGGCAGTCTCCGTGCCAAGCAAGCCCCTCATGTCTATGGTGGTGCCATTGAAGGTCATGGCCGTGGCCCCAAGGATGTTGTTTCCTCCCGTCCCGCTCTGATCCAGAATGAGGGTGGCATTGGTGATGGTGGTGGCTCCGGTGTAAGTATTGGCTCCGGTCAGTGTGATGGCACCACCCCAGTTGTTGGCGGAGCCGATCGTCAAGCTCCCGCCAGTTCCGATGATATTGCCACTGAATACTCTGCCATTGGGGCTGGCCAACGTCAGAGCGCGGGCCGTTCCGGCGTTCAGATTCACCGTGCCAGCGCCTTCGAGGGAGGCGATCGTGTCGTTCTGTAGCAATCTGTACTCGGCACCCGCATCCACAATCATCCGCAGAGAGTCAGCAAACACGTTGGCGACGTTGGCATCCACCCGTCCTGCGCTGATTCGGAATGAACCGGTGAAGGTACTCGCACCTCCCAAGGTCAGAACACCAGCCCCCTGTTTGACCACGCTGCCATTCCCGCTGATCACACCGCCATAGCTGGTGTTTCCATCGGAGAGAGTAAGCACCGCTAGACCAGTGCCCAGGCTGACGTTGCCACCGGTGCTCCCACCGCCCGCGAGGGTGCCGATGGTTTCGCTAACACTGTTGAGATTGAAATTCGTGTTTGCCCGGTTCTCAAAGGTGACGACAAGGTTGTCCGCCAGGCTTCCGCGAAAGTCTGCGCCATACACGGAACCAACCCCAGTCGCACGTCCTGCAACGCCCAAATAGACGGTGCCTCCATCTGCGCCAGAGGTCCCAATGCGAAGTCCACCGGTGAAAGTGTTGGCACCGTAGAGCAGCAGGTTGCGGTTGCCACCCGTGATGGTGAGCGAACCCGCCCCTTCAATAACCCCTCCAAAGGTGGAGTTCGTAGCGCTGCTGGACGTCAGGGTCTGACCGCTGGCAATGGTGATCCGCGAAGCACCGTCGCCCCCGACAGCCACGCTCTGTGAGGCTGTGGAGCTTGGAGTGGGTGCAAAGGTGTTTACGCCCTGATAAGCAAAGTTGCGGCCACCGCCAATCAACGCGCCCACCGTTTCAGACAGAACAACGTTAAACACCGCGGTATTGCGGTTGCTCATCACCAGAGCAGAAGCGTCCGCGATGGCACCCGTGGCATTGTTCACAGTGAGAGTGCCGTCATCCACGCGGGTGAAGCCGGTGTAGGTATTGCCCCCTGTGAGGATCATTTCCCCGGTCCCAGCTTTGATAAAGAAACCAGCCACAGTGCTGTTCTGCATGACGCCCCCAAAGGTGATGGGAGTAGGGTTGTTCGTTTCGACGATTAATCCCCCGACGCTCGCAGTAGCTCCCCCAACTACCACATTTCCGGAGCCCGAGAGCGAGCCAATCTTAAGCACACGGTTGCGACTGTCCGTCACTGAGAAGGTAGCCCCACTGGTCACTGTCACGGCCGCGGTCGGTGCCATCATGCTGCTGGCCAGCACGTTCGCGCCATTGAGGAATCGCTGCCCACGCCCGAGAGCGAGAGTGCCGCTGTTGATGCTGGTGCTGCCCGTATAGGATGCGGGCAACTCAATGGTAAGAGTACCCGCACCGTTCTTCACCACGCTGCCAGATCCGGAAATGACGTTCCCAACCACGAAACTATCGGAACGGTTGAACACCAGGGTGCCTGCATTCTGAACCGCACCACTGCCCAAAGTCCCCGCCGTGCCGCCATCTCCCACCTGCAAGGTCGACCCGGTGCTGATGACCGTGCCGCCCATGTAGTTGTTGGCACCGGTCAGGATGAGGGTGCCTCCTCCTCCCCGTTGGTTGAGAGAACCATACCCTGTGACCTGATTAGCAAGCGTCAGGGAGTCACTGCGATTGAACGCGAGCGTACCGTTCACCACGACGGCGGCTGCGGCCCCACCGAGGCTGCCCGCCGTGCCTCCATCTCCCACCACCAGGGTGCCGTGAAGGACCTGGGTGCGCCCGGCATACGTATTGTTGGCCGTGAGAACCATCGTGCCTGCGCCGGACTTGCTGAAGCCACCGGTGCCCGAAAGCAGACCAGATACGGTGAGGTCAGCGGAAGCACCGGCTGAATCGGCAACCACAAAGTCGCGATAGTAAGCTCCAAAATCAATGTTCTGCGAATAGGTGGCTCCCGCCCCGGTGCCCACATAGCTGTAGTTCGCCGAACCCGTGGAGGTAAGATTCACGGCATAGTTCACATTCACATCACCAAAGCTGAAGGCATCGTGCGCCGAACCAGCCGTCACTGAGGTGACATTTGCAAGAGTCCCCCCACGGTGAACAAAACTGGTGGCAGAGATGCTGCCATTCGTCATGTCCAGCTCACCGCCGTTGAGGTTGACCTGCCCGCGGCTGGAAGCTGTGGCGGTATAGCTGATGTTTCCACCCACGGTCACCACACCTCCGTTGATCGTCAGCACCCCGCTGACATAACCGCCCACGTTGCTTCCCAGGTCTTGGCCGAGCGCGATGTCCCCCGCCACATTGAGATTGCCCCCACCCCAGACCAGAGTCCCGGAGGTCTCGCCCGCGAGGTTTCGTGAGGCCGAGGCCCCCATGCGCCCCAGAACCACTGAGTTAGCGGAAACCTGATTGTCCGCGCTGTTGCCCGTGATCAGCACCCCGGTGGCCACACCGGTGTTGCCACCACTGCTCTTGTCGCCCATCACCAGCTCATCCAAGCTGGCGACCAGGGTGCCAGCAGAGGCATCCAGCACACCCCGGGACCACGTGGCTGTGTCGATCGCATTTCGACCGAGGTACAGATCCGTCACTCCCGGTGCGCCAGCGTCCAACGTCAAGGTGCCCCCGGTGCCGACCGTCAAAAGGCCTAAGCCCTTACGACCGCCGACGGTGATGAGGGGAGTTTGAATTATGGTGTTGCCCGAACCGGTCTGGAGCACACTCTGTGCGACAATGCCGACGGCATTGCTGTCAGAGATCAAGACCTCCGTGGAAGCCAAGATGGTGGCGTTGGTCCCAAGAACCAAGTTGCCAAAAACATCGCCGCTGCCGTTCCCCCCCAATTCCACACCAAGGCGCACGCGTGCCACGTTGGCATTGAGCATCGCGGTGCCCGTGAGATCCAGTTTGCCCTGGGTAATGCCAGCCACGTTGGTGCTACGCACGCCAATGTCCAGATTGTCACTGGTGCCGCTGCCCACCGTGAGGATGCCTCCCGCGGTGCTGTACGTTACCGTCGCGGCTCCCACGTCGGTGGCGGTGTTCACCGTGTTGTCCCCCACGCGCAGACTGCCGAGAATGTCATTGCGATAGCCTGCCAGGCTGCCGTTTCCGCGCTGCCAGAAGAGCGAGCCCTGAAGCATCAGCCCCTGTTGGAAGTTGAGCAGGCCGTTGCTAGTCTTGGTCACGTTGGCCGTGCCCGTAAGCACCCCGCCGATGTTGAGGACGGTCCCTGTGGCCACATCAAGGGTGCTGTTGGTCGCTACATTGACGCCGCGATTGGCATTGAGAGTAAAGCTGGCCGTGGTATTTAGGGTGCCACCATTCAGCGTCAGCCAGTCCCCCACTTCAGTGGTGGGCGCGACGCCCAGATTGGCATCTGCACTGATGGACAGTATTCCTGCGGAGATGGTCACTGGAGCAGTGAAGGTGTTGTTTCCGGCCAGCACCAAGGTGCCACCGCCGGCCTTCACCAGACCGAGCGTGCCGCGATCACCGCTGCCACTCAGCGTGCCATCAATGATGACGGTATTGGCCGTTCCCACGTCCAGAGTTCCGCCAGCGTCGTTGATGGTGACACTGCGCGCGAGAGTGATGGGACGAACCGAAGGCACCCCAGTGGTGCCCGCCGCCACCTGCAAGGTACCGCCGCGCAGGTGCAACGCGCTCGAAGATGCTCCCAGACGCGCGTCCGAGTTGATGATCAGGGTGCCTTCATTCAAGAAGGTGCCGCCAGTATAGGAGTTCACCCCCGTGAGAGTGAGCGTGCTGCCGCCGCTCTTCACCAGGCCCACCACGCCACCTCCGCCGTTGTTCACGATGTCCGTATCCAGCGTCAGCCCGGTGCTGGTAAAGACGTACAGGTTCTGCGCGCTGGTGTCTCCGGCGGTGAGAGAACCGCCGCGGAAGATGCTGGCGTTGGTACCAGATTTGACAATTCCGCCAAGCTCGATGTTGAGCGTGTGAGTGGGAGCCATGGTGATGTCGATGCCATCACCCAGCTTCAGTGCATTGACGTTCCTGCTGGCAGTGGTGGTGACGTCCGCTGCCGGTGCCGCGTTCTGATTGAAGTTCCAGGTGGTTTCCGAACCCGTCTGGTAGTCGGCCGCCTGAGCGGCGCGGACTGAAATCGTACCCGTGCTGTTGTAGATGGCGAAGTCCGATCCGTTCACAAAGGCCCAGCCACCAATCAGTGAGTTGTTTCCTGCTGGGATGGTCGGTGGAGTGGTAAAGACGATGCGGTTGCGCGTGTCGTCGCCGATGCCCGTGCCGTCACCGGTGAAGTTCAGAGTGGCCCCGGCGGAAGTCGCGGGTCCATTGAGCTGCGCGAAGGTTAGCGTGGTGGTCTGGTTGGTAGTGGCACGGTCAGAGCGTACAGTGTTGGCACCTGCCAGGATGTTGAGAGCTCCGACGTTCTCCGCGAAGTTCGTCCCCCCAGCGGCGTCGTTGTCAAAATCAAACGTGCCCCCGCTCATATTCACTGCAGCAGTGTCCAGAAGGCGGTCGGTGTTGTTGTTTGGACTGGCCCGGTTGGCGAGACGGAGCGTGCCACCACCCGCGATGTTGAGGGTGGTCATCCGGTCAAGGTCACCGGCTCGGAAGAGTTGCAAGATCCCCCGCTTCACGGTGAGCGAGCCAGAAATCGCGTTGGTGATCGTCTGGCTGCTGTCTCCTTGCATATCCAGCGTGCCCGCCCCGGTCTTCACGAGGCTGAGAACCCCGCCCCCGGCTCCGTTGCGAATGGTGCCGGCAAAGGTGCCTGCGGCACTCTGCTGAATGGTGAGCGTGGCCGCGTTGGCGCTGGCGTTCTCGATGATGACCCCACCGCCGACCCCATCCACCAGGCCGCGGTTGAGTGACCCGGTGAGAGTGTTGTTGCCTCCAAGCTGAAGCACTGCCCCTGACTGGCCGATATTCAGATCCTGCGGCAGGAAGTCGTTGAGTGCATGGGTGCTGCCCAAGGTGAGCGTGAGATTTGCCACAGTCACCGGCCCCAGGAGTCTTCGATTATCGCCGCTCAGAATGGCGCGATTCGCCAGGAGATCGCTGGCGAAGTTCAAGCCCCGCATCCCGTAGAGATCAGCGGCAAGACTCACAGGATTCAGAGCGGAGGCCCCCCCCATGAGCGAAACACTGCCCGTCTGCACGCCAAAATCGAGGGTGCCATTGCTGATCGTCGAGGCTGCGTTGAACAACACGTTTCCAGATTTCACCCAGAGGTGATTCCCACCCAAATTGAGCGTTGCACCGCCCACCGTGAAACGCAGGGAGTTGATGGCGAGATCGCCTGATAGGGTCGCGTCTCCCCCGATGCTGATGTTTTCATTTGCCACCAGGGTGGAGGCATATTCACCATTGGTCAGCCCCCGGATGCCGTTGACGGTATCATACGTCGCGAAGGTGGTGCCCGTCCCCGTGGCGGAGGAGGAGGTGATGACGGAGGCTAGCACCCCGCCGGTCAGGCGGGTGAAAGGTGCACTCGCAAGGATCAGCCGGGCGGTGTCCGGCCCCGTGGCTGAGCCAAGGTTGGTACCGCGAACCAACACCGTGGTGCCGGTGGTCGTCCAGGTCGTGCCAGTGTTTTGCACAAGAGCAAGTTCCTGCCCTGCGGCGGGATTCAGGGTAAGCGTCACCAGGCCACCCCCCTGGAAAGCGAGACTGCCGATGGTCTCCACAAACCCGCCTGAGCCTACGGACGCAGGTCCGTTGTAGGTCAGGGCCAGATTGCCCATGTTCCCCCCTCCGTTAGTCGTGTTGAAGGTGATGGTGGAGGAGTTGCCCAGACGGTTCAGGGAACCCGCGACAACGTCTGTCGTGCTGCCAACGACGAGACTGGCCGCGCTGGTGGAAAGTCGATTCTGCACCGTGATGCCAGAGCTGCTTGAAATGCTGGCATCGTTCCCGGCCACGACCACCGTGCCGTCGTGCACCGTCGTGGTCCCCGTGTAAGTGTTGGCCGCCGTCAGGGTCAGGGTGCTGAATCCTCGTTTGGCGATGGCAGCCGAGTTTGAAATCACGCCGTCAACCGTCACCGCCGAGTCAAACTGAAGGATGCGGGCCGCAGTGCCCAGATCCCAGTTGCCATTGAACTCCAGGGTGCCGCTGCCGCTCTCCCCAAATACCACGGGAGCATTCGTATTGGCTCCGGTGAAGGAAACGGCATTGTTCAACACCCGGGCGGTGGCGGTGGATGCGCGGAAGCGGATGGTGGTGTTGTTGGTATTGAGGTCAAACACCAGCGCGCCGGTACCGAGAGCGTTGTCATGACCAACCCGGATGACACCTCCATTGTTGGCGTTGCTGAAACTCACACCGCCAGCAAAAGTGTTGTTTCCGTCCAATTGAAGGATGCTGCCCCCGGTCTTCACAATGCCGGCGGTAGCATTGCTGCTGGAACTGGAGATCACGCCGGAAAACGTCGTCTGCACATTGGCGGCGATGGTCCGCATCGCACCGCTGAGATCCGCTGAACCACTGAAAGTAATCGCGCCTGTGAAGGTGGCGGTGGCCCCGGCGGCCAGATTGTCCAGAAACTTGATCTCATTGGCAACAGAACGCGCGGTACCGTCCAGCGCCGTGATGGTGGTGGTGCCGCCGGAGCTATTCCCCAAGGTGAGCAATCCAGTGCCAAAGGCACCGCTGGTGATCGTTGGAGAGCTGCCCACACTGTTCACCCCCACTCGGATGATGCTGTTGTTGAGTGCCGTGTAACCGCCCGTGAAAGTATTGGCCCCGGCGAGTACGACCTCACCGCGAGTGTACGCACCCGAAACCAAGCCATAGGAGCTGCTGTTCTGCACGATGGCTCCGTTTCCAGAGATCACCCCGTTGAGCCGCAGCACCGCGCCGCGAGGAGCGGTGCCGGTGGTGGTGTTCCCCGCCGGGTCGAGGGTCAGGGTGGTGCCATTTGCGAGGGAAATCGCGCCCCCCAGAGTGGTGGTCTGCGCGGCCACCGTTTGCGCAAAAATGCGACCGCTCTGACTGACGGTGATGACGTTGTTAAAGGTGGGTCCTCCCACGTAGGAATCAATCAGCAGGTTGCCACCATTGAGTTGAAGAGCGGCAGAGCCGAACGGGTTGTTCGAACCTGCAGCGGTGCTGCCGATGCCCACCACCGTGCCTTGATCAATGCGAATAGTGCTGGAAGCAGAGAGGTTGTTGGCCAGGGTGACCTGATCAAAGATCAGCCTCCCGGACCCCGTCTTGACGATCGTGGAGGCCAGTCCACCATCAGAGATCTGCCCCACCGCCACGTCCATGGCTGAGTCATAGGTATGGGTGCCGCCACCACTGAGGTTGGTGCTGGTGTACCGTAGCAGCTTCCCCGCGAGGCCATTGACCGTGAGCGTCGTTCCACCGAACCGGGTCAATGATCCATAGGCCACCTCTGTGAAATTGGCGTTGGTGCCAAAGTCGATCGTAGATGAGTCCGTCAGGAACATATTGTTCCCGAGGACAATTGCATTGCTGGTGGCTCCCGTGGAGACGGACTCAGCCGCATACAAGGTGCCTGCTGTGGCACCGAGTGCCTCGCTGGAGCCCCCTGGTGGGATCCAGGTGAGCGTCACCCCGGCACCGCCTGTACCCTGACCGGCCAATACACGGATGTCATGGAGCCCGGCACTCAGCGCGATCGTGGCGGTCACGGGCGTCCCCACCCCTTGGCCGTTGTCGTTGTTGGCAACCGCTACGCCGTCAATATAGAGCCTGGAACCATCGTCCGAGGCGAGCGCAAAGGTGACTGTTCCACCCGTCGCAAGGTTGATCTTGCCCCGGAACTCCACCCCGTAGTTAACCAGCGCAACCTGCCCTGGTAGAGCATTCGGTCCCAGCACGGTCCCGGTGCTCATGGAAGGCAGGTTCATGTTTGCGGTGGTGCCGGTCACCACGCTGGTGAGCGTGCCGAAGTTTACTGAGCTGACAACACCGCCACCACCTGACCCAATGCGAAACGAGGCACCCTGTGTGGTGGTGGCTGCCGTGGGGATCAGTTCCAGCGTCCCACCGCTCAGCGTGATGCTGTCCGTGCCCAGAGGATTGACGCCGGTTGCAACGGCAACCTGCAAAGCGCCTGAGGTCACTGTCGTCCCACCAGTGAAGGTGTTCGCCCCAGAAAGTATGAGGCGTCCTGCCCCAGTTTTGATCAACCCCGTCGAGCCAGCGATGGCGGACTGAATGGTGGCGGTATGGCCCGCCTCAGTCACCGAAATTGTTGAGGCCCCGTTCAGATTCAAGACGTCGGCCAGCGCTGCCGACTGGATGACATAACCATCCACCAGAAACTCAATGGCATCCGCATTAATGCCGGTGCCACCCGTGACGGTCACCTGCCCGCCGGTCCCTTGAAAAAACGCCTGCGTGCTGCCTGCATTGAACCAAGCCGAATTAGGCGCCACATCATCGTTGTTCCAGAAGAGACTGGTCACATCCCAATTGCCTGAACCGCCTGAGTTGGTTTGATCACCCGCAGGGTCCCAGTAGTAGTCCGCCGCTCTCACATGGGCTGGAACCAGCTGGCTACAGACGGCGATAGCGACTGTGATGCCAGCAAGGGAAGAGCGACAGCGGGTGAAAAAGTTCATGAGGGACAAGCGAGGTGAGGAGGACAATTCGAGATGCCGGGCAGTGCTTGGCTCAATGACAAGGTGGGAGCCTATCAACAGAGCCTGCTTTGCCGAGGGGTATCCAAAGGGGGCAAAAGCCAACTTCACCAACACGAAAGTCCTCACCCCTCTCGGGAACGAGTCGCAGGATCGCTTGGAACAGATGGCTTGTACCTACAATGGAGTCACGTCAGCACTGATATACGCGGAAGGGTCCATTTGTTTCAGAAACAACTAATGTGCGCAAGGAATTTGCTTAGCACCACCCAAGCTACGGCTTAGATCCACCACTCAGAATGCGCAGATACTCCATGCACCTGACCGTCAAAGACCACGAGGTGCTCCATGCACGAGTGTTTTTCGGGTTCCCCCGGGTTGGGTGCCCAAGTCCAATCTCCAATTTATATATCGCTCTTGATGAACCGTTTAAACGGCGCGCACTTACCGGATTGATTTAGATTCCCTGATATTTTTCTGTCGCAATGGAGTAGGCGCATGCTTTAACATTGCTCTACTGATCCGCAGTTCGTTTTGTTTGTCAGTCTAGATACAATCAGTTCGCATTTGGCTGTAGAGCCCAATCCAATCTTAATTTTCAACCCTTTTATATCCATACACACACCTAATTGAGCCCCTCACCTTCTGTCAGGTGAGCAACCTTTCTCAAATCTGACGGAACCCTTTCCAAACAAGACAATTGTCTGCCATTAACTCTCAGCCCAGTCCACCCGCCCCAATGTCGGCAGCTTTTGTTTGAGTGTCAGCACCTCGGAAAACAAATCTCCTTTCTCCTTCACCCGCTTCAACACGGCTTTGGTGTCGAAGACCAGCAAGTAGGCTTTTTTCCTCCGCAGGGCATTTTCGAGTTCTGTCCACTCCAAGGGGGTGGAGACGGTGGGGCGGTCTTTAGCACGCAGGGAATAGACTGCTACGGTCGTTTTCGTGTCATCATTCTGGCTCCAGTCGATGAACACCTTCCCCTTCCTCAAAAGGCGCGTCATCTTGGAGACCACCTCATTGGGAAGTTTCGCCGCCATCAGTTGAGCGATGGCCTGAGCCCACTCCTTGGTACGGTCATAGGTGACAGGCGTGTTCAGCGGCAGCACCAACTGCAACCCCTTGGAGCCCGATGTCTTCACAAAAGACCGCAGACCCAGCCCATCGAAGACATCGCGAATACGCACCGCCACCCTAGCGCAGTCCAGCACGTCCGCAGGGGGCCCCGGATCGAGGTCAAACACGAGGGCAGTGGGCCGGGTAAGCGCCCGGGCCCGGTGTTGGAACGGGTGCAATTCCAGATTGGCAATATTCGCCGCCCACACCAAGGAAGGCTCGTCCTGGATCAGGCAGTAGTTGATGATCTCCCCGTTGCCTTTCGCCACAGGCGTGGTCTTGATCCACTCTGGAGCATGGGAAGGGCACTGCTTCTCATAGAAAAAGTTTCCCTCCACACCGTCAGGATACCGCTTCAGCGTGGTGGGGCGGTTTTTCAAATGGGGCAAAAGAACCGGAGCAACCGCGCTATAGTAACTGATGACGTCCCCCTTCGTAAATCCGGTAGCGGGATAGAAGACCTTGTCGAGGTTGGACAAGGTGACCACCTTGCCCCGGATCTTGGCCTGTGTGTGTTGAGAAGCAGGCATCTTGTCAAAGAGTTCTATTGCTCATTCCGTCAGTCCGTTCACGAACGACTTCACGAGCTGGCTTGTCCTCACGCAGGCCAAGATACACCGGCTGCCGCAGTCGCCCGTCACGCGTCCACTCGCCAAACTTCACTTGGCAGACAAGCATCGGTTTCACCCAGTGGCAACGTTTCATTACGGCCGCCGTGATGCCCTGACCGTACCGCCCCTCACGCTCTTCGGGCAAGTCGGAGAACGGGCAAGTGGTCCGTTTGAGCTTGACCATTCGCTGGTGCAGTTCTTTTAGCGTGGCGGTGGTGAACCCCGTGCCCACTTTTCCTGAATAGATCAACTTCCCTCTCTCCCACACGCCCACCAAGAGAGCGCCCAGATGAGAACGAGACCCCGAAGGCTCGGTGTAGCCGCCGATCACAAACTCCTGCTGCTGATGAACCTTGAGCTTGATCCACTCTCCGCTTCGGCGTCCCGGCTCGTAGGAGGACCCCTTCCGTTTACCAATGATGCCTTCCAGGCCATGCTTCTGAACCTCCTTCAAAACAGGTGCTGCATCCTCCCCCAAACTCGCGGAAAAGCGCAGGAGCTCGCTACGAGGGGGCAGCAGAGCCCTGAGCTTCTTCCGCCGCTCCCGGAGGGGCAAGTGTGTCAGAGGCTTGCCGCCCAGAAATAGGATGTCAAAAATATAATAGCACAACAGAGGTTTCTCCCGCCCCAACTCATAGGCCTGTAGCAGCTGGAAGGAGGAGCGCCCTTTGGCATCCAGCGCCACAATTTCACCGTCCAGCACAAACTTTGTTTCCTCCAAATTCATGAGCGCGTGGGCGATTTCAGGAAACTTCTGCGTCAGGTCATGCCGCGTTCTGGAGAGCAGGCAAATGCCGTCGCCCTGACGATAGGCCACGGCGCGAAATCCATCGAACTTGACCTCGTACTCCCAAGCACCTTGTGGTGCCTCATCCACCAGACGTGCCTTCATGGGTTCTATAAAATTCACGCCATCCACCTTCAGAACCTTCAGAACCTTCAGAACTTTCAGAACCTTCGGCTTCGAGAATTCACTCCCGTCGTTCACTTGGTCGCGTGGAACCCCACCAGCTTTCCTGCTCCTGTCCTGAGCTTCGGCTTCTGCCCTCCCTTTTTCATCTGCGTCCCTGATGACGGAGGCCGTACTGTTGCCTTGGGCTGGCTTCTCACCGTTCGCGATCTCGGGCAGAGTGCGCCCAGTGAGGGCTGAACTGGAGACCGCTTTTTTGGTCATCCTGGCATGATTGGGTCCACCTCGTATAATGAGCCAGTTGTCACCATCCCTCAGCCTCACGAGATACCACTCGCCACTCAGCTTTGTACCATGCAAGATGAAGTGAAGCTTGCCCCCTTTCAACTCCTTGGCAGGCGTCTTGCTGAGCGGCTCATAGGTCCCGACATCCCACACCTGTACTGTGCCACCTCCGTACTGCCCTTTTGGAATAGTGCCTTCAAAGTCGAAGTAGGACAAGGGATGATCCTCCACCTTTACGGCAAGGTGTTTCTCAGCATGCTTCAGCGGAAGGCCCTTCGGCACTGCCCAGGAAACCAGCGTGCCTCCAAGTTCCAGCCGGAAGTCAAAGTGCAACCGGGAAGCATCGTGCTGTTGGATCACGAATCTTCTCGCCGACCCAGCCTTTTTCCGCTGCGGCTTGCGAGCGCCCGATTCCATCAGGTTGCCGGAAGGCTCCGCGGTCACATTGAAGTTGCGTTTCCGTTTATACTCCTTGAGTGGCATGGCTGTAGGGGGGGGCTCTTCCGTTCAGGTCGGGTCGAGTCAAATCAGGCGGCTTTCTTCGCACGGGAGGTTTTCTTCCTCGAACTCGCCCCGCCTGAAGTCCGCTTCTTCCCCGCCGCCTTTTTCGCCTTGGCAGCAGGTCTCCGTTTGCCACCGCTGGAGGTCCCGCCCTTGGGCCTGAGACTTTGCTCTAGCACGGCCACCAGATCCACCACGTTTGGAGGATGCTTTCGCGACGGTGCCTTGCCCACCGACTTGCCGCCATGAGCGATCTTGTCCTCGATCATCTCCTCCAGAGCTTCCCGATAGTCGTCCTTGATCCTGTCCGGATCCCACTTTTCGGTCATCGAGTCCACAAGAGACCGGGCCATGTCGCTCTCTTTTTTGCTGATTTTGGCCTCGCGGGGCTTTTTGAACTCATCCACGTCCCTGAGTTCATCAGGGAAGTGCATGAGTTCCAGCATTAACCCCTCATCCTGCGGCTTCACTGCCGCCAAATGCTGCCGCGTCTTGATCACCACCTTGGCAATGCCAATCTTGCCAGAACCCTCCAGGGCCTCCCGCAACAGCACATAGGCACGATCCCCGCCCTTCTGCGGCTCCATGTAGTACGGTTTGTGAAAGAAAAGCGGGCTCACCTCCTCCAGATTCACGAAGGACTGGATGTCCACTGTCTGGGTCGCTTCCACGTCCACGCGCTTGAAGTCATCCTCCTTGATGACCACATATTTCCCTTTTTCATACTCATAGCCTTTTACGATCTGGTCCCAAGGCACCTCTTTGCCGTCGGTTTGCGCCACGCGCTTGTAGTTCACCGGACTCAAATCCCTCGATCGCAACAGGTGGAATCGTAGTTCTTCGCGGTGAGTGGCCGGATAGAGAGCGATGGGAATGTTCACCAGTCCGAAGCTGATGGATCCCTTCCAGATGGCACGCATGGCGGACGGAGCGACAAGGGTTAACGACAAGGGCAGACGATGACCACGGCCACCCGCCCATTACCGGATCGGGCCAATCCGGAAACTGGATGCTTCGGCATGCCGAATCGCAGACGGCGTGATCTCAACCCAGCCGTGCTGCCGTCGGCCATCACTGTCCCGCTGCCGTCTGGGCGGGTCACCGTATCGTACGCGAACTTGGCCAGCATCTCGTGCCCCTTGGCAGTGGGGTGCAGGCCATCAGCCGAGAACAGATGGCGGTCATCGTTGGCACCGGTGCTCACGTCTGCAAATCCATATTTGCCGGGATCGACCGCCACTTCCGAGAACTTCGCGTGGAGATCCAGTTGGATGATCTGGAGTTCCGGCCAAGCCACCTGTAGTCTGGCAATGGCGGCATCCATCTCACGATTGTGGGCATTGATCGCCTTGGAAACCGACCTGAGCACAGTGGGAGCCTCCGCACCGCCGAGCAGGGTGACTTTGGCCACGAGCGAAGGAGTCTTGCCGACATCGAAAAGATTGCCCCACAGCACCTGTCTTACCCCCGCCTTGGCCAAGGCGGTCACCTGCGCTTCGGTACTCTTGGCCAGCTCTTCACCCACAGCGTCCAGAGGGGCCCATCAGCTGAGAATCTGATCCGGAGAGATGCAGGCCCGCATCAGGTCATTGGCCCCGATCACCACCACGTGCAGAGCCTCAGTCTTGGGTCCTCCGGAATTAAACTGGGCATTGAGGTACCGCCGCGTCACCCGTTGGGTGAGGTTTTGTCCCTTGTTGCGGTCGCTGCTGTTCTTCGCCGTGTACTCCGTGGTAGCGCCACCCACAGCGTAGTTGGACCCCCATAAAAGAAGGACATGCCGGAGGGCTTGATCTCCGCAGCATTCAACATGCTGGGTCCGGCAAGTTGAGCCACCCAGTCCAGCTTGAACTTGAGATCCGGCTTCCGGGTCTCCACCATGCGGTTTCCCATGTCTGTCAGACTGTCTCCAAAGGCAACCACCTCCCGCGACTCCGCCCAAACGACCGATCCCCAGAGGACCGTGCTGGCAAAGCAGCCGAGGACAAATCCAAATGAACGACGAGAAAGGTTGGCGGTGCGGGCAATCCGGGAAGTCATGGCACGGCAAATGACGACAGTGGCCCCCTCACGGTTACCAGAAATTGACCAACGCTCTCCTCCCACCCCGTGCCGGTCACCCCACTAGCCCTCCCCTTTCGCCTTCAAACTGAACTCCGCACGAAACATCGCTTGCAAACTTGCCGCCTCTCACGTACAAATTGCTCCCCTGTCCTCCGCTCTGCGGGTAGAGACGATTTGCACCCATAGTTCAACGGATAGAACAGCGGTTTCCGGAACCGCCGATGCAGGTTCGATTCCTGCTGGGTGCACCACGGCAATCCACTCAGCGTGAGGCGTTTGATGTGATGATTTGCATCTGTAAGCTGCGTGGTGGCTCCCGTTCTCCTGACAGCGTTGCTGGAAGTTTACCCAAGTTTCGCAGCTGTGAATGGCACCAGGCCTCGTGGCAGTGCCACGTGTTGTAACGCTCAAACCACCGGGTCAGTCCGCGCTCAAGCTTAAGAAGGGTGGCATGTTCGCGAATGTAGATCTCCTCGTACTTCACGCTCCGCAACAAGCGCTCGATGAACGTGTGGTCCACCTCACTGCCCTTTACCGTCCATGCAGATGCGAGCTAGCAGGCTCTTCCTGCCGTCCGGTCCATTGCTCACTGGTAAATTGGCCGTGTTGTTCGGTGTTGAAGAACTCCGGCCTGCTCGCTGTCTCGCTCACCGCAATCTCCAGCACCTCAAGACACAGGTTCACATCAATCGTGTTGCTCACCCACCGCCCCAACACTTTGCGCGTGTGCCAATCCATCACCGAATTCAGGTAAACCTGGCCTCGTGCCATTGGCACATTGGTGATGTCGGCGCAACACGATGGGTGGGGACGCCCCCCAACAAGTGCGGGTAAATGCGTGCCCATCTCCAGACTGGCTCGTGCGCGGACAACAGTTAATCCGGCTTCAGCACTGGTCCGATTTCCAGCCCTCTCTGACGTACAGGAGCGACGGTGTAGAAAAACACAGGGGAAAATCGCTGCCCGACTAAAACCGGGGACTAAAAGCTCCCTTTGACGGCATATTATTTCAAAAGTTTCATTTTTTCCGGCCATAGACATATGCAAAATCGAATATCGGCTACCTGACTCCTACATGAATTCCAACACTCCAGCGTCTGAAGAGGCGCTTTGTGCCCTTCCTCAAACACAAAAGCTTCTCATCGTAGATGACCATCCCACTGAGGTGGACCCCGTTCTTCGGCCAGAGTTGCTGGAAGTTAAGCTATGGTGGGCTGGCTGTTCATTGGGTTAGTTTGGTTCTGTCTTGATGTCAACTTCCTCATTGCACTTCCGACCGATGGGGTTGTGTAACGAAAGGCTCGGAGCGAAGCGGAGAGCCTGAAGTGCAACAACCCCTTCGGTCGGACCGCCGCCCCTGGGGGGCATCCAAGCGGGCTCTGGAAGGCCGCTTGGTGTGTTCATGCGGCAAGAGCCATGGGCATCCTCGGCACTGTCGCAGGCAGCTTCGCAATGCCCTTGTAGGCTTGCTCAGGTGTCTGGTAGCCCAGGGCCTCGTGGGGACGCCATGTGTTGTAGCGCTCAAACCACCGGGCCAGCCCCCGCTCAAGCTCAAGGATGGTGCCATGTTCGCGTATGTAGATTTCCTCGTACTTCACGCTCCGCCACAGCCGTTCGATGAACACGTTGTCCATCCACCGCCCTTTGCCGTCCATGCTGATGCGCGCTCCCAGCTCTTCAATCCGCCCGGTCCATTGCTCACAGGTAAACTGGCTGCCCTGGTCGGTGTTGAAGATCTCCGGCCTGCTCCCTGTCTCCCTCACCGCCATCTCCAGCGCCTCAAGACACAGGTTCACATCCATCGTGTTGCTCACCTGCCACCCCAGCACTTTGCGCGTGTGCCAGTCCATCACTGCACACAGATAGGCGTGGCCTCGCGCCATGGGCACATAGGTGATGTCGGCGCACCACACCTGGTCGGGACGCTCCACGGCCATCTCCCGCAGCAAGTACGGATAAATGCGGTGCCCGTCTCCAGGCTGGCTCGTGCGCGGACGACAGTAGATGGCCTCCAGCCCCATCTGACGTCGCAGCCGCTGCAAGCGCTTGCGGTTGGCCTTGAAGCCGTGGTCGCGCTCCAGCACCTTCACCAGGCGACGGGTCCCCAGGCACGGATCCTTGAGGTAGAGCTCATCAAGCAACCTCATGATTCGGCGGTCTTCACCGCTCTCAGGCACCGCCTCATAGGCTAGCATCGAGCGGCACACCCCCAGCAGTTCACACTGGCTTCTCATGCTCAAAACGGGGTGTTCTTTTTCGACCAGCCCGGCAGGTCGTTCCAGATGCCGAGCTGTTTGGACTTTTTTTGCAGAAAGTCCACTTTCACGGCCAGCTCCCCGATCTTGGAGTGCAACTGGGCCCGTTCGCGCTCGTGCTCCTCCTGGTCGGCACGGCCATGGTCCTGACCAAAGACCCCGGCCATCCCAGCCTGGAGCGTCTTCTTCCAGTCAGAGACCTGCACAGGATGGATGTCGTACTCCTTGGCAATCTCGGCAATGGTCTTGAGGCCTTTGAGCGCTTCGAGCGCCACTCGGGCCTTGAATTCGGGGTCGTGTCTTCTACGTTTGGCTTTCATTTTCGAGTTTCAGGTTCTGGTTTACTCCAGCCCTGCCCAACTCCAAAACTCCAACTTCAGCACTGGTCCGATTTCCGGGGTCCACCTCACACTTTCCGGAGCGGTGTTGCAGCGATCGTGCGGAGAGTTGGAGAACTGATCATTTGTGGCCAGAGTGGAAATGCACGGGAAGCGATGGACGCTTTCCGCGCCACCCGACCAGACGTCGTCGTGGTAGATGTTTGCCTGCCTGACCTCAATGGCATTGAATTGACCCGACAGATGTGCCAAGAGCGTCCGGAGGTACGGGTGCTGATTCTTTCCCAGCATGAAAATCCCCTCTACGCTGCCAAAGCCCTGCGGGCCGGAGCTCGCGGTTATCTCCGCAAGGATGATGGCCTTGCCGAGCTTGCTCTGGCGTTGAGAAGAGTGAGCCGGAACCGGGTGTACATTAGCAAGAGCTTCCAAAGCCACGTGCTCCTGGACTCCATGGCAAGGAATGAATCACATCCCGAGAATCTACTCGAATGCCTCTCCCCCAGAGAGAAAGAGGTCTTCTATTGCGTGGGACGGGGACTGCCCCCCAAGGACATAGCCCAGCAACTTCGCATGGGGCTAAAGACGGTAGAAACGCATCGCATCAGCATCAAGAAAAAGCTCAATATTCCCAGCTCGACAGAAGTCAATAGACTGGCCAAAGACTGGTTCACGCTTGAGGAATCCACACAGGTCGAAACCCACCCTCAAAACGAGCTTGGATTCGTGCTCCCGGTCACTACCACAGATCCTGCATAAAATTTAGCAGGGGCATTGCACACGTCTCCTCTGCCACCATACCGTCGATGCTCCATCTCGGGCACTTGCAGAGGCTCTTCCGCAGTCGAGGTATGTGGAAATCGCAACAGGAAGCCCCCATGCCAGTTCCCCCATTTCATTGAACTGAAGGCGCAAAGTTGAGGTGGTCCGTCTTGATCAAGCTGACTTCATTCCTCCCCAGCTCCCGCGGACAATGAGGACAATGGTCTCTGCTTACATCCTACACCTCCATCGATTGCGAATAGGGCAAGATCTTTTCTGTCGTTGATTTCCCGCTCTGACGCTCCTTGTTGGGGATGTTCGTCACCCTTCAGCACGGCTTTGGTCTTCGACGCGTGATCTGTGGTTAAAGCGTCACCCCTTGACATTCACACCCACGTAGCATGTCCCGTCTTCCAGTCGATCCCCCAACGCCGCCCCGGAGCTTGCGTGTTGTTGTGGTTGAGAACCATGAGGGCACCCTGCTCGCCCTCTCCCGCTATTTGAGGTCGCGTGGCCACCAGGTGCAGTGTGCCACCACCATCCAGGAAGCTCTAGAAGTTCTGCCCGGCAGCAATTGCCATCTCATTATCTCGGACATTGGTCTGCCCGATGGGGACGGCAGGGAAATGCTCCTCCAACTCAACCCAGCCCGAGAAGTTTACGCAGTGGCTATGAGCGGTTACTATTCGGGTGCAGATCGAGAGCGAAGCATTGCAGCCGGTTTCCATCGTCATTTGGCAAAACCTTTCACACCAAACGACATCAACGAGGTGTTGGACGCCGCTTGGGCCCACCACAAGTCGTTTGCCTCTTGAAAGAAACCAACCGTTCCTTTTTATTCACTGCGCTCACGAGATGACGCCTGACAAACCAAATGCCCCGCCAGATCCGTCGTTGGGCAACATCTGTGTGGACCGCGTGGGTGGAGACCTCCGGCTCCTGTAGCTCCACCTGAACAGGTCTCAAGACGTCAAGACTCGCTCCCGCCATTCCACGGCGAAGTTCACAAGTTCCTCGGCCGTGTGGAGGTCCAGCCGTGCCATGATATTGGCACGATGGGTCTCAATGGTCTTGATGCCAAGCCCTAGTCGTTCGGCAATCCGCTTGGTGCCATACCCTCTGGAGAGCCACTGGAACACCTCCATCTCACGATCAGTGAGGGTAGAGAGTGGATTGGGATTGAAGCTGGCAAAGCGTTCAGGGTGTTCCAAGCCGTGCAGCAGGTGAGCGACCAACCTGGGAGGCAGGAAATACTCGCGCCTCAGTGTCTGCGTCACCGCCATCTGAAGATAGGTCGCGATATCGTCCTTTACCAGATAACCATAGGCCCCTGCTCTCAGAGCCTCCAGGCCAAAAAAAACCTCATCATGTGCAGTCAGCACCAGTACTACGGTCAGGGGCGAAACAGAAGTGATCTCAGGGATGAGACTGATGCCATTACGATCCGGAAGATTTACCTCCACAATGGCAAGCTCTGGCGTAAGGCTGCGCACGGCCTCCAGTCCGGTGGCAGCATCGCCCGCCTCTCCACAAACCCTCACGTTAGCCAGGACATTGATCCGCTGCCCGAGATCTGTGCGAAAACCCGTGTCGTTGTCGATCAACAGAACACGCGCCCGGGCATCTGGTTCAGGCATGGAGGCGGATGTCAAAGGGATCTATTATCAGGAGTTGCAAGAGGGGTACCCCTCCTTGGCGGGAACATCTTATTTTTCGAGGAGAATGCCGACCAAAGCCATCTCCCCGATCCATAATTCAGGTGCAACCCTTACCTTTTTTCCTTTCACGTGTCGGGTTAGAAGGCAACGCCGTTCCCTTCGGCACGTCAGGGTGCAGAAGTGACCCAGGTGGCTTTCAAAAGCCCGACCCAGCCTCCATTGGGAGTTACCAGCACCCGGCGGCACCGCTGAACGACCAATGCATGGATACCAGCCCCCCGTTGCGCAGAGCCTCCGTTTATTCCCTGAACTTGCCATCAGGCCATGCTTGATCACATGCTGAAGGCAGGTTCAACTGGAGACAGGAGCCAAACCCTTCACTGCTGTACTCTTCAAGCTGCAATCTAACATAGGAACCCGGCTCCAATCGCGCCGCTGTGTGTGGGTTGTCATCCACAGTCACGTTCTCTGCCCTCAGCACGAGAACGCCACCGCTTCTCATGGCATCTTGAGCATGGGTGCACAGTTGGATCAACTGCTCATACAAAAGGCCCGGATCCCTCAGAACAGGATTCAGATCCAGAGGAGCCTCAATCCGCATTTCAACCCGATTTTTCTGGCCTGTCAGGAGTTTCTGAATCGCTTCCATCACGGGCAACAAGTCCGTTTTCACATTCACACTGCCCACGGTGCCGTCGCGCTCGCCGCATCCCGATGATTCGGTCATTCGCAAGCCATCGGTTTCTGGTTGAGTGCACATATTCAGGCTCACGAAGCGACCACGTTCTCACGCCAGATTGCTCCGTAAGCAAGGTATGCTCCTTAGTCAAATGGCGGATCAAGTCTCCACACCTGGCGCAGGACAACTTCGCACGATCAGCAGTCAGCTCGCCATACCTTCCTCCGCAGAGTCCTGGCAGAATGACGGACCGGCTGCTTGCCTCAGTTGAAGTTTCAACTATGCCATCACGTTCGCTCATCTTCTCTGTAAGGTCACACAGTTGGCGGGATCACATTGAGCACAATGATTCACACCCGCAGGCTCCTACTGACCGCCTTGACCGGGAGCCTGCTGCTGATGATGGTGTGTGGTCTCTACGCTCTGTGGGAGAGACCAGTCCTCGTACTGAGCGCCGCACCTGACCGATTTCGCGCCAGCAAAACTCCCACCGATTAACAAAGGGGTGGCACCTCTGGCTCTCTGCGATTGTTGCGGCCATTACCACCTCCACCCTGGCGGTTCTACGGGCATCTCACTGGCTGGCAAGGTTGGTGGATCATCCCAGCATCAACTCCGCAAACAAGATGTGAGCCTGGCTGGTAAGCCGACGGCACTAGCCCTTGTATCCTGTTGCACCGAAGAGCAGTTCCAGTAACTCCTCCACCACCTCTCCCACCCGATCCATGGAGACTTCGCCAAGTGGGAGGACCACGGTGGATTCACCAGCTGGAGCGGGAGGAATCAACTGGAAATGGATGGCTTCCGCCTGGCGATCCCCACTCACGCGGATTTCGAACGCTAAAAGCAGGACCTGATCATAGAATTCCAATTTGCCGATAAAAACCCGTCCCGTCTCGATCGTCTCGGCTACCCACAACTTGCACCATCGCACCAGGATCTCAGGAGAGTGCAACTGCTCGGCTGCGATCTCGAGAACCTCGCATACCATTGCGACGCCCTGCGTCATGTCGGACGGATGCTTCAGATGGTCTTTCATGAGGTGGGTCAGTTGGATACACATCGCTCTCCTCCGTCAATTTTGGCAGGAGAATGCCATTGGGCTCCATCAACGTTATCAGAGTCCGGCTAACCTTTTCGCGGTGTCAGGTTGTCTTTGACAGCCTTCGTACGGGCATCAATTTTTCCGATCTTCTCTCCAATGGCTTTGACCTTGCTGTTGAGGTTGTGTTGTTTTTCTCCCAGCCAACGCATCGTCGCCGCCTGTGCCAGCACATGCCCGAGCCCCTGTCGGCCCGCGCGAAGGTCCTCTCTGAGGGCTTCGTTGATCAATCTGCCTTCATAAAATTTATGGTGCCGCATTTCCGCAACCTGTGAGTTGGACTCAGTTGCGTCCACATGGTGCGGGCGGAAGTGGTAGAAAGTCAGCACCTCAGGCAGGACGACAATCTCAAAGTTCTGGACAAAACGTAGATTGAAGTGCCAGTCCTCCAAAACCGGGTAGTCCTCTGGATAGCCACCGATCTCCCCGATCACCTCGCGCTCGTATAAAAACGCATGCGTGCAGAAACAGTTGACCATGGAAAGTTTGGCCAAGGTCACGTTGTAAAGGTCATCATTCAATGGGCGCTCTCCCACCTTTCGAAGCCCGTCTTCTACCGAAGTCTCTTCAATGCAGGTGGTTCGACACACCACACCGCGCACAGAAGGGTGCGGCTTGTGATCCACCAGCTCAGCAACCATTTTCGAGAGAAAGTCAGGAGCCCAAGTGTCATCATCGTCCAACAAGGTGATCAACGGGCTTGCGCCGGCCCGAATCCCTGCATTGATCGGAATGCCCCTCATCCGGGCCTGGTTGCTGCGGAAGGGAACGTACGTGACGCGATTGCGAAGGGCGCCCCTGTGCTTCTCCAGCAGTTCCTGCACCTCCGTCGTTTTCCCGCCATCAACAATCACCCAGGTCCAATTTTCATACGTCTGATCCAGGATGCTCATCAATGCACGCTCCAGGAGCACTGGCCTTTGGAATGTGCGTGTGATGATGTCCACACCCGGCTGTGTCCGTGCCGCTTGAGGTTCCTGAACTGCGCCAGCCGGCGAATTTGCTGCCCCCGTGGGAGGGCAAAGCCTGGCCACATCCATGGCCGCGGCAACGAGAAAAAGGGGTTCCGCATGCACCGGAAACGTTTCAGCCACAGCGGCCTCATGGGCTGCCCCTCTTTCCACACCACGCCCGCCTTCCTCCCAAAGCTTGAGGAATTCTGGATGACTGGTGTCAAAGACGGTGGTTCCTGGAAACTTCGTGCCCGGAGCCACCGACTCGACCCGCGCAGCCATCTTGTCTCCGCCTTCTTCGGGCACGGCGATGTGAAAGCCCCCCGCCACACCAGGCACGCCACGTCGTTCCACCTCGCACACCAGCGTGGAGAAAGCATGCTCGTAGGGATAGACCCCGGGACGAACCAGTGCGACAAAGCGACAACTTGCGATCTCCCTCACGTCAGGGCAGTCCTGAAGGCTGGCTGTCAATTCATGCAGTGCCAGGCGTGTCCCCCCCCCGGGGAAATGCTTCCCGAAGAGCTCTCTTACGCGTTCAAATGACGAGCCATCAGCACCAATGACCACTTCGTCAATATCATACAGGCTGCCAGAGAGAGCAAACAGAGTCCGGTCGAGGAGCTTTATGCCCGCTTTGGTATCTGACACCGGCCAGACGACGATGGAAAGCTTGTGGTGGGGTGATCTAGCTACCATCGTCTTGCAGCGAAAGTGAAATGGTTTTTGAAATCGATTCTGGCATGAGGCGTATGTTTGGGCACGTCCTCCAGTTCGGGCAGATCGCCAGTGTGGGCGTAGTGACCGGCCTCGACGAGCTTACGCTCGCAATCCAGCTGGAACCTGCCTGCCTGCCACTTCGCAGCCAGGACACGCCCGGACTCAAACATCCACCTCAACGAGGCGGGGTTGGGTTCCCTGCTTTGCACATGATGCAAGAAAAGCGCTTCGGGATCTACGATGCATCGGTGGCCCAGCTCCCACACCCGCCAGGAGAGATCCACGTCTTCACAGTACATGAAGAACCTCTCGTCAAAGCCTCCAGTGGCCTCGTAGAGATGCTTTGAAATCAAGAGACAGGCAGCACTGCACCAGTTGGTGTCATGACTTGCAGCGTTGTAGTCCTTCGGGTGCTCTGCAGGAAACTGCAACCCCTCTACCAAAGCCTCGCCTTTCAACGTGGCAATGGTTCGATAGAAACTCGCCAGTGCCTCAGGATGAATATGACCGTCGGGATTCAAGCACAGATAGTGCGTGCCGTGTTGCAACTGGAACGCATTCCTCATGAGGAAGTTGTGTCCCGCGCCAAAACCGATGTTCGAAGGCGTGGGATGGAAGAAGACATTCAATCGTGCACGATCTGCGAGCTCCTCAACATCCGCCGAATTCCATTCATGGGAGTTGTCCGTAAGAACAACCAGCGGGGGCAGGTGCCCTTCTGCTTGCGCCTGTTCCACCGCCTTCCGCAGACTGGCAAACAAGTGAGCCAGCTCCTCTCTCTCCGTATGAAACAGAATGACCCCGACGACAATCTGCGTTGAGCCCAAGACCTTGACACCATTCGGGGATGCCAGCCTATTGGGTACTGAGATGGGGAGCGGACGAAGCGGCACCGAGTCAGCCAGGAAGTAATCGCGAAGCCATCGTCCACCAAATCGGGGATGCGCCTCAGGAAGCTTCCCTTCGTTCAGCATCATTTCATAGATTGCCCAAGGGGGCTCGGTCTCTGTAGCCACCTCGGGGTTCTTTTTGCGGAAGTGTTGGGGATCAAACAAGGGATGGAGAGACCAGTCCTTGTGCCATCCCTCCTCTTGGTAGTGCTTCAGCGCGTCACTTGCGGATGCAAAGACCCGGCCAGCCGCCTTGGAGTAGTGCTTGAGATCTGGCTTCAACCTTCGCTTGACGGGGGGCTTCTTGCTGTGCCCTACAGCCTTGCGAACCTTGCCGATCAATTGCACGAGCCCAGGCACTGTCTCACTGGAGGTTCTCCAGTTCCTGTACCACCGGGGGGAAATGCGCTGAAGCAAATGCGCCCCTTTCTCGGCGGCGTCCAAGTGAAGGGCGTTTGCCTTCTCGTGATTGGCCTCGGCCAAAGCGGTGGCACCCGATGCTCCGATGAGCTCGATCGCCGCACGGGAAGGATGTTTGGCAGACCGGTCCGCCGCCCCGAGCAGTCTCTGCACGTACGTCTGGACTGCACCCACGACCGATGCCAACGTCTTCTGGCTCTTTTCGAGCTCCCTACGCGTCGCTTGAAGACGTGTCTTGAGCTCATCGCCCTGTTTTCTCGCCCCGTCAGCGGCAGGAGATTCCCAAGGACGTGCCTCTGCGTGAAGGTCACACCCCATCGCCACCAGATCCGCGGTGGTCAGGCATTCGCGCGCCAAAGTATCAAAAAGGGACTTGGTAGCTGGCTTCAGCTTGGCACGATGACGGCTCCAAAGTTCGTTGAGATTGATCCCCTCTCTCTCAGACTGCTCTCGTAGCCGCTTGACGGTGAGCACCGCCCCTGCCTTCTGGATCTCTGCTTTCTCCCTGGTCACCTGCGATTCATGCAGCCTCACATGAACTGACGGATAGGGCAGGAAGACCACAGGCATTTTTTCCTTGGTGGCAACGATACCAAAAAAGGCGCGATCCACCAGGTAGTTGGTCTCCTGCCATACCTCCAGAGAATTGAGGAAACACTGGGTCTTTCCGACCAGACTTGAGAGGTGGTAGGGCGTGTAGATCCAAGACAACATCAACACCTGTTTCCAGTCCAGCAGCACGGGTTTGACTCCATCACTGCCTGCCAGCTCCGTCAGGATGGGAAAGTTGAAGTAGAAGGGCGGTCCGACACTCCTCTCACCTTCGAGCCACAAGCTCGCAGACGCGACATATGCTGCCTCCGGATTTGCTTCCAGCGCCCGGATCGAGCAGGAAACGTGTCCTGGATGCCACCAATCGTCGTCGTGCAGGAACGCCAGCAACGGTGAGGCCACTTGCGAGATGGCAAAGTGTGCGTGGCGGCAAAAGTCGGTGTCTTGGGGAGCCGCAAGGTAGCGTATCGGCAAATCGGAAAACTCACCGACCACCTCAGCGGCCAACCCCTTGGCCCCATTGTCAGAGACCAAAACTTCGCGTAAGCGGCCCGCCAGAACCTGGCCGCGCACAGATTCCAGCGCCGAACGCAGATAATGCGGGCGATCATGTGCCAAAATCAGTACGGTCAGGTCTTCGCAACTTGGCATTGAGGGAGGGATGGGAGGGTGGGGGGTGGATTTGATGAGTCTGCGGCAATCACCGTGTCTTTACTCTGAGATGGGGCATTCTTATGAAGGAGTCATCTGAACTTTGCGAGGATGAGGTGAAAAAAACTCTGCACTCTGGACCTCACCTCCGGCTGGCGCTTTACTTTTGCACCTTGGCGATTTTTAGTTTTTTCCTTCAACCGGGCCAGTTCCAGTTTGGCACGATCCCGTTCCTGGCCCCGCCGTCGGGATTCATCGCGCAAGCTCTGCACTTCTATGGCAAGTCCCCCGGCAAGCTTTCGCAAACCCTGCACCTGGGTGAGCAATGAATGCGCCAGCACATTCTGGCAGGTGCTTCCCTCTTTGGAGGCGGGATCCTGACAAAGCATCATCATTTCTTCCGCAACCATGGCGGCTTGATCCACGCCCTTGATCCCCAGTGACTGACCATTGAGTTCACAACCTGTGGTGGCGACTGGTGGGCTCAAGGCGAAGCCCAACTGCTTCGACCATGCCACCAGTCCAGCACTCGAATCGTCCTGAGGGAGGATGTGAGCACAACCTAGACTGTGGGCGAGGTCTTGAAGGGTCTTCACGTTGTGCTCCTTCTCGGCATCGCCCCAGCCTTCCGTGTGAAACTGCATCATCGCCTTGGCCACCATTCGGTCCCAGGCAATGGGCGGGGCATCTTTCAGGAGACCACATTCACTGATCCGGAGCAGGGTCTCTCCCATCGCAATATGCACGGACCTGACTTCCCCTACCGCAGGATGGTATGGAATCTCTGCATCAGCCTTAAAAGCTCTTTCCAGTTCCCGATTGCCACCGGGATGAAATCCCGCTGCACCCAAACTCAAACCGGAAGTTCCCGGCAACGAAAAGCCGGGGGCACAGTGCAGATAGGAATCCACCTGCGTGGCGACGGCAACCGCCAGGAAATAATCTGGAAACACGGAATGGATCAAGCCACCGGAGACGGCGATGATCTTCTGGAGCACGCTCACATGCACGAAAGAGTGCTGATAGACGACAGGAAGGTCCACCACATCGCACTCTGCGCGGGCCGCTCTACGCAGCCACTCTTCCGAGCGGCGCAGCCTCCCGGCACCCACTGAGTCCAAAGTAACGACCAGGCGGTCGCCCATTCCGTTTTCAAAACTGGGATAAACATAGACGCCCGCTGGCTCACCGTGAAGAACGAGCACTCCGGGATGATCCTCCAACAGCTTGCGCGCGCGAGATACGGCGCTGGGCAACAACGCGTCGTCCGAGCCCAGCACCATCACGAAACCCTCTTGAACCTGGGTGATGGCGAACTCCCAATGCCGCGACACCCCCAGACGTGAAGGCGGTTGGACACAGCTCACTCGTGGATCCCTCTGTGCGAATTCGCGGACGAGCTCCTGCGTCCGGTCATCACTTAAATTGTCGCTCACCAGGATGCGTAGTCCTTGATCCGCCTCACGAACGCATGACTCCAAGGTGTCCTTTAGCGTCTCGCACCTGTTCAAGGTGGGAATGACCACCGTGAAGAGAAAGGCAGATCTCTCCACCTGCTCAGGTTTCTCGTCGAAGCTGGTCATGGTATTCAGGCAGATGCAGCCGGGGCCCCTTTAAATGGCGTCCCCCTCACTCGACGGTTTGCGCATCCTGAATCTGCGAAAGAGACGGCTTGCCAAGCTCTTTGCCCGGACCGGCCTGGAGGTCCTCAATTCACGGATCTGTGATTTCGCCTCCGCCAGCAGCGCCTTTGCACGCTCCCTTTCTGCGGCGCGCCGGTCTGATTCGACACACCGCGTATTGTACTGAGCCCGTAGTGTTCGGTTCCCATCCAGTGAACTGAGAAGCCAGCGGAGGAAGTATTCAGCAGGAAGATTCATGGTAGAAATCGCCCGTCCGTTGATACTCTCTACCCGCGCCTGGAGAAGTGTGTCCGCCAGGTGAGCGGCTTCATGCACGCCCTCCAATTTCATGGGAGTGGTATCCATCTGGACGCTCGCCCCGTCAATGGTGAACTCCAGCAGGGTAAATCCCAAGGTCTGCTTCCAACGAGAGATGTCGCCTAGTTCCAGAGCCCTCTCAATGATGTCGCCACACCCCATGTTCTTGCTGACCCGTTGCAGTGATTCCAGATTCGACTTCTGATCCCTTTCACTCCACTCTCCACGTTGAAAATCCCGGTAGGCAAGCGCAATAAACTTGGTCCAGGGAATGGCTGGCTCACGGGGAAGCACCCCTGCTTCCTGGGCCATCAGGAGGGTCTCTGCAACGTGGATGTGTTCTGCACGCGAGTCGCCCACCAGGGGATGAAAGGCGATGTCTTTCTCCTCAATATTGCTCTCTTCAAAGAACTCCTTGTCACGCTCCCGATCCCCGTGAGCATGTTGGGCGCTGTACCCAATGCTCTTGGCTGACACACCGGGACAGGCGAAGCCCGGATCCACATGCACGTAGTCATCCGTGTAGGCAAGGCAGGCTAGTGTGAGGAAGACAGGTGGCGTCCGACACGGTATCAGACGCCCGGTTTGGGAGCGCACTCGATCCAGAAGGCTGGTGTGCATCCAGGCACAGCCATAGGGATAAGGCAGATCCGTCACCCGGCAGTCCGCATTGAGGAGCTTCGAGAGCCCTTCTCGAGAACTCCTGACTTCCATGCGCTCCCCTTGATCAATTAAGTTGAGCTGTCCGGACTCTTTGCCACCCGCATTGGGGTAGAAGTAGAGGATGCCTGCGGTACTGGAGAGGACCTTCGCGTCAGGGAATCGTTCCAGCGCTTTCCTCGCGCGCTCCATGCAATGCGGCAACAGGGCATCGTCCGCCCCCAGCACCATCACGAAGCCGGGTTGGGCATGGCCAAGGGCAAACTCCCAGTGAGTGGCCTGACCCAGCCGACGGCGCGGACGGACAACCCTCAACCTCGGCTCTAACTTCTGAAAATGAGCAAGCACCTCCGCAGTGTTATCCACGCTCAAGTTGTCACTCACCAGAACCTCAAAGTCATCGCCTCCTTGAATCGTGCAGGATTTCAGGGTGTGGGCCAAGGTCTCGGCCCGGTCCAGGGTGGGTATCACAACAGTAAACATGGACATTGGAGGGGAGTCGTTGAGTGCCTATTTTACCTTTTCCTTCCGCATGCGGTCGATCTGTTCACGGTATTCTCTGCTCTTCGCTTTGGCCTTGTCCCTCTCCTGCGCGCGCCGGGCCGATTCGGCACGGAGTCGCGTGATCAGGTTGGCAGACTCTTGTAGCTCTAATTGCAACTCGAGATTTTTTATTACCACAGAATGAAGCAGTTTGTTTTGGCCTGCGTCGGGGGCCTCGGAGAAACGCCCGAACCGCTGGTCAATCACCCGTGCAATCGCCTTGGCTGGGATGGGCCCTTCCGGGCCCGCGCACTGGAGAATGTCTTCCACGAGCTCAGCCACTTCATCCACCCCACGGATCTGTAGAGGGCGAACATCCAAGGCGAGATCAATGGGATAATGTGGCCAGTTGATCAGCCATTCTGTGGACGCCTCCCAGTCCGAGATAGACCTGAAGGTCCGAGACTGTTGCATTACCTCCACGCAGTCCATGGCTTCCGCCAGCCTGGTAAGAGCAGCGGCGTTTTCAGCCGTTTCTTCCGGGGACCAATCCCAAGAGTGACATTCCACCCAAGCGCGGGCGATGAATTTCTCCCATGCAATGGTCATGTCCGATGGCAGCAGTCCTTTGTCCCGGGCCTGTAGGAGCACCTCACCGACTAAGACGGGGAGGGACCGCGAGTAATTCACCTTCTTGTGCAGTGTAATTTCATTCTCGGCATAGAACTGGTCCTCCAGCTTGCGATCGCCGCGAGGTTGCGTGGTAGCGCTCCCATTGCTTGAGGCCGAGTACCCGCCAAGCCCGAAGCCGGGGTAAACAGACAAGTATGAATCCGTCACCGCCGCCACCGCGACCGCGAGGAACAAATCAGGCATGGGTGAATGAATGAGCCGACCCGTTCTGGAGATGATCCGCTGAAACACGTCCGTCTTCACCCAGCTCTGCTGATAGGGGAACGGCAACTGCGTGATCTCGGCCCTGGCCTCGGCCACCTGGCGAAGCCAGTCACTTGATTGACGAATCTCATGGCCCTGTCGCAGGACCATGAAGAGCTTGCCCGCATTGGGCGACTGGGAATCATCGTAATAGTAGGCTGGACAAGGATAGCTGTGAAGCACCTCGATGCCGGGATGCTCATGAAGAGCTGCACGAGCCCGCTTCATGCAACCTGGCAGCAGTGCATCATCTGACCCCAGCAGCATGGCGTATTGCCCCGCACTCTGATTCATCAGGCAATACTCCCAGTGGGCGGCAAGCGACATCCTATGAGGCGGCTGTTGATACAGGATGCGGGCATCCTTTTTTGCCAGTCCCTCCACCACATCCCGCGTGGCATCGGTGCTGTGGTTGTCGCTGACGACGATCCGGAGATGCTCATCATCCTGAGCCATGCACGAGCGGATGGTCTGCTCCAGGGTGTGGCAGCGATTGCTGGTGGGGATGATAACTGAGAAGAAGGTCATCTTGGTCTTCACTAGGTCACAAGTTCAAACGCCTCTCCGCAGCACACGCTGGATCCAGCCGCCTTTGGGGGTTCGTTGTGAGTCACTCAGACTCACCTTCAAAGCCGCCACCTCCTTGCGCAGGGCTTGTACCTGGGACTTCGCCCGGTCCCTTTCAGCCCCCCGCCGCGTTGATTCAGCCGTTCGTTTGGCTAGCTCCTCCTGGAGCCCGCAGACCATGCGCGCCACGGAGGAGATCCCGCCCAGAACCTCGATCGTGGTGGGGTTGAAACCCGGATCTTCAATAGGGGTGAAGGGCAGATCGGGACCACCACTGGGCTGGAGATCTGCAAGGAGCAGACCGGCGACTTGTGAAGCGCCCAAAACGTCTTTGACGCCCAAGGGCCGCAGATCGAGAGTGAGCAGCGACGGCGGGCGGTAGGTGGGGGCCAGCGCAAAGGGAAGGGCCGATTGCCATGCTGAGGGATCGGGATGTTCAAGCGCCAGCTTCATGATGTGCTCACAATCCAGATGCTGGGATGCCTTCATCAAGTGAGCCAAGTTCGCCTCCCGATCCTGAAGGGTCCAGGCACCGGCGGCCAGTTCGCGGTGGGCATTTGCCACCAGGCGATCCCATCTGACGGGCAACTCCGGCTGTAGAAGCCCGTGCTCCCGCATCGTCAGGAGGGTCTCTGCAACGTGCATGTGCTCAGAACGAGAGTGGCCTATAAAAGGATGAAACGAGACATCTTTGACCTCAATGCCGGTCTCCTCGAAGTACTGCTGATCCTTCCTCCGGTCTCCAGAGGGGCTGTGCACACTGATCCCGATGCTGCTGGCCGAGGCCGCGGGACATCCAAATCCAGGGACGACACAGAGAAACTTTTCACATGCAAGGGCGGCAATGATCGCAAGAAAGACGGGCGGCGTGCGACACGGGATCATAGATCCTGTTTTTGCCTCTACTCCCCGCAAGATCGAAATGTTCATCCAGGCCATGCCGTAAGCAAAGGGGAGATCCAGAACGGAACCCTCTCCTTCCAACAGCCGCCTCAGCCACTCTGCGGACGATCTTGTCTCCAACAGCGGGCTGAGAGAAAGCGTCAGATGCCCGGCGTGGGAGTTGCCCACCTCGGGATAAGTGTACATGGGGGGATACACCCCATGAAAGGCCTGCACCTCCGGATAAAGCGCTGTCAGTGCCCGTACTCTGGACACACTGTCTGGCAGCAGGGCATCATCGGCACCAAGAAGAATGAAAAAGCCCCTCCTGACATGTTTGAGGGCAAACTCCCAATGCCTCGCCTGCCCCAGACGACGGGGTGGCCGCACCACTTCGATTCGTGAGTCCTCACGGGCAAAAGCTTCCGCGATTTCCCCGGACCCATCTTCACTCAAGTTGTCACTGACGATGATTCCGATGTCATCTCCAGACTGGCTGGTGCAGGAGCGAAGGGTCGCAGCAAGCGTATCAACCCGGTTGAGTACCGGGATGACGATGTTGTAGTGAGGATGGGATTGGGGCGCTTCCATGTTCCAGGTCGCAGCGGTCACGAGGAGGCGCTGAAAAGTCGCTTCAGTCTGTCTCCCAGTTTTCTGGAGGGTTTGGCGGCGTTTATTTTGGTCTTCTTGAGCCTCTCATTGAGTTCCACCACCATCTGCTTGGCTTTGTCCCTCTCCGCCGCGCGTCGCTTGGACTCCTCTGTTCGCAGCTCCAACTGTTCAAGGAGCTCGGCCACTTCATCCGTTGCCGCAACAGTCTTCACTATCTGCGTGAAGCACCAGGACAGCGACCTCACATCGCATCGCATCTCTTGGACCGAGCCCTGTTTTGAACAAACGAGGGCTTCCAGGATTTCATCGCCCAGGCGCGCTGCTTGGTGAACGCCTTGCACATCCAGCGGCTTGAGATCAATGACGATCTCCCGTGCAGAAGCCCGCGGCCTGGGAAGCTCGAACGGCAGTTGCTTCATCCAGGAGCCCATGTTCGATTTCTCATCGAGCTCTGGCAGCATCGCTTCACAACCAAAGTTCCGCGCCACGATCTGGAGGGATGCAAAGTTTGCCTGCCGGTCCTCAACCGACCAGTCGGCCACTGCGAACTCCCTGTAAGCAAGAGCCACCAGGCGGTCCCAGGCTATCTTAGTACTGTCATCCAGCAACCCGGCCTCCTTTGCCCTCAAGAGGGTCTCGCCCACGTGCATGTGCTCAGAGCGGGACACTCCCACCTTGGGATGGTACGGGATGTCCTTCGCCGCGATGTCATCTTCACGAAAGAATTTGCGATCCTGCACCCGGTCCCCTCCGGGGAACTGGCAGCTGTAGCCGATGCTCTCACGGGAGACTCCAGGAGCAGCAAATCCAGGACTCACCATGAGGAATTGAGAGCTGTACCGTGCGGCAGCCAACGCGAGAAATACGGGTGGCGTCCGGCATGGGATGAGGCGGCCCTTCTTTCGCACATCGTCCAAAACATCCATGTGACACCAGGCAAAGGCATACGGGTAGGGCAACTCAAGGATGCCGCACTCGCCTCCGATCACCCGGCGCAGCCACTCACCGCTGTCGCGGAGTTCCATTCCGACCTTCGGCCAGGTCGTCAAACACCCAGCCCGTTCCCCATGCACATCCGGGTACAAGTAGGTGACACAGATGGGGGAATGCAAGGCTTTGACTCCGGGGTGAGCCGCGAGACAGGCACGTGCCCGCTCCATGCAGCGAGGGAGAAGGGCGTCGTCCCCTCCCAGAAACATGAAATAGCCTTCCCTCACATGCTCAAGGGCAAACTCCCAGTGAGTGGCCTGTCCCATGCGGCACGGCGGACGGATGAGCGTGATTCTTGCATCTCTGGCCGCCCATCGCACCAGCTCCTCATAGGTCCCGTCTGAGCTGTGATTGTCGCTCACGAGGATCTGAAAACGCTCATCGTTCTGCACCAGACACGACAACAGCGTGTGAGCGATCGTGTGCACACGATTCAGAACTGGCACAATGACGGTAAAGAGTTCCATAAGACATTCAGAGCAATGCAGCCATGCCTCGCAGGCCTTGTTGGAGGGTGACTTGCGGTTCCCACCCTGAGGCGCGCAGCTTCGAGATATCAGCCACCGTTACCGGAAAAGGGTCAACAGCGGGAGGCTGTGAGTCTTTGATGTGATCCGCTTCAATGCCGAGAACCGCTGCGGCGGCCCGGGCAAAGTCAACGATGCGAATCCCCTCCCCGCTGCCGATGTTGATTGGCCCGTTCAGATTCCTTTCCAGCCCCCAGATCATGGCGGAAGCCACGTCATCCACATGGATGTAGTCCTTGACGCTTTGAGGCGTCCTCAGAACCACGTCATGACGCTGGGAGAGGCGTTGCAGGATGGATGCGGAGAGGCGGTCGGGGTGCTCACCTGCTCCATAGACATAGAAAATACGGTACCAGGACCAGCTGATGTGCACTGTCGAGGCCAGGCGCTTGAGATGGCCCAAGGTGGCGAGCTTCGCGCGTGAATACGCTGTCTCCGGACCCAGTGGGGAGGTTTCCTCGTCCAGTCTGTCACTGGAGGGAGCGTACTCGATGCAGGTTCCCGTACCGGCGATATGGGACACGCCTGCACCTACTGCGGCCTCGAACAATTTCGCAGACTGTGCCATAAGCGCCTCATTTTCCGGTGAGTTCACCGTCCCTGGCTTGACCAGCCAGGCGAGATGAACCAAGGCATCCGGGGAAAAGGCTCGAACCTTTCCCCATGGCACCTTGTCCAGAGAGCCCTCGATCAACTCACAAGAATCCTGGGACGGCCGATGGACATTTCTTGAAAGCCCCAGCACCTGATGCCCGCGTTCTGCAGCAATTCTACAGAACGACTGCCCAATGAATCCGGTGGCACCCGTCACAAAAAGCTTCATGTGTACAGTGAGTTTTTCATCAAGGGATCAGGTCGGGCCCAGTGAACTAGATGACCTTTAGCCGCGGCAGTGGGATTACAAACTTGCCTCCCTGGGAGGAATACTCCGCCTGTTGTTTCATGATCTCGTGCGCAAAGTTCCACACCAGGAGGATGGCAAAATCCGGTTTCCGCTGGACCAACTCCTCCGCAGGGACGATCTGAATGTGCAGCCCGGGGCTGTGAAGACCGTGTTTGTAGGTGCTGCGGTCTGCCATGAACGCCAGGTCAGCCGCAGGAGTTCCCACAAAGTTCAGCAGGGTGCTTCCTTTTGCAGAAGCACCGTAGGCTGCCACCTCCTTGCCTTGCGACCGCTGCTCATCCAGGAATGCAATCAGATCAGCTTTAACGCTTTCTGCGTGTTCGCTGAACCGCTCATAGTAGGCAAGCGAGTCCACCCCCAGTTCGGACTCCCGCGCCGCGAGCGCAGTGACAGAATCACGCACCGCATCCTTCCCTGTCTGGGTGGCAAAAATTCGGAGTGACCCTCCATGGATGGGCAGGTGCTCCACGTGATAGATCTCCAGCCCGTGCCTGTGAAACAGCGGGAGCAGCGGCAGCAGGGTGAAGTAGAAGACATGCTCGTGGTAGATGGTGTCAAACTCGACCTTCTCAATCATATCTACCCCGTAGGGAAATTCGAGGACTATCCTGCCGCCAGTTTTCAACAATGCCGCTAGCCCCGCCACGAAGTCATTTGGCTCCGGAGCATGCGCGAACACGTTGTTTCCAAGGATCAGGTCCGCCCCGCCTCTTTCATTCGCCAGCCCAGAAGCAGACTCTTTCCCAAAAAACTCCCCGCGGGTCTCCACGCCCTTGCTGCGCGCCACCTCAGCCACATTGGAAGCCGGTTCAAACCCCAGGCATGGGACGTTGGCTTCCACAAAGTTCTTGAGCAAGTAGCCATCATTGCTGGCCACTTCAACAACGAAGCTGTCTTGCCCCAGTCCGAACTCTTCCGTGTATCGCCCCGCAGCCTGCTTCGCATGCGCGAGCATCTGGTCCGAGAACGAGGAGAAATAGACGTACTCGCTGAAAAGCGTGACCGGAGGAATGATGTGGGAGATCTGCATCAGCCAGCATTTCTGGCAGACCCAGACATCCAGCGGGAATTTTGGCTCCTCCTTGCTTAGATCCTGGGCGCTGAGGAGGTTGTTTGCCAGGGGTTGCTGGCCGAGGTTGATCACCTCTTTCAGGTCTTGCGAACCGCAGGAGCGGCACTTTACGGGTGTGGACATGTGGGGTTGTGATAAGTCAGTTGGCCCAGGAAATTTTCTTTGCGGCAGCGTCTGCCACGTACGACGCGATCTGGGAGCGGGTGAACGCCACCATCATTTCAGTGGACGCGCTGCCTTCATGACGGAGCCGATACCATTCAGCAGTGCTCTTCACCGTTTTGGCAAAGTCCCACACGGGCTTCCAGCCAAGGGTGGCCGTGGCGAGTGAGTGGTCCAGGCCCAGCTTGTAGGCCTCGGCATAGGCCGGCTGGGAATCAGTTTTGACGGAGAACTCAGAAGGCCATTCCTGGCCCCATTGATCGACCAGTTCCTGGACGCTTCGCTCAGCGTCCGGATCCGGTCCGAAGTTGAAGCTCAGCAACTCTTCCTTGTTCGGTGAAGACAACAGACGCTGTCCCAATGAAAGGTAGCCGCTTAGCGACTCCAGCACATGTTGCCAGGGACGGGTGGCATGGGGCCTGCGCAACACGAGGGCTTCCTTCGAGACGTAGGAGCGCACCAAATCAGGAACGATTCTGTCTTCAGCATAGTCTCCTCCCCCCACCACATTGCCCGCCCGTCCGGTCGCCAGTGCGCCCAGGTCAGCGTTGTTCTTGAAGAACGACGAATGCCAGGAGCTCACCACGAGCTCCGTGGCCGCCTTGCTCATGGAGTAAACGTCACTCCCTCCCAACGGGTCACTCTCCTTGAACGGGATGCCGCTGTTGTCGTTGCGGTAGCATTTGTCACTGGTTACCACGACCACTGCGCACTCCGCCTTGATATCCCTCAGACTCTCCAGCAGCAGCGCGGTGCCCAGCGCATTGGTGGTGAAGGTGTCTAGTGGCTGTTTGTACGACAGCCCCACAAGGGGTTGCGCCGCAAGATGGAAGATGATCTCAGGCCGTATGCGGGCGATGGCGCCCTTCAGGCAGTTGCCATCCCTCACATCCGCCAGCACCGATTCCCTGAACAAATCAGGCGCGAGCAGGGAGAACAGGGACTGGGAGGATGCTGGCGGCAGCGAATACCCGCTGACTTCAGCACCCAATGCATGCAGCCACAGGGACATCCACGCTCCCTTGAACCCCGTGTGACCGGTAACGAGAACCCGTTTACCCTCGTAGATGTTGTCGAAGGGCTTTACCATGTCTTCCAGGGTGCTTTGCCGCCGTTCCAGAGTTCATTAAGAAGGGTCATCTCACGGATGTTGTCCATGCACTGCCAGAAGCCATCATGTTGATAGGCAGCGAGTTGCCCCGCCTTCGAGAGGGTCTCCAGGGGCGAGCGCTCAAGGATGCACTCGTCCCCGCTGAGAAGCTCCCCTACTGACTTTTTCATGACGAAGAACCCGCCGTTGACATAGGAAGGGCTATCGTCCGGCTTCTCCAGGAAGCTCGTGACCATGCCGTTTTCCAACCCGATCTCGCCAAAGCGTCCACCTGGGCGCACCCCTGTGAGCGTCACCGTCGCCTCCTTGGATCGGTGGAATGCGATCACCTCAGCGATGTTCACATCTGCGACTCCGTCCCCGTAAGTGAGCAGGAACTCCTCTTCATCGATGAAAGGGAGCACTCTCTTGAGCCGACCTCCCGTGAGAGTTTTCTCACCCGTATCGATCATGGTGACCTTCCAGTCATTCTCATCATGCGAGTTGTGCCATTGCACAGGTGAGGCCTGCCCCAGGCCGATCGTCACGTCACTTGTGTGCCAGTGGTAGTTCCGGAAGAAGTCCTTGATCACCTCCCCTTTGTACCCAAGGCAAAGGATGAAATCCTTGTGCCCATGCACAGCATAGTGCTTCATGATGTGCCACAAAATCGGTCGGTTGCCGATCGGCACCATGGGCTTGGGGCGGTACTCGGTCTCTTCACGCAAGCGCGTTCCGAGACCTCCACAGAGGATGACAACTTTCATTGGGAATGAGGTAACAGACGAATGGAATTCGGTCTGCTGATTTGTGAGTACTGCCGATAAGAAAACTCCCATCAGAACGCAAACCCGACAGCCTAAGGATTCCCCCGGAAACCACCATCAGGTCACAACTCGTTGGAAAAAATCCCCTTCACTCTCACCCTTTATTCAGGGAGTGTGCGGATGGTCGTCTTTCACTTTCACTAATGGTGGTCCTTTTGTCTGGCTTTTGCGAGGTGTCGCAACAACGCTTTTTTACGGGAAAAAGGCCGCCGACAGGGCTTCAATTCATCTTTTGAGCCTGGGCTTTATGAAACTGGAGAGTCGACATAACGAGCCCTGCTATGCTATATCGCAAGGATGAGTCTGGTCCCAAGTGAGAAGATCGTGAACTCCATCCCGGGTGCCGCCAGCGTGCTACGCTGGATGAAAAGCCACCCCTTCCGCTGGCGTGCGCTCATCATGGCCTTCTGCCACCTGCTTGGGCTGCTCACGTCCATCGATGCGATTCTCAGTGTTCGCACGGCCCAGGGGGCGATCGGCTGGGCCATCTCCCTCAACACATTCCCCTACATCGCAGTGCCAGCGTACTGGGTCTTTGGCCGCTCGAATTTCGAAGGGTATCTGGTGTTGCGCCGCAAGATGGAGGCCGACCTGAATGACGAGGAAAAAAAGCTCGCAGCCGACCTGCTGGCGATGCGTCCACAAGCTGAGCGGGTGCCCCCTTCCGCCACCCTGCTGGAAAGGCTGGCCAAGCTGCCCGCCACCCGGGGCAATCACACGGAGTTGCTCATAGATGGCGAGGCTACATTTCGCTCCATCTTTGAGAGCATCGCCCAGGCCCGGGAGTACGTGCTGGTGCAATTTTACATCATCCGGGATGACGGGCTGGGGCGCCAGCTCAAGGAGGCGCTCATCAACCGGGCCCGCGCCGGAGTGCGCTGCTACCTGGTCTATGACGAGATCGGCAGCCACCAACTGCCCACCAGCTACACGGCCGAACTCCTGGCAGCCGGGGTGGAGGTGCGCCCCTTCAACACCCGGCAGGGTGATCGCAACCGCTTCCAGCTCAACTTCCGCAACCATCGCAAGATCGTCATCGTGGATGGCGTCACGGCCTTTGTAGGCGGTCACAATGTGGGCGATGAGTACCTCGGCAAAGATCCCAAGATGGGTGCATGGCGCGACACCCATGTGAAGGTGCAGGGCCCTGTGGTGCAGTGCGTGCAGATCGCGTGGGCGGAGGACTGGAACTGGGCGGCTGGCGGGTTGCCCACGCTTAACTGGGTCCCACAGCCCGCCCCAGGCGGCCAGGATGGGCTGGCCTTCTGCCTGCCCTCCGGGCCGGCAGATGAGTTCGAGACTTGCACGCTATTCTTCCTGCGCGCCATCCAGGCGGCGCAGAAGCGGGTGTGGATCGCCAGCCCGTACTTCGTCCCGGATGAGCAGTTCACCTCCGCCCTCCAGATTGCAGCCCTGCGCGGTGTGGACGTACAGATCCTCGTCCCCCAGCATGCCGACAGCCAGTTGGTGCACCTCTCCAGCTTCACCTACCTGCCCGCTCTGGAGAAGGCCGGGGTGAAGGTGTGGCGTTACACAGGCGGGTTCCTGCATGAAAAGGCCATCCTGGTGGACGACTACTGCGGTGTGGGCACCGCGAACTTCGACAACCGGAGCTTCCGGCTCAACTTTGAGATAACAGTCCTCTTCGCCGAAGAGGGCGTGGTCCAGCAGGCAGAGCAGATGTTTCAAAAAGATTTTGCCCGGAGCGTACCGGCCCATGCCGCCGACTTCACGGAGAGGCCCTGGTGGTTCCGTCTGGCCGCCCGCACCTCGTGGCTGATGGCCCCTGTCCAATGACCTGCCACGGCCTTCGCCGCTCTGCGAGCCCAGGGCATCATGTGCATCTCGTTTGAAGGGCGCGGGCCAGACCCTGCCCGTCACGATACCGTGCTGAAGCACCGTGAAGACGGTTCGTGGAAAAGGATCGAGCTACGAAGCAGCCCGCCCTGCTTGATCTCACAGAGTGCCGGAGGGCAGAGATGGGAAACTGCACATCCTCCTCACCCCAGCGTCACGCTCACCCCAGCGTCACGCTCACCTCATACTTCCCGCCGTGGCCGCCCATGGGAATTCGGGCGGTGCCCTCCACCACCTCACACCTGGCACCGTCTTTTACAACCTGCACCACCCTCCGGCCCGCAGCGGGTTCTCCGTTCACAGTGATTTCATAAACCGCGTCATGGCGCAGGTCCCGCCATGCGATCTTGTATCCGCTCCACTCATCCGGTACGCATGGCCGGATCAGCAGGGTGTCTCCATTCTCCACCCTCAAGCCGAGGATGCTCTCCACAGCAACGCGGAACATCCAGCCCGACGAGCCGGTGTACCAGGTCCAGCCTCCACGGCCGATATGCGGCTCTGCACCATAGATGTCCGCCGCCATCACATACGGTTCGGTCTTGTAGAGGTCTGCCGCAGCCCGCGTGAGGGCATGAGACACCGGGGTCAACATTTCCAGCAGCTTGACCGCGCGGTTGTTTTGGCCGTACTCGGCCACCGCCTTCACCACCCAGCACGCGGCGTGAGTGTACTGGCCGCCATTTTCCCGCACGCCCGCGACGTAGCCCTTGATGTAGCCGGGGTCATTCGCCGTTTTCACAAAGGGCGGCGTGAGCAGCCGGATGATGCCCACGTCTTCCGAGATCAAACGGCGTGACAACGCCTCCATCGCACTCGCGGCCCGGTCTGCTGGTGCTGCCCGGGCAATGATGGCCCACGACTGCGCCAGGGCATCGATCTGGCACTCATCACTGAGACAGGAGCCGAGGGGTTGGCCGTTGTCGTAGTAGGCGCGCCGATACCATTCTCCGTCCCAGCCGCCCTGATTGACGGCCTCGTACAGCGCCTGCCGGTGGGCGGTGTAGCGCTCCACCCGGGCCGCGTCATCACGGCGTTCGCAGAGAGGCAGGAAGTGACCGAGGATGTGATACAGGAAAAACGCCATCCACACACTCTCGCCCCGGCCTTCGCGTCCCACGCGGCTCATGCCATCGTTCCAGTCTCCCACCCCCATGAGCGGCAGTCCATTGGCCCCCACCTTAAGGGAGCGGTCCATGGCGCGGCAGCAGTGCTCATAGAGGTCCGCCCCCGCTGGCGCGCGCTGCGGCGTGAGGTACACCTCATCCTCGTGTTCGCCCAGTAGCGGTGCGGAAAGGAAAGGCTCTGTCACGTCCAGGATGGCAGAGTCCCCTGTTGCACCCACGTAATCTGCTGTCAGATACGCCAGCCAGAGCAGGTCATCGGAGAACTTCGTTCGAAGCCCCCGCCCGATCGGCTCCGGGTGCCACCAGTGCAGCACATCACCTTCCTCGAACTGGTGCCGGGCATGCAGAAGGATCTGGGCCCGGGCATAGGCGGGATCCAGCGCGAGGAGTGAACCCGAATCCTGCAACTGGTCGCGATAGCCAAAGGCACCGCTGGACTGGTAGAAGCCTGACCGGGCCCACATGCGGCAGCAAAGCGTCTGGTAGGACAGCCAGCCGTTCACCATCACATTCAGAATGGGCGATGGCGTGGCCACCTGCAGCCCGCCCAGAAGCGACCTCCAAAAGGTGCAGGCCTCCTCCTCAGCGGCAAGCACGTCCTCCAACCGACGGTATCGGGAGATAAATCCTGCCGCCTCGTCGTCGTTCAGCGCCTCACCCAGCAGCACCACGCACTCCACCGTGCCCCCCGGGGGAAGGTCAAACACGACCTGCTGTGCAAAGCAGGGATCCAGACCGGTGCCTACAGCCCCGTCCAGCACCTCGCCCAAAGCCAGTGCCGCCGGGTTCTCTGGGCTGCCATGCCGGCCCAAAAACATGAGCCGGTCTGCTGTGTGGGAGGTACCCACCGCCTCCGCCCCATGCAGATGGTGCACACTGAACACCGTGCCACCGCGGAAGTCGCCCGCAGCCAGATTCACCGCCCGCAAGCTGCCATCTGCCTCCTGACGCGTGGTGATGAGACTGGGCTGCTCTGGCAGAGATCCCAAGATGAGCCTCTGATACGCGGTAAACGAGAGCCGGCGGCTCGTTTGCGCAAGATTGGAAACACGCAGGCGCACGATCTTCAACGGATCCTGCTCCGGCACAAACATCGTCATCTCCTGCAACAGGCCGTCACACCGGGTCAGAAAGCGGGTGCGCCCGAAGCCGTGCCGCACTTCGCAGTCTCCTGAACCCGGCACCGGTCCGGGCAAAGGAGACCACACACACCCCGTTTCCTCGTCCCGCAGGTAGTAGGCCTCGCCGTGAGGATCGCTCACTGGTTCGTTCGACCAGGGCGTGATGCGGTTGGCCTGGCTGTTCCTGGCCCAGGTGCAGCCCGCCCCGGCTTCGCTCACTAGAAACCCCGCCTTTTCATTCGCCACCACATTGATCCAGGGGAGCGGCGGGCGCTGCAATCTGCCACCCCGCTGCGGCAGGCGGATGACATACTCCGTGCCGTCCTGGCTGAAGCCGCCATACCCATTGAAGAACTGGAGCGGCTCACCCAGCACGGCGGCCGGAGCTTCCTGCGGCTCCAGCTTTGGCACCACGGGTGGGCGCGGCGGCGCGGTCTGCACCGCCACCTCAGGCAGGCGGTGCTCCACCACCAGGGATGCTGCCGCCAGTAGCACGGCGCGTTGGGCACTGTCCAGCTCTCGTGAGTTCAAGGTGAACACACGGTCATCCAACGCGGGCGGTGCAGGTTTGGCATCCTCCGCCAGAACGATGAAGTTTGTGAAGAACCCCTTCGCGCTCCAGTAGCGACGGGCACGAAGGGCCTCCTGTGTCACCGGCCTGCCCCAGCCTCCGCACACCACGATCTGCATGCGGTCCCGGGGAATGCGGTGCTGCCCGAACACGGCGTTCACATCCGTCTCCAGCGGCAAGGGCTCTGCCACTGGCTTCAATTCGCGGCTGCCATAGTGCATGGCCGCCGCCAGTGATTGGAGGTCCGCCGCCTGATCGGCAGTGAGCTGGAGCGCCGCCCAAAGATTGCGCTCCTGGCCTTCTGCCGCCGTAAAGACGCCCTCCCACTGCGCGGCGGTACAGTGCCCTTCCACTACCGCACGCACCTCACGGATGGTCTCCGCGATGCCCGTAAGAAAAGCCAACTGCAGGGTCTCCCCCGGGTCCAGGTCCACCACGGCACGGAGACTGCAGCAAGGGTCCAGCACATTCCCCACCGTGCCAGAGAGGTTCCCCTCCAGCGCCGCAGGAAGCGCCGTGGTGCGTCCCCGCCCCAGAAAGCGCAGGCGATCGGTCTCCCACCCCACCGGACGGGCACCGGCAAGGGCATGGTACAGGCAGGGCCACTTCTCATCGTTGCCCCGCGGCCGCCGCTCCGTGACCAGTGCGGCCTGCTCCGGCACATAGCGGGTTTGCAAAAACAACTTGGAAAAAGCCGGGTGCCCGATGTCCGCCCCCTGCCATGTGAGCACGCTCTCCAGATAGCTCGTCACCTCAATGGTGCGTTTGCGTCCGGAGAGGTTCTTCAGTGTTAGGCGGCGGATTTCCATGTCATGGGCCGGGGAGACGGCGATGTCCACCTGCGAGAGGATGTTCCCGTACTCATGCAGCAGATGGCACGCTCCAGCGGTGGCGGAGAATCCGTAGCGCCCGCCCGGGCTTTGTACCGGCTGCAGGCTGGCGGACCACAGATCGCCGTTCGCCATGTCACGGAGGTAGATGAACTGGCCATGAGCGTCCTCCACCGGATCTCCCGGCCATCGATTCACGACATGGCCGTGGCGTCGGGACTGCCCGGTGCCGGCAGCCGTAACAAAGGTGAAGTAGCAGCCGTTGGCCAGCAAGCGGGCCTCCGGAATGGCAAGGGGAAGCGGAGCACTCATAGGAAAGGTTTGGGCTATGGGGGGGGGAGGATCAATTTTCCGGGTTGGCAAAGGAAACAACCACCCTCGCCGGCAGTTCGCGCACCACCACCTCGCGGGCGTCGAATTCCCGCAGGTCCTTTTCATTCACGGTGACAGCGCAGATGGCGCGGCTGCCCGGTGGCCGCAGGACGAAACCGCCTCGCGGCACTCGCAGTCCTCCACCTAGCTCGACCAGCACGGAACCGTCCGGCCGACGGTCCAGAGTCAGGTCCAGCCGGCCATACCAGGTGGGCAGCCCACACACTGAAATGCCGCCGCGCAGCATGAGCCAGCGTTCATCCACCCCCGCCCCGATGATGAGAGCGTCATCCACCTCCCGCTCATAGGCAAAGAGCGCCGCAAAGACGAGCATGTACTCCGCCGCGATCCACGTGTGCGGCACGTCCCCCAGATGACCAGGGCTGCGAGGATCCTTCCAGGAGATCTCCGGCCACTGGTTCCAGTGCCGGGGCCGACGGTCTGTCAGGAAGAACTCCAGCAGCTCCAGCGCGTCCGCCCGCTTGCCCAGATGCACCAGCGCCCCCACGATGCGGATCTCATACGCCGTGTAGTTGTTCCATGCCATCTCCCCGCCGTGCCTGCGGCGGAAGTCCCGCACAAAGTGCGAGAACATCTCGTCCAGTTGTTTCATCGGCAGGTGGGCCATGCTCTGTAGCAGGGTCACAGCGTTGGACGTGGCCGTGGGATCGTAGTCCGCCCACTCCACCGAGCCCGGCACATAGTGCAGCCCCTTGTCGGCAATCACCCGGTTGATCGAGTCGCACAGAGTGTCCCGGAAGGCGTAAGCCAGCGCGGAAAAGTCTCGCGCTTCATCAGGGTGGCCCAGCTCCGCAGCCATGGTCGCAGCATCCTTCAGACCGCGCAGGGCCCAGAAGTCATCCCAATAAGCATGCACGGGGTGGGACAAATACCCCTCGTGGCTGGCAGACTCCGGGAGCAACCCATACCTGGCCAGCTTTTCCGGAGTCTGGTACTCCGGCGTCATTCGCTGGGAGCGGAGCAGTTCGATGAAACGCGCCGCCTTCCGCACATACGGCCACATCTCAAGGAGGAAATCCCGGTCCCCGGTGAAACGGAAGGACTCCATCACCCCGTAGATGAGCTGACCGTGGCTGTCGTGCTCCACCAGCCAGTCCGGCCCCGAGCGGTCCACACAGCAGGGCACAAAGCCGTCCTCCCGCTGGTTGGGTGCGTACCAGCGGACGAACTCCGGCAGCGCCTCGTAGTCACCGATGCGTAGAAGCGCGGCACCCATAATGACGCCGTCCCGCACCCAGGAGCGGGTGTACCGCCGAGGCCCTGGCTGGAACGCCGGGCCGTTTCGGTTGATGAGGATCTGTCCTGCCGCCGTGCGGAAGGTGCGGGCAGCCTCCTGAGCCATCCCTTCCGGCACCCTATAAGTCACCGTGCCAGTGCGCTGGTGCATCACACGCACCGCTTCCTCGAACTGGGCCGCCCCATCCAGCGCTGCCATGACATGGCGATCGTCCGTATCAATCATGCGACTGAAGCCAAAGGGTACCGCCAGATACAGGTCATGATCCTTCCCGGGCTGGAGCGTCACGTCAAACCGCATCGCGGCCGAGGCAAAGCCAAAGTCGTCTCGCACCGCAGTCTGCGTGGGCAGCCTCCCCTCCGCGATGAAATCCGTGATGCTCCCTTGATGAAAGGCAAGGGTGCCAAAGGCGTGGGCCTTCTGCAGCGGCACCACCCATTTGTCCCCATTGATCTGGGCAGAGCCTTCCTTCCACGCTATTTCATAGATCTCACTCACGCCCCCCAGGCCCAGGCATCCCTGCGCGCTCTGCCAGGGCGGGTTCACCTCAAATGGACGCAGCGCTACATAGAAGCGGAGCTTCACCGGCTGGATTCCGGTGTTACGCAGGCGGTAGCGCACAAACATCACCGCATTCCCATTGCTCCCGGTGCCAAAGACCGTCGTCTCCAGCGTCAGTCCGGGCAGCTTCCACAGCGCGGAGGGAATGGCCAGCCCGTCTTCACCCTGGTGCACGCTGCGCCGGGCGTCTGCCCAGGAACTGACCCGTCCCTTCATCTCGATCCACGGTTCCAGGGTAAAAGTACCCATGTCGGGCTCCACCAGCCCGTCCTCATTCAGCAGGGCGCAGGTCCTTCCCTGCGGTGCCCCGGCGCAGGTCCAGTAGCTCTGCTCCCGCAGTAGCCAGCGCGGGTAGTGCCCCCGCCCACTCCGCAAGGCGATGGCATGGAAGAAGTCCACCACCGACCGGGAGAACTCAAAGGACTTCACCTCCAGATGCTGGATGGCCGCCGGACCGTCAAAGGAGAGCAGCAGGTAGCGGGACGCCCCACCCGGCAGGTAGAGGTAGCTCCTCGATCCTTGGTCGCAGGTTGACTGGTGAAGGCGCCGCCAGGTCTCCCCGTCGTCTGAAGCGCTCACGATAAAGGACCGGGCGGCTGGCTTTGACGCCCATTCGATGATCAGACCGCCGTATTCCCGCATGCCTCGAAAGTCCAGCCGCACCCAAGGGCTGGCATCCCGGCGGGCATTGCGCCAGCCCGGCCCCGTCTTCCTCACCAGCAGATGAGCGGAACTCGTTCCTCGGGCACTGGTGGAGGCCGTCACCAGCGGAGTCCGGCGCAGGGTTCGGTTCTCATAACGGAAGTCCTCCAGCCACACCGTGCCCTTACCGCCCGGCCCGGCACTGATGACAAACTCCACAGCCCCCAACTTCCGCAGGATGCCCCCACCTGCAGGTCCCCAGGCAAACTCCATCTGACTGCTCTTGATGTTGAGGGAACGGGGCTCCCCGCTGAACTGAAACGCCTGCTCCATCCAGCGCCAGACATTCCGGCCGGACGAGTCCGCCAGTTTGAACTCAAGGTTGTTTCTTGGAGCCTCCCCGCGCACCGCAAACGAAAAGCGATACGCCTCTGGCAGCCGCATGGCGAAGACCTTCCGCACCACCACGAACCCACCGCCACCCATGAAGTCAAAGTCCAGCCGCAGGGCACGGCCCCGCAGCCCTTCCTCGCTCGTCACGGTGAGCCGGGCGTTCCCAGAGGTGACGGCCAGCCAACTCGCCGGATCTGAAAAATCGTCCATGAGACGTGCATTCATCTGTGAAAGGCATGGGTTATCGGCAACAAACTCGGTCCGGGCCGCTACATGAGACGAGCGGGCTGTCCGGTAGTGGCCAGTACCGCCCGCCAGAGCTCCCCGCTCACGTCCACCTGCTTGCTGGACCGGGCGATCAGAGCGATGGGCACATGCACATAGTGCCCATGAAGGAAGCTCACGACCAGCCCGGTGCGTCCCGACATGGCGGCATGCACCGCATGGCGGCCCATGCGATCACAGAGCAGCGCGTCCTCCGTGTTTGCCGGGCAGCCGCGGATCTGGTAGCTGGGGTCGAAGTAGCGCATCGCCATCTCGATCCCCCGCGCCTGGAAATGCGCGTTCAGCGCATCCCGGAGGTGCAGGCCGATGTCCTGTAGCTTTGCGTTTCCCGAGGCGTCCCTCGCTCCGGTTCCTTTCAGCAGTTCCTGCCCTGCCCCCTCTGCCACCACCACCACGGCATGCGCCTTGGCCGCCAGACGCCGCTCCAACGCGGCGCACAGTCCCGACTCGCCCTCCAACGCGAAAGGCACCTCCGGCACCAGGCAGAAATTGACATCCTGGCTCGCCACACACGCGGCCGCCGCGATGAAGCCGGCGTGGCGTCCCATGAGCTTCACCACCGACACCCCGTTGTCCACACTGCGAGCCTCCGTGTGGGCGGAGTTGATGACCCGCACCGCCTCATCCACCGCCGTGCCAAAGCCAAATGTGCGCGAAACGTAGCGCACATCATTGTCGATGGTCTTGGGGATCCCTACCACGGCCAAATCATGTCCCTGGCGTAGTGCCTCCTCGTAGATGGCGTTGCCCCCACGCTGAGTGCCATCGCCACCGACGGTGAAAAGAATGTCCACGCCCAGTTTCATGAGGTATTCCACCGCCACCGTCACATCCACCGGTCCTCGGGAGGTGCCCAGCAGGGTGCCGCCCTCCTTGTGGATGTCCTCTACAACATCATCCGTGAGTTCCATCGGCGCCTTGCCCACTGCCGGATCCAGCCCCCGGTAGCCTCCCCGGATGCCCAGCACGGAACGCACGCCATACCCTCGAACCAGCTCCCGCGTCACCGAGCGGATCACGTTGTTCAACCCAGGGCACAGGCCGCCGCAGGTGACGATCGCCGCGCGGGTCTCCGCCGGGGCAAAGAACAGCCGCTTCTGCGGACCTGCCTTCTCAAAAAGCACGAGGTCCTCCGGTACCGCCCCGTTCTGCCAGTTCGCGGTGGAGGGCACACACCCACCATCGTCTTCGGCGTTCAAAATAGGTGTATCATACGTGGCCTCCCCTAGACGGGTGATTGTGGCAGTCTTCATAGGCAAAGAAAGATCGCAAGGATATTAGCAACAAGGATCCTTGCCCGCGAGGTGAAAGGAAATACCGTCGCATACGCCACGGCCAACGCATCGGAGGCTGACATGCTGAAGGCAGATGCCAGGGATGGCGGATCCGCCATGCTGCCCGCGCCCAACTCGCTCAGATCCAAGCATTTCATCTTGAATACGATTCTCGCCAATACCGCGCCTGTGACAAGCGGAACAACTGTCACACAGGCCCTGGCCCGCTCACTATTTGGGCGGCACCGGGTTTCGATGAATTTGCGGCACCTCAGTCGGCCAATCGGCCTCCGCCGGGTCCAGCATGCGAACCCACCCTGGAGATGCCCCCCCTTCCGGCTGACCAAGAGCAGCAAAGGAAGGATGGGAAACCCCTTCCATCCTGGATGAGTGAACCGCTCCCAACGTCATCCCCCCCCCTCCGGCTGGCCCTCAAGAGCCAGAGCGGTTGGTGGTGCCGTAGTCCGAGTAAACTGGGGGGGGGAGGCGGCATCGTGAAGGCCACGAAACATGACCTCAGACGCAATTCATAAATCTCCCATCCATCGGTTGGATCGCCTGGCCTTCCGCTCCGCGGTGGAATGCCAGGCGCAAGCCTCCATGGGTAGTCTCGCAAAACTTGGTCGCCCTTTGGCTACGCAAGACAAACCCTTTCGGTTCATGGACTAACCTCCCATAGAACCCATATCCAACAGTCAAGAAGCCACCGAATATTACCAGCTCACCCTTAATCCAACCAGTCCGCTGTGACTCTCATAGTTCTCGCGGCCCAAATTGCCCTGATAGGCGAGATAGGCGGCATAGCGTCTCCATGAGACATTGAGCGCCGCTGTCAGCAGAAGACTGTCGCGCCCCATCTCGGGCCCATACACGGTAAAGAGGCTGCCGCTGTCATTGGAAAATCGGGCCTGAAAGGGGAGGCTGTCATCCTGAAACTCATGCTGCCACTGAATTCCCACCGAAGGGGTCACAAGAGCAGAACCCACCTTGGTGGTGTAGGCGACCCGAGGTCCAATGCGAGTGCGCAGAGAGCTTGCATCCTGGGATTCAATGATAAGGGGCAGGAGCGAGCCAACTTCGTCGTAGCCATCTATGCTAACCAGGGTGTAAAGCACTGAGGCCATGGGAGTGATAGTCCAAGCGCCCAGCTTCAAGTCGTAGCCCATCCCCAGATAAGCGTCGAACTGTTTCCCCTCCGTTTCACCGCGGGCCGTGCCGAGAAATCCACTTCTCTCAATGTCATATGAGTTGTAACCTCCGCCCACTATGGCCTCCGCGAAGAAGCCGCCATCGTGGTACATGGCATAAACTGCGGCCTTACCGCCATCGGCTTCCACATTGCTTGTGCCCGTGAGGTCGCCCTCCGTATGCGAATAGCCCACGCTGACGCCTACGACAAACTTTTCGCTGAGTCGGTAGTCCACACCCATGGCCGTCCCTACCGTTGTCCCGTCGTAACTATTGGCACCACCCGCCGTGAGGTAGTCACCGGTACCCACGATGAAGAAGCCCCAACGCAGATCCTCATCCACCTGCACTTCTTTTGGCTGTACGCCTTCGCCCCTTTTGCCGCCCCAGGCATTCTTGCCTCCTGAGGGATTTTTTCCGCTCCACGGGTTCTTCTCGCTCGGCACAGGTTCTGGACTGTACACATTGGGTGGCCGGTTGGACCAAGCATAGGACTGGGCACGAAGATCCGCGAACCGCTGCTGAACGCTAAAAACCTCGGTGTCGAATTGGGAGAAGCCCTGGGTGTAGATGGAGGTGAGGCCCGGCAGTGAGGCAATGTCCACCACTTGGGCCGCCAACAACAGGGTCTTCCGCAACTCCTCAGCCTTTTCCGCATCGCTCCCGCCGGAGGAGTCCCCTTCCCCTTCCCCCTCGCCGTCGGGAGTAGTGTCGATCACCTCTGCACAAATCGCTTTAATGATCTCATTTGTGTCCAGTGTCACCGCACCGTTTCGTGCCAAAAGCCGTCCCACGACGGACGCGCCCGTAGTGGCAGTGATTGAGGTGAGGGCCAGGACGTTACCTTGAAAAGTGGAGTCAGTGCCTAGTGTTGCCGAACTGCCCACCTGCCAGAAGATATGGCACGCCTGCCCGCCGTTTATGATGACCACAGAGCTGTTGGAAGCAGTGATCAGGGTCGAGCCAGTTTGAAAGACCCACACCGCGTCAGGATTTCCCTGCGCATCCAGAGTGAGCGTACCTGTAAGACTGAGGGAAAAACCGCCATCGTTATAAACACCCGCAACGAGTGTCAAGCCATCGAGTGTCCCTGCGGTGATGGTACCGGTAGGGGCCAGACCTGCTGCACTGTTATACGCGGTCACCAGATCAATTTTAGCCTGCTCCGTGACTGCGTCGTCGGCATGATTCGTTCCCGTGAGGGTAATACTGCCACCACCTGTGATCGAGGGGTTTGGGTGGGTCCCGATGTCCCCCACAATGGTGGTCGGACCATTGTTGGTGATCCCGGATCCCGCCAGCACCGCAAAACTGTCAGCAGTACCGAGATCCACCGACTGCGCCTGGACGGCCTGGTGAACAAACAAAGCCAAGAACGCGGAAATAACACACACCACGGTCCGCCTGCAGATGATTGGACTCATTTTTTTCCTTCTATTTTGGCTAAAATGCCGACACGGACAGCTTTAAAACACATGGCAATTATGCCAATCATGTTTTCGCCGTATATTTATATAACGCCACTGTTACAGGTTGGCCGAATCCGCACAATGCATATTTTTGTTTATATTTATGTTATCCCATTTACCCATTCTTCCTGCTGATTTTTAACACGATAATCCCAAGGGCACATTTACCGCCATGGATTCACCTTTTCGATGGAACCCTCACGCTCGCAGAAACCTCATCCTCAGCAGATCACGCCAGCGCCCCCCCGCTTTCTCAACAGCTCGAAGCACCCACGAAAAGAATGGGGTTCAGTGCAAACGCTCGCTGGATATTGCCTTGATGGCGATACACGCTGCTCCAAAAAGAAACTTAAAATTCGCATCTCGTTGGCGCAAAAACTGTCCACATTGTACACAAAGGGACAAAAAGCGCGCCGACTTCGCCCCTCATTGAGAGTCATGTCCCTTGTTGGACAGCTGGCCCATGCTTCATCAGCCATCAACCAGATCGCAAGGCACCACAGCCAACGACCTCATCGCACTTTCCCGCTCCGGCAGTTGTGCCGCCCAAATGCGTGGAGATTGCACACCGACCAAAGACCCCGGTGCGGTGGCGTTGTGTGGCGAATCCATCGCTGCTCAAGCGCTCCGGATGCCCTTGTCTCTGCTGTTGACAAAATCCGAGAACTAGCGCCCAGGCTACAAAGAGCCCCGTGGATGAAAAGCAAGCGCACCTTTCCAACTTTCATTCTCCAGATGCGGTATCCCCCACTTTAGGGACATCGCCTGGCGAGCTGCATGGACTTGTCGCCCCCCATCACGGGCACGCCTACTCCAAATTGCCCTCCCATGAGTTAATTCGTGCCGAAAATCTGGGCAGTCGCAGTGGTCGCTTGGGTCCGTCATGGCCATGTCTCGCCCAAGCGCTTCTGATCGCCACCATAGCGAAGGCCTGTATCAGAGACCCAGCCAACACGAAGTATTTCCCAAACCCGGCGCTGGAGCGGCGAAGACTCTGCCCCGCGTGTCACAAGCTTCGCAGCACGCTCCAGCTGGCTGCCAGGATGGCCTAGCCCTTGTCGGTCTTTTTGGCCGACTTTCTTTGAGGGGACTTTGCGTCAGCTTTGGATGCTTTCTGCACCTGCTTCAGCTCCTTGCCGGCCTCCTTCGCTTTTTTCTTTGCTTGTTTGAAGGCAGCTCGCGCAGCTTTGACGGCCAGCTTGGCAGCCGCCACCTGGGAACTCGCGTCCTCAGCGTTTTGCTGGGCGGCTGAAAGATCCAGAGAAACTGCCTTCACAGTTTTTTTGCGAGTGGCAGACTTTTTTGATGTTTTGGGCACTTTCATTTGGGAATTCGGATGTACTTGTTGACGAGTTGTCGTTACGAAAACGTAACACAAAGTCACATGTGGATGCAATTCTGGGAATGTGACATTTATATTTGCGCCTTATCCTCGCCCCTTGGTGACGAAAGTTTTGCACGTCACCATCCCCATTTCTCGACCGCCCAGACGACTATGCGCCGCATGAAGCCAAATTTGCCACCACTCCTCACCGCGGTTGTCTCAGCATCACTCCTCACCACCTCCCCGGCCGCTTCACTGAAGCTTCTGGGGCAATTTCATCCAAAGGATGGCGGGGCTGAGATTGTCAGTTTCACCCCAGACGGGTATCGGCTCGCCACCATGTTCTCCGGCGGGAAAGATGGCAACGGCGTGCAAATCCTGAAACTCGACGGCAACGGTGTCCTCGCGGAAGAGCACATCCTCGATCTGGGCAAGTTGTTTGACGGCAAAATCCTCACCCTCAGCAGCGTTGCCCTTGATCCTCTCGGTCGCGGCCTGGGTGCAGTGGTGGCGGTGCCCATTGAGAACAGCAAGGCACTGGGAAAGCTAGTACTCTTCGATTACCGGAGCGGAGCATTGCTGGGGGAGGCGCTTGATGTCGGCTTCCACCCCGACTGCGTTCGTTTCTCTGAAGACGGACAACATCTCCTCGTGGCCAATGAAGGCGAGTATGTGAAGGACTCTTCGGTGCCCGGCTCTCTTTCTGTGGTGGACCTTTCTGGAGTGAAAGAAGCCACGATTGAAAACATCAAAGGATTGACAGTGCAGTCCTACGACTTCAAGGATCAGGACCTGGCCAGGATTCGCGTGAACGAACCCGGCGTGCCTCGATACGAAGCGGTGGAACCCGAGTATGTGGTCGGGCTTGATGGCAAAGCCTATATCACGCTTCAGGAAAACAACGCCATCGCGATTTTTGATCTCAAGGAGAAGGTCTGGATCGCCGTGCACTCGCTCGGAACGATCACCCAGACCGTGGACGCCAACAGCCAGGACAAGAAGGCGGAGATCCGCTACAACATCTCCGGCATGCCCATGCCGGACACGCTGGCAGTCTTCCAGCAGGACGCAAAAGTCCTCATCGCAACCGCCAACGAAGGTGATGCCCGGCCCGACGACTTTGACCGGATCGCCCTCGCCGCTGCAAACCTGAACCCAGAAGTAGCGGCCAGCCTTCCTCTCCATGAGATCGGCAGTCTCGAGATCTCCAAACTGGACGGTGACACCGATCAAGACGGTGATATCGACATCCCGACGATGTTCGGCACCCGCTCGCTCTCCCTGTGGGATGCGGAAACAGGCAAACTCGTTGCCGACACCGGCTCGCTCGAAACGGTGTTATTGGAGCAGGACAAGACCCTTCACAATATAGAAGAAGGCAATCCTGGGAAGTTCGACAAACGTTCCGCCAAGAAAGGCCCCGAGCCAGAAGCGCTCACAGTCGGCAAAATCGGAGATCGCCAGTATCTCTTCGCTGGCATGGAACGGCAGAACGGGATCGTGATGTACGACATCACTGCATCTGACAAACCCATCTTCACCGCGTACGCGAACACCATCAAAGAGAAGCTGGTGGCACCCGAGTGCCTCGTCTTCATCCCCGGCGACAAGAACCCCACCGGCAAAGCACTCCTCATCGGTGGATATGAGCTCAACGGTGGCGGCATCGGCGTCTTTGAAGTCGCCCCTTGATGGGGAAGAGCCGCTCAATGCATTTGAAGGGCGCTCACTTTGGAGAACAAGGTGAGCACTCTCTGGTTCTGTAAAACAAGGCTGCGCATCACAGGCTTCTGCCTGCCCCAAGATATTCCGTTGTATGAACCTTGGTTTCGCTACGTTGGGTTGTCTCGCCTGAGAGATCGGGATAGCGCTTTCAAGTCACTCATTGGAGGAGATGCTCGACTCCGGAAACTGATTCCGCCTAAAGGCGGTACTCCAACCCTGCTGCGCATTTTTTTTTGAGTTTGAATGGCGGATTGAGCTGCTCACGGCTTGTCTCTGGAGGTGAGATTCCAAACTCCCTGTCAGGGTTCGCACCATGGTTGGAGTACCGAATTTAGTCGGCTCAGGGAAGCCGTTCGAAGTACAAACACTAGTTTACCTAGGTTGCGGCCCTCTCTGAGGTGGCCGCAAAGGTGTTCGCCAAACTGGCTCCAAATATGCGAGCCAAGCACCCATCCTACCGATGAATCACAAGTCTTGAGACCTGCCCCTTCACCGGCTCCCGCCACTTCACACTACGAGTGGCGAGGTCATACAATACCCAGGTCTGGGCATCATCAGTGCCCTCAAGCAGCAAAAGGAGCTGATTCGCCGCGGGATTGATGGCATCCACGCGTGTCAGGGTTTTGTCCCATGGAATGCGGGTCAAAGAAGTAGGCCGATACGCGTCCAGAGGGCTCAAATCGAAAACCAGCAGCTCATTTCCCGGAGCCAGACCCGCCTCCACACCGCTGTCGCCACGAGATTTAACCTTGCCCGAAATCACCGTCACCGCCGTCTTGGCCGTGGGCAGCAGCACCGGGGTCTCCGCACCAGCCGGGGCGGGAAACTCCTGCAACACCCGGCGACGCCCCACGTCCACCAGAATCACCCCACCCTGCTTGGAGGCATTCGAAACAAGCAAGAACTCCTTGTCTCCTGAGTTGAAGAGAAGGCCGCGGTCCGGAAAGGCCGTCCCCCATCCTCCAGACAAGGCGCAAGGCATGTATTGCAGACGCTTCCATGAGCCCCTCATCACCGCGTCCAGTTCGGCAAATGCCAACGCGCCATAAAGATCCAGCGAGACCACAAGAGTGTTCGTCTTGGGGGCAAAGAACATCAGCTCAGGATTGGGGCCCTGCTCCCGCATGTCATTGCCCAGATGCAGCCCCGGGTGATCACGCGGCAACTGAAGATCCGCCACAGGGGTGAAGGACTTCAGATCAAACAGCAAAATCCGGCTGCCCAGGGTCTTGCCCTTCTCACTGTCCTTCTGGAAGGTAACCAGGGCCTGCTCCTTGCCTGGCACCATCAGGATATCCTCACCCTTGCGACCAGGTGGATTGAGACCATCCCTCGAGTTCCAGGACTTCTCGATCTTCGCAGTCTGTAGGTTGATCCAGTAGAACCACCCTTTGGTCGCGACCAGGAAGGCGGATTGTTGGCTGGCCACCACATCCTCTGTCTTGCCCTCCAGAGTTACCGTTCCAAGCAGCTGAGGTTCGGGCTTCGTCTGATACACCCAGGCCTGTGTGCCCTCATCGGAGGTCACCACCAGTTGCCTGCCATCGCCAGAGACTGCCAGCTTTTTGGGAAGGGAGAGCTCAGCTGGCCCCAAGGGCTCATGCCTGATGATTTCACCCGTCGTGTCATTGAGCTCGATGCAGGCGACGCCACCACTGGTGGAGCCATAGGTATAGTAGCAGGTGGCCGCATGCACCACGGGCGCACACCATGCCATCATCAAGATCCATGCTGCGGTCAAAGACTCATGGACGATCCGCCTCGAAGGGTAAAACCAGATTTTCATAAAAGGGAAGGTGCGCGGGCTCTCTAGAGTTTTCTGACGAAATCTCAAGATGATATCCCGGCGTTCCGGAATGGATTCCTATAACCCCATGAAGCTGTGCGACTTTCCGTTATGTTACATAATGGTAACGCGCGCAGTCGCCCCACATCCCCCTCTTGCCGGCAATTGGAGGCAAAAGAGGGCATCAAAACTGTCAGACGATCCATGGCCAGCCCTACTGTTTGGCGGAACGCCACGCTTTGAGACTTAACTGAGAGAACCTAATCACACACCCACCAGAGCAAAACATTCCCTCAGCTTTGTCCGCTCAATACAACTGAAATGCCCGCCTCATTTAGCGTTATTTCATTGAGCACGAGGTAATTACCCTTTAGTGACGCAATGGTTTCCCTAAACTTCATGCTTATTTTTTGCATGCTCTTAGGATCGAGGCCTCACGATGGATCGGCACTTCGCTTTGATCACCACGACAGCCTCTGCGGCTGATCGCAGTACTTTCATTGCTGTTCTCCAAGCGTCTTCGGAGTTTCCTCAGATAAGCCTCACACCGGGGTCTTCTTTTTCTAAGGTTATTCATCTACCTCAGCCGAGCCGCTCCCTCCAGCATCAGCGCACAGCATTCTGCATCACTATCATCCGCCTGTGGCTGGTAGCCAGGTTGATCTCCGCACAGTTCACACTCGTGAACGTCGGGCAGTGGATGCTGACCGCTCCAACCCTTTGCCCGTCATGCGGGCATCCCCCTTCGGTGGAACTCCCCCTGTGCCCGGGCCCAGGCCAGGGGCCACCGTCCTCAAAAAACGACAACGCATACGCACGCCTCCCACTCTGGGATGGCCAAAAAGCTAGTAGTCACAAGACGATAAATAAAAATCGAACAAGACTATGAATACTCGCAAAGTGTCAAAAATCCTCCTCCTGAGCGTGCTTGCCTCCAGCAGCGCACCTGCTTGGGCAGCAAACGTGTACGCACCGACCTCTCCGGACAACGACACCAATGTTCCCCCGCGGAACTTGACCAGTCTGTCCCCGAGCACCCCGGAGCTCTTCACCTCCTTCACGGGCACCCAGTCCACGCTCGCAGCGTTGGGCTTCTTCGTGAGCAACGACCCCAACACGCCTGCCTTTGGCGGCATTGACAACGGTTCCAACGGTACCGCCGGCTTCTATGCTTACGGCCCGTACAACTCGCACTACACCCTGGGTCTCCTGGAAGCCTCCGGCACCACGGACTCCCGTGCGTACCTCAAGCTCAAAAACGACACTGGCGCGAGCGTGAGCCGCATCCTCGTGTCGTATGACATCGAGCAGTGGCGCGACGGTGCTCGTGTGAACCAGATCGGTCTGCGCTACAGCCCCACGTACAACGGCTTCAGCAGCTACTCGGATGTGGTCACCACCGCCACGACCTCCCCGCTGGGCAACCCGTCCACCGCAGCGGCAGTAAGCCCCCCAGTCTCCCAGGCCGTGTCTGCCCTGGTCACCCTGCCGACGGCTCTGGCTGCCAATGACAAAGGCTACCTCCGCTGGGGCTATTCCAGCCCTGGCAGCGGCTCCCGTGACGGCTTCGGCCCCACCAACATCAAGATCGTTCCCCTTGCCACCGGCACTGCGCGCACCCGTAGCGGTGCCAGCGGCACGAACTGGTTCGCCACCAACGCCTGGACTTCCTACACTTGGGCTGGCAGCGCCAACAACGCCGTCTTCACCAACAGCACCCTCAGCCCAGTGAATCTGGACGCCAGTGCCTCGGTCGTGGACATCCTGTTCAACGACAGCTTCACCATCAGCAAGTCCTCCGGCTCCCCGGTGCTCACGACCAGTGGCATCATCAATGTGGCCGCCTCTGAAGTGGGCACCATTGCGGTGGATCTCGACAGCGTGTACGGCATCTACAAACTCGGCGCTGGTGAGCTCGTGCTCTCCGCCGTCAACTCCAGCGATATCGGTGGCGTGAACGTGCTCCAAGGCACTCTCACCCTCGGCATCGACAACGCCATCAACGCCGCCAACAAACTGTCCGTGAACAACGGCACGTTCAAGACCAACGGCTATGACGTGACGGTAGAAGCCCTTGTGGCCTCCGAAAGCGCCAGCAACATCGTGGACCTCGGGTCCTCCGGTGGCAGCGTGCTGACGGTGGACATGGACGTCACCTCCACGGCCTCCTTCCGCGGCCTCATCATCGGCTCCGATGCCACGGCGAAGATCTTGAAGAAGGGCAACGGCACCCTCCGTTTCCGCTCCTCTCCCAAGACCTACTCCGCCATCACCCAGGTGGATGAAGGCGTGCTTGAAGTGACCCAGAACGCTGAACTCACCAACACCGCCGACGTCATCGTTCGCGGTGAGACGAGCCTCGATGCGGATCCTGACCAGCACGGCACCCTCTACATCACCAACGACAGCGGCTCCAACGAGTCCTTCACGTTCGGCTCCAGCGTGGAAATCGACGTCAAAGGCGGTGAAATCGAATTCGAAACCACCGATGATGAGGAAATCACCCTCACCAACGGCATCGCCTTCGACGCCACCGACATCACCGGTGTCAATGAGGCCCACAACAACATCAAGGCCGAAGACGACACCATCGTGCGCCTCACCGGCGTGCTCGCAGGTTCTGGCAGCCTGCGCAAGACGGGTACCGGCGACCTTGTCATCACGAACGCAAGCAACACGCTGGCGTCCGTTGAGCTTCGCAATGGCAGCCTTGAACTTGCTTCAGGCGCATCCATCGGTGGAGCTTCCGCCGGTCAAGGCCGTCTTTACATCAAGGACGAGGCCAACACCCGTACATTCGTCTTCCATGACAACCTCACGGTTGCATGGCTTGAAGCGAGCGCTCCGGCCGCCCCGGCTGCCAACACCGGCTTCCTGGCCATCCCCAGCACCAAAACGCTGACGGTGAACCAGACCGCCGTGCTCGACACCAATGATGAAGACGGCGACCTCGACACTGCCGAAGAGCTCAAGCCTTCCTATGACATCGCACTGAGTGGCTCCGGCAACTTCGTGAAAGATGGCAATGGAACGCTGAAGTTCACCAACAACGCGAAGACCCTGACGGGTTCCGTCACGGTGGCCAAGGGCGTGCTTCAGGTGTCCAAGAACGGTGTCATCAGCGGCACCGGCGTGACGGTCAACAGTGGTGGTCAGCTCCGTCTTTCCACCGGAGTGGACGACCTCGGCGACATCGCCGATGCGACCTACACCTTCGGTGGCGACATTGCGCTCAACAGCACCCAGCGTGACGTCTCCGGCGTGATCACCTCCAGCGGCTTCGGCCACCTGGGCGGTCTTCGCTTCGATCCGGAAGACGGCATCCAGTATGCTGTGCTCACGAACAACATCGTCATCAACTCCGCCTCCGACATCCACGTCAATGGCACCGAGAAGATCCTCTTCCTCACGGGAGCGATCTCCGGCAGCGCCAACCTGAATCGTACTGGCGGCGGCACCGTGGTCATCGAAGGCGACAGCTCCTACAGTGGCGCTCTGACGCTGACCAACGGCACCACGTCCATCGACTTCAGCAATGCTGCTCACAGCCTCGACGCCTCCAGCGTCACGGTTGCGACTGGCGCCGAGCTTGGTGCTGAAGCCGCCAACGTGGGCAAAATCACTGGCAACATTTCCGTGAGCGCCGGCGGCCACCTCTCCAAGGGTGAAGTGCTGGATGGCTTGGGTGCAGTGATTGGCTACCTCCCCGTGGGCCCCCTCAAAGGCGCTGGCAACCTCGCCGTCGCCGCCACCTCAGGTGCCAACATCACCGCCATCGGCGTGGACGTGACCGCCACACCGGTCACGATCGACGGCACTGTCGCTCTGCCCGATGACCTCGTCATCGACCTCAACAACGCTGGCACCTTCGGCTTCTACACGTTGATCGCCGGTGGCAGCGGTTCTGCCACTCTCAACGGTGGCTCCACTCCCGTGAGCATCACTGCCGCTTCCGGCAAGCTCCTCAACGCTCCTTCCGGAGTGACTGAGGTTGAGCTCACCGTTTCCGGTGCTGACATCATCATCGAGCTGAAGTAATTCAACCTTCGAGCGTCCATCCGGATCGCTCTCTTAGTAATAGAGGGATCCTCGTCCAAGTGGCGGGGATCCCTTTTTGCTCTTTGCTGAGCATATGACAAGCCCTCCAAGTCGCGGGCTCGTTGCCCCCACGCTCTAGGAGAAACCCCAGAGACTTTAGTCCAGGCAAAAACGCCAGCCCCGACCTAGAGAATATGCCATAGGGCTGTAGGGGCATCTCGATCTGCAATCTGGATGCCACGTCGTAAGGGCATCTCGCAGATGCTGAGCAACGTCCCAGCCTCACTCCGCTCTTCGCCTTCCACTCGAGCAGGAAGGGTGATGATCTGAAGTAGAGATGGGACACTCCAGCCCCGCTTCGTTGGCACTCTGGTAAAGACTCCAACTTGGAGAATCTGAACGCAAATGCGGTTCTAAGTCGCGAAAATCAAGGCTGCGCCATTTCCTAAGAAAACTCCATGCAGGCGATTTCCGGAGCTCATCTAGGTCACTCAGCCCCCATTTCACCTCGCCAGCGACCAACAAGCCATTTTCCTAACTCCATGATACTGTGATCATTACATTTCGTTACATAATGTTCACCCCGTTTCATGTGCCTAAAATCGCCAGTGCGCGTAAAGCAGCATCACTTGATTTATGTTTTCGCTCTTTTCCACTCCTTCGGACTCTCAGCGTGCTGCGAATAGCCCTAGCAACCCAAGGAGTTGCATGGATGCAACTGCGGCAAAAATGCCTGAAAGACCATTACCCAAGAAAACTCTGCCTCGCGGTTTCTCCCTTACGGAGGTCGTTTTATCCCTTGGCATTTTCGCAGGGGCCCTGTCTGTGGTGGCGCTCTTCCCCATCCTCCTCGGCCAGTCCAAGAAGTCCGGTCAGGAGACGCGCGCTGCCCTCGTGGCACGGCAGATCATTAACGACCTGACCTCTGTCACAGGCACCAGCCGTCCCTTGGTGGACGCGGCAACGCTTCCTCAAAACGTGTCTGGCCGACAAATGATCGACCTCAACACTTCAGCGATTCACGTTGTGCACTACAACCAGGAAGGACTCCCAGTGCCGTCAACATCAGTTGACGCGACCATGAAGGCTGAGATCTCCGTGGTGCCACCGGACACGGCTCATCCGGGACTCAGTCAACTGGCCATCCGGATTTGCGGGCTGGATGAAGGTCCAACTCCACGGTATGCGACTTTCTACACCAAGCTCTCGCAGATGAGCACAGCCCTGGCGCCGCAAACCACACCTCCAGTAGCTTCTACGCCATGAGCATACCCGTTCCGGCAGTGAGAAGCGCCAGGAGACTTAGGGCATTCACCCTGATCGAGGTGCTTCTTGCCAGCACCCTTACCGCCATTCTGCTCGGCATGCTGCTGAGCGTCCTTGGGGGTGTGCTTGATTCCTGGAACCAGACTTCGGGAAGGGAAGAGAGCTATCGTGACGCGCGGGCTGCGCTCCAGATCTTTGGTCAGGACTTCACCGCACGGGTGCCTCAAAGGGAAGGCATCAGCCCCCTCATCACCGACCTCCGGGTGGCTTCTGAGCCCAATCCCTCCGGTAAATCCCTGGGCTTTCTCTGCCGGGTGTCGAACAAAAGCCAGCCCTCTCCCCAAAACCAGAGCGACATCTGTGCAGCAGCCTACTATGTGGCCCCTATCCCGGGAGCCACGCCTCCCGTCCCTGCCCTCTACCGTCAGTTGCTGCCGAGTGACACGACCTTTACCCGCCTTCAGGGTGCATCTCCCTTGTTTCCTGACCCTTGTTCACCCGCCCAGCCCAATGCGGAGGTGGTCGCGCAGAACGTCACCCGATTTGAAGCAAGGTTTCTCGACAGCAACTTCAATCCACTCCCTCTCACGCCCGCTGGGAGCGGAGGTGCCGCGACCACACCAGCCCACGTGGAAATTGAGCTCCATGTTATCAACTCCCGTGCTGCCCAAGTCTATTTTTCTCCCGAAACCCCACCCGCCCGAAGAGCTCAAATCCTCCAGCAAGACTCCCGAAAGTTCAGCATCAGGTATCCTCTCTGACTCACCTCGTCAATCCTGAGATCCCGTAGCATCCGGCACCTGCCGGATCGGTCTTCCATTGCATTCACTGTTCCTGCCACCCGGGGACAGGAGGGGACCCATTGTCTCCGGCCAACCGACTCTACTCAACACCATCCTCCTTCAACTCCCCCCACTCATGGCTCCTCTCCGCTTCAAGGCTCAACTTCTCCGACAGCGACTAGCCCGCTACACCCTCGCTGCCGCCGCCATTGTGCTTTCCGCGAACTTCCAGCTGGCCTGCGGGCAGAGCACGGCCAGCACCTCCTTCTGGACCGGTGAAGCGAATGGCAACTGGAACACGCTGGGCAACTGGAACTTTGGCGCTGCCAATGCGGACGCCACCACGCTGCCTCAGGACCAGGCAACGTCCACCAATCGAAAGGTGTTGTTCACCGATGAGCCGGGATTTGTGACGACCATCAGATCCATCACGCTGGGCTCGTCCCTCACCCTGGACACCACAGCAGATGCCTTCACTGTACGCAATGGCGTCTTCGCTTTTGATCTGAATGGCAATGACCTGACCATGGGAGGCCTGGTGCTGGGAAGCAGCACCGGAGGGGTAGGGACGGCCTCCTTTACCAACAGCGGCGCAACTCCTCGCACCATTACTTTTGGCAATCTCACCCTCTGGAGCAACGGCCAGGCGGGCAGCGGCTTCAACTTTGGCACCGCCTTTGCCTCCAATGTCAACACGGTCATCAGCGGCGGCATTTTGAAGGTGGGCAGCAGCGCCTCCACGGGCAATCCGCCCGGCGGAGCCTATGACGTGGATCTCTCCGGACGATCCATGGCATTCACGACACTGACCCTCGGCCAGAGCGCCACAGATGCCATCAAGGTTTCCTTCTCCAACTCCGCGTCCGCGACCCAGACCAGCACGCTGACTTTCACCAACCTCACGATTGCCAATGCTTCCGCCTACGGCACGAGCCACCTTCTGTTCGGCACTGGCGTCACCGCTGCCACCACCGGAACTGGCACCTTCACTGTCTCCTCCACCGGCGGGCAGCACGTGTCGTTCGATCTCAATGGTCAGACCCTCAACTTCACCGGTCTTACGCTCAGTGACACGGCCGGGGGCACGGTGAAGTTCACCAACACCTCTGCCACCACGGCGCAGTTCTCCTTCAAGAATCTTACCATCGCCAATGCGTCCGGCTACGGAAGCACCCTGCGCATGGATGAGTTTTTTGGAACTAACATCACCGCCATCCAGTCAGGATCCGGTTCATTCTCCATTCAGAGCACAGGGGGAAACAACCTCTCGGTGGACCTTCGCGGGATGGACCTGGACATCACAACGCTCACCATCGGTGCCGCCGTGGCAGGGAACTCCATTGGCAAGGTGGGATTCACCAACTCGAACACCAGCGACATCTCCACACTGGCCTTCACGAACCTGCTCATCCTGTCGACTGCCGGATACGGGTCCACCTTCAGCCTCGATGCCTTCTTCGGGCAGAATGTCAGCATCACCCACCGCAACGGTGCTTTCAACCTCAGTTCCACGGGCGGGATTGCTCAGCAGTTCGACCTCGCGGGCAAGACCTACAGCTTCGGCGGTCTGACGCTCGGCAGTGTTTCTGGCAACACCGTGAAACTCTCCATTTCAAACTCCAGCACCACAGCCGGCGAGATCACCTTCAAAGGCCTCACGGTAGGAACCAACAACAGCTCGGACAACGAGTTCAGCGGCGTGGCGGCTGGTGCCAATGCCAAAGTGGAGTTTGATGGCACCGGGGCTTTGGTCGTCGGCGGAAACAACAGCTTCCGGAACACGCTAACCGTTCTCGGAGGCGCATCCAATATCTACTCGTTCACCACCGCCTCCATTGGAGCCTCCAACACGACCACCGTGACCAGCAACGCGGTGATCGTAGACGGCGGCACTCTCAATCTCAATGGAGCATTCAATATCCAGGGAGGCTACTATGTGAATGCAACCACCAAATCCGACAACAAGCTGCACGTCAAAAATGGCGGGCAGGTGTTCCAGGCCGCTGGGAACTTCGCCACGGCCGTGGCCGCAGGATCAAGCCTGATAGTTGAAGGAGAGGGCAGCCTCTACAAATCGTTGTCGAGTGGTTCTGTCACCGCCGCCAACGGCTCGGAGATCATCGCAAAGGACGGCGGGGGTATCGATGTGGCCAACACAACGACAATCAGTTCCGGCGGGCTTTTGCGCGTCACCGGAGAAGGGAGCTACTACACAGGCGGGGGCACCTTCACCCTCAATTCAGGCGCAAAGCTTGAAGTGCTCGACGCAGGCGTGTTCACCATCTCCAAAACGGGCGCCAATGTCTTTGCCGCCACTGGCTCCGTGCTGGTGGACAACGGTTCCACCATTGACGTGGGCGGCGGTGCCAACATTTTCAACGTCGCAGGCATCAGCCTGCGCCATGGCAGCACCATGACCGTGAGGGAAAAGCTCACCATTGGCAGTGGGAACACCAAGACGACGCAGACCATCAGTGAGGGCAGCATCATCTCGACCACGGATAACACGCTTGGTGCCTTCACCATGGGCACCAGCGGATCCGAGGTCATCGTGACGGGCGCGGGAAGTGAACTTAACGTCGCGGGGGAGTGGTCCCTCATTGCAGATTCAGCGGGCGTCATCAACGCCGCCCAGGGTAAGGTCACCGTGCTGAATGACGGCAATTTCAGCCTCGGCTCCTTTGGGGTGAATAGCAGCACCTATACCCTGCCCGTGGCCGGCAAGGTTTACTTCACCGGTAGTGGCTTCACTCCAGTTGACCTTGGCAAATCTTACATCGCAAACATCGGGGCGGGCACCACCGTTGTCCTGCAACAAGGCAAGAGCTACAACTGGGGCGGCGGGACCATTCGCGTCCTGGCTGGTGGTGTCCTGGCAGGCTCCTCGACCAACCTCATCTCCAACGGCGGTGTCAACCTGATCGGCGGTGAAATCTCTCCCGGCGACGGTGCTGAAATCGGCAAACTGACGATTGCCAGTCTCAACATTGGGGCGCCGAACTCGAAGATGACCTTCGACATTGCCGGGGACCAGGACGCCGAATACGACCAGATTTCGACCAATGCCTTGGTCACGAGCGGCAATGCCTACACGGTGGCCTTGCGTGTCGCAGAAGGCTTCGCCGCCACGGACCAGATGGCGTTCCAGTTGCTCACCATGGCTGTGGAACAGACGAACACCTCTGCCATCTCATGGGACCTGACCGCGGCCGCCCTCACAGGCAGCCTGGACTGGGATGTCACTCAGTTCAAGGAAACGGGCGTGGTTTCCATCTATGACGTCGCGGCTGGCGGAAGCGACAGCCGGCTCTTCATCGGTGCCGTCGAACCCACGGGCGGACAAACCACCACCCTGCCCAACACCCGGTTGCTGGTTGGATCCGCCAGCTACATGGAGTTTGACCTTAGTAATTCCGGCACCGAAGGCACCACCTACTCCATCACCACATCCGGCAGTATCACCTCTCCGGATGCCACCACTGGCACTGCATGGGTGGACGGGGCCAAAATCAGAGTCGGGTTTGACACCAGCACCACCGGAGCAAAGGGAGCCGGCACTCTGACCATCGACAACCTTGCCAGCACCTACAACGGCAGCAATCCCAACTCCGGAAGTCGCGATCAAAATGACAAGATCACCGTGAGCAACGTCTCGGTGGTGGAAAACCGCGAGATTACTGCCCAAGGCACCGCTGACTTGGGCAAAATGTTCGTCGGCCACGATTCCTCGGAGGGAATCGTCGGACTTTCGGGCGGCTCCCAGGATGACGCCCATGGCACTCGTGTGGGCCTGTCGTTGGGTTCCACGTCAGTGACCAATGGCGAAGTCACCGCCAACAACAGTTCGCTGTTTGGTGTCATTTTCTCGGCCGCCAATCAGGTTCACGATATTCGTCTGGTCGGAAACTTCACCACCAGTGGCACCAAGACAGGCACGATGAATGTGGCGGGACTGCTTTACAATGCCGAAGCGGCGTCGGTCGGGGCCACCGTGGACAGCGACGTTTCAGTAAACTACTCCGCCGATGTCTATCAACGTGCCAGCCTCTTTGTGGAAGTCCCGCATGCTGGCCCTGTCGAATCCGGGGAATCCATCGGGGTGCGCAATGAAAACACCTCTGACGGCGGAAAACGAGCGGCAGCCAAAATCATTTCGAGCGTGCTGTCAGGAGAGGGCTGGGGCCTCACGGGTCTCCCCGTCGGCAGCATCCTCAATCAAAACAGCTCGGTAACGGGCACATTCGGATTCGACAACGCGCTTCTGCTCAACGGCACGGTCCGCACGGGAACACTCACTCTTGGCTTGGAACACGCCGACCAGACCATCCTGGGGGCCGGCGAGGGTGATCTGGGCACCGTGACGGTGAATCTCCAGCACACCGTTTCCGGTCAAACTGCGGCTTATGGTGCGCAGTACTCCACCGGGCTGACCCTGGGACAAAGCTACACGGGGCTCGGTCTCACCAGCGCCAGTTCCCATGGCACCACCGTCAAGATTCTCTCCGGAACCAGCTCCCACGCCACCACCCTGCTCACCATGAGCTTTGACCAGGCACCGGCAGCAGGAGCCACGTTCCTGAGTGACATTGTGGATCTCAACGGCACGGGCACAGACACCTATGTCCTCTCACTCACCTACGACTCTCTGCTGCTGGAAGATATGCAGGGTGGCAATCCGGACTACATCCCGGTGCTGGGCTGGTTCAACGAAGAGGACTCCTGGGTGAACGCGGTCTTCGGCAACACGGGCATGCCTGACGACTGGGAAACGCTCTTCTCCACCTACTATCACGCCGGAGCCTATCAGGAAGGTTATGAGCTGGGTTCCTTTGGCTGGGATGCCTCGACCAATTCCGTCTGGGCGGTGCTGAACCACAACAGCGAATTTGGCGTCATCGGTGCCGGGGCCGTGCCGGAACCGGGGCGGGCCCTGCTGCTGGCCGCTGGTCTGGCCGCCGCAGCTTTGCGGCGCCGCCGTCGCACCGCAAAACAGCCCATCTAGTTTCCTCGATCCGCCATGAACGACCTGCCAACGACTCCCAAGACCGGCTTTCGCGTCCTGTTGACGCGACCCCGCCCGCCTGCCGGCACCTCACTCCTGCTCACGCTGGTGGTGCTGTCCGCCATTGTCGTCCTGCTGGTCATGATGTCGCGCCTCGTCACGGTCGAACGCCGCGTCACCCAGGGCTACAGCGATATCCTTCGCGCGGAGATGGCCGCCCAGGCTGGCACGGCGGAAGCCACCAGCATTCTGGTGGAGCTCTTCAGCAAGCATCCTGATTCCGTGACATTCTGGGACCCCAACATGGGAGGCACCACCACGCCTGGCACGGTGTTCATGTACCGGGACATGCCTCCAGACCAGGAGCACCCCGGCTCCGCCACCACATCCACTCCCCCCAACATCTACGCCATCCCGCTCATCTCCGGGAGCTCTGTCCGGCAGTACTACCCGACGAACGACTACGCGGCCACCCTGCCTGCCGCTGCCACGGCCAATCCCCCCGCAGGCGTTGCCAAAACCTATGTGGACATCAACGAACCGAACGCCTTCGGCACCAGAACCTCCACGGGATGGATCGGTGCGCTCCCGGGCAAGACCACGTTGCCCGGAGAGATACGCGTGCCTTGGATGAAGGTGCTGAAGGATCCGACCGCTCCGGAAGACCACAATGTCGCCCCCACCACTCGACTCAAAAAGAATCCGCCCGTCATCCGGTATGCGTGGTGGATCGAAGACGAGAGTTTCAAGGTCAACGTCAATACTGCGAAAGGCTCCGGTCGCGGACCCTTGCTTGCCGAAGTTGACCCTTCCGGATATCTCAAACCAAAGCCAAGTTTGCAAGGCTTGTTCAGCAACGCTGTTGCAGAGCAACTAAGCCTCGCACGCACCAACATGCTCGGCACAGATGGCCGGATGCTGTCGGTATTTCAGCTTGGTCATTCAAAGTCCCTGCCTGAGGGATTCACCACCGCACAGGAGTTTGGAGACACCTACAAGTTTCTGCTCACCACGGAAAGCTCCGGGCTTGACCTCACACGAGCGGGCGCGCTTCGCTTCAATTTGAACGAGGCCGTCGAGCGCACTTACAGCAACGTCGCCAAAGACGTGTCTGGGCATCCGGATCTCAGCATTGCCTCTGTCGATGTTCCCGGGAATACCAAGAGGACGATTGGTCAAATTGCCGCCGCCATCAGCCGCAATTCCCCGAGGTTCGGCCAGCGTTTCTACCGGAACAACTCTACCGTGCCCACTCCTTCAAACTATGCAGGCAATCCGAAAAGGGACGCTGCCAACATGGTCAAGTTCACCGCGCAGGACCCTCACCAGGACCTCTACGTCCAAAAACTGGCGGCAAACATCTTCGACTACGGCAGCCCGACAAGGAATCCCACTGTGATCAACAATGCAGGTGTGGTCTCGGCTGGCAAGCCGGTGTTCACGCTGACCGATCTCGATTACCAGATGGATGGCATTCCAAAAAACCCATACCCAAACCCCGTCTGGGCGATCGGGAAGAAGGCCATCCCCTACCTCACCGAGTACGTCATGCACGCCCGGCATGTGACGTCAGAACCCAGCGCCGGCCTCGCGGCACAATATCCTGGCGTGATCAGGCAGTTCAAGATCGACATCGACCACTATTTTGAGTTTTGGAACATGAGCACAGAGGACATCCGTCCAAACCTGGGCGACCTCGGGCCGGACCCCGTGCTGGTCATGGAAAATCAGCCCGCGATTTCCGCCACCGGTGACGCGGATCCCGCAAAGATGCCCAACTACCCCACTGGGGCTGATGTCCCGGCGGGCCGGGCGTTCGAAATCAAACTCGACCGGGGCTTTAGGAAACGAGGAAGCAATACGAGTGAGAAAATTGTCTTCGAAGCCGGCAAACTCACGATCATCACAACCGATCCAGACTGGGAGACACACGCGGTCAACCTGAAGATTCCGGCAGACACGGCAGTCTATGTGGCCGAAGAATTGTACGCGCCGGGCTCAGGGACACGGTGCGATCAGGGGATTTCCCTTCCTCCTCATGTCCAGGAAGCATGGAGCGGTGATGTTCCCAACCGGGTCACATCCACAGTCCAGAATGTCCGCTCGTACATCATGCCTTGCTTCAACAAGGACGCGGATGATAATCGCCCGGAAGTCCAGATGGGCCGTGACGACGATAGGGAAGACAACCGGGTCGGCAGAAAAGCCAAACTGCTGATGAGCAACAAGTATGGTCTGCTGGACGCCCACCTGTCGCTGGCGATGAGAGGCCCCAAAAAGCACGTGGTGGCGTTCAAAGACAAGGGCAACCGCGGGAATCCTCTGCTCAACCACTTCCGGGGATCCTATCTGGCGGGCGGCAATGTGGGAAACGAAGACCCAAGATCGAATCTTGAAGCTATTCAGGTGCAGATCGACTCAGAGAACGCCTCCTCCATGTTGCTCAATGGCATGGAAAAGGCAGATCCCGACGATATCAAAGCCACGGACGTGCGGGCAAACAGCAACCTCGGCGCTTGGCCAGGCAACCCTGTTCCCTCAACCTTTAACTTTTGGCCCACAGACCGGACTCCGCTGCAATTCTCCGCCATGAACGCCCCCATGATCGTGAGCAACGGTCCCTTGCGGTCCATTGCAGAGCTTGGGAACATCTACGATCCACTCCGCAATGTCACCTCGGCCCTTGATGCCATGACACGGCGAGGCGGAGGGCGCACGCTGACGGTGGGGCAGCCCGACGTCTTTTGGAAGGGCACCCGATCTGCGACCGCCCCGGAAGACGAAATGCTGATGCAAGTGGACCGCAGCCGCAACTGGGCGGCTTGGCGTCTCGCAGATGTTTTTACCGTGAACCATGCCGAAACGCAGCAAGTGCGCGACCAGCTCGAGATCTCCGGGCTTTACAATCCCAATGGCATCTTGAGAGACCATGGCCAGGCCTTGAAGGCCCTGCTTGCCGGGCTGCAGTTTGAAGCTGGCGTCGCCTCAGACCCAGCACTTCAGGGTAAATCGGTCAGCCTGGACAAGCTCGACACCGATGTTCTCAAAGACCTGACCGCCACGCAGTCCCAAATCGCCAAAGATGGCGGTGCCGCCCTGGCGAGATACCTTGGACAGCGTCTGTCACGTCAGTTTCCCACCCGGTTCAGTCCACTCTGGGAGCGTGGGGAGCTTTCCCAGCTTGAGCTTTTCAGCCCCTATGGCACCAAGTCCCAGATCAAAGACAGCGTCTCGACGGCGAATCTCAATGATCGCGGAAGGGAAGAACTGTTTCGCAGGCTTGTCGACCTCATCACGACCCGCGGCAATACTTTCTCCATCTATGTCGTGGGTCAGGCACTGAATGCCGACGGTCAACCCATCGCAACCAAAGCGCAACGAATTCTCGTTCGCCTGCACCCCAAATTCGATCCTCCGCTGGAGCTTGACTTTGATCCCTCGGACAGCAGTGCCGTGTCTGCCCGATTCAGGAAACCAGATACCTACTTGGTGGAAGTCCTAAGCACGGAAGACGCCTGACACCCATTGACCATGACATCCCTAAGACTGACCTCAGCCATCCTTGCGATCCTGTTTGGCATGAGCCATTTCGCATGCGCTCAAGAAGCCGTTCCCGGGAAGGAGAAAGACTCAGCATGGATCCGGGTCTGGGCATCGCTGGGCGACAAAAACCCACAAGCCGGCTACACCCTTACGTGCACCTTCAAAGAGTCCGGGAAGGACTGGAAGTTCTTCTCCAATTCGACCGGACTGTGGAACAGCGGGACAGGGGTGGACTATTTAAGCTTTCCCCCTGGCAAATGCCTGTTCCGTATTAGAAAGGAGGGCGCAGATGAGAGTGCGCCCATTGAACTGGAGCGCAACCTGAAAAAAGACAACTCGTACACTCTGTTGGTCGTGCTTACGGACGGGAAACCAGTCTTCAACCTGGTGGAAGACTATCCGCCAAATCCGGAAACCAGCGGGATCTACGTTTACAATCTTTTAAAGGACGTTCCTCTGCAGGCCACGGTGGGGGAGGGGCAAGCCCTCCAGGTCCCCTATTCTGCGACACCCACCCTGCTGAGAGCAGAGCAGGTTCTTGGAAAAACCGTGACCATCTCCGCCATCATCAAAAACAAAACCCGGGTCCTGATGACCCTGGACTACACGGGGACAAAGATCAGTGCCGTGCTCTTGCGCAACCGGTACCAACAGCCCTATTTGCTCCTGTCCACCGCCCGGCCCCCTGGTGAATAGAAAACGTCAGCCGTTGCCATGCCACTCCTCCAACCTCTTCATCAACCCAATCCAGCCGGACCCCTATCGGAGCCGGGGGTGATCCCTGTCAGATCGTGCCGCAGCCGGTTTAAAGAGACGGGGCGGGGTGCCTTCACCCTGATCGAGGTGCTCGCCAGCATCACGGTGATAGGGTTGCTGGTCGGCCTCACCGCAGTGACAGTGCTGGGATTCCGCGCCCCCGGTGGACGCCAGGGGGCCATGCTACAGCTTAGCAGCGCCATTGAGGAAGCGCGCATGAGTGCCATCGAGTCGCGCTCCACCATCTATTTGGGGCTGGCCGGTGCCTCCCACCCGGACGCGGACAAGCGCATGCACGCCTACATCTTGTTCCGCGAACCGACCGCAGAAGAGCTCGCCTCCATGGCCACCGCGCCTGCACCGGGAACCTACCGCGCCATCACGGAGTGGCAGAGCCTGCCCAAGGGCTTCTACTGGGACCTGGGTCCCACCGGCTCTGTGGCTGCAGACTCCACGGCAGAGCTGGACACACACGGCGTGGCGGGGCCATCGTCCAAGCTGCACGTCATTGCGTTTGGCCCTCTGGGCAGCGTGGAGCGGCCCGCCACCGCACCCCTGGTGCTGGCCGTCACCCCGGGTCAGTTCGATGAAGCAACCAGCAAGGTTACCTGCACGGCGGCCGACACCGCTTCATCATTCATGCTTCAGATCAACCGGCTCACCGGCCGGGTGAACACGCTGGAGCCTGCTGTGCCCGCAGCTACGACCTCGCCCTGACCCCTCACAAAAAACAAACGCCCTTCACGCTTCCGCCTCCGCCGACCTCTTCTGCCATCAAGTTCCACATGTCCAGCTTTCCAGCACCCTCATCGACGGCCTACCTTCAAGTGGACAGGCTGTGCAAATCCTTTGGTGAAACCAGCGTCCTGAGGGACGTGTCATTCTCCCTTGAGCGCGGCAAGTGCCTCGCCCTGCTCGGTCCCTCCGGTTGCGGCAAGTCCACCCTGCTCAACATCATCGCCGGCCTGCTGCCGTCAGATCGTGGCCGTCTGCTCCTGGATGGGGCGGTCATTGAGGACTCCAGTGCGGACTTCTCCCTCTCCGCACAGAAGCGGCGCTTCGCCGTGGTTTTCCAGGATCTCAGTCTCTGGCCGCACATGACCGTGTCAGAAAATGTCGCGTTTGGCCTGGGCACCCTGTCGCTCGGGCGCGAGGAAAAACAGTCCCGGGTGGACGAGGCACTCAAGCGCACCGGCATCTTCCCCTTCCGCCACCGCCACCCTTCCACCCTCTCGGGAGGGCAGCAACAGCGCGTGGCCATCGCCCGGGCCATTGTGGTGGAGCCTTCTGTGTTGCTGATGGATGAGCCGCTCTCCTCCCTGGATGCGCAGCTCCGCGACTCCATGCGGGATGAGATCGCCGGGCTGATCCGGCGGCTCAACATCACCACCATCTACGTCACCCATGACCATTCCGAGGCCATGACCATCGCCCACAAGGTGGCCGTCATGAACGACGGACGCATTGAGCAGATCGCCGCACCGCGTACGATCTACGACAGCCCGGCCACCACGTTCGTGGCCTCCTTCCTGGGCAGTGCCAACTCCTTCCCCTACGCCTATGAGCTGGAGGCGGTGAGAGATGTTTCCGGCGAACCCATCTTCCCACCCCACCCTCCGGGCATCAAGCGGGGCTTTCTCATGGTAAGGCGGGAGCACGTGCGCATCTTCCCCGTAAGCCAGGCGGACGAGTTCCCCGCCAATGAATGCATCCAGTGGCAGGCCACTTGTATCAAGAACTGCTTCTCCGGCGAGCGCTACGAGGTGCACGCCCTGACCCGCAAGGGGGAGGTCTTCCGCGGATTCGCCCGGGAACCCATGCCCCTGGACAGCAAGGTCGTCATCGAGTTCGACCCCCGGCAGATTGTCTTCGTGGAAAGCTGAGCCCTCATCATGACCAACCAGGTTTCACCTCAATCCATGACGGGCATCTGCATCGTCCCCACCCGTGTCAGCACCCCCTTCCGGGCGCTCAATGACGCACGGCGCGCCCTTTTTTACCGCGGCATGCAACTCACGCTTGGTGCGCTGCTCCTGGGATCCGCCGGATGCCATCAAGCCGCCCCGGACAAGGTCCTCGTGGTCTATGCCGCCGGTCCGCGCGAGCTGGCGGAATCCATGTGCAAGGACTTTGAAAAACAGTCCGGGGTGACCACCCGGCTCTTCAGCGCCACCACGGGCGAGATCATGGCCAAACTGAAGGCGGAGGAGTTCCAACCCCAGGCGGATGTCGTCATCCTGGCTGGCCAGACGGCGGCACAGGTGCTGAAGGAGGAGGGCTCCCTGGCCCGTCTGCCCAAGGGGGACTACCTGAAACTGAATCCGCAGTGGAATGATCCAGAGGGCTACTACGCCGCCACCGGTGCTTGTGCCTTGGGCTTGGCCGTGCGCAAAAATCACGACCGCAATGCGTTGGACTGGCAGGAAGTCTTTGATGGTGCGATCTCTGGCAATGCCATGATGCCATCGCCTTCCCAATCAGGCTCCAGCGCGGAGTTTGTGGTCAGCTTTCACCTTGACTCCCCGGAGAAGTTTTGGAATGGCATGAGAAAGATCAAGTCCCGCGGGCTGCAGGTTTCAGGACCTAACAACCAGGCTCTCACCAGCCTCATTCTGGGGGCGCACGAGGCGGTCCTGGGCGCTGCGGATTATCTTGTCTTCCGCCAGATCGAGAAAGGCGAACCGCTGGCCATGATCTTTCCCGAGCCGGGCTGCCCCCTCAGCCTGCGTCCCATCGGAATACTTAGAACCTCCCGCCATCAGCAGGAGGCGGAGCAGTTCGTCCAGTTCTGCTTCTCCCGCCCCACGCAGGAGCGCATCGCTGCGGAGCACCTGCTGCCGGCGGATCCCCACGTGGCGCTCAGCGCCGTCCGTCAGGCAGGCCCCACCCTGCATCCGCTGCTGGTGGATGTGGTGGAGGCCAAGCAGGCTCAACATGCCGCCCTGAGAAAATTCCGGTTCGAAATCGAAAAAGGTCTGGGAGGTGTCGCAGAATGAGCTCACGCACTCTCCCCCGCGGCTCGGCGCGACGCCTGCGTGGCGTCACCGCCCGGCGTCTTCCCTGGCCGGTGTACCTCGGGCTCGCGGCCGTGACGCTCACCATCGGCTACCCGCTTTTCATGCTGGTGCTCCAGAGCATCTTTCCCGCTCTTCTAAGAGGGAGTTTCTCCGGCTTCCTCTCCCCGTATCTGGAGATGATGCGCATGGACGGCCTGGCCCAGATGTGGAGCAACTCCATCGTGTGCGGGGTCGCCGCCACCATCGCGGCCTGGTTGCTGGGCATTCCCGCCGGGTGGTTGTTGGCTAGAACTTCTGTACCTGGCAAGAGCGTCCTGCGGGTCTCCCTGCTCATTCCGGTGATGTCTCCGCCGTACCTGATGGCCCTGGCGTATGTGCTGCTGCTCCAGCCTCATGGCCTTCTGGAGACCTGGGGTGTCAATCCTCCGGGCTGGCTGCGCGGCTCCTTCTTCAGCTTTGGAGGCATCATCCTGGTGATGACCCTCACCTCCTTCGGTGCCGTGGCCCTGCTCGTGGAGTCCGCCCTGCTGGGCATCTCCACCCGCATGGAGGATGCCGCACGCTGTCTGGGCAGCTCCCCGTGGCGCATCTTCCGCGCCATCACGCTGCCCCTGCTGCTACCCGCCATCATGAACGCGGGCATCCTCGTGTTCATTGATGCGGTGTCTAACTTTGGCATCGCTGCCATCCTGGCCCCACGGGCCAACATCCCATTGCTGCCGGAGGTGATCTATGAGCTGCTCACCAGCTGGCCCACCAACCTGCCACTCGGCGCGGCCCTCTCTGCCGTGCTCGCCGTTACAGCCATGACGCTGGTGATGCTGAACCAGCACCTCATGGCCCGCCAGACCGTGACCAACGGGCGGCTCCCCGCCCTGCGTCTCATCGCACTCGGGCGCGGTCGCACCACGGCATCCTGGCTGTTTTTCGGCACCTTGTTTTTCTTCAGTTCCGTCCTGCCGGTGGCCGCCGTGCTGTACATGAGCTTGATCAAGCGCTGGCAAGGGGGCAGGCCAGAGCTCTCTCTGGAGAACTACGCCGCCATCTTCCGCCCCGGCTCCCGCGGCATCGAGGCCCTGAGCACCAGCCTTCTGCTCAGCGTGACCGCCGCGACCCTGACGGTGATCATTGGTGCCGTGGTGGCTTACGCCCTCAGCCGTTTTCGCGGCCGGCTTGTCTCCTTCCTGGACCAACTCTCCGTGCTGCCCCGCGTTGTGCCCAATCTGGTGGTGGCCGTAGCCATGATCCTGGCTTGGAATGTTCCCTGGGTGCCCTTCCCCGTCTATGGCACCCTGGGCATACTGCTGCTCGCTTATGTGGCGCTCTACCAGGCAACAGCTCTGAGATTTGCGGATGCGGCCATGCAGCAGATCCCCTCGCGTCTTGAGCAGGCAGCGGCCTGTCTGGGCACCCCGTCGTGGCGGGTGCTTCTCGGGGTCGTACTGCCCATGTTGCGCCCCAGCCTTTTCGTCGCATGGATCACGATCGTCATCATGTGTTTGCGCGACTGGGTGGCGTCCATCATGCTCCTGCCTCCTGGCATCCAGACCGTCGGCAGCTTTATCTTCAACCAGTTCGAGCAAGGTGACTTTGCCCAAGCCATGGCCATGACCTTCTGCACCGTGGTGCTCAGCACGCTGCTGCTGGTGGCGGCCAATCTGAGATTCTACCGGCGCACGTTGTAATCTGTCACCTTTGCAAGATTGCGCACACCCCTTCCGTCACTCAAGCTCACTTCCCCCTCCCCTTCTGATTCCCTCCCGTCATGATGTCGTCCCTGCTCCTCGCCATCTTCATCCTTGCTGCCCTTGCCATCGCCGGCGTGTACTTCCTGGGCATCAAGCCAGGACGTGAAATCGAGAAATGGGCAGCCAGCCTTGGCAACGGCGGGCACTTCCCCCGCAAGCTCCAGATCAGCAGCCTCCACTGGCTGGGACCGGTCCACCGCGAGCTCCAGGCCGTGGCGGACAAGATGGATGAACTCAAGGCGCAAGTCGCCTCTGCCAACGCCCGGCGTGAGCAGGATGAGTTCATGCAGCACTGCATCCTGGCCAGCCTGATGGAGGGCATCCTCGTCGTGGATGGCCAGGGTGTTATCACCCTGGTGAATGCAGAATTTATCCACATGTTCCAGCTTACTCAGAGCCCACTACAGCGCCCCATCGCCGAGGTGGTGCGCGAGAAGAAACTACAAGGCTTGATCAATGATGCCCTGAGCACTGGCAGAGTGCAGTCTGCCCGCGTGACGCGCCCCTCCACATCAGAAGTCGGGCGCCCTCCTGCGCTGGAAGTCAGCGCCGTGCCCATCCACCTGCAAAAAGACAAAGTGGGCGGTGCCATCGTGCTCTTCCTTCCTCCTCCTGATCGCACACGCGTGATCCAGTCCATGAAACGCCATTCCCAGCGTCTGGAGAACCTCGTGGGCGAACTGATGCTCTCTGCCACCGGCGGACAGGAGTCGTTTGAACTGCACAAGGACACCATCAGCGTGACGGAACTCTTTGATGAAGTGTTCGCCTCCTTTTCCTCCCGCAGTGAGAGCCAGGGCGTCAAGACCACTTCCAAGGTGGACGGCGATGACATGACCGTGGCAGGCGATGCCGCCTCTCTGGAGGTGGTGCTGCTCCAATTGCTGGTCAATCTCGTGTCTGACCTGGGCCAGATCCATGAGCTGCAAATGCAGGCCCGGGCCAAGGATGATTTCGTCATCATGCGTTTCGTCTTCAAAGGCGCCGTCCTCCCCGAGGTCGAGTTGCAGCGTATCTTTGGCTCACCCTTCTCCCGGGCCAAAGAAGACAAGCTGCCCATCATCGGCGTAGGCTCCGGCTTGAACACGGTGCGGGAGGTCATTCTCCTGCATGAAGGGAACATTTCCGCCACCTGCACCGGCGAAGATGAAACCACGGTCACCGTGCGCCTGCCCCTGCACAACACAGGTGGGATGACGGTCACCAGCCGGCACCTGACTGCCTGAACACCTGATCTCTTGACCGCCATGCAGCCCAGCACCTCTGCTCCTGCCTGGCCGTCACACCGGGCACCAGGAGGCTCTGCCCTCTTGATGGTGTTGTGGGTCATTGCGTTGCTGTCCTTTCTCATGGTCACCACCCTGATGATCGCCATGCAAGACGTGGAGGCGGGAGTAGCACGGGAAATGATCTCACGAGCCCGGCACCTGGCGGAGTCCGGGCTGGCAATTGGCTGCCATCAGCAAATCGAGGCAGGCGATCCATTGCTCAGGGGGAAACCGGACTCCATCGAGTCCATAGAGGTGCAGATCACCTCAGAGGAAGCCCGGCTGAACGTCAACCACCTCCTCACAGACACCCATCGGTCCGTTCTGGAACGCCTCTTCGCCAGTTGGGGATTGTCCCGAGTGGAGGCTGAGTCTGTCGTGGATGCACTGATGGACTTTGTGGACGAAGATGACTTCAAGCATCTGAAAGGGGCCGAGTCATCAGACTACAAAGCCAGAGGCCTGTCTCGTGGTCCCGCCAACCGACCCTTTCGCAGTCTGGATGAAATGCTGCTCGTGCCCGGGATGGACCGGGTCATGCAAGCAGCCCCCCGCTGGCGGGAGGCGTTCACGCTCTGGGGTGATGGGCGCCTGAACCTTAATGAAGCGGAACCGGCCCTCATCGCCGCCGTGCTGGATGTGCCTCTAACCAGCGCACAAAATTTCACCCGTCATCGGGATGGGTTGGACGGGCACCCATGCACGCTGGATGACAACCTGGCAGAAGAGCTGGAGGAGGTCTATGATCGCCTTGGCAAGGGACGTCCCAGCGGGGAAGGCACCGGAGAGTTAGTAGGTCTGAATGGTTATACGCCTCGTGTGGTGAGTATCGGGCGCGTCAATGACTGCGCCCGGGGCATCGCGGTCACTCTACAGCGCCGCGATGGCAAAACGCAAGTCCTGGCCTGGCATGAGTTCGTGCCGTCAACCGCAGGCCGGCCGTGAAGAATTCTTTTCTCAGCAATCGTCTGGATTACCTCCGCAAACTCATGCGGTGACGGAAAGTTTTCTTGTTGAAGGTCCCGATGTCCAGAAGGTGCCCTCATTCGAGTCACTGTGTTGATCAGGTCTGTCATGAGAACGCCCCCTCTCGCTCTGATGTGTTTCCCAGGAGAGGAGAGCCGTGAATACTGGAGGCTGCGCCACGGCGGCACAGGGGAACGCCTGGAAAACCGTCCCTCAGATCGTGAGGGATGCATCTTTGCCATGGAGAGCCTGGTGCTGGACTCCATCCCCCTGTGGGCCGTGCAACCAGAAGAGGGCACCTTGGATGGGGAGCAAGTGGCATCGCTGCGGTGGGCCGCCAGAGATGCGACCTCCGCGGAGGGCCAACCCTGGACGTGCTGGGAGACCGTGAAACAGCCACAGCGCACCTTGCTCGGCTCTGCCGGACTCGCCACAGAACCGCCACTCGCGGAGTGGTTGCGCTGCCATCCCCGGAGTTTTGAACCTTCGTCACGGTGCCTGCCTCTGCCAGTGAGCGGTCTCGCGTTGTGGAAGGAGCTCGGGCGTTACGTCCTGGCTATGACAGTGGAGGGGCACCTCGTGCACTTTGCCACCCTGCATGCAACCACATTGGATGACAGGGCGGCGGGGGAGATCCGGGACGTGTTGCAATGCCTGGCTGCCTGGGAGATTCCGATGGACATCACAGAGGTGCGGCTGTGGACCCAGTCAGAGCCTGAGTTCGTGGAAACTTTAGCCCGGATTTCCGGGGGATCCGTCCTGGAAGAAGCCCGGCCCGCGCCAGTCCAGCCCGCGAGCACCCGCCCTTTGCTGCCGCCCCAGGTGGCGCAGGCCTGGCAGCAGCAGGCCCGGCAGCGCCGCCGGGTGCTCGCCTTGGGTTCACTGGCGGCGGTGTACTTTCTGGCCTTCGCCGCATGGGGTGCCACGCTCGTCTGGAAGTCCCGCAGCCTGGATGAGAGAGAGCATCGCATCGCCCTACAGCGGCCCCAGATGCAAAAGACCCAGGCTGCCCAGGAGCAATGGCTCGCGGTGGAACCTGCGGTGGACCCGGACACCTATGTGCCGGAGATCTTCCACCGCGTGGTCTCTCTCCTGCCGCCGGAAGGCATCCGGTTGAAAGAGTTTGGACTCGACCGGGAGAAGCTGACGGTCGCGGGAGAAGCCAGTACCGTGGCCCATGCCAAGCAATTCCAGGCTGATGTGACGGGCAGCCCGGGCCTGCGTCAGTTTGCCTGGAATTTCCCCCAGCCCACCATCCTGGATGACAACCGGGCAAGTTTTCGCGCTGAGGGCCTGACAGGCAAAGGAGGACGCTCTCATGAAACCCGGTGAAAAACGCCTGCTCATCGTCTTCTTTGCCGTGCTGGCCATCATGGGCGGCCTCATTGCCGCGGCGCATCTGTCTTCATGGCAGAAGAAGCTGGAAGCCCGCTCTCATCAGATCGGCCTGGAGGAGCTGGAGATCGAGGAAACTCTCGCAGAGGCGGAAGACTGGCAGGAGCGCGTTGAGTGGTTGAGGAAGAACCAGCCCGTTGCTTCCACCGACCTGGACGCAGACAACCTCCTCTACGAGCACGTCCTCAAGCTGGCAGGGGAGGAGAAACTTGCCGTTCTGGACAAGCAGTTCGAAGCCCCGGTGAAGACCCCTTTCTACCGGCAGTCTGGAGTCACGCTCACCGTCAAAGGCCCCCTGCCCGCCGTGTTGCAGTGGATCTACCTCGTCCAGGGTCCCACCGAAGGCTGCACCGTGCCAGAGTGCCGTCTCTCGCCTGACCAGGCCGACCCGTCGCAAATCCAATGCCGGGTGGTCTTCCGCCGCTGGTACCAACTCACTCTCACCCAGTCATGATCGTGCCCGCTCGTCTGCCCGTCGCATGGTGGGGTGCCGTTTTGCTGACTTCCTGTTTGCAGGTCGAACTGACGGCGTTTGAGCCTCCCCAGCGACATCCCCAGTCTCGCTACGAGCAGGACTGGGCCCGCAATCCCTTTACCTTGAAAACCGCCCCCGTGGCGATAGAGAGCCAATCCTTTGCCAAAGACCTGGCTCTGGGCGGCATTGACAATCTGGGCGAAGGCCACCGCGTAATTTTAGTGAATGTGAAGACGCAACAGCGCTATCCGCTCAAGGAAGGTGCCCCCAATGCCGAGGGGCTGGTCATCAAGCAGGTGCACCGCGCCACCACGCTGAAGGCCAGCTACGTAGAGATCGCCCGGGGAACCGAGGTAGCCCGTCTGGAATACAACGAGGCCTACTTGAAGAGCGTCGCAGCAAGTGTGGCCCCCTCCAACGCCGGGACCAAAGAACGCAAGACAGCAGGAGCAACTGCGCCGGCTTCACCGACAGCCACAACCGCCTCCCCCTCAGCCGGGCCTGCAGGCTCCTTGAACCGAACCCCGGGCCATCCCCCCACCCAGGCCCTGGCCAGCCAAAACGTCGCGGCCACCGCGCCGCCCCCTGCCAGTGTGCCCGGCAGGTCAGAGTCCCCCACCGTTCGCCAGCGTCGGCGCGTGCAAACCGTGCCCAACACCCCCTAGCCAGACCGCTTCCTCATGAAGGCCTTCCTGAACCGCGCTGTCGTTTTGTCATTCCTAGCACTCGCTGGCACCCTCGCTTCACAGGACATTCCCGCCCCCTCTCCGGGGACCCGGCTTTCTCTGCAAAAGCCCGGTGCTCCCATTGGAGAAATCCTGGAAATCTACCAGGAGCTCACCGGAAAAAAAATCATCAGGGACCCCAAGCTGGAGGGGGTCGTCCTCTCCATGGACACAGGCGGAGAGATGCCCAAGGCCCAGGTCATCGAGTTCATCGAGAAGTCCCTCCTCATCAGCGGCTACGCCATCGTCCCGAGTGGGGAGCAGATGGTGAAAGTGCTCGCCTTTGAGGCAGGCAAGCTCCCCTCAACCGAAGGGGTGGACATGATCCTGGATGCCAGCCGCCTGCCCCAGGGAGACCAGGTAGTAAGCTATCTCCTGCCCCTGCAACACCTGGACGCCGATGAGGCCGGACAGGCGCTGAGCCAGATCATCACCCTGCACCCCTATGGCAAAATCCTGGCCGTGCCCAAGGCCAGCGCTCTGGTGATCACGGAAAATTCCACCACCATCCGCGCCATCATCGACCTTGTGCGCCAGGTGGACACCCCGTCTTCTGAGACAACTACAAAAAAATATTTCCTTGAACGCGCCGATGCCGAGGAGGTCGCACGCACCATCGGCACCCTTCTGGGTCTGGATGCGACCGCCACAGCGACTCCGGCTGCAGCCCGCTCCGCACCTGGAGACAGTCGGGGCGTTGCTAAAGGCGGCGTAACCGGAGGCGGAGTGATCACCGCCGGAGGAAACGGATCTGGCAGGACCCCTCCCAAACTGGTGCCGATAGCCCGCCAAAACGCCCTGCTGGTCATCGCTCGCCCGGTGGACATGGCGCAGATCGAAACCCTCATCAAGGAATTCGACGACGAATCCCCCATCCGGAGTTTCATCTCGCGCAAAGTGCGCTACATGGACCTCACCGAGTTTGTGGAGGTGGCGCAAAATGCTCTCCTCCGGGGTGTGGTGGATCCCAACGGCCCCCAGCCCCTTGGACAGAACACCCAACAAACATCAGTCGCCACCTCCCGGGCTGGTAACACGAGCAGTGACAACGGCGGACGCAGTTCCAGCTACGGCTCCGGATTGGGCGGAGGCTCAGGCTTTGGCGGCGGTGCGGCTGCCTTTCAAAATGAAACCCGTACGCTGGAGGACACCGTGTTGCCCAGATCCCAGTCAATCCTTATTGGAAAGACCCTCGTCATCGTGGATCCACCCAACAGCACCTTCTACGCCTCCGGTCCGCCGGACCAGCTGCGCATGCTGGACGATCTGCTCACGCAGATGGACAAGCGCCCACCCCAGATCATTCTCTCTGCCATCATCGGTGAGTTCACCACGGGCAAGGACTTCCGTTTTGGCCTGGACTGGGTGCGCACCCTGGAGCAGGTGAATGACAACCTTGTCATCGGTGGCATCAACAAGACCTCCACCACAGAGACCAACGCCATGACCGATCTGGCCGCCCTGGGCAACGTGGCCGACTTCCTCCCAGCGCTGCAAGGGCTCACGGTGTACGGTAAAATCGGCAAGCACCTCAACGTCTTTCTCAACACCCTGGAGGAGTCGGATCGCTTTCACGTGTTGCAGCGCCCTTATGTGACGACGCTCAACCACAAAAAGGCCACCATCTCCACCGGCCAGCAGCTCGCCATACCCGGGCAGACTTACAGCTCCGGCATCGGGTCCGATCCGGATACCAACGGTTTTGTCTCCAACACCCAGTACATCCCCGCGGAGCTAAAGCTGGACATCGTCCCCCACATCTATGACAAGAATGAAGTGAAGCTTGAGTTCGTGCAGCAAAACTTGGATATCGCCAGCTACACCACGATCAGCGGCAACCAGGTGCCAAACCTCTCCACCCAGACCCTCAGCAACACCGTGGTCGTACCCAACGGAGCCACCATCATCCTGGGGGGCCTCATCACCGAACGCGATCGGAACAACAAGTCCGGCGTGCCCGTCCTGTCCCGCATCCCGCTCGTGAAGCACCTGTTTGGCTCCACCGCCAAGACTAAGGAACGGCGGGAACTGATGATCTTTGTTCAGCCCATCATCGTGGCCAGCGACGACTCCATTGCCCAGAAACAGGTTCCAATCGAAAACCTGAACCGCTCCTTCCCGGAGGTGCAGCAGTTCGCGGAACAACCCCAACCCACTCCCCTGCTCCCCGCCTGGGATCCCCCGCCCGCCAAAGCCCCTGCACGCCAGGAGAAGAAGTCCTTCCCGGCAAAGTGACAGAGCAGCCGAACCCGGAGGGTTCAGCCATGAATAGCCATTGGGTCGACCGAGTGGAGCGAGGGCTCCCCGTGGAAGTAACTTCCACTCGCTACCGCGGAGCGGTAGGCCCATAGCGGCCAATCGAAAACGGGCTACGATCGCGGGATTGTCGTCAGCGGTCAGCCATACGATGGGCCTACCGCTCCGCGGTAGAATTCCCAATCCAGTATTCCATGGGTAGTCCTCGCTCCACTCGGTCGACCCATGGCTCCTATGAGGCGGGTCAATTGGTTTGTGAGGTGACTTGCGGTTTTCTTCGGCGTTGCTGCTCTTTGAGGGTGGAGGGTTCGTCGTGATTCTTTCTGTCGTCTGATCCTTGATGCAGCCCGGTCTATGACACGCGCTGTTGAGCAGCTTTACTCCTGCTCTCATGCTCCTATCCGCACAGGCCCTCAGGGCCGTGCATCGCGCCCTTGCGGGCTACAAGGATCAGTCAGGAATCGATCATTCTACTGCTGCGGGCTAAGCCTTGCGGCGGCCAAGCCATGGGTCGATCAGATTCTCCGACTGAAAGTGTTTCAACAGGGGGTGTCTTAGGTGGTGGCTGGCTCCAAGCCCAGGCCTTCCAACGTTGCCGTCCCCATGTGCAATCTCCAAAGATCAACCATGAGCATCCGGGCACAGGCCACGATGGCCTTGCGCTTCCTGGCTCCACGGACCGTGCCTTGCGGCCCCAGTTCCTCAGGATATTTCCTCACCCCCCTCCAGTTCGGATTGAGCCTGCAGATCCTCCACGCCGCTTCCACCAGCGTCGTGCGGATCCGCGAGCTGCCCATCCGGTCAATCTGCCCAAGCTTTTGCTTTTCCCCGCTACTGTACTCACTGGGGCAGCAGCCGATGAACGAGCCGGGCTGTCCCCGGTTCTTGAACCGGTTCCAGTCACCCACCTCTGCGGCGATGATCGCATAGCTGAGTTCGCCGAGTCCTTTGGGCCGAACCTGGGCTGCTGGGGCCTCCTCCGACGCTCTGGGAGGCTCGGCTGCATTCAAGATCAAGCCTGGTTCGGACTTCTTGATGGCAGTCTTCGGAGGTTTGACTTCGCTGATGGCCTTCTTTTTGAGCTCCTCGCTATAACCATTTAATTGCAGGCACATTCTCTGCATGGGCTCGATCATGTCCACCAGCCACGTGCGGCCGGCGGCGAGCAGATCGGCTCTGAGCTGCTCCCAGTTCTTGGGTGCCCACCAGCTGTCGAGATCCCTCAACCAGCCATGGTCCCATAGCAAGCTGCGTCCCTGGGATGCAATCTGACCACGCAGCTTGATCACCTGCTCTCGGCGGCGGTGACTCCCTCGTTGCTGCTGCTTCTCCACCGTGGGGACCCTGACCGGGCGCAGGCAGGCTCGGTTGCCCCGGCTCACGTAGTCCCAGAGCAGGGTGGCCAGCATGCGGGCGTCACGCTTGTCGGTCTTGCGTTTGCCGCTGAGTTCCTGGGGAGCAACCACCACACTATGAGCTCCAGCACCTTCCAACTCGCGGTGAAACTCCCAGCCAAAGCCACAAGCCTCCTGGACGCAGTGGACTTCACAGCCTTGATTGACGAGCCAGCCAACCAGTTCGACCCAGAGGCTGCGAGGGTGCTTGCCCAGATTGAGCGGCTGGCCTCCGGCGACGACCAGGGAACCTGCGGGCGTGTTTAGCTCCAGATCCAGGCCCAGGGTGACACGGCGTTCCTGGCCAGCAAGGTTGAGGGCCTTGCAGATCGCTGCGTGACAAGGGATGGGGGTGTGCAAAGTATAGGTGGTCATGATGGTGTGGGTCAGTGCCTTTCTCGTGGCACCAGGCATGTTGCCTGATGTTTGCTGATCCCGCCATCATGGCGTCTATGCATGGCGAACCCTTCGGGTTCATGAGCCAACTCGCGCCACACCACTGCCCACTGCCCACTGCCCACTGCCCACTGCCCACTGCCCACTGCCCACTGCCCACTGCCCACTGCCCACTGCCCACTGCCTACCGCCCACTGCCTACCGCCCCCTCGCGGGCGGTGTCCAGAACGCAAACTGCCGTTCTCCACCAACCCCCATCTTCAGTTTGAGTTTCACCAGCTCTGGTCGTTTCACTCCTGGATCTGAAGGGGGCACGTCCGCGCCTGGAACCGGAGGGCTCAGATCGCGCGGGGCGGCTAGCAACCCCTTGCCTGCCCCCTTGTTCCAGATGCTCACCCATTGGTCCGTCACCGGATCATGAAACTCCCACTCACAAGTGGCCACGCCTTCCAGCAGCGTCAGCTTCACGGGCTCGCTCGCGTCTTGCGTCAGAGGCACGACTGTGAGCACCATGCGGAGATACCCGTCCACCGCTTCTTCTGTCTGCAGCACCACCCGGTTCCTTGGGTCCACCCCGCTCCCTCCGACTCCCGAAGGCACGTTTTCAAAAACAAGCTGCGAGAGATAGCGCCCCCCGCGGTTCTCCAACTCGTGCCGCACGACCGCCCCGGCTGGCAGAGTGCGGAAGAGCCGCTCACAGTAATCTGCAAATCCCCTCAGCCTGGACTCCCGCGCCTGTTCCACTGTCATGTCATCGGCCAGCTCCACCGTGCCCCGCACGATGCCAAAAATAGCTCCCACCAGAAGCGTGAGGATGAGCATGACCAGCATCATCTCCATGAGGGTGAAACCTCGAACTCTAGCACGCAGCACTGTTCTCACGGCGCGATCCCTCCTTGATAAGAAACGGCGGCATGGAGCGGGGGCCAGACCAGAGACTCTACTGACTTCTCCTGCGCCCGACCGTCATCCATCCATGAGGCAGTCACCTTCACCCTGTACAAGTCGGCAAGCCGTTCCCCACGCCGATTCTTCACCTCCTCAGACTTCACGACGATGTTGTAGAGCACCCTGGCCTCGGTGATCGCACGGCGCTCTTCATGCAGCGCGGTTCCAGGAGCCACCGCCCCCAGCTTCCGGGTGGTGAGAAGCAGGTGGTCATCCAGGCGGGATTGCACAGCCGCCTCCATCTGCGACTCCACCGCAGCGAGCCCCATCTGGTTGATAGCCTCCACCAGTGCGATCACCGCCAGGCTGAACACCAGCATGGCCAGGAGCGCCTCCAGCAACGTGAAGGCCTGGACACCCTTGCTGGTCCTGCCAGTCATGTCAGTCATGGCTTCGGTGCGATGTACATCTCCTCCTCCGCCACCCCTCCCGTCAGAGGGTCCAGCCGGATCTGCAGCCACGAGGTCCCCAACTCAAAACGGGCCGTCATGGGTTCACACAAACTACCCGGCAGAAAAATCACTTGTTGCCCTGCCGCAGGCTGGAACGATGAAGTGCCAAAGCGCTTGAGCAGCACCTTCATGCCCTCCGGCACGGTCACACGACGCTGCCATTTCTCCCGCTTGCCCGCGGCCTCCAGACCATCTGCCGCGCGACGGTACTGGATGGTGAATCCCCTGGGCTCAAACGCAATGACCTCCGCCTCGGCAGAAGCAGCCACACGGCGCATGGCCCCCATGGTCATGCGCTGTAGCTCCACCACCGGCTTTCGGATGATTTCCTCCTGATTCAGGCTGCTGAAGTTGTGAATGCACAGCCCTGCGAGGATGGCCATGATGAACAGCACCACGCTCATTTCCAACAGGGTGAACCCTGTGGATGATCTCGTGGAGAGCGGGGTGCTGCGCATTGGGATTCCCCGTTGGAATCTGGAGCTTACTGCCAGTTCCCCACATCATCCGGCGTGCCCTCCACGCCATCAGGCCCCAGAGAGTACAAGTCGTATCCGGCCGGATCCCTCTTGCCGGGATTGCGATACTGGTAGGGACGACCCCATGGGTCACTGAGGGCCTCAGGCTTGGCCAGAGCGCTCCATCGCTTGGGCAGAGGCTCTACCGTGGGCTGCGTGACCATCGCCGCCAGCCCCTGCTGCTGGGTCGGCAACATCATCGCCTTCGTCTTGTAGCGTACCAGGTTGGTCTCCCAAGTTTTGATGTCCGAGGCCGCCTTGCTCACCTCCGCGTCCTGACCCACGTTTTGCATGAGGTAAACACCGCCGCCCAGGATGAGCGCGATGATGAAGAGCACGAGCATCATCTCCATGAGGGTGAAGGCGGCGCGCAGGCGGGAGGAAGCAATGGGTTTCATGATCAGGGTTGGATGGGGTTCAATACACGATGAATGGGTGAGGATGAGTCAATGGCTGCGCATGTGCTCCAGGGTGCCGTAAACGACGCTAATCATCATCCAGGCCATGGAACCTACGAGTGCGGCCATAAAGACCATGATAACGGGCTGGATGAGCGCTGTGGCCGACTCGATCCCTTTGCTAAGCTGCCGGTCAAACCGCTCCGCCGCCTTCTGTAGGGCATCCGCCATGTCCCCGGTAGCCTCACCTACCCGAACCATGTCCACCACAGCAGGCCGCACCACTTCGTGACGCTCCAAGGCCCGGCTAAGGGAGATGCCCTCACTCACCGCGGCCTGCACGTGCTCCAGGCGGTCCCGCACATGCAGGTTGGTGCTCACATTCCGGGTCAGCATGAGCGCCCGGTGCAATGGCAGGCCATTCCCCAGCAGGTTGCCCAGCGTCTCCAAAAATTGCACCTCGAACCGCGTCTGCAACACCGGCCCATAGACAGGCAGACTTAATTTCACCCGGTGCCACCACGTGAGCCTGCCCCGGTCCTTGAACCCCAGTTTCACCGCCACCGTGGCAAGGATGCCCAACATCAGGAGAAGCCACCACCACTGCTTGAGCGCCAGGTTGCCCGCCAGCATCCACTTGGCAAAGACAGGCAGATCTCCACTGGTGTGCTTGATCAACACCGTGAGCTTGGGCAGCAGGTAACCGGAGAAGACGAACGCCAAGGCAATACCTGACGCAATGATGAAGGCCGGATAGATCAGCGCATTGGACACCTTGGCCCGCAATGCCGCCATCTGGTTCATGTACCGGGCCTGCCGTCTCAGAATGGCAGCGAGCGATCCCCCTGCCTCCCCTGCCGCGACGAGATTGCAGTACAGGTCCCCAAACGAGGCACACACCTGGCTCAGGGCAGCGGAGAAGGGCGTGCCGTCACGCACCTTTTCCCGTAACCGCCCCGCCAGGACCTGTAGGGAACTCTTGTTGCGATTCTCCAGCGAATGCAGGGCGGGTTCAAGTTGCAACCCGGCCCCAAGGAGGTCAGAAAGCTCCTCAGTGAACTGAATGACCAGCTTCTCCGGCAACGAAAGCGCCGACGCCGCCCCGCCGGATGCTGCCTTGGCCTGAGTGTCTGCCCTCGGCTGGCTTCCCAACGGCTTCGACATGGCTTTTCCAGGGGCCTTTTCAGCCTCCTCCCGTACCTCAGTAGGCTGCAAACCTTGCCGGATGAGCTTCCGCACCGCGTCCCCGCGATCTGCCGCATCCACCTGGCCGGAGCGACGCTGGCCTTCCAGATTGAGAGCGATGAAGGAGAAGGCGGCCATGGGGGGGTGAGCTTGTGAATGTTTCCGCGAACGACACGTCGGTCCGTCAGTCCAGGTGATCCTCACTGGTGACACGCATCACCTCCTCCACCGTGGTGTGACCAGCCAGCACCTTCAGCCATCCGTACTCCCGCAGAGAGAGGAATCCCTCGGCCCGCGCCAGGCGCAGCAGATCATTGGAACTGGCCCGGCTAGCCACCAGATCCTGCATGGCCGGGGTGAGCAAGGCTATCTCATAGATCGCCAGCCGCCCGTGATAGCCCGTGCTGCGGCAGGCATGACAGCCCCCGGGATTTGCCCCGTAAAACGTCTGCCCCAGACCTTCGGCAAAGCCGCGGGCACGCAGCTTTTCCTCACTGTACTCCACCGGCACCCGGCACTGCGGGCACAGGGATCTCACCAGCCGTTGTGCGAGAAAGGCCCGCACGGAGGTCGCCACCAGAAAGGGCTCCACCCCCATCTCCACCAGACGCGTGATGCCGCCAATGGAGTCATTTGTGTGAAGGGTGGAGAACACCAGGTGACCTGTGAGCGAGGCGCGCACGGCGATCTCCGCTGTCTCCAGATCGCGGATCTCACCTATCATCACCACATTGGGATCGCCGCGCAGGATGCTGCGGAGACCGGCGGCAAAGGTCAGGTTGATCTCAGGCTTCACCGCAATCTGCACCACCCCCGGCAGCTTGTGCTCCACGGGATCCTCAATGGTCACGATGCGGCGGTGAATGCTGTTCAGCGCAGAAAGAAAGGTGTACAACGTGGTGCTCTTGCCGCTGCCAGTGGGACCGGTGACGAGAACGATGCCATTGGGCTTGGCCAGCAGTTGATCAATCTTCGCCCGATAGGCAGGCGTGAATCCTAGACGGTCCAAGGTGAAACGCTGCTGCCCCAGCAGACGCAGGCTGATGCTTTCCCCCTCCACGCTGGGGATGGTGGCCACCCGCACGTCGATGCCCTGATTATCCAGCCTCAGGTGAATGCGCCCATCCTGCGGCAACCGCTTCTCGGCTATATCGAGCTTGGCCATCACCTTCACCCGGGCCAGCACCGAGCCCTGAAGCTGCCGGATGTTCTCCGGTACCGGCACCTCATGCAACAGGCCATCCACCCGGTAGCGGATTCTCAGATTGTCATGCACAGGCTCCAGATGAATGTCCGTGGCCCGCTGCGTCAACGCTTCCCGGATGATCTGATTCACAAACTTCACTACCGAGGCCTCAGCGTCATCAGCGTCAATGACATTGGCCTCATCCCGCATGTGGGAATCATCCTCATCCGTGGCGCGATGCCGGAGGATGTCTTCAAACGTGTCGGCACCCACCCCGTAGAGATTCTGAATCGCCGGCAACAACTGGCTGCGCGGAGCGAGACACCACCGGCATGGCACGGTGATGGCCCGCGCCACGGCCTGCCGGGCGGCGAGGTCAAAAGGATCGTAGCAAACGATGAGCAACTCGTGCGGTGGCGAAGGTTCATCCCCTTCTTTGATCCGGGGCAGCACATGCGGCAGCAACCGGTGTTTCAGCGCCAGGCGTGCCGGACACACGGACTTCAGCCACGCCGCTGTCTCTGCCTCCACCGGCTCAAACGTCCCCAACCATCTCCAGTCGAGCACACGCGCCAGGTGGGCCGCGAATTCACCTTCATCCACCGCCTCCTGGTCCAGCAGCCCATCAATCAGCGACTGTCCGGCAAGCACAGCCCCACGGACGACCTTGTCCAGATCCTCACGATCCACCCTGGTGCATTGCACAGCAGCTTGCAGGAGGGGCGACATATTCAGTGCGGTGGAGGGTGAAAGATGTCCGCAGGCAATGGAGGGCTAGTTCTCGTCATCTGCCTGCTTGGTTTGACCGTCATCATCCGCCGCCGCGCTGGATGCCGCGCCGCCCGCTTCGCTCCCGCCCTCATAGGGAGCGTAACCTTGCCTCTCCAGAAGCTTGGCAAGTTTCTCTATCGTGGCCGCAATGCTCAAGCCGTCATCGTTGGCCCGCTCCGTCTCGCTCTCATCCAGGGTCAGCCTGACCTTCGACGAACCTGCCGAGCCGTAGCTGGAGTCTGTCACCTGCTTATCGGCCCCCGCCTCACTGTCAGCGAAGACTGACGTGCCATTCAGAACCTTCGCCACACTCACAGAGAGGCTGACAGTTGGGCTGCTTACCTTGAGCAGATGATCGACATCGCCGATCACCACCAACTGCCCTTTGGCACTTCCTTTTGTGGCCGTCGCAGAGACCACGACTTTGCGCTCATCCCGATCACCCGCAGGAAACATCTGTCCGCTCTCACTTGCCGTCACATAGGTGCGGTCCTCATTCGTCGCCAGAACGAACGAACCAGTTCCACCCAAAATGGGAGCCACAAAGTAGCCCGTCTCGAAGGTGTGGTAGTTCACCCCCTTTTCCTCAGAAAAGTGGAACTCGTAAACCAGCACCTGCGACCAGGCACTCGCATTTCCCATCAGAATGATGGCGATTGCCAAGAAAATACAATGGCACCTTGCTGAGAACATGCCAGACCCTCTATTTCCAAGGATCTGAAGTCAAAAAGCCACCCGTGACGAATCCGCCACGTCAATGGTGATAAATCATCTGCGATTCTACTTTGCGATACTCTTCTCACGGACTGCCAGCCATGCACTCACTCCTCTCAATTTCGCACGAGAAAACACCCGAAGTAGTTTTCCACCTGAAAAGGGTCAACCTGCGCCAGGGCCACCAGCCTCAATTCTGGCATTATCCTCTCAAATGAAGGGGCTTTTATTAGCATATTGATATGCCCAAATACATTTTGCAGCACAGCTCCTTTTATTCCATTGTGCCGTGTTGTGAGAATGATCTTCGCCGTCATTTTCTGCGTACTGTTGGAACTTGGGTTGGTGATCCTGTTGACCATGCCACCAGGATGCCAATTTGCTCTTTCAACAGCCAGCGCAGCGCCCCCTGCTGGACCGGGCTATTAAGTCCAGCCGTAAGGACCATCCGGTCATTGGCCGGTTGGTGGGACATGTTGACCGACCGCGAAGAGGGACACTTGATCCGACATCCCTGAGCTGCACGGAATGCCGGAACAAGAGGGCGGCAGAACCGGGCTCAAACTGTACCGCGACAGCGGTTAATTCACCGTGGTTTTCTTTGGCGCAGCCCCATTCACCTTGACGCTGGCGTTGCGCTTGGCAGTCACCCTGCCGGCAACGCTTGAAAGTTCCTTGATGGGCACGGCATCTTGGGCCCCAGAAATCCATGCATGCAACGGAATCCAGGTTTCGCCACCGTCCAAACGCACAAAGTCCTTCTCGGTAAGGATGTTTCTTTTGTAGAAGTCGATGATTTCGGAAGACTGGAAACCGCCCAGTTCTGTGAAATTGCGACTGATAAAGATGAGATGAGACATGGAGAGAAGTGTAATATGGGTTATGCCATGCGGGCTCAAGGCGTCGTTATCATTCGCGATGAAGTACCCCTGCGGTCTTCTGTATCGCAACTCCTGACGAAGGTTGCCGCACTGGCACCTCACCTCACTCTCCTGATCGGCCCTGGAACTCCTTAAAAATCTCCCAAATTCCCTCTTTGACCAAGGCATGGGCCAGAGTTCTGGTGAAGAGTGCGAAACTGTCCTTCAACGTGGGAACTCCCCCACGGAGAAGGTGCTTCAACAACTGTCTCTGGTGGACAACAAGCACAGGCACCGCCATGCAGCGAGTGTCACCTCTCTCCCGCCAAGCTCTCGAGCAATTCATACGCTGGCAGTTGATTGCCACTTTTCCATGCTGCCAGTGCCGATTTTGCCCTTTTTCGAACCCGTGCATTTGACATCGCGGAGGCGTCCACCTTTGCCTTCTTAAATGCAGATGCTGGCTTTTTCACGTCCCTCTCAGGCTCGATAGGAGCTTTTGCCTTCTCAGACACGGACTGGGGCGGGAGAGGGATGATGTTTTCAACAGGTGCCTCCCTGCTTACATTTTTGACGGTCATCGCATCCCGACGCTCCCCTTTGCCGCGCGTGAATGCAGCAGGTTTCTGACGGGCATGGCCGGGATTTTTGACAGGCCGGCCTGGAGCCGCAGGCGGTGTCTTCAGCAGGCGGTAGTCGATGCCCACCACCCGTTTGCCATCGATCTTTCCCAGACTCTTGGGGAAAACCAGCATCTGCCCACCAAGGTCCTCGCCCAAACCCAGCTCCCCCCAATCCTTTTTGGTGCCCGTCCGCGGCTGAGTCAGTGTCATGACACGATGCTGGGCCACGAGTTTTTGCAGTGCAGTGTCCTTGGATGGTTCCTTCCACATCAGGTAGATTTCCGGACTGCCGGAATCCTTCACCACTTTGGCAAAGCGAACGGTCTGCATGGTTGTGCGGAGTCTCTCTGACCCCATCCTCCAAACACAGATTCGACACCGACCCCAGGTGCGCGGCTGTCTCTCCATGCTCATCGGCAGGGTTGTTGGGACCAAACCGCACCCCGTCGCAGGATGCCAGGCGAAACATCGGTCTGAAGCACAGCGTAAGAATGATCACTTCATCCTCCACGCTCATGCTCCCTTCGCGAATTTCAGGCTTCCTCTCACTCGCCATCACTCTGGCCCTGTCCGGAATTGCTCCGGCTGCCGACTACCAAGGTGTTCGCCTGATCGCCCACCGCGGGGCAGGCCACGAGTTCGATGAAAATACCATCGAGGGCTGCAGGCAGAGCTACGGACGCGGACTGCGCGGTTTCGAGGTCGATATCCGGCTCACCAAGGACGATCATCTGGTGCTCATGCATGATGCAGACACCTCCCGGACGACCGGGGGAACAGGGAAAATTGAGGCACTCTCTCTTGCCGACGTGCGGCAGCTCCGAACGAAGGAACATGGCGTTCCTGTTCCCGCCATGACAGACCTGGTGGCGTATTTCAAGGACAAGCCCGATGTCATGCTGCTCCTGGAGCTGAAGACCTCAGATACGCAAACCTACAACGAAGGGCGACTACAGACCTACGGCCGCCTGGTGGCCGCTACAGTGAAAGACATGCCTAAAGGAACCTTCTGGTTCACCTCCTTTGACCGGCGGGTGCTGTCGCTGATGAAGCGCTTGTTGCCCGAAGCCCCTACCGGACTGCTGACGGGCACGCCTCCCACTCCCGAATTCATCCAGGATGCGCTCACGCTCGGTTGCGGCAGGCTGTCCGTATCACTGGATCACACCAACCGCCAATACGCCCGGGAGGTGAAAAAAGCCGGGCTCCAACTCTCCCTCTGGCCGATCCGATCCCGGGAAGACGCGGACCTCGCCGTGATGCTTGGAGCCAACATCCTATGCACGGATATCCCGAGCGATTTGCTGAAATCAACCACTGCCACGGGCTCAGCCACTCTCGGCCGCACTCGCGATTCCCAACCTTGATCCCGCCACAGCGGACCGTGCGGACAGCACGACTCCGGGGGCCTCCCACCGGCCTGCACCACTCCTTCCTCGAACCTTCGCCCCTCGTTCTCGGCATCGTGTCAGCACCTTGACCTTGGAACCACCAAGGATGCCTGATCATCGCTCAGACAGCGTGAACGATGTATTATTGTGGTTGGCAAACAAGCTTTCCTACCAAAGGGACAGTTGCGGCGTAGAGCCTGGTTTCCTACTATGCTCGCATTCATTCTCGCCACATCGCAGCCGTATGAATCCCAAGATCGACGACTTCCTGAGCAGGGCCAAACAATGGCAGGACGAACTGATGAGGTTGCGAGCCATTGCTCTCTCCTGTGGGCTGACGGAGGAACTGAAATGGGGCAAACCCTGTTATACCTTCGAGGGCGGCAACGTGGTGATTCTCCTGGGCTTCAAGGAGTACTGCGCCGTTCTTTTTTGCAAAGGTGCCCTTCTCCAGGATTCCAAAGGGATTCTCGTGCGCCCCACGGAGAACACACAGGCAGCGCGCCAGGCCCGGTTCACCAAGAGCGCAGACATCGTCAAGAACCAGTCCACCCTGAAGACCTACATCCGGGAGGCGATGGAAGTGGAGAAAGCTGGACTGGAAGTACCCTACAAGGACATCTCCGAGCACAAGGTGCCCAAAGAGTTCCAAGACAAGCTGGACAAGAACTCGAAGCTGAAAGCTGCGTTTAAAGCCCTCACGCCGGGACGGCAACGCGCCTATCTGCTGCACTTCTCCAGTGCCAAACAATCCAAAACGAGGGAGTCGAGGATCGAGAAATGCGCACCTCAGATTCTCGCCGGCAAAGGACTGGACGACTAAGTTTAGAAATGGGTCGGCTCGGCACTTGGGCAGCGAGTGATTCTGCATCTCAAACTCACTACCACCGATGCCCTTGCCCCCGACGCACCTCAGGGGCATTAGTGTATGACAGCACAGCAGATCGCCGCGGAGCTGGGCACAGGGGAGCAGACCGTCAAGGTCCACCGCGCCCACCTCATGCAAATACTCAATCTCGACTCCGTGGCCAGCCTTGTCCGGGCTGCGGAAAAATCCGGGCTCCACCGGCGGCCTCGTGCGGGCGGATGAAGCTGCAACTATTTGCGCCATGTTGCACTAAAGGGCAATAGCGGCATGAGCCCGCCTGCGTCACAATGCCACTTGATGAAAGCAGGCAGAGCAGTTGTGGCAGTGCTGGATGACGGGGAGCAGATACGCAAGGCTCTGAGCCGTCTGCTCACTATCCAGTGTTCCATTTACATGGAGCAGGCCCCTGCCCTCTTCATCATGCGAATGCTCCTCCTGCGCATCAAAAGCTGGGAGCATTACCTGTTCTTTGTTAAGGATTGAAACCCACCACTTGAGAAGAAGACCGCCATCACCCCTTCACCTTGTCCATGAGACGTCATCTCCCTGCGCTGCCCCTCTCCGCACTGCTCCTCTGCACCACACTCTCCAGTTGCGTCCGCATCGCGGAGGTCCGGGAGAGAACCCCAACCTATCGATCGGCCCCAAATGTCCCGGGAGTCTCCACCGAGGTGGAGCGGGGCATCGCAGCCGGCCTGCGACTCAGCAAACGTGAGCCGATGGCGGCACTGGGCAACTACCTCTGCGCCGCAAAAGCCGCCTCCATACAGCTACAGCTCCACCCGGGAAACAAGGCTGTGAGAGACGACTACAACTTCGCTGTTGCCCGTATCTTCACGAGCATCCGGGATGCGAAGCTCGACCCGTGGACGAAGCCACTCACCGTGCCTGCAGCGGGTGGTGACTTCGTCCTCACCCGACGCCCGGATGCCCGAAAGGCGTGGAATCCCGCACTCTATGACTTCACCCCCGCAGACCAGTTTGATGTGGGCGGCAGTTTTGTAAAGGAGCGCTCCATCAAGGAGGGGGTAGGAGCTCCGCTGGTGGCCGTAGGCCGCAAGGAGAACACTGACTCCCGGGAAAACTTCGGCCTCCCCCGCACCTACTACGGCGTCACCGCGGTTGCGCGATTCTCAGGCAAGACCTGTGAGCTCGCTTTTGAGGACCCTCTTGCCACGGAGGATGTCCGTATCGGCACGCACACCTTCCCCATGAGCGCGGACTTCACGGTGCCAGTAGCCGTCATGCTCGCGAGCACCAAACCGGAGAAGATGGGGCTTGCCCGGCTCCTCAATCCAGAGAAATACGCCGATACCGCCCGCATCTCCCGGCTCCAGCCCTATGACCCAAACAAGACCGTGGTGCTGGTCATCCACGGGCTGAACTCCTCCCCTGCCACTTACACGCCACTCATCAACTCACTCCGCTCTCATGAGGAGATCAGGCGTCACTACCAGTTCTGGTTTTACAGTTACCCCAGCGGCTACCCCTATCCCTACTCCGCCGCCATTCTGCGCAATGAGCTGGATGCCGTGCAGAAACGTTTCCCCTTGAAGAAGAAAATGGTCGTCATTGGCCACAGCATGGGAGGGTGCATCAGCCGCCTCCTCGTCACCGATGTGGATGACAAACTCTGGCTCAAGACCTTTGGCAAGCCACCATCCGAGGTCAATGTCTCCGCGGAGAACAAGGCCCTGCTCATGCAGTCGTTGATCTTCACCCACCGCCCGGAGGTCGGTCGCGTCATCTTCGTCTCCGCTCCGCTCAGGGGGGCAGACATGGCCTCTGGAGTGGCGGGCCGTATCGGTTCCCGTCTGGTCAGGGCCCCGGGCAAACTCCTCGCGGTGGGCACAGAGGCCTTCACCCTCCTCACCCCGCTGCCAGAGGGCACCCTCAAGCTCAACCGCATCCCCAACAGCGTGGACACCCTCGCCCCCAACAACCGGTTCGTGATGAACATCAACACATTTCCTCTAACCCCGGGCATTCCCTACAACGCCATCGTGGGCGACCGGGGGAAGGGGGGCAACAAGGACAAGACCAAACCCTGCTGCTCAGACGGCATCGTGCCCTACTGGAGCAGTTACCTGCCCGGGGCGGAGAGTGAGCTGACCGTGCCCTCTGGCCACAACGCTCACCAGAACCCGCAGGCCATCGCCGAGGTCCGCCGGATTCTGCTGTTGCACGTCGGCAGGTAGGACATGCCATTTCATACACTCCTGTTTGCAAATCCACAAAAAGGCGCAGCGCCCTTCATTCCACAATGCCGCTATCCTCACCCTTCCACCCATATCCATGAAACTCTCTACAACCCTGCTTTTCGCCTTTGCCCTGGCGGCCTTCGCCCAGGCAGAGCCAGACCGAACCTCACTCCCCATCGCAGAGCCTACCGTAAAAGCGATCACCACGCTCGACGCCCGCGACGCGAAAGCTCCGCCGCGTTTCGAAATCAAGCCTCCAGCCGGAGCGCCAAATGTGGTGATCGTCCTGATTGACGACATCGGATTCGGTCACAGCAGTGCGTTCGGCGGCCCCATCAAGATGCCCACCCTGGAAAAGCTCGCCAAAAGTGGCCTGCGGTACAACCGTTTTCACACCACCGCCCTCTGCAGCCCCACGCGCACCGCACTCCTTACCGGCCACAATCACCATGCAAACAATGCGGGCGCAATCATGGAACTGGCGACGGCGCTTCCCGGCAATACCGGTATCCGGCCTAAAGAGATCTCCACGCTCGCGGAGATCCTCCGGCAGAATGGCTACAGTACGGGTGCATTTGGGAAATACCACGAGACGCCCCCATGGGAGGTGTCTGTTTCGGGGCCGTTTGACCGCTGGCCCACAGGCTCAGGTTTCGACAAATTCTACGGTTTCATCGGCGGCGAAACCAATCAATGGGCCCCTGCGATCTTCGATGGGGTGGCACGGGCGGAACCGTTACTCTCCCCCACCTATCACTTCACAGTGGACATGACGGACAAGGCCATCCAGTGGGTCAGCGCGCAGCAGTCCCTCACCCCAGACAAGCCGTTCTACATGTACTTCGCCACCGGGGCCACTCATGCTCCACACCACGCGCCCAAGGAATGGATCGAGAAATACAAAGGCCAGTTCGCCAGCGGCTGGGACAAGCTGCGTGAGGAGACCTTCGCGCGGCAGAAGAAGATGGGCATCATCCCGGAGGACACCCAGCTCACCGCCCGCCCCAGGGAGATTCCCGCATGGGACGGCATGAGCGCCCAGCAGAAGAAGCTCTTCGAGCGCCAGATGGAAACCTTCGCCGGGTTCGCGGAACACACGGATGACCAGGTCGGCCGCCTCGTCTCACAGCTTGAGAAGATCGGCGAGCTCGACAACACGCTCTTCTTCTACATCGTAGGCGACAACGGCTCCAGCGCGGAAGGCGGCCCGGAGGGCACCTACAATGAGATGATGGCGCTCAATGGCATCATTGGAAAAGCCGAACAGATGATGGATCACATCGACGCATGGGGCGATTCGACCACCTTCCCTCACTTCGCCATCGGCTGGGCCTGGGCGGGTAACACCCCTTTCCAGTGGACCAAGCAGGTCGCAAGCCACTTCGGCGGTACGCGCAACGGCATGGTCATGCACTGGCCGAAGGGCATCAAAGCCAGGGGCGAAATTCGCAGCCAGTTTCATCACGTCATTGATGTCGCCCCCACCGCGCTCGAAGCCGCGAAGATCCCCCAGCCAAAGGTGGTCAATGGCGTCAAGCAACGCCCGATGGACGGAGTTTCCATGCTCTACAGCGCTGATGCTCCGAATGCCAAAGACACGCGCAACACGCAGTACTTCGAGATGTTCGGCAACCGCGGCATCTATCACGAAGGCTGGGTCGCTTGCACCCGCCACTCCATCCCATGGCTCATGGTGCCGCTGCCGGCACTACAGGACGACGTATGGGAGCTCTACAATGTGGATGAGGACTTCAGCCAGGCAAACAACCTTGCGGCAAAGCACCCTGACAAACTCAAGGAATTGCAAGCCCTCTTCTTGAAGGAAGCGGAACGCAACCACGTCCTGCCGATCGATGACCGCCGCTCCGAGCGCTTCAACGCCGCAATCGCCGGCAGGCCAGACCTGCTTAACGGACGCAAGACCCTCACAGTCTATCCCGGCATGATCGGCATGCTTGAGAACGCCTTCATCAACGTGAAGGGCGTCCATCACACCATTGAGGCAGAGGTTGAAGTTGCGAATGACAAGACCAACGGCGTCATCATCGCCCAGGCGGGCTACTTCGGTGGCTGGACACTCTACCTGAAGGACGGCAAGCCGCGGCACGAGTACAACTACTTCGCGCTGGAGCGCACCAACATCGGAAGCGAAGTCTCCCTCACCCCCGGCAAGCACCTAATCAACTACGAGTTCATCCCCGATGAGAGCAAACCCGGCACTGGCGGTAAATCCATCCTCAGTGTCGATGGCAAGAAAGTGGCCGAGGCCCATATCCCCAAGACCCAGCCCTACGCCTTTTCCGCCGACGAAGGGGCCGATGTGGGCATCGATGCCGAGACCAACGTCTCCCCCGATTACAAGCCCGGCCCTCCCAGCATCTTTGCAGGCAAGATCATGAGAGTCACCGTAGAGCAGAAGTAAAGCACTCCTCCAGACAGGACCTCTCTGAACCGGGTCGCGTCGGTTCATCCACCAGGCGCGGCCTCGTTCTTTTTCCATCCACTCCACTCCACCAAATCCATGACCACCCGCCTTGCTGTTCATCTCCTCTCTCCCGCCCTCGCCATCCTCATCCTCGACCCGACCTCCCTTCGTGCCGAGGTAGGCGGCGCGGGTCAGCACTTGACCAATTCACGGCCGGCACCAAAAATTACACCAGGCATAGATCCCGCAGCGGCCACGCTGGCCCAAGAAGTTACGACAAAACTCAGCAGCGCCCAGACCCTTCGCCTCACCGCCAAGCACAAGCTGGACGCTAGACTTGGCGTCGGAGCTAGGCTGGAAAACGGCCCCCTCGTAATCACCATCAAGCGTCCGAACCAGTTCTATGCCGTGCAACAGGCTGGCGGGGAAACTCGCGAGATCGCCTATGATGGCAGGACCCTCTGTCTGATCCATCCCGGTCCCAAGCACCATGCCCTGGAGCCGCTCAAGGCGGCATCGATCAGCCAGTTTGCAAATCGTATGGACGATCGCTTTGGATTCCGACCACCTGTGGCTGAACTGTTGGCAAGTGACTTTGACACCCAGATCTTTCTAAATGTCACCTCAGCCAAAGTGACCGGTGTGGAGTGGGTCGGCTGGACTCGCTGCGAGCGCCTTCAATACGAACAGCAAGGAATCACTGGTGATATCTGGATTGGGAAAAAGGACCTGCTCCCCCGGCGCTACTTGCTCACATTCACTGACCTCCCGGGCAAACCGACCTGGGACGTGCGACTCACAAAGTGGGAGTTGAATGTGCCCGTTGACGAAAGCTTGTTCTCCAGGCGCCCAGCTGCCGACTCTCAACGGCTGCAGATGCTCAAGAGCCGCTAAGGCCGTACCTGCCCTCTCAATTCCTGATCACACTTCTGCTTCAACTTCCCACTCTTTCTGCCATGAAATTCACGCACCAAGTCAAAGTTCTCCTGCCGCTGCTAGCAGTACTCTGCGCCACCGTCTTCACCCCTGCCAGTCTTGCCGGTCCCAAGCATCGCCCGGGGAACCCCCGCGGCGTAGCCGACCCCCGCGGCGTAGCCGACCCCCGCGGAATAGCCGACCCCCGCGGAATAGCCGACCCCCGCGGAATAGCCGACCCCCGCGGAATAGCCGACCCCCGCGGAATAGCCGACCCCCGCGGAATAGCCGACCCCCGCGGAATAGCCGACCCCCGCGGAATAGCCGACCCCCGCGGCGTAGCCGACCCCCGCGGAATAGCCGACCCCCGCGGAATAGCCGACCCTCGGGGTGTGTTTGATCCTCGCGGCCCCTTCGATCCCAGAAACCCCATGCGCTACATGTACCGCCTGCCCACAGGTTATACCATGCATACCTTTGGCGGTGTCAGGTACTACTACTGCGCAGGAACCTACTACTACGCTTACTACATAAACGGCGAGACCGTTTACGTCCGCACCACCGTAACCCAGGGGGTACCCGTGGTCCCCCCAAGGCCCTATTGAAAGCCTTGTTGTCTGGCTCACCTTCCTGGACAAGGCCACCACCCCAAGCAGCCCTTCACGCGAAGATGACAGCATCACCACGAGCCGCGGCGTCATCCAAACGGTCGATTAAACCTCGTGATACTGACAGCCCTCATGCCAAAAAAAAGACGCCAGGCGTGACAAGTTAGAATCCCGAACTCATTCAGCACGTAAACAAGGGCGGAGGCTTGCGCTTCCCGCCCTTTCTTATGTCTGACAGAAGTCTGTCCCAGTCAGGGCAAAGGGAAGGTGCACCGGGATATCCGCGTTCAGATGAATAAATACTCATCTGATCCCCTCCAAGATTCGGTCCCGGGCAGCAGATGTTGCTCCACGAACCGAGTCAAAACCGAGCCCCACCCCTCGTCCGCTTTTCGCCATTTTTGCAGCGGCCACCTTGACAATTGCCACCAGCTTGACGCCCTCCACGGCGACGGCACGAGAACATCACGGTCAGCGCCACGGAGAGCCATCTCGTGAAATTCAAACCGTCGGCCATCGTCATGGTCACGGGCACGGCCATCATCATCATCGCCGACCGCGGATGGAGCACCGCTTCTGTGGTAGTCACCGCCATCACCACGGCCACATCTGGTACGGCAGACATCACCGGGTGTACAAATGCTGGGGGCATCGCAAGACGGGAACATTCCGTTCCCGCCTTGCGGCGTAACCTTATCCTAGCTCCGACCAGCTCATACTGATACTCCTGCACAAAAAGCACCCCTTTTTATTGCATTCGGCAACTGATCACTCCGGCATTGTAGTACGCCCGATGAGCATCTCTGCCCCGATTATGGGCGTCATGCCTCCTTCTGTTTTGCCTGCTCTCTCACTTCAGAAGTCAGCCCGGGCCACACGGGTGCTGGTGGTGGATGACCACCCCGGCTTCCGCCTCGGCGTGGTCGAGATGTTGCATGATATCGATGGCTTCGAAGTGTGCGGGGAGGCTGGAGATTCGACCACCGCCATAGCCTCCTTTCGGGACTTGGAGCCCGATCTCGTCGTCATGGACATCAGCCTCCCGGGGCGGGATGGTATAGAAGTGACCAAGATGATGTTGGCAGAACGACCGCACACCACCGTATTGGTGCTCACCATGCATGATGAACTGTTCTATGGTCTCCGCGCCCTCAAAGCAGGAGCCTATGGATATCTGCGCAAGGATGACACGCTCACGCAGCTGGCTGATGCGGTTCGCCATACCGCGAACAGGACCCATTATGTGAGCCCCAGGCTTCTCGCGCAGCTGATTAACAAGCTCGCTCATACCCCCACGGTGGATGAAGAAGGCAAGCCGGCCATCCAGGGGCTCTCAGACCGGGAGATGGAGGTGTTTCACTGGCTGGCCAAGGGTCTGGGGACAAGGCAGATCGCGACCCAGCTTTGTCTTAGTATCAAGACGATCGAGACGCACCGGGCGCACATAAAGAGCAAGCTCCGCATGCCTACTGCTCAGTCGATTGTCAAGCTGGCCCGTGAGTGGCACGAACTGGACGAACGGTCAAGTTCGCTTAAACGGAACGGGAGTTGCCAGCAGGCGGGCTGATCGCCAGGGCCCTACGGACAGGTCATTCTTGAGGGGCAGGAGTTACAGGTGGCGGCACCTGGGGCGTTGCTGGCGCAGTGGGAACAGGAGGCGCGCTCGGTGCAGGGGTCGGAACGGGCGATTGAGACGTACCGGGCGCAGTTGCTGAAGCCCCCTCCGGTGTGGCACTCCCCCCCTGCGGGGGTATTGGTGTGGCCGGGCGTGTCGGATCGGATCCGGTGTCACGTGGCGTATCATAGTCCCGCGTAGGCGGTCCTTCCTGCCTCGGAGCATGCTCTTTATTGCGATCACACGCCGCCGAAGCGAGCATAAGGAAACAACCAACGCAGGCCGAAAAAAATGGGCGAAGTGTATTCATAAGCGGTCGGAGTCTTTCAGAGGGATCGGTCTCCTACTGCTGCACGCAGGTCGGGCGAATCCCCTAATTCACGATCAGGGTGCAGGGTAAACGCCTGCCTCCACTCGCCTGGGCGCAGCCAGGGGACCGCGATTCACACCTGAACAGTCTCGCCGCGACGTGCGGCCTCCTCAATGGCGCGAATGATCTTCATGTCCTTGATCCCCATCTCGCCCGGGGTACGGGGTTCCTGGTCCTCGATGATGCACTTGGAAAATGCATCCATCTCTTTGGCAAAATGGTCCACCTGCGTTATCAACAACTCCGACATCTTCGCCGTCCCCTTCCCCGTCTCCCCATCAGTGACAAACAGCCGCAATCCTCGATAGCTGAAGGCTGGATTCATCTCCACCACCCCCTTGGCGCAATGCACTACATAGCGCCGGCTCTCAGCGCTGCCAAAGGAGCAGTCACAATGAGCCAGCACTCCAGAGGGATAGCGCAGAGTGAAGGCGAACCCCTCAAGCACTTCCCTGAACCGGGGATCTTCTGAAGGCTGTCGGCGGATCGCTGTCACCTCGACGGGCTCTTCACCAATCACATATCTTGCGGCATTGATGCTATACACTCCCACATCTCCCAGCGGGCCGCCACCCAGCTCACCACTGAGGCGGATGTTGGGTGCCTTCACATTCTGGCAGTTGCTGGACGAGAACGACTTGATGGCTCCAAAGGCCTTCTCTGCGCACAAGTCCATCACTTTGCGGTTCAAGGGCTCATAGTGCAGGCGATAGGCAATCATAAGTTTCCTGCTCGCTTGCTTGGCAGCATTCATCATCCGTTCCGCCTCCTCCAGGCTCACGGCCATGGGCTTTTCACACAGCACATGTTTGCCCGCCTTGTGTGCACGGATGGTGTACTCCGCGTGCATGCTATTGGGCAACACGATGTAAACCACATCCACTTCCGGGTTGGACGCCAGTTGGTCGTAGTTATCATAGCCATAGATGCTCTTGGGATTCACCCCATAGGCCTTGGCCACGATCTCCGCTTTGTCTCGGTGCCCGCTCACCAGGGCGACCAGGCGCGAGGTCTCACACCTGGCAAAAGCCGGCAGGATCTCCTCCAAAGCAAGACTTCCCAATCCGACCACAGCCCAGCCCATCCGCTTCGCCGGGAGCACGGGCAGATTCAGATCCGGAGGCTGCTTGTCCGGCGGAGCCAGCGGCACATCCTTGAGCAACGGTGGCACTTGGGCTGCGACAGTAGGGACACCCTCTGGGGGTGCGGCAGCAGCGGCCTGAGCATCAGAGCCTCCCTCAACAAGAGAAACCACGGATGCCAGCGCGGTGGACTGACCCAAGAAACTACGGCGATTGAGGACAGGGTTCATGAAATTGCAATGTGATTAGGGTGAAATGACGTACTACCAGTGCATTCGCTGGAACACACCCTGCCACACCGGGCCATTCACGCGCCCGATGGAGACCTAAGGGAGATGGACTGGAGTTCCCCGCCGAAGTGGGAACGATCACTCCCCGAACCGGGCATCAGGGATGCATCCTTCACCCCCGTCCTTCAAAAAGCCCACGATGCAAACGTGTATGAAACTGCAAACACTCCACGACGCCTACGTTCATGAACTCAAGGACCTTCTCAGCGCAGAACGCCAGCTGATCAAGGCCCTGCCAAAGATGGCCAAGGCCAGCTCCAATGAAAAGCTTGCTGCGGGATTCCAGGAACACCTGAGCCAGACCGAAGAACACGTCAACCGGCTGGAAAAAATCCTCTCCGACCTCGGTGAGAGCACCAACAGGGTCGAGAAATGCAAGGCCATGGAAGGGCTCATTGCAGAAGGTTCCGATCTCATCAGCAAAGGGGGAACGCCGGAAGTGGTGGATGCCCTGCTCATCGGTGCCGCTCAACGGGTGGAGCACTATGAGATTGCAGCCTACGGCACCGCTCGCACCTTTGCTGAGATTCTTGGTGAGTCTGCCGCCGTCAGCGTACTGCAGTCCACCCTGGATGAAGAAGGGGACACCGACAAGAAACTCACCAAGCTCGCCATCAGCACCATTAATGTTGAGGCACAGGCTCTGTCGGCCTAGCCCCCACCCCTTTGCGTGGGCACGCTTGCTGCATCCATAAGGGTGCCTGTCGCAATTCGCCCCCCCATCCAGCCTCTGGCCCTCCGAATCCGGATCTCCCTTAGTCAGGACCGGACAAAGAGATGGTCAGAGGTTGTGATGGCCGTGAGAGGAGTAACTGCAAACCTCCAGCAGCCGCAGCAAGCATTTCCGCAATGAGGATTAGCCCTAGAAGTTGATCGCGTAGTTGCAGATGAGGCGGAGATCCGTCAATTCATCCGTCGCTGCCGCCCGTTCCTCCACCAGCGCATAGCGCAGGCGGAAAGACAAACCTTTCAGCACCCCCGCTGGGGCGCTCCACTGGAGGTTGAAGTTGTATTCGTCGCGGCCATGTTTTCCAGGCTGGTCAGGGGCCGTCCCATGTACCCAGAGGGCATAGGTGCTGAGACCTTTGATTTCCTTAAACTCATAGGCCGCCCGGAGCATCCAGGCCGCTTCGCCCGCACGGTTGAAGTCCTCCACCTGTACACTGGTGTAGCCTGGGTATCCCGCCCATGGGCTTATCATGCCCATGTCGCCATTGATGTTGGTGTACGCAGCGGTAAAAAGCGCCTGACCCACGGGCAACTCAGCCTTGATGCCGTACTGCTGGCCGTTGTCGCCGGAGTTGAGCAGCAGATCATCACCCACGCTTCGTTGGTCGATAAACTGCAACGCCAGACGGGGTGTGAGCCAGCCGCCCATGGGGAATTCCATCTTGGCCTCTGCGAAGCCGATGTTTACGATATCCGGGCAATAGTAGTCCAGCGCTCCAAGGGAGAAGCCCCCTTGCTTGTAGAGGCCCCCGGCGGCTATCACACCTCGTTCGACTTCAGCGCCGGCATCCACAGACATGGAGACAAACTCGTCCGAATTCCTCTCCTTGATGGAGTCCACATACCCCAAGCCATAGCGCAGCGAGGCCCCTTTGGAGCCCACCTTGGTGCCCCCCATGAGGGAGATGGCCTCGAAGGTGTTGGGCGTCAGGCGCGAATCGTTGCGGTTGATGAAGGGAGTGTCGTACTCCTTCCGCCCCACGGTAAGGTTCAGCCCTTCGATGACCTTCACATCTGCATACAGCTCGCCCAACACTTCATAACCATGCTGGCCCCGTCCCAGCAGCAGCGCGCCATCCTTGTCAGGATCACCATGCAGCTTCTGCGAGGTGTAGCCTGTGGCACCGAAGGAGAAGTGGTCGAGAAAATAGTCCGTCTTCACACCCGCCCATCCCCCGGTTGCCAAACTCTCCGTCTGGGAACCGTCATAGTTCTGGCGGCCCAGATACATGGTGCGAAGGTCCCAGTACATCTTTGTCCCCGACGGGGTCACCCCCGCAGCCTGAGCAGCCGGTGTCCGCCGGGGACGACCACTGAACGCCTCGTCCAACGGCGTCTGCCCCTGCTCCACGGAGGAAGTCGGCGGTGAAACCGCCTCGGGCTGGGCATGAGCAGGGTCCCCAACAGACAACCCAACCAGCATCAGGGTGCATCCCAATCTCCATAGACAGGGGGCGCCCCCCCATGGGCGGTGTCGTTTGAGCGCGCGATGGGTAAGGAAGGAATATTTGCTCATGTCAGATCAGTGAAGCGATCACGGAAGTAGTCTGAGGAGCCTCTGACGCAAGCAATTCTTGTGCAACGTCTTGGAGTCAATACTGCTTCGACACGGTGCCCAAATCAGCCTCCCATTATTTAGTGACCGGGTTCCTCCGCATTTCCCCCAGCGACAAATGCTCAGTCTACCCTAGAGTCTAGGCAACATCCCCTATAAATTCATCAGGCATGCACTTAACATTCAGAGGATGGCAGCCCTCCGTTATAGTGCTGCAAGTTTTCTGCCGCAGTCGCCCCCTCACTTCGGAACTCAAGTCCCAGCCCTCTCTGCGTCCATGCAAGCCACCCATCCGCACTTCGGCACCCCTATCCAGACTCCCGCAGCTTCCGATGCCCAAACCATCCCCGCTGACACCTGCGTACGCAAGGTGTCGCTCGATGCTGAGCTCGCCGTGTGGGTGGACGCTGAAGCCGCTCGTATGGGCATGTCCTTTGCCTCCTTCGTCTCCACCCTGCTCGAATGGGCCCGCACCGAAGACATCGCCAGTGACGGTGATCTGGGTCTGTTCATGGCACCGGAACGGGGTGCTTGGCAGGGTCAGCCGTGAAGTTCTCTGCCCTCAATTCCTCCGAGGCTCAAGACTCTTGGGTCTTCTAGTAGCGGAAGGCGATTCCATGGCACCCGTATTGTGGACGATCCAACCGTCCCGATTTCCCCTGTCACACTCTCCGACCAGGAGTTCATCCACCTGGGCAGCCTGTCGCGCTGTCCACTCTGCCCGAAGGAACTGCACCATCGCTACCGCAGCCAGCTGCGTGCAGAGGCACGAAAAGTGCCCCCTCCCAATGCAGGTGTGATGATGTTCTGTAGGAGACTCAGCTCCGGTTCTGGCCACAGGCGCAAAGTCCTCCCGCACCCTTTCCACCCGGCTGGCCCATAGCACATGGCACATGGCACGAGGCGGGCAGAGGCCATACCATGTGGACATGCAGCAGGCAGGCCGGTACAGGCCCCATGCGGTTTCATGTGGCCACAGGATGTCACTCCCTGCCCCGGCTCACAGACCGGGATCATCCTCGGAAACACCAAGACGGCCCGTATGACGCACTCACGCCATACGGGCCGTCATCTACATCCACAACAAGTCATCACTCTCAACGCATGACCCGGTCACTATGGCAGTTTCAATTTGCAGGTCGAGCATTAGCGCCCACCATTCCCCCCTGAGCAATCCATCAGGGTGAATGATGCACCATCTATCCGGCTCCATTTGGTCCCCATTCAACTTCTCCCGTCTGTCTTGTGCACAGCAGAGTGATTCTCTCCATATGACCTTTCCCTGTAGCTCCGCATCTTTCCACCACACACTCCTCCCTTCTGAGCGTCCCTCCACGGGTGATCCTTCGCGCCCAACTTCAGCCTGTTTGATCCGAGGCCCACGCGGCGGTGCCCGGAGAAACGATTTCCCTGTGGTAGTATGAAGGCGGGAGCAAACATTCTTGAAACTCCTCAATCCGTCATCGACGCACCGACCAAGTCTCGCATCTTGGTGGTGGATGATCACCCTGCCTTCCGGTACGGGCTCATGGAGCTGATCAGCAACATGTCGTCTGCGGAGGTATGCGGGGAGGCGGATGACGCATTTTCGGCTTTGGCCGCCTTTCGGAGCCTGAAGCCGGATCTCGTCCTGCTGGACATCAGCCTGCCGGGTCGCGACGGCATCGAGCTGACTAAGATGATGAAAGCAGAATCCCCCCGCACTCCGATCCTCATTGTTTCCATGCACAATGAGGCCTTCTACGGACTGAGAGCCCTGCGCGCCGGTGCCTGTGGCTACCTGCGCAAGGATGACTCCCTCGCTCACCTGGAGGACGCCATCGAGCACGCCCTGAGGCAGGACTACTATCTAAGCCCCCGTCTCAAACGGCACCTCATCCAGCAGTTCCTCCAGAGCAGCGCCCCCACCACAGAGAGCTTCACTCTCCAGGGTCTCTCCGATCGTGAAATGGAAGTTTTCCACTGGCTGGGCAAGGGTTTGAGTACCCGGCAGATCGCCGATCGTCTCGGACTTAGCCCGCATTTCTCATACGCGAGAAGCTTGAGCCGGGTGCAGCGGCGCATTAGTCTTTGATTACCAAGGCAAAAACCAAGGCATGCACCAGACTCAAGCAGCGACACAGTGTACACAGGCCAAGTTGGAGTTTCAAGCGCTGGGTGGCAGGCGTGTGGAGGCGGATTTCTCAGGAGGTTACCTCTCCAGTGAAGGGGGCAGCCTCCTGTTGCGCCAGATCGACCAGAAGCTGGGCCTGTGTGAGAAGCTGGCGGGTTGTTTCACTGACCGACGCGACCAGCGCTTCGTCGAACACGATCTGGCGGGCATGCTGCGTCAGCGTATTTTTGGTCTGGCCCTGGGCTACGAAGACCTCAATGACCACGACTGTCTGCGCCGAGATCCCCTCCTGGCTGCCGCTTGCGGGCGGGCCGATGTCTTGGGGCAGGAGCGGCATCATGCGCAGGATGCAGGCTGCCCCCTGGCGGGCAAGAGCACCCTCAACCGCATGGAGCTGGGTGCCCAGGAACACGCGCTCACCAAAAAGATCCACGCTGATGCCGACAGGATCCAAGACCTGCTTTTGCAGATGGCGGTGGCGGCCATCCCACGCAAAAGCGGGGTCATTGTCCTGGACTTTGATGCCACCGACGACCTGCTTCACGGCCACCAGGAAGGCCGCTTCTATCACGGTTACTACAAAGGCTACTGTTACCTGCCCCTTTATTGCTTTTGCGGGGATGTGCCTCTGTGGTCACAGTTGCGCACCGCCGACGGGGATGCGGCAGGCGGCACCCTGGAGGCCCTCCAGAAGATCGTGAAGGCCATCCGCGGCCGGTTTGGCAGGCAGGTGGTCATCATTGTGCGTGCCGACAGCGGGTTCTGCCGCGATGAGCTCATGAGCTGGATCGAGACCCAGCCGCAGCTGTACTATGTTTTTGGACTGGCCCGCAACGTCCGCTTGCAGGAGATGCTCGCCCCCACCTTCTGGCGGACGGCCGCGAAGCTCGATGCCGAGGCGGTGCGCCTTGCAAAAGCTGCCGGAGCCAAGGCTCCGCCCGAACTGGAAGGAACCGCACGGGAGTTTGAGGAGTTGAGCTACAGCACGCTCAAGACCTGGAGCCGGGAACGGCGTGTCATCGGCAAGGCCGAAATAACCCAGGGCAAGACCAACCCCCGTTTCATTGTCACCAACATCAGTTCCAGGGAGCCATGGGCGCAGGGGGAGGAGCAGTTTGCCACGGGCAGCGGGTTGTATGAACGCTTCTATTGCGCCCGGGGCAACATGGAGAACCGCATCAAGGAACAGCAGCTGGACCTGTTTGCCGACCGCACTTCAACTGCCTGGAAGAGCAGCAACCAGTTGCGTCTGTGGTTTTCGACTTTTGCCTATTTGCTGTTGAGCCAGATGCGTGCGGTGGCCTTGCACGGCACGCCTCTGGCTACAGCCACGGTGGGCACGATCCGGCTGAAGTTGCTCAAAATCGCGGCCCTGATCACCGTGAGCGTGAGGCGCATTTATGTGCAGCTGCCAAGTGCCTGCACTCTCAAAGAAGTCTATGGTCTGGCCCAGCGAAGACTGGCTGGATGCAGCCCCTGAGACCGGGGCCTTTTCACTCAAAGGGACATCTGCAGCCCATGCAGAGGGATGCTTATGCCTTCGCACCCTGGGCAAAGAGCATCCAGGCCTCTTGAACACGCCCTGAGAGCCTTCAGTTCCCTGGCCCGACCCATTCCGCCCACCAAGTCTCCCCCCCACAGAAGGCGCACACCCCAAAACCCGCTGATCTTGGGTTGTCAAGTCAGGGGGTATGAGAAATGCGGGTTAGCGTGAAGACCATTGAAACCCACCGCGCCCATATCAAGACCAAGCTCTCGATCGAGACAGCCGAGGACATGGTGAAGCTGGCCCGCGAGTGGAAGGAACTGGGAGAGCAGCCCGCCAACGGGATTGGCGCAGGGCGCAATTGAGTCGATGCGGGTTCACCCTCCGGGCCCGGAATCAATGGCACATAGAGGAAACTCCGTCAAGACCCCGATCCCGGCATCAGCGTGATCAAATGGAGTGCAAGAGCTTGGGGTTCAGTGAAAGACATTGGTGCCTCCTCCCTGCAACAAGCCAGTCTCATCCACCTGCCTGGCGGCATCCGCTCTGGAGAGAGCAGGCAGATTTTACCCTATACAGCACCCGAACCACTCCCCACCCTGCCGCTACGCGTCCAGTGGGGTTTCATTGCTTTCAGCATAGGCACTGGCTCGCTCCAGTTCCAGTGGCCGCAACTCGAAAAAGAGCCCGCACTGGATGCAGGGGTTGCCTGCGATGTACTCGGCCGCTTCTTCAAGGCTGTCCGCAATGATGAACCAGTAACCCCCGATCACCTCCTTGGATTCGCCAAAAGGCCCGTCCACAATCACTCCTCTGGCTCCCACCGTCTTGCCTCCCACCGCAAGGCGCTGCCCCGGTTTCATTTTACCTTCGTCGATCATGCCCTCGATCCACATGTAGAAAGAGTCGATGGCCGTCTGAATCTGCTCCTTGGAGAGAGACTTGTCCCACTGACCGCGGGAGAGTACGAGATATTCCGACTTTGCGTTGCGATCACTCATGGTTTGGGGTCTGTCAGGGGTTGGGAGAGAACTTCGCAGTCTGGACGTCTGTGACACAAATCGCAACTTCATTTGCCCCTCGCCCCGCTCAGGCTACTCGTGAACAGGATGTCCGTGGGACGCGATTCTCTTTGCGGGACGCAGCCTCCTGCCACCGTTTAGTTGCAGTCCTCCCATCCATGCCTCTCCGCCCCCTCACCCGCTTCGCCCTGCTCTGCGCGGCACTCCCCGCAGTTGCCCGCGCCCAGGCACTCGAGGAGCTGCCCCCTGTGGAGGTTGTTTCCTCCCGCTACCCCGCGGATTCCATTGCTCAAAGTGCATTCGGCGTCACGTCCCTCACCCGGCAGGAAGTGCAGGACCTGCCCCAGAGCACGCTGGATGAGGTGCTGAAGACGGCTGTGCCGGGATTTAGTCTTTTCCGGCGGACCAGCAGCGAGGCGGCCAATCCCACCACACAGGGTCCGAGTCTGCGAAATCTGGGGCCTAACGGAGCAGGCCGCACACTGGTCTTGCTGGACGGTGTGCCGCAGAATGATCCCTTCGGTGGGTGGGTTTACTGGAACCGCCTCCCTCCTGCTTTGCTGGGCACGGTGCAGGTGGAGCAAGGCGGCGGAGCCGGCCTTTTCGGCAACAACGCCCTGGGAGGCACACTCTACCTCACCCGTCATCAGCCGGAGCATGTGGCAATCAATCTGCAGACAGGCGACAGACAGACCCATGAGGCCACCTTGCTCTCCCAAGTGGAGGCAGACCGGTTCCGCATCACCACCACCCTGCATGAGCAGTCCACAGACGGCTACCCTGTGGTGCAGGCGGGTCAGCGGGGGCCGGTGGACATCCACGCAGATTCGCGCTCCTTCCTCGCCGAGTCGGGCATCGCCACCACCCTGGCCTCCGGAACGGAGGTGACGCTACGGGGTGCCTGGTTCGAGGAAAACCGCAGCAACGGCACCTCCTTCACAGGAAACCGATCCAAGGCCCTGGACCTCAGCCTCGGATTGCGGGGACCAGCCGGTGAATTCCGGTGGGAGGGCCTTCTCTACTATCAGGACCGCGAGTTCGCCAGCACCTTCAGCTCTGTGAATGCGGAGCGCACGGCAGAGACTCCAGCACTGGACCAGTACAAGGTCCCCGCGCAGTCCCTCGGCTACAGCCTCACCGCCACCTGGGCAGGCGGCATCCCCCTGCCTGTCACAGAGGAGGGCTCACGGCTGATCATCGGGATGGACGGGCGCTGGATCGAGGGTGAAACGCGTGAACGCTTCCGCTTTGACACGGGTCGTTTCCTGAACCACCGCGCAGCCGGCGGTGAGCAGTGGCTGCAGGGCTTCTTTGCCGAGCAGACATGGCAGCTCCCTGACGACTGGGCGGTCACCCTCGGAGGGCGTGCGGATTACTGGCGGCTCTCTTCCGGGCATCGCACGGAAAGCGTCATCGCCACCGGGATACCACTTCTGGATGTGGACTTCCCGGATCGTGAGGGTGTCGTGGCCAACGGCCGTGTGGGCCTGGCCCACACGGTGACTGAGGGACTCATCCTGAGGGGTTCCGCCTACACCGGCTTCCGTATCCCTACTTTGAATGAGCTCTACCGCCCCTTCCGAGTGCGCAATGACATCACCGTGGGCAATGCCGGACTGGAACCTGAGCGTCTCACGGGCGTAGAGGCGGGCGTGACATGGGACCCCGACAAGGCCTGGCACCTGGGAGCTACAATCTTCTGGAACGAACTGCATGATGCCGTGGCCAACGTCACCGTCTTGGAAGGCCCCGGCACTGCCGCGGACGGCACGGTGGTGCCGGATGGCGGGGTGTACCGCCAGCGGCAAAATGTGTCCTCCGTAATCTCCACCGGCGTGGAAATGCAGGCTAGCTGGAAGCCGACTTCCTGGCTGGAGATCCATGCAGGATACCAGTACACCGCTACTGAGGTGAAGGCACGATCCGCCGGTTTGGACGGCCGAGAGCTCGCCCAAGCCCCACCCCACGTCCTCACCAGCGGTATCACCTGGCGTCCTGTGGAAGGCTGGCAGGCACTCCTCCAGGCCCGATATGGCAGTGAGCAGTTCGAGGACGATCTCAATACGCTGGTGCTGGACTCCTACCTCATGTGGGATGCCTCCGTCAGCTTCCAGATCAGCCCCCAACTGCGCGTGTCCGTGGTGATGGAAAACGTCTTTGATGAAAAGTTGGTAACCGGCCGCTCCGGGGACGGCTTGGTGAGTGTTGGGGCTCCCCGCTGGGCCGGGGTGAGAGTTTCATGGGCTTTTTGAAGCCACCCGGCCGCCTCTCCAAGTACGATTCACCCGCGAAAGCCCTTCGCCGCCCCCCCCCGCACCATGCCCGCACTTTCCCCATCATCTTCCGAGACTTTCACATTTGATGACGACGGACTCATCCCCAACAGTCCACTGCCCCTCCTGCTTTACCGGGATGTCGTGCGGCTGGCAGCCAATGCCGGGCAGGATCTGGCGAAAGTGTTTGAAGAGCAGTTCGCAATCAATCAGTGGTCTGGTTCGTGGAGAAACGGCGTGTACCCCTACCATCACTATCACAGCAACACGCATGAGGTGCTGGGCGTGTACCGTGGCTCCGCCACCCTAAAACTCGGCGGCTCCACCGGCCACGAAACTCTAGTGCAGGCCGGAGACGTCATCATCATCCCTGCCGGTGTGGGTCACATGTGCATTGAGCACAGTCACGACTTCAGCGTGGTGGGCGCGTATCCGAATGGCATGAAGTGCGACATCCTCACGGGAGAACTTTGCCAGCGACCTCAAGCTCTGGAAAGGGTGAAGCAAGTGCCAGTGCCTGACTTTGATCCCGTACTGGGGAAGGAGGGTGGTTTAAGGAAATGGTGGCCTGCGGACTAGCGGCGGGCTTCCGCCTGCCCATTACGCACCACCGATACTTTATTTACCCACTGCACATCACCCATTTGACACCCCGGTTTGCAGGGAGACCGACTCGGTTGCCTTCAGCCGGAGGAATGTCCTCGGGACGTGGCAATGCTTCAAGGCCGTGAGGCGCGGCAGAATCCAAGGCCCAAGTCAGCTACACCCCCAACATGGCGGGTGCAATGCAAACTGGCCCGCTCCACCTCAATCCAAGATCCGAGGTGCCCCCGCAGGCAGCTGCAGTTCATTCGTGTTAAGATTCTGTGGCGCCGGGGCAGAGGGGGCCACCGGCTTGGCTTTTCTGCCAATATGAGCCAGCAGGATCCGACGGACTTCGGCAATCGCTTGCGGGTTTTGATTCGACCAGTGCCCGCTGGGGACGATCAGCTCGCTTTGGGCACCATCGATGTGGCTGCTCCAATAAGGCACCAGGCCGTCTGTGCTCACTGGCTTTGTTTTGTCCAAGTTGCCTCCCTTTCCACGATCGGCAATAATGGAGTGATACGGGATACCTGGTGTCGGAGGGATGTTGTTGATCGTCGTCAGGAAACGGTTGTCAGGATCCAGCGCATCCAGGCTGTTGGGCATCGCCAGGATGGGTTCACCGGTCTTGGCCGGCTTGGCAGAAGTCACTGCCTTCATGGTGTCATCCATATCCCCTAGAATCGCTGTGCTGCTTCCAATGATTTTCTTGCCCAGCCTGCCCAAAAAGCCCACCGCCACATCACTCCCGCCCAAAGATGCGGAAGCAAAGATGACTCTGGAGATGTCGCTCCGGTGGTTGAAGATCAAGGTTCCCTCCAGAATCTGCCGGGCCTGGGGCGAGACATTGAGCTGATCTGGCGGCACATCAAAATAGGCGTTCCACAGCTTCATGCCGCTATCTGTGATCAATTCACGAGCAATCATGCCACCCATGCTGTGCCCAATGGCGACAAACTTCTTGTGTCCCGGGTAACGGGCCGCCATGTCATCCAGTTCCTTGCGAAGATCCGCAGCCATGAGCGGGTACGGGAATCCGGTAGGATACGTATAAAACCAGAACTGGTAATGCTGGCGGATGACCGGGTCGCCACGCAAGGTCTCAATCATGGGTGCCCAAGTGGCCTGGGAGTCCCCCAGGCCATGGATGCACAGGATCGGGATCTTGTGTGCCTCGTAGGGTTGCAGTCTGGCAAGACGGCTTGTCCCCGCGTACTGATCGGGTTTGAACATTCGTTCCAGTTCCGTCCGCCGGGGTTTGAGCTCTGCGAGAGCAAGACCGAGGGGGGCGGTGAAGTCGGCAGCCAGCGGGAAACTGTGTCCGGAAAGCTGCACGTTCTCCACCTGTAGCGGGTCATAGGACACCGCCGTGCAGCGCTGCCCGTCGAACCTGATCAGCACGGTGAGACCGTAGTACACGTTCTGCCCCATGATGAAGCGGTCCTTCTTCGTGAAATCCAACCCGGGCTTGCTCGAAGCCACCATGGGTGCCCCGATCCCCTGCTTCACCGTACGCTGCTTCACGAGACTGCCACTGAATTCAAACCTGTCCGCCGGTAGAATGCGGAAGAGGGAGGGATCGTGCGTTGGATCACCATCTGACTTTACGACAAAGGTCCACTGCCCGTCTTTTCCAGGGCATTTGAGCGGCATCTTCCAGGGCTCCAGCCCCGATTCATGAAGGACCTCAAAGATGCGGCCAATGGCGAAATTATAGTCGCGCCGGGCCTGATCGTTTTTTGGATTGCGACGCAGCTTGTCAGAAGCCAGTGAAGCGGCATTCAGAAGCCGGCCAATCTGTAGTTCAGGATCCTTTCGCGGATCTCCCAGTGCTTTCTTGAGTACCGCACCGGAGAGGCTCTCCGCCTTGGCTTTGGGGCGCTTCACGCGTACGGACGAGTACCCTGAGCACCCGGTCACACACACAGTGACAATCCAAAGTACAGCAGCACAGAATGTGGACGGCAGGCGCATGATCGCCCGCCTGTAAATGCCAAATGGGGCGTCCGTCAAGCGGACCTTGTCATCCCACCCCCGCTAAGCAGGCAATGTCACAGATTTTTTTCCGTACACCTCAACATCGTACACATGGCCGGAGCCCACCAGGCGGGTCAGTTCAAAATTGGCAGCCGCCATCAGATCGGTTAGATTCTCCCGGTCCCTATAGTCGAAACGTCGGCCAAACAACTCGAGGAGTTGGGTCGCGGCATTACGCCGGTACGTATTCACCACCAGACTGCCCTGATGAGCCACCATCTCATCCAGACGCTGCACGAGATCAATGGCAGAGGCCGCCTCCGGTTGCACCGTCAGATTCAGGTGGTGTTCCGTGGTGGTGTAGGTGTGACCGTGAAAGTACTCGAGGATGCCGATGGCCGTGACCACATCGTACGGCTCCAGTCCGGCACCAGCGCTTTTTTCGAAGAGATCCTCCGGTTTGGCCAGGATGCTGCCGCCGCGCTCCTGAACAGCCTGTCGCCCTTTGGTAGTCTGGAGCTTGTCCATGAGCCGATTCGCCTTCTCGATGTTGACAGCATCACGGTCAGTGATCGAGACCGCAAGACGACCAGGGTCAAAACCATCACGGATGAGCCGGTCATACACAAGAATCAGGCTCAGCCCAGTGCCAGCGGCCACGGCCTTGAGCCGCACACTCTTGCCCGCATCCAACAAGGCTCGGGCGGATTCGTAAGTTGCCAACGTCTCCCAAACCATACGCAGACGGACATCCTTCCCCTGGACGGAGTCGAGGAAGATCCGGTCCCATGTGCCAGCATTTTGCCGAATCTCGGGCGAGATCATCATGTACTGGCTGTTCATTGGATCGCCCCCTTCCACGAGGCATTGGGTTGACTTGTCAGTGGTGCCCATGAGGGCGGCCGCATACGGGTGACCCGAACGGTCCAGAATGACGTTTCGGTAAACCGTCGCCCCCTCCTGACCGTCCCCATCCGGCAGCACAGATCGGGTGGTCCATTTCAACAGCCGGTACGAAATGCGGGCAAGCAACTGCTTCGCACGATTCGCAGGTTCCAGCCCGGTTCCGCCAAAAATGGCCTCGCTCAAGCTCGCCACGATTGCCCGCGACACATCCTCCTGGCCGGTTGCATACAACACGGCGACAGCCTCCATCGGTTTCAAATTCTTCATGCGAGTGACGCTTTAGACAGCCAGTGGACCAAGATGCTCATCGCGCATAAGCAAATGCTGCACCGATCCTTGTGAAAAAATAAATTGGGCCATCGCCGACGGCGGGCGGGTCCACTCGCGATAAAATCGCGTTGCTAGCTCTGGATCGCCACAGCAGGAGACAGTCGGGAACTGCGCCACGCGGGATAGAGGCCGCTGATCAACCCGACCACCACGGCAATGATGACAGAGGTGATCAGAAGACGTGGACTCAGGTCCGGCTCCAGAAGCCCTTTGATAGCCGGCGTAGTCTCCATGATCATCAGGCCGGCAGCACCGAGCATGACCCCCAGAATCCCGCCCAGGAGACCCAGCAAGGCAGACTCACAAAGGACCATGAGCATGACTCTCTGCCTCCGCCAGCCCACTGCCAGCAGAATGCCGATCTCGTGGGTGCGCTCGAACACAGTCATGAGCATGGTGTTCATGACACCCAAAATACCGACGGCGATGGCAAGGATGGACGTGCTCCAGCTCATGGCCCGCGCCACGCGGAAGCCCTGGCTCGTGCCCACCACTTCGCTGGCCTTCACTGCACGCCCCTCGGGGAAGATCTTTTTAATCTCCGCAGCCGTCTCAGTCACTGCATCCTTGTCCGATCCCGGCTTGAGCCGAATGTCGATGAAGTTCACTTTGCCCTCATTGAGGGTGACCTTCTGCATGACAGGCAGGGAGAGGATGATCGCACCATTTTCCACCACGGAGCCACCATCAACAATGCCCACCACGTTCAGTTCGTCGCTGTCCAGCTGAACGGTGTCCCCCACTTTCTTCTTCAGCACTTCTGCGGCGAGCCTTCCCAGCACCACCGCCGGCTCATGTTCGTCCTTGATCATCCGTCCTTCCACCACCTTGAGCTGGTGCCACGTGAAGCCCCCCCATTTGCGGCCAGACACCATGATCATGGGCGCGTCTTCCACACTGATGAGCTGCATGAGCAACGAGGTCGTCTCTTTGATTTTTGGAAGCTGGGCGATCTTGGTCTCAACACTCGCATCGAAGGTCTTGGGCATGATCCCGCCCGTCATGTTGCTGACGATCATGTCAATGCCAATGACGTCGAGCTGCTTGCCGATGCTTTTCTCATAGCCCCAAGCCATGCCCACCAGCGCCACCACCGCGGCGATGCCGATGGAGATACCAGCCAGCGTAAGCCCCGTCCGCACAGGACGGCGCATCAATCCGCGAGTTACAATGGTGAAGAAGGTCATGGGTGATTGGCAAGGGACGACGTTGATGACACAGCCTCGGAAACAACCCGACCGTCCTTCATACGAATAGTACGGGAGGCCAGTCCGGCGATGCCCAGATCATGCGTGACAAGCACCAGCGTCACCTTGCGATCACGGTGCAGTTTCAGCAGCAGCTCCAGGATTTGGTCGGCATTGGCACTGTCCAGGTTTCCTGTGGGCTCATCTGCCAACACCACCGAGGGGCCGTTGGCCAGCCCACGGGCAATGGCGACGCGCTGACGCTCCCCACCCGACAACTCAGACGGAAAGTGGGTAAGCCTGTGCCCCAGGCCGACGGATTCCAACAGTTCCACCGCGCGAGCTTTGCGCTGGGCTCTGGTCAGCCCTCCTTCGAACATGGGGATTTGCACATTCTCCAGCACTGTGAAGGTCGGCAGGAGATGGAACGCTTGAAAGACAAAGCCGATATCATGGGAGCGATAGTGGGCAGGGTCTGGCATCTCTGGGATGGAGCGGCCGCGGAATTTCAGTGTGCCGTCAGACGGCAACGCCAGAGATCCCAGCATTTGCAAGAGCGTGCTCTTGCCACAACCACTCGGCCCTGTGACGGCGACAAATTCCCCTTCCCTCACATCCAAGTCCACGCCCCGCAGTGCGGCAACCTTGCCGCCGTCGAACTCTTTTTTTAATCCCCTTGCCTCGTACACTGATGGTGTGGATGCCGACGGCGCGTTTTCAGCCATGCCGGAGGCTACACGGGGAGCATCAGATGGTCCAGACGATTGTTGTTCATTCATGATACCCTTCTTGACGCACTGTGTACCCCGAGATGGACTATTCCCCCCCTTTGGGGCCGTTCAAGTTCTTAAGCCCTTCCGGGCTGAAATCCGCGTCGGTGTAGGACACGCCGCGTTTGATGCGGGAACCGTCCATTTCCGTCGCCGTGGCGTGGCCCGGGCGGCGGATCACCAGCATCGCCAGCACGTTACGCCCATCCACGTTGGCCACATCGGAAGTGTCGATGCGGCGCACCAGTTGGTTGCCAGCACCGTATTTTTCCACACGCAGCGGGACCATCCGCTTCGTGTCGATCCAGGACTTCACAAGCACATAGCTGGAACGGGCACCCTTGGGCCTGGATTCAAGGATCTGGCAGCTCACATTGCCGATGTTCTCACTGCCGGCCAAGGTCTGGTCCTTCCAGGCAAAGAAGTTGTCGGAAACATCTTCAACCGAAAGATCGCTCCCAAACAGGGAATCCTTGAACTTGCTGGCGTCAAAGGACTGAACCTTGTCCGGAGGAGTAAAAGTCGCCCCACTGCCGCTGCTGTTGATGAGCACTGCCTCGCCTTTTCTATCCTTGGGGAAAAGCACCTGATAAAGTACATCTGTCTGACCAGCACTCCGGCGTGACTTGATCTGCAGTTGCAGGGTGGTCTTGGGATCAGAAGGATTGGCCGGAGAGCTGACGATCATCTTCACGCGGATGAACGTATTGCCATCCTGCTGTAGCTCACTCAGCTTGGATGCCAGCTCAGCCGCCCCAGGGGCCTCGGCAGCCATCGCAGCAGTCGATAACATGAAGCCACCAGCCATGGCGGCAATAAAGGGTACCAGTTTCATAGAAAGTCAGCGATGAAGGTTAACGCAAGATTGTTGACACGTCGTTGCAGATACAAAACAGGCAGCGAACCCCCTAATCATTGCGAGGGAATTCGCTGCCTGAAAGGAAAAGTTTTGAAGGAAACGTAACTTGAAACCTGATCGGATAAAAATGCCAGGGGGTACGAGTTTTTTTGAATCTGGACAAGATGGGAGGGAGACCTGAGGTGTTTCATGCTCTCCGGTCACTTGCCCCCATCTGACACCCTCGAAGCTATTTTATCCAAACAGATTTTCAGTCATCCTTGAGGTCTTCAAGGCGTTCTTTGGCTTCCTCACGAGCCTCCTTGCGGCGCTCGCGGGCTTCCTCGCGCTGTTCCTTCAGTTCTTCGCGCTCGTCCTTGGTCAGCGGGCGGGAGGGAGTTGTTACCGTCCGGGTCACCACCACGCGGTTGGCGACCATGCGATCCCCTTCTTGCACGTAATGGACCGTCACCGGCACACCCGTCGCGATCTTCTCCACGGCCACAGGGGCTCCGGTTTCATCCACATACACCGTGGAACTGGAGGTGGCGTATGTCAGCGGACCCGAAGTTGAGCGCAGCACGATGGTCTGGCCAGGGCTGAATTCTGAGATCGTGCCTGCACCCGAGGTCGTCGTCGTGGTGCGAGTCGTCTGGGTGGCCACAGGTCCGCCAGTGGTCGTAACCGTTTTTTTCACGATCACACGTGAGGCCACCATGCGATCGCCCTCGCGAATGTAGTTCACGGTGATGGGCGCGCCAGAGGTGATGTGAGCTGCTTCCACGGGCTGCCCCGCTTCATCCACAAACATTGTTTGTTTGGTGACGGTATAGCTGGTCGGTGAGCCAGACTCTTGGTTTACGACCAGCGTTTGCCCGGGTGAATAGGTCGTGATGGTGCCGGAGCCGGTCGAGGAAGTCTCCGTAACGGTAACCTGGGCGGAGACCACGGTACACATGGAGATGAATGCCGCAGCGAACAGGCTGGCGGCAAATGTTTTGGCAGTAGGATTCATGATGGGTTTCTTGGGTAAAGTTCAGATGTTCTTCATATCGCTTGGACCGGCCAAACCTCCGTGGAGGGCCGCCGGTCTTCCCAAGGGATCGGGCGGCACCCAGCCTGCGGTTGGAACAGATCAAACCAAGACTGCCAAGTGCCCTGAGGGAGAGGAGCATGAGATGCGACAAAGGGTAAGCGGGCATCGACAGCCGAACTCCATTGAGCTACCCCCTCCGGCGAAGTCCGGTTGTGCCAACCGGCAGCGACAGAGGACGAATACAGTGCGTGGGGCGTATAACCGTGATGACGTCCGCAACGTCAGGAGTGGCGCGTGGCAATCCGGGCGCTTGCTCTACAACGTCTGAGGTGGAGCAATGTAATCCGAAGATCCAGCTCGTCAGTCGTGCCACCTACGTCCTCCAATTCCAAGAACCCACTGGCTCGCCAGTCGGGCCCTGAAAATGTCAAAAATCACGGGGCACTGCCCTGGAGGACGACCGCTCCAATTGGACCAGACAGGGAACCAAACGCCCCAGGCAAAGGATGAGCTTGCACGAGGTGCGCAGGCCGCTTTTCCTTCCGCCGCCTCCCGCTTACCTCACCCTATTTCTGCGTTGCCGCCACCTTGCGCCACTGCGCCCCGACCTGCGGATCCTTCAAGCAGACCAGGAGGTGCAAAAAGGCATGCCAGTAGCTGGGAAACGGAGGATGCTCATCTTCATGCACGGGCATGAGGTCCGCACGGTGCAGCGGCAACTCAGCATGTGGAATGCCCGCCCGCTGGTGATGCACCCCATGAAAGGGTTCATGAAGCAACGAAAACGACACAATCTTCCCCATCACGGAATCCGCCACAATGCTGCGGGTGGCACTGCGGATCGTCGAACCCGTCAGGCCAACATGCTCAATGTACTTGCGCCAGGCCTGGAGGTTCCCGGCAATAAACCCCGGCACGAAGTACAGGCCGAGGAAATACTTCCACACGCCGAAGTAGGCCACCAGGCAGACGGTCACTGTCCAGAACCCCACGATAAAAATCAGTTCGTTCCAGATGCGACGGCGCACCTTCTTGTTGCGGATGGGTGAATTCTTCCGGAGGAAGGTTCGCAGAAAGACCAGGGGGGTGACATACAGTCCACAAGAAAGCTCCGCCACAGCGGCCAACACGCGGAACCAGCGGGGCACTTTGGGATCCACAAACGGCCAAAATTCCTCGTCCCGCTCTGAAGACAAGTGCGCATGGTGAGTCTGGTGCGCCGCCCGATAGAGGCTGAAGCTGGTGTTGCTCAGCAGGCCGATGAGCACACCGTCCACTTCATTGAGGAAACGGCTCTTGCGCAACATGCCGTGGGACGCCTCATGAAAACCAATGAGGTTCCCATGCATGAGATGGCTCGCCGTGAGCATCAGGGGGATGGCGACCCAGTAGTTGTTGTAGTACAGCGCGAAAAAGATGCCCGCGAGATTGATGGCCAACAGCAAGGTCAACAATGGAAACGCCGCACGACTCACCCAATGAGGTTCATGCGGATCCTCAAGTGGGTTGATGACCGGGGCGGGGACTTGAACTGGAGCGGTGTTCATGGCGGTCGAAGGGGGAGGTCCGTCAAGACATGAGCGCAGCGCTGGTCTGGCTGGGTGCCTGACAAGCCCGCGTCAGCACAAGTTGATACAGGTCGTTCAGCTTTTCAATCTCAGCATGGTCAAAGAGGGATTCCCGGGACAACCAGACCAATTCCAGCACATTTCCATCCTGCGTCACTTCGCAGGCGAGATCAAATCGGGCGGTACCCGTGGAGCGCATGCGCAGCTTCATCGAGATGCCGGGCAATCCCACTTCGGGCACGGGGTGGTTCTGCAGGGCAAAGCGGACATCGAAAATCGGATTGTGGCCCGGAGAGGGTGCCTCCCCCACCGCCTTCGCCAACTCGGCAAAAGGCATCGCGTTGGCAAAGGCATCCATGGTGGACTCGTGCACCACCTTTAATGTCTCTGAGAAAGGACGATCCCGAACGACCACCCCCCGCACTGGCACCACTCCGGACACATAACCCATCGTCTCCTTCATAGAAGCATGGGTGCGATTGGCCACAGGTGAGCCAACTGTGATGTCCTCACCTCCTGTGAACTGGCAGAGAGTGGTCTGAAACGCCGCAAGCAGTGTGCTGTACAACGTGGCGTGATTTTTTTTCGCCAAGTCCTGAATAGCCTGTGTCAAGGGGGCGGGAATTTCCGTCACCCAGCGCCTCAGCGCATGACGTTCACCCGGTTTTCGCACGGGAGAACTCCACAAACGCGGCGCATCTTTTAGCAAAGGACGCCAGTAGGTGGCCCTGTTCTCAAGCTCAGGTTGGGGCCACATCGCCCGCTCCGCCGCACTCCAGGCAGAGTACGACATGGGCACAGGTGGCAAAGGCCCTTTTGATCCCTTCATCAGCCCCAGACAGGAGGCCCACAGGTCCTGCACAAACACCCCCAGGCTCCATCCGTCCGCAATGGTATGATGGGCGGCAAAGACCAGCACCGTGTCGTCAGCAGAACGGGACAACATTTCAATCCGGTAAAGCGGTCCGTGCATGAGATCAAACGGCTCGCCGAAGATCTCTTGCACCGCTTCTTCCAGCGCCTCAGGACGCTGTTGGGCTTCCGGGAGGTCACGGAACTTGATGTTCGCGTCCCCAGTCGCACGCACCATCTGAAACGGCTGCCCCTTCCCGGGAAGGAAGGACAGCCGGAGCGCCTCCTGCCGGTCCACCACCCGCTGCACCACCTGCCGCGTCATTTCAGGGGGGATTTTGCCCCGCATGAAAATCAGACTGCAGATGTGGTTGGCAGGGTCCGAAACCGGCACCGGCGTCGTCTCCCACAACTCCCTCTGGGAGAGGGAGAGTGGGTGGAGCTTGATTTCCCCGTTGGCGAGGAGCTGTTTGAGCCGGGCGCGCTTGTCGTCAGACATGTCCTCAGGAGATCGCGGAAGTCGTACCAGTGGAACCGGCACGCGGCGTAACATCATCGGACGCATCATCTCCGAGCAGACGGTCGAGATCCTCATCGCTGAGGGACTCAATATCCACCTCTTCCACCGCGGCGGGTGTTTCGACCACCGCAGGTGCGGCGGAAGCGGCTGGGGCAGCCCCCGACTTGCCTCCCACACGCTCTGAGATGAGGGTCACAATCTGTCCAATGGTTCGAGCCCGCATGAGGCTGGTAGGTGGCAGAGCCACGCCAATCGCTGCTTCCAGCGAGTTCTCAATTTCCACACCCATGAGGGAATCCAGCCCCAGATCGGTGAGCGGCTGATCAATGCGCAGGCTGTCCGGTTTCACTCGGAGCACCCCACCCACCACATCCCGCACGGCGGCACCAATCACGCCTTCACGCTCATCCGCAGAGGCGGACTCGATCCGCAGACGCCAGTCGCTAGTGCCACCACCGGCCTCCTGATCGTCCATGCCTGAAGCAAAGATGCGCTCCAGCAGCGGGTTCTCCTGCATGCCGCGGAAGAATTGACGCCATTTGTTCCAGTCCACCCGAATGGCCACGCCCTGAGCGGTGCCAGAGGCAAGGAAGCCTTCAAGGAGAGTGACCACCTCGCCAGGGGAAAGAGCCGCCGTCCCCTGACGGGCCAGAAACTCTGCCACCTTTTCGTTGCGAGCCACATAACCTTCACCCCCCAGCACACCCCAGTTCACCGTCAGCGCCGGCAAGCCGAGCGCACGGCGGTGGTGGGCCAGAGAGTCGAGGAACGCATTGGCAGCCGCATAGTTGGCCTGAGCAGGGTTGCCAAACACGCTCGAAACCGAGGAGAACATCAGGAAGCAGTCCAGGTCCATGCCGGTGGTCTGCTCATGGAGCAACCAACCACCGTAGGACTTGGGCGTGAGCACCGATTTCATACGATCCCGGTTGAGCACCCCGAGCGGGGCGTCATCGATGACCATGGCCAGATGCAACACACCTTTGAGCGGCACACTGAGCTGGCCGATCTCAGTAAAGAGGCGGGCCACATCTTCCTTCGAGCCTACGTCTGCAGAGACAGTTAGCACCTGGACCCCTTTGGCTTCCAAGCCTTGGACAAACTCCTCCGCTCCCGGGGTCTTCAAGCCGCTACGGCTGCTCATCACCAAGTGACGGGCTCCCGCCTCCACCAGCCAGTTGGCCAGCACACGGCCAAAGCCGCCGAAGGCACCAGTGATCAGGTAAGCACCATCCGGTCGCACTTCAAATGCAGGCACTGGAGCCTCCCCACGCCGCGAGACAAACTCGGGGGCGAAGGAAACGACCACTTTGCCGATGTGCTTGCCCTGCGCCATCTGGCGGAAGGCAGCATCCACACGGCACGCCGGGAAGGCGCGGAAGGGCAGCGGGTGCAATTCACCTTGCTCCACACGCTCGGTCACATCCGCCAGAAGCTGGCGGGCCAGCTTGCCATCACCGCTGAAGACAGCGTCCATCGCCACCACATGGAAGGATGCGTTGTTGCGCAGCGGCCAGAGCGGGATGCGGGAGTTCTGGTAGATGTCACGTTTGCCGATTTCAATGAAGCGGCCGAATTCTGAGAGGCATGCCAGCCCCATGGGGATGGCCTCGGAGGCCAGTGCGTTTAGGACGACATCCACCCCGCGACGGTCCGTAAGGGCCATGACAGCCTCCACGAAGTCGCCACGACGGGAGTCAATGACGTGCTTCACCCCCATATTCAACAGCAGGGCGCGCTTGGTGGCGCTGCCTGCGCTGGCGATGACTTCCACTCCCAAGTGACGGGCGATTTGGATGGCGGCCATACCGACCCCGCCGGCACCGGCGTGGACAAGGATGGATTCACCCGCACGCATACGGGCCACATTCACCAGCGAGTGCCAGGAGGTCATAAAGACCACTGGCAGCGTGGCGGCTTCTTCGAAGCTCAATGCAGACGGCATCACGCGAACGTCACAACCACGAGCGAGCGTCTGGGTGGCCATGCCGAAGACGGCCAGACCAAAGGCGCGATCGCCCACTTTCACGTGATCCACATTCGCCCCCACGGCGGTAATGATCCCCGCCACTTCGTCACCGAAGATGCGAGCATCAGGAGCTTCACCAGGGTATAAGGCCAGGGCCTTGAGCACGTCGCGGAAGTTCATCCCAGCGGCCATGACATCAATCACCACGTCATCCGGACCACAGGCTGGCTGCTCAAACGGCGCGAACGCCAGGGCATCCAGATGACCGCGATCCTTCGACTCCAGACGGAGGGGGACAGATGCGTCCAGCCACTGTTCCTGCACGGAACGGCCACGCGTCAGACGCATGGCATAGCGGGCTTCCCCGCGGAAGGCCACTTCTCGCTCCGCATCGCGGTTCCCCAATTCACCCAGCAGCAGATCCACATCCCCTTCTGAGGCCACCGGCGGCAGATCCACGCAACGGCAGGAAATGCTCGGCTGCTCATTGTGAATCACACGGGCAATGCCGATGGCGGGAGACTGGGCCACGCTCGTAACGGGGATCTCCTCACCCACTGACTGGGCACCACGGGTGATTAGGTCCATTCGGACCTTGGAAGCCGGGCAGATGGAATCTTGAGCTTGGGCCAGATGCAGCAGGGCATCTGTGCCGCCGAGCACGTCATCAGCCTTCGCAGGTGCGGCAGGCTCATCGAGCGTCCAGAGATACACGAAGCGTTCCGGAGCAGCGTCCGCCACAACCTCCGTGACCAATTGGGTCCAGTCTTCCGGGGCTTCCGCCCGCACGGTGAACTGGTCTTGGCCATCAGAGGCGTATGCACTACCACGAGTCACCACCCGGCACCGGGCACCGGCCTCACGCAGACGGGACACAAGCTGGTCGCCCAGACCGCCCGCATCAGCAAAGACCAGCCAGGATGTCTCCAGTTCCACGCCTTCGCCGGACTCTTCGGCCGTTGCTTCCTCGACGTCAGCAGGAGCAGCCCCGGTCGTCCAGGCCTTGCGGGCCAGCACGCCGATCTGTCCTTCACCACCACGTGGACCGGTAAGGCCGGGCAGTGAGGCCGTTTCGTCGAACCCAGCTTCCTTGAGCACCTTTTCCCACTGCTCCCGCTCCATGAGCGGCTGCACCGGGCGGAGCTCGCGGTCCGTCAGGCTCCACCAACCGCTCGTGAGACCGAAGACGGTCTCCGTCCAGAGCTGAGGGGAGGCGGTGTCCATGAACACCAAGCTGCCCCCTGGGGCGAGGAGATCACGCAGGTGGCCAAGAGCCTCGCGCACATCGCCCACAGCGTGCACGCAGTTCGTGCCAATGACAAAGTCATAGGAACCCAGCTGGTAGTCCTGTTCCGCAGGGGATCGCTCCAGGTCATAGGCCCGGTATTCCACCTCTGGAAATCCGGCCAGCTTTTGCATAGCACCGGAGAAGAATGAGGCGGAAACATCCGTGAAGGTGTAGCTGTGCAGCCCACGCTCAAGCTGCGGAAGCAGGTATGAGGCAAGACCGCCCGTGCCCGCACCGATCTCAAGGATGCGCAGACCGCGCCCCTCCGGCAGGGCCTTGGCCGCCTCCTGCACCGTGGCCGCAATGGCCGCCAGCCAGTGACAGGTGAAAAGGCCGTCACCGTAGAACTGGTCCAGAAGGTCTGCACCGCTTCCACCAAAGAGCACCTGGACCGCCTCTTTCTCGCCACGGAGAATAGAAGTCAGTTCCGCGCAGTTCGCCACGCAGAGCAGGGCCTCAGGCAGATGGCCGGGATGCTGCTCCACGTACTCACGCAGGGTGTCGTCCGCCGAGGCGGCCACACGGTCAAATTCCGCAGTGGGCACATAGCCACCATCCTTTGCATCCACCAAGCCGCGCAGCACCAGACCCGCCATGAGCTGGCCAAAAACCGGCTGCAACGCCGGGGCCACGCCCAGAGCCTCCGCAGTGATGAGATCACCGGCCCCCATCTTGCGCAGTCCCTGCGCCAAGTGGGCGGCTGCAAGCGTATCGCCTGCCGCCAGAGCCGCTTCCAGCTTCCCACGGCCACGTGCATTCACCACCTCATCGAGCGCCGCACCAGCGGCCTCTTTCAGACGGGACAGCGGCAGCGGCTCATGCGTCGCCGGTGTGCCAACGAGCGGCTTGCGCTCCCAGCCTACACTATAGATCAGATCCCGGATGCCTCCCGGGCTGCCTGAACGGCGCACCCCGGCCACAGCGATGGCCCGGAAACCGTCCACCAGCACGCAAGGGTTGCCCTCTTCATCATAGATTCCCAAGCGGCCCTGGAGATACTCGTCATTAAAGCCTTGAACCCCTGCCTCAACCTTGCACGAGGCACCGGGTGAGCGAAGGAAAAGGATGCGGGCAAAACGCACGGGCAACTTGAGCCGGGCTTTGCGTCCTTCCACGGTGCGGGCACCTGCGGAGAACACGTGCAGTGCACCATCCATGAGCACCGGATGCAGTTGATACTCCCCTGCCCGGACTGCGGAAGCCTCGGTCAAGGCGACTCGCCCGGAAGATCGACCACCCGCAGCAGCGAGTTCGCGCACCCCGCGGAACTCCTCACCGTAGCGCAAGCCCTTGTCGGCCATGTGATCATAAAAGTGGGTGAGATCCACCTTCTCCAGTCCTCGCACTTCTTGAGAAGCAGACTCCCAATCGGTGTTGGCGAACGTCGATTCCGTACGCTCGCTGCGCATCGTACCGACCACATGGACCGACCACGAGGCGGCGTTCTCAAACTTGCTCTGGATCGTGAAGGTACGCTCGTTGCTGTCGTAGGTCACCTCCAACTGGATGCCGGACGGGTTCTCCGGCAGGATGAGCGGCTTGCGGATCTCAAAGTCCTCGACGGCAAACGGGCGCCCCTCAAAGAGCTGCACCCCGGCTTCCAACACTAGCTCTACAAAGCCTGCAGCAGGGAAGATGACATGGCTCTCCACCTTGTGATCCTTCAAGAAGGCCATATGGCGGGAGTCCAGACGGGCCGACCACGTCGGAGTGGCGCGAGGCAGACGAGTGTCAAGCAGACCGCGCCCCCCCTTGCCAAGGCGACCTTCTTTCCAGTCGGGAGACTCGCTCCACCAGCGGCTGCGATCCCACGCATAGGCAGGCAGGGCAAGCTGGCGGCGGGACGGCGTGATGGCAGAGAAGTCCACCTCCACCGCATTCCGGTGCAAATTGGCCACCGTCTCAAGCATGGTGTCATGCTCACGCTCGCGGCGAATCGAGGAAAGGACGGGGGCCTTGACACCGCGCGCGGTAAGGCACTCCTGGATGGAATGAGCCAGTGCCGGGTGCGCGCTGATTTCCAGCCAGACATCCACACCATAGTCGGCGAGGGCGTTCACTGCCGGGGCGAAGAGCACAGGCTGGCGGATGCCGCGCCCCCAGTGGGCGGCGTCACAGGACTCACCCGAGCAGCGCTCACCGGTCACCGTGCTGAAGAACGGCACCGTCTCTTCGAGCGGCTTCATCTCTGCCAGCGCTGCCACGAGGGCATCTGCCGCGGGTTGCATGAGCGCATGGTGGAAGGGATGGTCCACCTTGACGAGGCGGGCAAAGACACCCTGACCCTCCAGCTCCGACTGAATGGCTTCCAGGGAGACTCTTGGGCCCGCCATGGTCAGGGAGCGCGGGCCGTTAAAGGCTGCGATACTCACCGTACGGTCATGACGTGCGATCACTGCACGGGCTTCTTCTTCGGACAGCCCCACGGCCAGCATGGTGCCTTCACCGCGGGCGCAGTCTTCCATGAAACGGGCGCGCTGCACGATGATGCGGGCTCCTTCCTCAATGCTGAAGATGCCAGCCACACAGGCGGCGGCCACTTCACCCACGCTGTGCCCCACCACTGCGGCAGGCTTCACCCCCCAGGACTGCCACAGTGCCGCGAGCGACACCTGCATGGCGAAGATCGCCGGCTGCCCCACTTCCGTGCGGGCCACCTGGGAAGTTTCCTCCGTTCTCGCCAACTCCTCCAGCAGAGAGAAGCGTGCCCACGGCTTCATTGCCTCGGCACAACGCTCCATCGTGGCGCGGAACACAGGCTCATGCTTCATGAGTTCACGGCCCATGCCCCACCACTGGGGTCCTTGACCACTCATCACAAAGCCCACTTTAGGCGCCTGCTCCGGCCGCGGAGTGAAAGAGACCTGCACCTTCGGCCCCGGGGACCCCGCAGCGTAAGCACGCAGTTCTTCGATCGCCTCTGGCATCGTCTGCGGCACCAGCGTCATGCGATACTGGTGATGATTGCGACGGGCACCCAGAGTATAAGTCAGGTCAGGCAGCAACGGAGTACTTCCATTGGCGTTGGATCGGGCTTCGAGCCAGTCGGCGATACGGGCCGCGTTACCACGCAGGGCCTCTTCCGAACGGGCGGAAAGCACGAGCGGCCACGAGCGGCCGTCAGCCATCACCGGACCTTCGGGCTGCGGACGCGCAGGAGCTTCAGACACGATTACATGGGCATTGGCACCCCCGAATCCAAAGGAGTTCACCCCAACGATGCGCTCACCATCAATGGCCGGAAACGGCTCCAAAGAGGTGGGAACACGAAGCTTCAGCCCGGGGAAGTCAATGTGCGGGCTGGGGGTCTCAAAATGCAGGCTCGGCGGAATCTGATGATGCTTCAGCACCAGCAGAGCCTTCAGAAGCCCCGCCACACCTGCGGCGGTTTCCAGGTGGCCAAGGTTTGTCTTCACTGAACCAATGGGGAGCGGATCGTCCGAGGCACGTCCGGCGCAAAGGGCTTCTGCAAGGGCGGTCGCCTCAATGGGATCCCCCACCGCGGTACCCGTGCCATGTGCTTCCACAAAGCCGATCTTGGAGGGGTCAACACCCGCATCGCGACAGGCATCTCTCACCAACCGGGCCTGGGCCTCAGGGCTGGGCAGGGAGATACCGTTGGTGTGACCATCCTGGTTGATGGAAGTGCCCACCACCACGCCATGAATGGGATCTCCATCGGCGATCGCTTTCGACAGCGGTTTCAGCAGGACCATGCCAGCCCCTTCCCCACGCACAAAACCGTTGGCGGAGGCGTCAAACGCTTTGCAGCGACCATCAGGTGACAACATTGACGCCTGGGAGAAGCCAATGAACCCGCCAGGGTTGATCATAATGGTCACGCCACCCGCAAGGGCCACTTCACCACGACCGCTCCAGATGTGCTCACACGCAGCATGCACCGCAGTGAGCGCGGAGGAGCACGCAGTGTCCATGGCCACACTTGGGCCAGTGAGATTCAGACAGTAGGAAATGCGGTTGGCCGCAATGCTGTGGGCGCTGCCCGTAGCTGTGTGAGGGCTGATGCCCGAGGAATCATACGGCGAGGCCTGGATGATCTGGTAGTCGTTGTGGGAGATGCCCACATACACGGCGAGATCGGTCCCCTTCTCGAAGTCCAGCACCAGGCCGGCATCTTCAATGGCCTCCCACGCAGTCTCCAGGAGCAGACGATGCTGCGGGTCCACAAATGGGGCTTCACGAGGGGAGATGCCGAAGAACTGGGGATCGAACTGCTCGAGTGATTCCACGAACCCACCCCGGCTGGCGATCGATTTGCCGAGAATCCCGGCTTCCGCATCATAGTACCGCTCCAAATTCCACCGGTCTGCGGGCACTTCACCAACGGCCTCACGGCCCTCGGCAAGCAATTTCCAGTAGGACTCCATGTCCGCAACCTTACCAGGGAAGCGACATCCAACACCAACGATGGCAATTCCTTCTTTATTCATACAAGAATTGTCTTCAAATATACGTGAATCACTGAATTACTGCCGTACGACACATCTACACTTCCGGGAAGCATGAACGATTTTCAACGAAATTCCGCAACCATGCAGAAACTGAGCCCCTTCTATTCCCGGTGAGGAGATTTGTCGCGCTTTTCCTGCCTCCATTTTGTCTTTTTTTTAATGCAACAGATTTTCGCAGAAAAGACTGTCCTTAGAGTCCACCAAAAGCGATACGAAGATTATGTGTGGCATTGCAGGCATGCTGGATCTCGGCGGTGAACGCACCGTGCCCGAAGAGGCCCTCCGAAGGATGGCCCGGGCTATCGTGCACAGGGGTCCGGACGAGGAGGGTTTCTTCATCCGCCCAGGCGTGGGGCTTGCCTCCCGAAGGCTGAGCATTGTGGGACTGGCCGATGGGCAGCAGCCCATGAAAAACGAGACGGGGAACGTGCATGTCGTCTTCAACGGCGAGCTCTTCGATCACATTGAAAAGCGCCGCGAGCTCACAGAACGCGGACACGTGCTGCGAACCCACTGCGACACCGAGATCCTGCCCCACCTGTGGGAAGACTATCAGGAGGGCTTCTTTGAAAAACTGCGGGGGCAGTTCGCTGTTGCCCTTTGGGATGATTCCAAGAGGCAACTGATCCTGGGACGTGACCGATTTGGGATTGCCCCCCTCTTCTGGACTCGACAGGGAGACTGGTTGCTTTTCGCGTCTGAGATCAAGGCCTTGCTGGCCTCAGGGATGGTGCCCGCCCGGCCAGACCACAAGGGCATCGATCAAATCTTCACCTTTGCCGCCCTCCCCGGGCCGACCACCTGCTTCGAGGGCGTGCGCATGCTGCCGCCTGCCCACTACCTCCGGATCCAACCGGGTCGCCAGAGCGCGGGTCCGACCTTGGACGAGCGCGCCTACTGGAAAATGGACTTCCCTGACCAGGGGCAGGAGGTGGACGGCGACGCAAAGAACCTTGTCGATGACTTCGAGAAGCATTTGCTCCACGCCGTTGGCATGCGGCTACGTGCGGATGTGCCCGTGGGCTCCTACCTCTCCGGCGGGGTTGATTCCAGCATGATCCTGGCGCTGGCCTGCCATTTGCAGGGTAAAAATGTGCACACCTACACTGTCCGCGTCGACCACCCTGACTTGGATGAACTGGACGCAGCCAGCATGGTGGCCCGATACATTGGTGCCCCTTCACCGATAGTTCAGAACTTCCGTACAGAGGACATTCTCAATACCTACCCGCGCCTCATTCAGGCGGCCGAGGCCCCGGTGATCGACACGTCATGTGCGGCGCTGCTTCAGCTCGCTCAAAAGGTGAACGCCAGCGGTCAAAAAGTGGTACTCACGGGCGAGGGCGCTGATGAGTGGCTTATGGGCTACCCGTGGTATAAGCTCGCCAAGGTGCTGGGGTATCTTGACGTACTACCCAATGTTCGCCTCAGCGACTGGATGCGCCGCGGCTACCTGCGGTTGAACAAGGTCCCCCAGTACTCTCGCGCGATCCGCAGGCAGATCGAGGATGTGATTGGCGGTCCCAATGCCTGGGTGGATTCCTTCGGGCTGCTCAGCATCACGAAGTTCCGCTTCTACAGTGAGGCCATGCGCCCCATGCTGGACACCATCGAGCCTTGGGAATCGCTCAACATGGACCTCAATCGGGCGAAACAATGGGCCCCCTCCAACCGCGGCGTCTGGATGGCTGGCCGCGTCACCCTCGCAGGCCACCTGCTCCAGGCCAAGGGCGACCGTGTTGCCATGCACTCCTCCGTAGAGGTACGGTACCCCTTCTTGGACGAGGAGGTGTTTGATTTCACCTCCAAGCTACATCCGAAGTGGAAGCTCAACGGCTTTCGGGACAAACACATTCTCCGTCTGCTGGCAGAGCGCTGGGTGCCCCCCTCCATCTACAAGCGTGGCAAAGTCATCTTCCGTGCGCCGCTGGACAGCTTCCACCTGGATCCCTCACCAGAGTTCATCAATGAGCTGTTGAGCGAGGAGTCGCTCAACCGAAGCGGCTACTTCGACGCCACAGCCGTGCACCAATGGCGCAAAGCGTACCAAGACCTACGTGAAGGCTCGATGCCTCGACTCTCGGTGGAGATGGGCCTCGCCGCCGTGGTGGCGACCCAGCTGTGGCATCACCTGTACATAGACAGCTCCCTCTGTAGCCTTTCGGATTGGACAAGCATCGTCCCACCGGCTGAGAAAGGCCTGCCTGCGGTGACCACTCACTGAACGCAACTGGGGCCTGTCGCTCGCCTAAGCGGACGACAGGCCCCGGAGTCAGGTTTTGGGGTTCAAAAAAACGAACGACGACCGCTTAGTTCAGAGATGCCAGCGTTTCCCTCCCAGCCTCTTTCATGGCCGCATCATCCTTCTCCACACTCGGCATGGCCAAGCCCCGTTTAAGGACTCGACGGGCCTCTTCCGTACGGCCCATCTGGGCGTAGGTGCGACCAAGCTCAATCTGATGCATCAAACGGTTGGGATTAAGTTTGGCAGCCTTCTCCAGACACTCTGCTGCTTCCTCATTGGTCGCGTCAGGCAGCTTGTCATAGATCATGGACGCCAGAGCCTTTTTCACCGCACCAACACTCGCCACTCCACGATGCCAACGGCCCAAGATGTGCCAGGCCAGGTCATTGTTGGAGTTCAGCCTGATCGCCTTTTCCGCCCCTTCCTTGATCAACTTGGAGCAGGCCACCTGTTCCTTGTTGCTCTGTAGCGGCAGCATTTTGCCATAACTGATCGCGCAGGAAAGCTGAGCGTCGGAGTTCATCGGAGCGAGCGCTGCTGCACGGCGGCCGTACTCCAGAGCGGTGGCACCCAGCCGCTGCTTCTCGCCAGCGGACTTGGCATCCGCCATCAGATGCCGGTACTGACGGGCGATCCGCACGAGGACATCCGCATTGTTCGGCTGGAGCTGCTCAAGCTTCAAGTAGTCGTCCAGCGCCTGCGAGGCCTCCAGCTTCGTATCATGAGCATCAGCTTCCTTCATGAGTTGCTCAGGAGTCTCGGCCTGAACACAGACCCCGGCGATCAGCAGGGCCGACGTGAGAAGCACCCCAGCACGATTGCCAAGGCGGTAAGAGGGAAGGCACATCATGCGCTCTTGGACGCAACGATTCTGGCGGCGTTCAAAAGCTTTGCTTCACTATTTCTGGGCCCGATAAGCTGAAGGCTGGTGACCGGAATCCGTTTGTTCTCAAGCGGTATGGGAATGGCCACAGCGGGATTTCCTGCGTAATTCACTGGGACTGTATTCTGATAGCCCAATACAAGCGCCTCAAAAACGGCCGTCTTGCCGATGAACGGGATCCGCAGGGGAGGGCCCTTCAAAGTGGGCAAAGCAATGAAATCGACTTGCAAAAATTTCCGATTCAGGATGCGCTGCCACGTCGATTTCCAAGCCAGCGCCTCATCGTAGCTACGGCGATCATGCTTCAGATCCCCCAGCAAAAGGGCGGCCTTGGTGGCAGATGTCACCCCGCGTTTGTCGAGAAACTCCTTGTCGCTCTCATACCCTTCTGCTACCGCGATGTTGTTGCCATGAGACTGGGCCTGATCCCAAGCGTCTTCGAAGGCCTTGTTCAACCGCACAATCTTGAAGCCCGCCTCCGTGAGGGCTCGATCCACCGCGTCATCCACAGCCTTGTCCGTGCCTGGAATGTAGAGGCGTCCCACCCGAATGCCTCGGCCACTGGGTTGATCCGCCACCTGCTCCGCATACGCCGCGGCTGTGCCAGGTTTGAGCAGGTCCATCCCTTCCACAAGCTTGGGCACATTGTTGGCCATCGGTCCCACCGTATCCAGGTGTTTTGGAGAAATGGGATGCACCCCCTTCAACGAGATGAGACCTTTCGTGGTCTTCAGCCCAAATATTCCGCAGCATGCCGAGGGTGTCCGGATGGAACCCGCCGTGTCGGTCCCGATTGCAATATCCGCCTTGCCGTTGGCCACCGCCACCGCCGACCCACTGGAAGAACCGCCTGGCATGAGCCGACGCTCACCAGCAAGATGGTTCTTCGGGGTGCCAAAGTAATGGTTGATGCCCGTCACCCCCAACGCCAACTCGTTGAGGTTTGTCTTTCCGACGATCCAGACGTTCCTCTGACGCACTGGCCTCATGCAGACCGCATCTTGCTGCGCGGGCGCAGCATGCTTGTAGAGGTACTCAGAGCCTGCCGTGGTGACCTCCCCTTTGACATCGATGAGATCTTTTACCGCCACCTTCACGTAGTGGGAGCCCTCGGGAGGAGGTCTGTAGCTAATGAAAGCCCGATCTCCTCTAAGCTCCTTGACAGGGCTTTTACAGCTGGTGAGGCTGCCAGACATTCCCACCGCAAAGACCAACCCGAGTACAAAAAGCTTGGGGTGCATGATGAAGAATTGTTCAATACCTCCCCCGGGGGGAACATCCGCCACAGTGTTGGATCACAACGAGTTCGAGAAAGCGGATTTGTCCGGATTTATCAAACTGCAAACCGCCCCCAATGGGATGTCCGCCCAAGACGGACGGTAGCTCAATTCGTACTGCACCTCTGCCGCCACCTTTTCCAGCAGCAGGATGGACAACTGATCTTCGAACGCCAACGCCGAATCCGGCAAAAAGCCCCTACCCTCCGCCGTCTCTCTATACCCCTTCAAATAGTTCCGACAGGCCTCGGAGGCCCAGGCCATCGCCACCTCCTCCAGCGTCAAGCGCTCCTCCGTGGAGCGATTCTTCAGTGCCGCCGCAGCCGCATATTGAAAAGAGCGCAGCATTCCGGCCACATCCTTTAGAGCAGGGCGCTTGAACCTCCGCTCATTCATTGCCAGCGAGGGTTCCCCTTCGAAGTCGATGAACACGAAATCTACCCCTGTGTCCAGCACCTGCGCGAGGTGAAGGTCCCCATGAATGCGAATCTTCTGCCCCCCGGCTAGGTTGGATGGCGGCATTCCCATTCTGGCCAACAAGGCATCCTGGCCTTTCAGAATCCGGCTTGCCAAGGGAGCCCACTCGGGTGGCCTTGCCGCCGCTTCAGCTTGAAGGCTAGCCAGGAGCCGCTCCACTGCATCACGGGTTGCCTGCTGCAATTGTTGCGCATCTTCTGCCGTCCACGGTTCTGGAGCAAAGGCCCGCCCTTCGCCCCCCGGAAGGGCCAGAGCCCCATGCAACTCCCCCGTACGCCGTCCCAGTTGCCGGGCACGAGCCAAGAATCGCTGCATGGGTGCAGGGAACTCTCTCCCCACAGCAGCAGAACCAGGGAAATCGCCGACCATCAGCTCGTCGAACCCTTTGGCCAGACAGTTGAGTGCCGAGGCCCAGCCATCGCCCACATGGCCGACTCTCTCCATCAGGACTGCCACTGTCGATTCTCCTTGCCCTGTAGAAAGGCTCAAACTGCCGTGAACAGGCGGAATGTGGGCAAAGGCACCTGAACAGTGCAAATGTTTCATCACCTCCACCTCCACGTGCTGGCCCCGCTCAAGCTTACGGTAAACCTTGAGCCACAATCGGGGACCCACCGCGACGGAGGCATTGGACTGCTCCACGCTCATAAAACGGGTCGCACTGCCGTATTCCTCCAAGGCAGCCGCCAGACCTTCTCCCGCGGGCTTCAGACCGCCCACCATGGTATCGGCCCCGCTCAGAACCGCCAGCAGGGCAGCCCGAAAGGCCGGAAGCGTAAGCGCATCCACCAGGACGTCATCCGGCCCCAATTTGGAGACCATCGTGGCGGGCTTCCCCTCCACCTCGTGGTCGAGTTGAACCTTCGACACCACCGCCAGGGGCAACAGGTATTCCTCCCTTTCCGAGTCCGCATAAGTCACTTCAGCGATGAAAAGGCGAACCTCGCCAGGCCAAGGTCCCGGCACCGCACGAATAACGCGCAATTGCTGGAGGGTCCGCCTCTTGCCTCCGAACCACCGGCTCGCAAAGAAGTACTCCGGCAACACTTGAGTTTCCAGATGAGTGACGAGCATCTTTGGCCAGTCCGCCAACCGGCCAGCCAGGTCGATCCCTTTGATAGCATCCGTTTCCGGCGGGTCTGTCATGCGAGGTCTTGTCTGGAAGGAGCCTGGGGCCACGCTAGCGGAGACCCGGAGTGAATCCAGTTGAATCCAGTTGAATCCAGCCATTTTCTGCCCCTGACGAGATTGGTTTGCCACTCACTCACCGTTATAGCCAGCTCGCTCTACACCCATGTCCACTGCCACCTCCCCTACCCCGCCTCTCTCACCTCAGTGCATTGGCATCCTCGGAGCGGGGCAGATGGGAGCCGCCGCCGCCGTGCTGTTTCGACGGGCGGGGCATGCCGTGGCGCTCTGGGCCCGCAACGTGGCCAAACACCCCCAGATCAAAGAAACCACGGATGCAACAGAAGCCTTTCTGAACGAGCACTTCGGTCCCGCTCCGCATGCAGGGGGCACTCTGACGCTGGAATCCAGCCTGGAGCAGATAGATCGGACCTCCGATGCCATTCTGGAATGCGTGGCGGAGGAAATGGAACAGAAGACCGCCCTACTCAGCCAACTCACGCATTGCCGGGAGCGCAAGGCGCTGATCATGACCTGCACCAGCGCTCTCTGCGTCACAGACATGGCCCGAGGCAGCGGCCTGGAGGGCATCTTGGTGGGGGCGCACTTCTGGAATCCCCCTCACCTCATTCCTGTAGTGGAGGTCATCCCTGGTGCGGGCACCCCAGAAGCTCAGGCGGAACGGGCAATGACCCTCCTCCAGCATGCGGGCAAAATCGCCGTGCGCTGTGCCGATGTGCCCGGCTTCATCGGCAACCGCCTCCAGCATGCCATGTGGCGGGAGGCTCTGGCTCTGGTGGATGCCGGCGTGTGCACAGCGCAAGATGTGGACCGCGTCGTGAAATGGACTTTTGCGCTCCGCCTGCCAGCTCTGGGTCCGTTTGAAAACATGGACCTTGTAGGCCTGCCCCTTGTGCAGAGCATTGAGACCTACCTCTTTCCCCACCTGGCTGCCAACCACGAACCCGCACGATCTCTCACCACCCGCCTTCAAGACGGCCACACCGGCATGAAAGCAGGGCAAGGCTTCTATGACTGGACAAACCGGGACGCCGCCGGGCTGGTGGCCCTTCGCGACCGGCAGGTGGTGCAACAACTCCAGTTCCTGAAGGAACAAGGGGCGCTGGACGAGCACCCCTGAATCGGTGTCAGGCCCACATCAACCTCGCTTTCCTCAATTTGATTCCATGAAACAACCTGCACGATTCCTCTCCCTCTTCGCCGTAGGCCTCACGCTCTGTTGGAGCGCCGCTCAAGCCGAGTCACCCGCCCAAGTCGAACGCATTACAGACGTGATCTACACCAAACACGATGGGGTGGCATTGACCATGGACATCTTCAAGCCCGCCAATCCCAACGGTGCAGGCGTGATCAAGATTGTCAGTGGAGGATGGAAGTCCAACCACAACGGCATCAATGACGGAGGCTGGCCCCAGGCCGGCTTCACCACCTTTGTCGTGGTCCACGGCACCCAGCCCCGCTTCCAAGTGACGGAGATCGTCGCCGACCTGAATAGAGCCGTCCGATTCATCCGCACCAATGCCGCCAAATACGGCGTGGATCCCAACAAGCTGGGTGTGACGGGGAGCAGCGCCGGAGGCCACCTCAGCCTCATGCTCGCCACCCGCGGAGGCGCTGGAGATCCCAAAGCCAAGGACCCCGTGGATCGCCAGAGCAGCGCTGTCAATGCCGTGGCCTGTTTCTACCCACCCACCGACTACCTCAACTGGTTTGAGCCAGGGGACAACGCCGTGGGGATCGGGCGCCTCGCCGCGTACAAAGCAGCGTTCGGCCCCGAGTCCGATACGCCCGAAGGCCGGGAAAAGCTGGGACGAGAGCTCTCCCCGATCTACTGGGCGCACAAGGGCCAGCCCCCCATCTTCATCGTGCACGGCAATGCGGATCCTCAGGTCTCCCACACTCAATCCACAAGATTTCATGAAAAGTGCCAGGAGCTTGGCGTGAAGTGCGAGCTCCTCATTCGCGATGGCGCCGGCCACGGCGGCTGGCAGGAGATGCCCCAGGACACCACCCGTATGGTGGAATGGTTCAAGTTCCAGTTGCTGAGTCAGGAACCCAGCGCCCCCTTCAAGCTCGGCACCACCACCCTGCCCAGTACACCAGTGAAGAAGCCTGCGACAACCCCTGTCCCATCGCAGCCGGCTGCGGCAACGAAGTAACACCCCCTCATGGCGGCGGGAAGTCAATTTCCCTGAACCAGACAAGCTGGGCCTTCCAAGTTGCCCTCCCAGCCCTCCCAGCCCTCCCCCACTGGGAGGCGCATGCAGACTTCCTCGCGGTCAGTCGCATGGGGACTCGCGATTCAGTGGCAGGAACTCATCTCCAGCAACCTCGTGCCCCCATGAAATTGGAACCACCCAACCCCGCCCCCATTCCCAAGAATCGAGCCCTGCTTGTCGGAGTCGTCCTCGCCATTCTGTTCGCCTTCATCGCCACCATCATCACTTGGGGCATGATCTGGTCCCAAGGGCATGAGGAGGCCGGAAAGTCAGCGCAGCCGGTCGAAGCCCGGCCATAAGAGCGGGGAGAGATCTCCCGTCAAGGCTGCCTGACGAGGGTCAAGTCATATTCCACCATCTCACGAACCATCTCATCAAAGGTGCACTTGGGGGACCACCCCAGCTCAGCACGAATGAGGCTGGAATCTCCCACCAATGGCACAGCGTCCTCCTGACGGAAAAAGCGATCAACGCTGACCACATGCTCCTGCCAATCCAATCCTACCTGCGAGAAGGCCGCCGCGCAAAATTCACGGACGGTGCGCAGATGGCCGGTGGCGAGAACATAGTCCTTGGGCGCAGGCTGCGTGACCATCAAATGCATCGCACGCACGTAGTCCGGCGCATAGCCCCAGTCTCTAAGGGCGTCCAGATTCCCCAGTTCGAGATGTTGTTTTTGCCCTGACGCGATCCGGGCTACCGCCCGGGTGATTTTGCGCGTCACAAATTCAGGACGACGTCTGGGACTCTCATGATTGTATAAAATGCCGGTCACGCAATACATCCCATAAGACTCCCGGTAGTTCCGCACCAGATGATGAGAAGTCACCTTGCTGATACCGTAAGGATTGCGCGGAAGAAATGGCGTTTGCTCCGACTGGGGAGCCTCTGTGGGCCGACCAAACATCTCACTGCTCCCCGCAAAGTAGAACCGGCAGTCCGGTTGCAGATCCTGAAGGGTGGCGAGCAGGAAATGGGTGCCACTGATGTTGGCAAACATGGTGTGAAAACCATCCGCCAGATGCTCGCCCACGAAGCTCACTGAAGCGAGGTGATAGCACTCATCGAACTTGTACTTCTTGATGAGGCGGTGCAGCCCGGGAAAGCTGTCCAGACTGATCGCATGCAAGAGGCACTGACTAAGCCCCCCCCCAGTCCTCCCTCCTTCCAGACTTTCGAGATTCGTCTGGCGCACCAGACCATGCACTTCATACCCGAGAGAGAGCAGATGTTCCGCCAAATAGGTGCCATCCTGCCCCGTGATCCCAGTGATGAGTGCCCGCTTCATTCTCACGCCATCGTGGCACGATCTTGACTCTGAGCAAGATCGAAGGCGAGGCGGACAGGAGTTTGACCGATGCCCCCGAAATGCGACGAGCAGAAACTGCTTGCCTCCCCCCCTGATCACGCCACTATGCCCGCTCGCATGACTCAGGGCGGAAAGGTTGTCATCATTGGAGCGGGCGGGCGGCTGGGCTCAGCGCTCGTGACGAAGTATGCCCCGAAACATGATGTGGTGCCGGTGCGTCGCGCAGACCTCGACCTCTCGCAGTCAGATGCGATTGTTCCATACTTGCAAAGTCACCACCCCAGCGTGGTGATCTACACGGCGGGCACAACGAATGTGGACCTCTGTGAAGAGCACCCCGAAGAGTCTCTCAAGACGAACGCCGAGGCCCCTGCCAGGCTCGCTGAGTACTGCAAGGTTCATGGTGCGAGGTTGATCCACATCAGTACTGACTATGTCTTCAGCGGGAATGACCCTCTCCCCCGCAAGGAGAGCGACCTGGCAGAGCCCATCAATGTCTATGGACGACACAAGCTGGTAGGCGAGCAAGCGGTGCTGAATGCCTCTCCCGAGTTCCTGGTAGTGCGCGTTTCCTGGCTTTTTGGCAAAGACCGGCCCAGTTTTCCGGACATGATTCTCAAACGCGCGCTGGAGAATGACGAAGTCTTCGCCATCGCCGACAAGGTATCCTGCCCCACTTTCAGCGATGATCTCGCTGAATGGATTGAGCCCATGATCTCGGACACCCGGTATCGCGGCATCCTCCACCTCTGCAATAGCGGTTCCTGCACTTGGCAGGAGTACGGGCAGAAGACGCTCGACATCGCTGCCTCACTCGGTTTGCCGTTGCGAGCGACTACCGTGCAAGGTCAGTCTCGGGTGAATTTCCCCGCTTTCAAAGCGGCCCGACCGGAGTTCACCGCTTTTGACATCAGCCGCTATATGGAACTCTCTGGCACCACGCCGAGGGCCTGGCAGGAAGCGCTGGAAGACTATCTGCGCGGACAGTACCTCTAGAACGGTGCTCGTTGCATTGGCTGGGGTTATTGCCTCCGACTCACCGTACCCATTTCAAGCCGAGCCGGGCTAAATCAACTCGGGACATAGCTAGAATGCTGTACCGGCCTCGAGCCGCCCCCAGCGCTATACCGATCACCCAAATGGGGGTGATTTTCCAAGTTGTTTAAAAATTTTCGGCCAGCACTATGTCACATCGCACCAGATGCTTTAGAAATTATCAATTTAACCATAATTTTCATATTGACTGGCATTCGTTGTATTTATATAGATTATCAAAGTTAACCCACACCACTTTCTATGAAGAGGCTGATTCTCATCCAAAACGACTTCACGGGGTCCGGTAAAACCACTCTTATGCGTGTCCTCCAGCGTTACTTGGATCGCCATCAAGTGCCTCATCTGGCGCTTTGCCTCACGGAAGCAGAGGGGGATGATGAAGATGGTATCCAGCGCCTGTCGGTGGATGCCCTCTATCAAAATGGCCTGGAACCTTACCTTCAAGCGGTCGATCTGGTGCTGCTGGAGGTGGAGTCAGGGCTTGCAGAAGCGGTCTCCGAGCACCTCGAACACTTCAGCATTCTGGCATCTCTCGAACGGGACGCACTGGAGATATTGATGGCCCTGCCGGTAACCAGTGACGAGGAGAGCTTCGATGGCGTGCTCTCTGCCGCGCGGACGTATGGAGATCAGGTGCAGTACGCCGTCTTCCACATGGCTACCGGAAGCGAGTACGATGAGGCCGAGACGGTCTGGGAAAATAGCAGAGCAGCCCGCATGATGGACCTGCTGGATGGAGTGGACGTCACCCTCCCCGCACCTTCTGCCGAGTTGGAAACGGAGATTCACACCATCGATCTCGATCTAAGCGACGCCCTGGCACACGAGTGGACCCACATGCCTCTTCAGGGACTGCTGCAGAAATGGATGGTCAAGCTGTCGGCTCAACTCGACCCCGCGCGTCGCCTGCTCTTTGGCGATGCTTGTCGCGCTGCCATTGCAGTCAATGAGCGTCTCCCTGCCAGCCAAAAATCAGCGCGAGGCAAAAAAACCGCCCCTGTAGCGGCGTTACCTGCATGAAAGGCGGATTCCTACTTTGCTTCACAAAGCCTAGTGGGTCTCAGGCATCAGGTCGCCATAATGCTTCCGGGCGAATTTCTGTGCCTCATGCTGGATCTTCAGCGCGTCCGACTCCTTCAGGCTGCGTTCCAGCAACTCCACGCATTCGACGGAATTTAGCTTCCGTATGGCGTGTTTGACCTTGGCAACCTGGCCACTGGAGGCGCTCAGCTCATCAAGCCCCAATCCCACCAGCAACGGAGTCAAGGCGATGTCTCCAGCCATCTCCCCGCACATTCCCACCCAGACGTCTTGACGGTGCGCCGCCTCCACGACCGTCTTGATCAACCGTAACACGGCGGGATGGGAGGGCTGGTAGAGTTCTGAGACGCGCTCATTCACCCTGTCCACCGCCAGGGTGTATTGCACAAGGTCATTCGTCCCGATGCTGAAAAAGTCCACATGAGGTGCCAACAGGTCAGCGATGACCGCGGCACTGGGAATCTCGATCATGGCACCCCGCTGGATCTTGGGATCAAAGGCTTCCCCTGCCGCCGTGAGCTCCGCCTGACATTCGTCGAGTAGTTGGTTCGCCTCGACGACTTCACGGACACTGGACACCATGGGGTACATGATGGCCACGCGCCCGTACTGGCTCGCCTTCAGGATCGCCCGCAACTGCCGCTTGAAGACTTCCGGCCGGGCGAGGGAAACTCGAATGCCCCGCCAGCCCAAGAAAGGATTCTGCTCCGCCTCCTCGGCATACGCGGGGTCCAGTTTGTCACCGCCAAGATCCAGGGTGCGGAAGACCACCAGTTGAGGGGCCATGGCCCTGACTACCTCAGTATAGACCTCAATGAGCTTTTCCTCAGGCGCGTCAGGATTTTCCAAATAGAGGAACTCTGTACGGAAGAGACCCACCCCCTCGGCACCGCACTCCTGAATGTGGGGAATCTCCTCCACGAACTCTGCATTGGCGGCGACAGTGATGCGCCGATCGTCGAGAGTGACTGCGGGCTCCCCACATTGGGCCAGCAAGGCAGCCTCACGCTTCTCCGCAGCGGCCTCACGCTTGCGATAGCGCGCCAGGGTTTCCTTGGTGGGATTGAGGATCAACAGCCCCTCATCTCCGTCGAGGAGCACCTCGTCTCCATTGTAAAGTTCTTCGCAAATCCCATGCAGACGCACCACGGCAGGGAGATTGAGCGACCGGGCCACGATGGCGGTATGGGAAGTCTTGCTCCCAAGTTCCACCGCAAAACCGAGGACTTGATTCCGGTCAAGCTGCGCGGTCTCACTGGGAGTCAGGTCATGGGCAATACACACGGCAGGAGTGTCCGAGTGGTCCACTTCCCGCTTGTCTCCGGTGAGGTGACGCAAGACCCGCTGGGCGACATCACGAATATCGAGCGCTCGCTCGCGCATGTAGGAGTCTGGGATGCGCTGAAATGAGTCAATGCATTTGCGGACCACCCGATAGTAGGCGTACTCGGCACACTCCCGATATTCCCGGATCGCCTCCTCCACCTGGTCAGTGATCAGGCTGTCGTTCAGCACCATGGTGTGCATTTCCAGGATCTCTCTGGAGTGGCGGTCCTCCTCTCCGTCCAGTCGCGCCATGAGGGCCTCCAGTTCCTCACGCGTTGCTTCGACAGCCGCATAGAAGCACTCGATCTCTGCATCGATCTTCCCCCTCGGGATGATCCGGCGGTGGGGTTCTTCGAAGGCGCCTCCAATGAGACGCACGACCCCGCGAGCCACGCCGCCAGAGACGGGCGTGCCTAAAAATACGCGCTCGGTCTTGATGGCGGTTTCGGGCATGAGAGATGAGGAATGACCCCCTAGAAGGCAAATGACGACCCCCGCGTTAGCGGGAATCATGCCAGCAAGGGATAAGAAGGTTCACTGAGGCGCCTATGCAAGCAGCGTCAGTCCCCGTCGTCAAACCCACTTTGGATGAGAGAGCCAAGTTCCTTGACAGCAGCCTCGGCATCGGCCCCCTCCGCAGTGACGATGATTTTCGCTCCGTGGCCGGCGGCCAGCATCATGAGACCCATGATGCTCTTGCCATTCACTTGCTCGTCATCCTTCTCCACCCAGACATTACACTTGTACTTGCTGGCTCTCTTGACGAATTGCGCTGCAGGGCGCGCATGCATGCCCAGTTTGTTGCTGATGGTAAATTCTTGGGTGCAAGTGCTCATGCTGTCTTTTTTCCTAACGGCCAAGAGTGCGATCTGAGGCTACCCTGATTGCTCATCCGCCATTTTTTTCAAGAGCCTTTGGTCGAATTCCGCGGCGCTGTTGTAGCCAAAGGTTCTCAGTTTGTGGTTTAGGGCGGCAATTTCGATGAGTCCGGCCACATCACGACCGGCGACGACCGGTACTTGAAGAAGTGGAACATCCATTCCCAGAATGTTCACCGTGTGTGTGCCCGCGTCAAACCGTTCAACTTCACTCAGGTCTGCATCGGGCAACAATTGGGTGACCAGGTCAAGTCGTTTAGACAACCGAACCGCCCCCACGCCGAAGATGGCGGCAACATTCAGCAGGCCAATTCCCCGCACTTCGATGAGATTGCGGGTCAGGTCAGGAGCCCGGCCATGGATCTCGCGCTCCTCGATCATGCGAAAGTGCACGGCGTCGTCTGCCACCATGCTGGCCCCGCGCTCCAAAAGCCCAAGGACTGCCTCACTCTTACCACTACCACTGGGGCCCTGGATCAGCACTCCCACCCCCTGGACATCCACGAGGCATCCGTGAATGACCGTGGTGGGCGCAAACGCCCAGTCCAGACGGATGGTGGCAGCGTTGATGAATTTCATGGTCACCATGGAAGTCTGGAAGACGCTGATGCCATTATCATCCGCGACCCGGATCAAATCCTGGTTCAGTCGCTTTTCTCTCGCCACAACCAGACAAGGGATGTCCGCCATGCAGAGTTGTCTGAACCGGCGGCCGGCTTCCTCTGGGGCCAACCCGTTGAGATAGGAGACCTCCGAGTTGCCGATGACCTGGATGCGCTTGTAGGCAAAATAGGTGAAGAATCCGCTCAGGGCCAAGCCCGGTCGGTTGACCGAGGGTTCATTGATTTTCCGGGAGAATCCCGTCACCGTTCCCATCAGCTTGAGCTTGAGTGCCTCCCGGTTCCGCTCAAAGAACTCGCCCACGGTGATGGACGACGGCCGTTTGACCTTGTGATGGATGACATGCTCTGGCATGAGCCCACCATAGAGGCTTTCGGCCCATGGGCAAATGGTTGCAATTCAGGGCTCTCCCACTTCGTCTTAGCGGGATGCATCCCCGTCGCCTCCTTCTGCTCTTTTTACTGCTTCTGTTTATTCCTCCCGCCACGACCCATGCGGAAACCCCGCCCAATATTTTGTGGCTGACCAGTGAGGACAACGGACCGCAACTGGGTTGTTATGGCGACAAGTACGCCAGGACGCCCAACCTTGATGCGCTGGCGGCCCGCGGTCTGCGGTACAACAAGGCATGGTCCAACGCACCCGTGTGCGCCCCGGCCCGCACCACCATCATCAGCGGGCGCTACCCCACGGGCGATGGCGGTGAGCACATGCGATCCATGGTTCCCCTGCCCGCCGGGACCCTGCTCTATCCGCAACTGCTGCGGGCGGCAGGCTACTACTGCACCAACAACAGCAAGGAAGACTACAACCTGGACAAGCCTGATGGCACCTGGGACGAAAGCAGTGCCAAGGCGCACTACAACAAGCGGCCCGCAAATCAGCCGTTTTTCGCGGTCTTTAACACGACGATCTCGCACGAGAGCCAGATCCGGACACCCGGTCACAAGCTGGTGCATGATCCCGCAGCGGCCCCCCTCCCCCCTTACCATCCTGATACGCCGGAAGTGCGGCACGACTGGGCGCAGTATTATGACAAACTCACAGAGATGGATCAGGAAGTGGGTCGGCGACTGAAGGAGCTGGACGAATCCGGTCTGGCAGAGACCACCATCGTCTTCTACTACGGCGATCACGGTGCAGGGATGCCCCGGAGCAAGAGATGGCCATACAACAGCGGACTGCAGGTGCCGCTCATCGTTTATTTTCCACCCAAGTATGCCCACCTTGCTCCCGAGGGCTACCAAGCAGGCGGTTCGACTGATCGCCTTGTCAGCTTCGTGGATCTGGCTCCCACGCTGCTAAGCCTGATCGGCAAAGATGCCCCCCCTTTCCTACAAGGACGAGCCTTCGCGGGAGCCCACACCGCCCCCGCCCCGGAGTTTCTCCATGGATTCCGCGGGCGCATGGATGAACGCTACGATCTGGTGCGCAGCGTCACGGATGGTCGCTTCGTCTATATGCGACACTACATGCCTCATCTGCCCTACGGTCAGCATCTCGGCTACATGTTCCAGATGCCTACTGCCCGCGTCTGGCGGGATCTGGCCGCCGCGGGGAAATTGAATGCCGATCAGCGCCATTTCTGGGAGCCCAAACCCGTGGAAGAGCTCTATGAGCTGCAATCCGATCCATGGGAGATCCACAATCTGGCAGAGACTCCCGAACACCAGAAAAGCCTGAACACCCTGCGGAAAGCTCTGGAGAACCAGGCCCGTCAGGTTCGCGATCTGGGCTTCATTCCAGAGGCTGAACGGCTGCGAATTTCCGGGAACCAGCAGTCACCCCGGGACGCCTTCCAGACTGAGGCGGCCTATCCTTTTGAGGCGGTGTTCGATTTGGCGTCTCGCGCCTCCCGCTACTCGGATGCCGACCCCACTCCGTTCGTCAACGCACTCTCGCACCCCCATCCCATCATGCGTTATTGGGGAGTGCTAGGACTCCAGATGCGCGGAGCCGCCGGAGTTCAAGCTGGTCATGATCGCCTGCTTGTTCTTTTCGGCGACACCTCGCCCAGCGTACGCATCGCCGCTGCTTCCGCAATCGGCCTGCACGGCCCATCATCTGACCTCCTGGCGTGCCTTGCCCTCCTGGTGAGGGAGGCTGATCCCACCCAGAGCAGTCAACCCGCGGCGATGGAGGCGCTCAATGGGCTGGACGCCCTTGATGAAAAAGCTTTGCCCGTTAAGGATCGCATCGCCGCGCTGCCCTTGAGAGATCCCAACACCCCAAAACGACTTCAGGAATACGTCGTGCGCCTCCATGAAAAAATCTCAACCGACCTGGGGATGCCCGCACCTGCTGGCAAAAACCAAGACACCGGCAAGTAATCGAATTGTGAGAACCTGTTGGGATAAAAACGCTGGGAGTATTGCGAGGCATTTTGAGTCAGGACAAACCGCGAAGAGGGCGTGAATCGAGATTCACAACCGATGAGCAACGCAAAGTCGGCAGGTCTTGAGACCGTCACGGACAGCCCAGGTGGTGTGCAGGCCTTCACACGAATCTCTAGAAATCGAACAAGTCAGCCTGCACTGCCTGACCTTTTTTGGCAGACGCAGTGGAGGCTTTGGATTTCGGGGTCGGAACAGTTGGCACCACTTCGAGCGGGGCGGAATCAAGAGAGGGTGCGTCAGGCTCCTCTGCTTCGGCAGCCAGAGTCGGCTCCTCCTCGATCGCTACCACATCCTCCGGCTCGAATCTAACGTCGGGCACATCAGCAAAAACTGGAGAACTGAGCGGCTCGGGCCACGAGGAGCCTTCCTCCACCAAGGGAGGCGCAGGAGGCGCAGGATTCGGCAAAGGCGCCGCCTGCTCCACGAGTTCGACCTCAGCTTCCTCCAACGGCACAGGCTCAGGGCTCTGGGAAAATTCCGGTTCGGGATCAGGTTCCGGCTCCAACACGGGGGCCACCGCTTGCACCAGGGTTGAAACAGGCACCACCGCCGACGCAGGCACCTCATCGCCCGTGATCAGTCGCATCTCGCTGCGGGCACCATTTACGGTGCGCTCAATGGGAATGCCAAGGACCTTGGTCAGCGCCCGAGACTCCATCTCCCAGACGTTTGGGTAGAGGCGTGCCACCTCGGCGAGGGGGCTGTGATGATCGAGCAGGCGCGTGCCGTGCTCATCGGTCACCAGCTCAGCCATCCACCCGTCCGCATTGCGCATCTTCACCAGTTCCACCAGGCGTTCGCGCAGGGTCTTACCCTTCATTTTCGACGACCAGCGCTCCGCCTTTTGCTGGAGATAGCTGTAAAGCAGGCGCTCCGGGGCAGACTCCCCATACGCCTGGGCGGCGTGAGCCAGCAGCCCCAGGCAGAGTTCACTTCCCCAGTTGGTCAGCACAAGGTCGAGCTTGGGTGCCGGCCGGTAAATTTTCTCGGGGCGCCCCGTCCCTTTCGGACGACGCCACGTATCCACATAACCCTGCTTTCGCAGATCATCGCAGTGTTGTTTCACGCCCATGTAGGACATTTTCAACTCCGCCGCCAGTTCGTTGACGGACATGCCGCCGCTGCGTTTCACCCGGACAAGGATCTCCCAGGAGACCGAAGGGGCAATTTCACGGGCGTGCTGCAACATGGCGTCTTTTTAACACAGGGTAGCGCTACGCTGAAACATTTCCATCCCGCAGCAACCAATCCCCATGAAAAGTTTCAATCCAGAAGGTGACCACGACAGCCGCAGCTGTCGTACTTCTTACGAATTTGACACTAACAACGGTCGTTCTAGCATCACGGCACAACACTCCATGCTCACATCCAGACTTCCTGAAAAAGCGTTCCGCAGCCACGCCCCCGGCTATTGGAAAGACAAGAACGTATCCGAAGCGGAGTGGAACAGCGCCCAGTGGCAGTTGAAGAACCGGGTCAACTCTCTGGCCAAACTGGAGGAGCATCTGGTCTTGAGCGAGGAAGAGCGCGCCGGAGTGCTGCTTTCCGGCAACAAGCTGGCCATGGCAATCACGCCCCATTTCTTCAACCTGATTCACCCCACGGATCCCGACTGCCCCATCCGTCGCCAGGTGATCCCCCGCATCGAGGAGACCTGGGATGACCCGGATGAGATGTCCGACCCCTGTGGCGAGGATTCCCACATGCCAGTGCCCGGCTTGGTACACCGCTATCCAGACCGCGTGCTCTTCCTGGTGACGGACCGTTGCGCGAGCTACTGCCGCTACTGCACCCGTAGCCGCGTGGTGAGCGGCGTAGGGGACCAGGAATTGCACACAGAGTTTGAAGCCGTCTTCAAGTATCTGGAAGCCCACACCGAGGTGCGGGATGTCTTGTTGAGCGGGGGCGACGCCCTTCTCTTCTCCGACGCAAAGTTGGAAGGCATCCTCAAACGCCTTCGTGCCATCCCCCACATCGAGTTCCTTCGTATCGGTTCCCGGGTGCCGATCTTCCTGCCCCAGCGCATCACGCCCGAACTGTGCACCATGCTCGCCAAGTACCATCCCTTGTGGATGAGTGTGCACACCAACCACCCGCGTGAAATCACCATTGAGGTCAAAGAAGCTCTCGAACGCCTGGCCAATCACGGCATCCCGCTGGGAAACCAGAGCGTGCTCCTGCGTGGCGTTAACGACGATCCAGAAGTGATGAAGGCTCTGGTGCACAAGCTGCTCATGAGCCGCGTGCGCCCGTACTATCTCTACCAGTGCGACCTCATTCAAGGCAGCTCACACCTCCGCACCAGCGTGAGCAAGGGGTTGGAGATCATCGAGAGCCTTCGTGGCCACACCACTGGCTACGGTGTGCCCCAATTCGTCATCGACGCTCCAGGCGGTGGCGGCAAGGTGCCAGTGAACCCGGAATACGTGCTTGCCAAGGACAGTCACCACACCCTCATCCGCAACTACGAGGGCAAAGTGTTCGACTACCCCGAACCGGAGACCGCCAAATCCGCAAACCTCTTTGCCAGCGGCACCAATCGTCTGTCCATGACCTGGGCACCATCGGCCAAGTGGTAAGGCCTCCGTCTTCGATCATCTTGAGACTCAAGCCCCCCTCCCCCCTCGAGAGGGCTTTGAGTCTTTTTCTTCGAAACGGGGGAGAGGCTTCGGGTTCTGCTTTCACCACGATTATACAGGGCCTTCCTTGATTGTCCTCCCGTCGCCTGTTTTAGATCCAGGGATCAGTGTAAGGGAGTTCTCAAATGCGTCACCATGCCAGTCACCACCGCACGCAAGAAGCTCTTCCGCGTATCTCTGAAGCTCGCCGTCAAACTGGCCACGCTCCTACTTCTGGTTACAGGAATCGCGTGGGTTATCTTCCCGTTCGACCAACCTTGGACCGTGGCGGGAGCGGTGCGCAGTCTCGAACGAGACCTTCCCGCCGACACGCGGGATTGGATGCTCCGGACTCCGAAGCCACTGGCGCTAACCAACATGCACTTGTCCCTTGGCATGAAAATTCGCAACGAATTTGGTCTATGGGGACGGAACTTACCATTGCAGTACTCTTGCGGAAAATTGGGCGCCGACGACTGCTCAGGGATCATCTTGGGGGCGCTGTGGCACTCGGTACGCGCCAAGGAATCTCCCGCGCTGGTCAAGGCGATTGATGAACAGTTCCAATATATGGAGAATATTAAAATCGACTACCAAGGATTTCATCTTGCCCGTATCGGCGAAATAATTGCCCAGATACAAGACCAGATCGACACGCAGCTTGCCAATGAAGCCGGCCACCACCTTCACATCACGACTTCAGGATCTCCCAACCTCGATGGCTACACACGGGCGGAGTTCGAAGGGAATCCCGTGCCAATCAGCATGTACCTGAACTGGATCTCCTGGCGCAACGGATTTACAGTCCGACACGCACCGCCCAACATCGAACTGGTATTCCACGAACCCCATGCCTGGCCGGAGCCCCCTGCTGAGTTCGAGGTGGTGAAGTGACTGCATCATGCGAGGCAAGCCACTTTCACGGAGTCGCCCCCCACAAAGGACGGCTGTGACTGCCAAGGCAATATTGACTCATCGACCTTAGTTCACCCCAGATACTCCGTCAGCATCACCAGATTCCCCGCTGGATCTGCAAACCTTCCCAGCTTGATCGGCTCGCCTTCACGTTGCACCGGCGGCTCTACGATGCTCCCGCCAGCCACCTCGATCACGCCACATGCCGCGGCGGCATCATCCACCTGGAAGCTGAGGCCGGTGGCGGTTTGTTCCCCTTCCCCTCCTCCGTGCAAGGCCACGATGGCATCGCCAAACAGAAGCTCTGACCACCAAGGACTGACAAAGCCCTCTCTCAGGCCAAAGGTGCCAACATAAAACGCAACGGCCCGATCCATGTCCCGGGCCATGAGGACGTACTTTACCTTCTCGAGTTTCATGCGAGGGTTCGTCTAGGCGATCAAGTCCTCGAACCCTTCATCAAAACATCGGCGGCGCAAGTGATACTGCCCATTTTGTTCCACCAGATAGTGAGTCTTCCGCTTCACGTGGGTGTGCGGCACGCTGCTCAGACCTGGTTTACAGAGGCTGAAATCCACGCGCCCCCTTCGAAACAGCGTTTCCAGAAAGGATTGCGTGGCCTGCTCCACTCCCGGTACTGGCGTGGACCCGGCATCCGGAGCGGCCGGAGCAATCATGCCGCGACGTGAAAACGAAGCTGTCCTCACAACCAGCGCCCCCTCACCCAAGCCGTAGGCCGTAGCACGCATCATCATGTCGCGACCACGAGGCATCTCATCGCCTCCCGGGGTAGGTTTACCGGCATTGAGCGCCCGATTCGCCTCCGCACGCAGGCTGCGCACCGCTTCCAGGCTCAACAGACCCCGACGCACAAAGGCGCTCCGGAGCACCTCGTCATACTTGCCGCCGAAAAGGGGAGCGTCCGCCCAAATCACCTGCGCCGCCACCTCACTGTAGAACGCCGCGCTCAGCGCTGCCGTCCGCACGGCCTTGGCCAGCAGGGCGGCGGCGTCTTTTGCGACGGAGAGAAGGTCTCTGGCAGTCGGCTCAGCCGCATGCACCTTGAGCATGCCCGCCATGGCCTCAAAGAAGCCAGCAGTGAATACGCGGGAGAATGAGTGGGGATCTGAGGACAGCTCCGAATGCGGTGCCATGGGCGGCAGGTGCATGGGCTCACGGTAGAACAATGAGTTTACCGCATTCCGCAGGCAGTCCGGTGGCGCAGAGCCCGAGTTCAGATCGTGCACTGCCTTCCCGTACTGCACGGCGATGCGTGACAGGGTGGAATTCTGATAAATCAGCCCTCCTGTCTCTTTGATGACGTGTTCGCAGACCGACTCCAACTGCAAGGCGGTCAACAACGCTGTGATATCCCCAAACGACTCGTGAAACGCCGCCACCTCATCGAGCGCAGCGTCCCACAAATCCGGCCGAAGGGCATCCAGCACGGCATGCCCGAGTTCATGGGCGACAATGTCAGGGCTCTCAGCGGTATGAATGAGCCGCCCTTTGACCTCCCCCAAAAAGAAGGAAAGGCTCTTCCGGTCGTAGTAAGCGTTGAGGTCATCCGTACCGGCCACGTCCACCTCCAGAGGTGCCCCACCCTGCCAGTGCACGGTCTCGGGTAGATGGGGCCTCCAGACCTCCCTTGCCCGGCGTAGGGCGTCGGCGACATTCCAGTATCGAAAATTATCAGTCCCTGGCGGGTACAACCCGGGCTTGGGAGCCTCTCCCCGCAACTGGAGCGGCAGGCTCCCCAGAGTGAGGGTGGCTGGCGAGCGATGGGCCAGCTTCAAGCCCGACTCAGGATCATCCTCCCAGGCGGCGATCAACACCACCGCAGGAGTGGAGGGCTTCGCTGGGGGTTTTGCAGCCGATTGGGGCGATGGTTTCTGCCCAGCCGGAATGGTTCCCGGTACAGCCTTTGACTTTACCAGCGCTGGTTTCTTTGCGAGCGGAGCGGCCGTCTTTGCTGGCGACTTCTTAGCAGGGGGTCGCTTGAGATTCTTCATGACGTGAATGACAAAAACGTGCCAGATGTCCGCCCCATGAACCCTCCTCAAAGGTCCTGGTGAATTTTTGCCAAGGCTACTTGAATTAGCGGGAATTTGACAAGTTTTTTGGACAATTCGTCTGGCTTTTTTGAACATTCGCATCGGGAAGCATCCTCGTTGACCAGAGGCCTGAACCGCGTATTCACGAAGGTAATGTCGTCACCCGTTCTCCAGCTCACCTCCCCCGCCAAGATCAACCTGCACCTGCGTGTGCTAGGCAAGCGGGAGGACGGTTTTCATGCTCTCGACACCCGCCTCTGCCCGCTGGACCTGAGTGACACCCTGTCCTTCTCTGAGGGAGCAACTGCTGGGAAAAGCGACCTGACCTGCACCGACTCGTCCCTACCCACAGATGAGACGAATCTCGTGATGAAGGCCGTGCGCGCCTTCGAAAAAGCGACGGGGACGGTCCAGTCCTGGAGCTTGCATCTGGAAAAGCGCATTCCCCACGGGGCGGGCCTGGGCGGCGGCAGCAGCAACGCTGCCATGACCCTGCGAGGGCTCAACCTGCTGTCTGGAAGCCCTCTTACCCAGGAAACTCTGGTCACACTCGGCTCCCAACTGGGGTCCGATGTACCGTTTTTCCTGTACGACGCCGTGTGTGATGCCACCGGCCGGGGTGAAATCTTGACTCCTGTGGACTTCCCCTGGCAGCTCCCTGTGGTCTTGGTCAAACCGCCCTTTGGCATCCCGACTCCCTGGGCGTACAAGCAGTGGAGCACGTCCCACCCGCTTCAAGGGGTGCTCTACGCCCCGCAGCTCTGCCCTTGGGGACCCATGGTGAATGACCTGGAGCGCCCGGTCTTTGAGAAGTGGTCCCTCCTCCCCACCCTAAAAATGTGGCTTCTGGATCAAGCAGAAACCCGCGCCGCCCTGATGTCAGGCTCTGGTTCAACCGTCTTTGCAGTTGCGGAGTCTGAGAGGGATGCAGCAGCCCTGGCTGCCAAGGCGACTGCATACTGTGGTGAAACCACCTGGGTGAAGGTGGTGCGGGCTGGCTCCCTGTAGGGCTTGTTTGAATGGTTTGATGGTGAAGCCGAGCGGCACCAAATTCTGGGCTCTTCAGGCACAATTCGTTTCAAACAAGCCCCTCGGTTATCCGATAACTTTATCGGCTATCTGAGCTGAATCGTGCGCAACTCAGTCTCGTAGGGGTCCGTGGTGAGCAAAATCCGCTGCTGCACAAAACTCTTCCCTGCAAAGCGTACGACTTTCTCAGAGACGATATCCCCGACATGGGGACGAGAGGCACAGGAGGTCTGAATAATCAGAGCAACTAGAGCGAGTAGGATGGGGGTTAGTTTCATCGATGCGACCTGTATCATCGATGCTATTACATTGTAAAGCCAAAGCGACCAAATCGTCACAAATAAAAATTGGGCTGGGCGAACTCCCATTCGCCCAGCCCTATTGGCATCAACCTCAACACATATCCCGCTTCCGCGGGCTTACTTAATTGACAACAACCAATCACTCTCAAGACAGTAGCGCTGGCAATCACTCACTCAGCACTACAGAGGAGTTAGTATCAGCGAGGGAGAGAGTGTTCAAAGAATCCCAAATTGTCAGGACGGATCCTGGTGCCATTCTCGACGGCTTGCCTTGGCTGGGCGCTCCTCCTTAAAAAAGCATTGCCCACGGAGCCGCGCGATGGTGCATCCGTCATGCCTGTGCCGAAGGATTGCCCTTCAGGTGGGCCGAAGATCCTGAATCATGCCTGACGACTTGGATTACACGAGATGCCCCCTCGACGTCTTGCATTCCTGACCGCGCCCTGTCGTTGCCAAGAACTGGCGCCACGCCAGCCCGTCAGATTTTTTGGTAAAAGGGAGGCAATCCGCCTGCGCCACTTTTTCCCTGTTGGCATCCACCCTAAAAAGAGTTGGGCTGGGCGAACTCCCATTCGCCCAGCCCTTTTGGCATCAACCTCAACACATATCCCGCTTGCGCGGGTTTGATTGACAACAACCAATCACTCTCAAGACAGCAGCGCTGGTAATCACTCACTCAGCACTACAGATAGATTAGAGTTGCTCCCAACCCGTGCGTTCAATGCGGGGTCATTTTTTTTGAAATAATTTTCACGGACCGGACACCCCTCATTTCCCTGGAAGTCGGTTCAGCGTATAATAGCCCTCAGCATGAGTGAGTTGCACCCCCTTCTTTGAGCGCACTCCGGGCATGATCAACTCGTGCACATAGCCCTCCCGGAGACCCTCACACCTCAGAAGAACACTTCTCCCACCGGGCTCCAAGACGACCTGGGAAATGGTCACTTTTTGGGTCTCGACCTCGTCTCCACCGTACTTCTGGTGGTAGAGGTAGGTGTAGCTGCTCATCTGGTAGCTGCCCAGGTTGCTGGCGGTCCCTGTATCGACCTCATCGGTAAAGGTCACCCGGAAACCATCAGGTTGAGCTTCCATCTTCTGGACCTCAAAGGGTGTCTGACCAGTCCACTGGATGCGTTCCAGACCGAACGAACGTGTGCCCTGCGAGTTCCAGCCCCGGTTGGACTCGCCCACCAGCAGCGAGCCATCTTTCAGAAAAGCCAGACTGAGGGCGGCGCTCTGCAAGCCGTCTTGGAACCGGAACACTGCTCCCTGATACTCACCGCCGACTTTTTCCAGGAAGACGCGGTTCACGCCAGAAAGAACAAACTCCCCCACGAACATCTGCTTCTCAAACGGACCAAACTTTCCGCCCGTGAGGTCGCAGACCAACCCTGTGGGGCTCTGCCCCGCCTTCACATACGGGAACCATACGGCCGGCAGCGCAAACCCCTTTACCTGGCGGGAGGCCTCCACCACGGTGATGCCCTGGGGCAGCTTCCCGGGATCTGCCACCGGCGACTCCGGAAGCTGGGCATCCGGCAGAGACTCCGCGTGACCAAAGAACGCGCCCTTGCGCAGATGGAGCAGCGGGTTGGTGCTCCACCAGTTGCCCTGCTGGTCCGTGCAGAAAACGTCCCCCTCCTCGTTCACGGCAATCCCGCAGGGCGAGCGGAGACCCGCACTCATTGGGGACAGTTTGCCATCAGGTGAAACGCTCACCGCCCAGCCACGCCAGTGTTTTTCCTGCATGCGGTGACCGGCGAGCTTCACCGGCCCACCCATGGAGGCGTTCAGAGTGATCCAGAAGTTCCCGTCCCGGTCCAGAACCGGTCCGTAGGCGTACTCGTGGTAGTTTCCGCTCACTCCCCAGCCCTTCGCCACGGCCAGATACTCATCGGCAACCCCATCCCCGTCAGTGTCGCGGATCTTCGTCAGCTCCGAGCGCTGCACGGTGTACAGAGCGCCATCATGCCAGAGCAGCCCCAGGGGCTCATGCAATCCGGAGGCAAAGAGACGGTAGCCCACGGCCTTGGCATCCGTGGGGTCAGCCTCAGGATGTTCCAGTATCCAGATTTCCCCCTTGCGGACGGAGACCGCCAGCCGCCCATCGGGCAGCAGAGCCAGGCCGCTGGCCTCCAGCTTTACGCCATCGGGCAGCACATAGGGCGTGACCGTGTAGGCAGGGTTCGAGCCAACAGCCCGTGCCACCGATGGAAGGTGGGCCATGAGGAGGGCGGCCAGCATGGGCAGCCCGGAGGAGAGGTACTTTCGCATGTCGCGTGTTAAAACTTGATGTATTCCTCGAACTCTACCATCCCCTTGGTGAGGCTCACGGATTCAGGTTGGGCGGCCTTGCCCAGGCCAAGGTAGTACCAGCCTTCTGCAACCGCATCGCTGGCCCCGGTAATCTTGATCTTCCTGAGCAGTCCGTCCCCTTTGGGAGCCGAGCTCATGGAATCCTCCACCTTCAGTCCACCCACCTCATAGAGGAAGATGGGAGTGCCGTCTTTATCCAGGCGGTAGCCGCTGTAGTGGTATCCTGCCGCCTCCCCAACTGCTTCGGGCCAGCCGTCACTGGCGGACTTCAGGCGGGCCAAGGGCATGCGCGGTGGCAGGACAGGTCCCAAGGTGCCCAGCGGCTTCGCCGGGGTCATGGCCCGCTCTTCCCATGTGGTCATGGCATCAATGAAGCGCCCCTTCCACACCACAGCCCAGTGCATTTCGAGCGCATCGAAGGCGGCATGCACACCTTTGGGGCTGCCCACGGTCACAGCCTGCATGCCCGCGCCTTCCAGGAAGGTACGGAACACCACAGGCCGGACGGACTTCTCCGGCTTGATCTCATAGTCTCCGGTCTGGAGAAGCCCCTCCGGCAGACGGGATTGGTCGAGCTCTTTGAGATAGGTCCAGAGCTGCTCGATTTCCTGGTCGGCCTTCTTCCGGCCCATGAAGAGCGGCGGCATCAAGGTGCCCGGCTGGGTGACCTGGGGGTTGAGCAGGAGTTCTTTGAAATACTCTGGCGTCAGCCGGTGCACGGTGTGGGTAAGATTGATCACCGGCACGCCCAGAGATTTGCGGTCCTTCAGCCCGTGACAGGACACACAACCCAGGCCGCCAGTGCCCACCCCCATGAGCCCGCGTCCCAGTTCGGAACGATGGTGTTTGAGCAGACCGCTGGTATCGATCGCAACCGGCTTCTCCGATTTGGCCGACTCCTTGAGGGCAGGCAGGAAGCCTACACAGTTGTCCTGGCCAAAGCGGGGCATGCGGGTGGTCATGTAAGACCGCACCCCTCCCCCGGTGCCCCAGAGCAGTTTGGCAAACCATTCGTCTGTGAGCTTCCGCCCTGCCACATCCAGCTTGGGCGGCAGGCGGCCCAGTTCACCCAGAGAGTGCGCGGCAGCCTCGTACACGGTCAGGTACTGCGCCCGTGGCTCCTCCAGCCCACCCGTGCCCCGCCATTCGTGGCAGGCGTAGCAGTTCATCTTCATGAGGAAGGCATCCACCGTCTGCAGGGTGGACCGCGGCTGCGGAGCAGTGCCCTGCACCTCCTTCAGCGCCAGCAGCAGGGCCCGCCGCTGGAGATCGCTCATACCGTAGTCGGGAATGCCCGCCTTCTTTGTAGTGGAGAGACATCCCTCCGTCACCCGCACCTCTTTCAGCGGCTTCACTCGGGGCAGAGGCTCCACCTTGCCAGCGTCATGGCAGGCCGTACAGCCCTGGGCCACGAACTGCTTGCGCCCCTCCTCCGGGGTTTGAGGAGGCAACGCCAGCAGCGTGCGCTCCATGGTGTTCGAGGGTTCGCGGTTTAACTGGAGGTACGCAGCCACATCGGCCGATTCCTGGTCGGAGAGCTCCGTGGCGGGCATCCGGCCGGCATGGCGGATGCTCAGCGGATCCTGAAGGAACGCCGCCAGGGCATGGAAGTCGTATTTGTCCGCCAGCAGCAGGGGCACAGACGGCAGTCCCGGCTTTTCCACATCCAGTCCGGGCGGGGCTTCGATGGGCTTGTAGTCCGTGAGCGCAGCAGGTTCATGGCAGGCCACACAGCCGATCGTGTGGTAGAGCTGGCGACCTCGCTCCACATCCCCTTGGGGGAACTTCTTTGGCTCCTTTTTCAGGCTGGAGAGGTACACCGTCAGCGCCTCCACCACCTTCGGATCCCGATCCTCGCCCGCAAACAAGCCCGGCATGAGGGTGCCTTTCTTCCGATGCTGGGGACTCCGGATAAAGAACCAGAGTTCATCGGCACTCAATCGGCTGCCAACTCCATCCAGAGCCACTTTAGGGCGAGTTTCCAGGCGATCCTCCCAGCCCTTGGGCGCAACATGACAGCCGGTGCAGTTGAACTCCTGGAGCAGGAGCATCCCGCCCTGCGCGAGGTGATCTTCATCATCCTCCGCAGAGTAGAAGCGGTCAAAGCCCGCCACGAAGGGGTATTCAACAGGGTCTGCCTGTCCAGGATGGGCGGCAGATTTACCGACGAGGACCAGACAGAGTGCCAGAGGAGTGAGGTAACGCAGCAGGAGCATGCCGGGGCAGTGAGGTAGATGAACGCGGTGGCCACAAGTCTGACCTAGGCCTTGGCGAGACAGTTTTCCAGATAAGTTCGGGAGCGGTTGATCTCTGCGGTGGTCTGCTCTGCCGTGGGCAGGATCGGGATGCCCCGCGGCGTGGGATGCATGAAGACCTGCGTGTATCCGCCAAACCGGACCTCCTTGAGAGCCTTCACAATGGGGACAAAGTCCAACTTGCCCCGCCCGGGCAGTTGCTGCAGTTCCTCGTCCTTAGGCATGGGTTTCATGCACCCCATCCCGTACTCCCAGGCCAGGAAGACCGTGAGCTTGCTGCCAAGTTCGCGAATCAGCCCAGCGATGAGCTCCGGATCCTGCGGCAGGTGATAGGGGGCGAGTTCAATGCCCAACGGCAGATCCTTGCCGAACTCCGCGAGCCAGCGAATGGCGTCGGGGGCGTCGATCAAGTTCTTGCCGTGGTTCTCGATGGCGATGGTCAGCCCGAGCTCCCCGGCTCTTGCCAGATGAGGTTTCAGCTTCTCCACAAATTCCTGGACCGCTTTTTTCAGATCTGGCCCTGTCAGTCCCACCGGTCCGGAACCTCCCGTGACCAGCACTTTGCCGCCGAACTTCTTGAGTACCAGCATCTCCTCCTGAAGCTTGAACGGGCCCAGATCGTAGCGGGTGATGCAGTCGAGCTTCACCTTATGGGTCTCCAGCAGGGCCGCCACCTTCTCATGCCCGAGCTCGTCCATCTGCTCGCGCTGGGTGCCATGCCTGCGCGGCCACACATCCAGACTCGCCGCACCAGTCTTGGGGGTCTCAGCAATCACCGCCTCCAGCGGGAGATTGCCGTACATCGCGGAGCTGGTGAGGTATTGAAAGGCAAAAGGGGCCTCCGCACTGGGTGCAGGGGAAATCGCGAGGGCAGCAGTACCCAGCGTGGCAGATCGAAGAAAGTCGCGGCGTCTCATGGTGGGGGGGTCGAAAGTCAATCAGAGGCAACTGGGCAAAATGGGGAGAAAGTCTAACGCAGACTCATGCCGTAAACTTTTCCGACTTTTTCCCGGTTTTTGGAGTTCACCCAATAGGTCATCGGCGAATAGAGACAAGACACCGCTTGCAGATCGTGTTTTCCCCCACATTATTCCCCGACTCTCACCTACGGCGATTCATGAAACCGCTCTATCTCGCGGCCTTGTGCTTGCCCATTCTTGCTCTCTCCAGCCTGGAGGCGGAAGAACTCCTGTCAATGGAGACCAGCACGCGGCGCTCCAATGCTGTGACGGAGATGCCCAAGCGAGCTGAGGTGACGGAACTGCCCGCGACGGTGGCCCCCAGCCTGCCAGCAAGTGCCGTAAATCAAGTGCCCGGGCAGCCCGGCATCTATGAGGCCGTGCTCGCGGGCGATCAGGAACTCGTAGCAGGTCTGCTGAATGAAGGGTACTCGGCCAACGAGATCACGCCAGAGAAGGATACCCCCCTGTGTCTGGCCCTTCGCTCTGGCCAGCCAGCCATGGCGATCTTTCTGCTGCTGCATGGGGCCGATCCCAACATGGCGGGAGCCGACGGCCAGACGCCGGTAGTCCTGGCCTCTCTGCGTCGCCATCCTTTCCTGTTGAAAGCCCTCCTGGCCGCCGGGGGCAATCCCAGCAAGCCCTTCGCCTCCCCTGTTTCATCGGAGATTATCAATTCTGTAAGTGATGAATTCCTCCGCTGGCAGCTGAAGCGGGAGAAGAACATTACCCCGCTCATGGCGTGCTCGGGCCGCGGTGATGTGGAAGCTGTCGCGCTCCTGCTGGAATACGGGGCCAACAAGCAGGCGCACACGATGCCCAGCTACCGGTACGCGATCAATTTCGCGGCCGACCGGCGCTACTTGTACGTCATGCGCATCCTCCTGGGCCGCCAACCCGAGTCCGAGCCCCACATTCTGGTCACCGTGGATCTCAGCAATCAAAAGGCCTGGGTGGAAATCGAAGGCGTACGGCAGATCGACACCAAGATCTCCACCGGCCGTGCTGGCTATCGCACCCCTGCCGGTCGCTACGTCATCACCAACAAGTACAAGGACTGGACCTCCACCATCTACAAGGTGCCCATGCCCTACTTCATGCGGCTGAACTGTAGCTCCATCGGTCTGCACAGCGGCTATGTGACCGGTCGCCCCGCCTCCCACGGCTGCATCCGCCTCCCCTACGAAATCGCCAAGAAGGTCTTCGGCATGGTCCGCGTGGGCGACGAGGTGCATATTATTCCGTAAGGGAAGGACCCGGGCCTCAACACGCCCGCCCGTCTGGCTGGTGTCATCCTTTGCATTTTCAAGATGGGAGGCTAGATACCGCTCCTATCCACTCCACGTCACCACCACCTGATTCCGCGCAGCGGAATTTTGGGACTGCGGTGAGAATCACCGCTTTCGGGAGTCCTGTGTGAAGCAGACACCGCGGAATCGGGAACAGCGCGGCAGGAATCACCGCTCCCAACCCACGAACACCCGAAGCAAGGTAGTTACGTGAATCAGGGCACCTGACGCCAAAGGCGTCAAACATTCCAGCCCAGTGTAAGGCGAGGCACGAGCCACCACCCTGGGTACATCACCAAGGAGATCGGAACTCCGAAGTGAGTTCTACAAACCGTGTCAGCCCCCTTCCAGGATGATCACAGCCAGGACCGCTCCAATCCTATTTCACACCCCAGACGGAAACTCTCCAAAGTCGTGGTAACCCACTAAATCAATTTCCGCGGCATGGTCCCTTACCAAACGACGCATTTCCTCCAAACTCGCCCGCCGCAACCAGTCATCCTCGGCCCGCATCGCCGCCAGCGCCGACACCGGATGATCATCCGTCGAGAGCTCGGCTTGCAAGTAATAAGCATCCCCCACATGCAAGAGCCATCGCTCACCATTCTGAACCGCCGCAATGTGCAAAGACAGGCAATGCGCAAAGACAGGCTATACGCAAACCTGCAGGACGATCCCCGCAGCGGCTCGCTCTTTGTCTTCAGCAACAGGCGCCACTCGGTGCTCAAGATCCTCTACTGGGACGGTTCGGGCTGGTGGCAAAGACAATGTGCAAAGACAGAAATGTGCAAAGACAGGCTATACGCAAACCCAGAAGAGAAAATCACAATCCAAATCATCATTGGAGGCATGCCTCCAATCTCTGCCCCATTTCACACCCCTCGGCGGAATTACCCGCAGCATTCCAGGCAGCAATCAGCACTCTTCCTGGATACAAATCCACAGACTCCCCAGGGGCACAATACCCCTTGGCCCCCTATAGCCGTTAATGCGAGCCACCCTTCTTTGCGGCACCCCTGATTGCCCTCACACCACCCCGACTCTCGGCGCTCGGAAGGCGAACATTCCGGCAAAACTTCCGCCCTTCATGGGGCGGGCACCTCGTTGGCGGCGGGCATCAAACTGCTCCCGCCGCGCCTCAAAGAACTCATCCACAAACCCCCGGCTTCCCAAGGCCACACCTAGCGTGAAGTACGTCACCCGGTGGCGCAGCGTCTCCGCGAGGGTCAGCTTGCCGTCTTCCGTGCGCACCTGCTCCACCACCTCGCGCTTGATCCCCTTGCGCAACACCTGGCTGTCGGAGCCGTGACCGTCTCGAACCTCCTCCCCCTGGCCAAAGAGCCATACCCGGTAGCCGGAAAGGACCTTGGCCGCACTGGGAATCCGCTGCGAGCCCCCTGGCTGGTTCCGCTCATGCGCCCGGTGCTCATTCGTGATCGTGTACAGGGCTGACAACGCCTTGCGTCCACCCGCTACCGCCTCCGCATAGCTGCACCACCGGTAGTCCTTGGGATCCTCCACCAGTCCCGCCCGCACCGGATTGAGATCAATGTAGGCACTCATCACCGAGAGCGTGGCCAGCTCACCTTCCAGCAGCACACTGGTGAAGCGCTCCTCCCAGAGCGTGCCTTTGCGATTCTCCCTCTTGTTGAACCACAAGCTGAAGCGCTGTTTGAGCTCCTTCATGAACTGGCTCACATCCCACATCCGGCCCAGGTATCTTTCCTTGAGCTCCTCTGCCGCCGCGTCATGCCCCTGGCTGCGAAAGGTTTCCAGCGTCTCCTTGAGCATCCGCACCGCCGGTTTGGAATAGATCAGCGCCACCTGCTTCAGCAGCCATTCATCCGAATACACCTCCCCTTCAGGCCGCTTCCTGACCTCCACCATGATGTGGAAGTGATTGGACATCACGCAATAGGACAACACCCGCACCTGGCAGAACACCTCATAGGCCCGCATGAGCCGCACAAACTGCTCCTTCTCCTCCGGTCCAAACGCCAGCCGCCGCTCAACCACCCGAGAAATGCAGTGGTAGTACGCAACCGGAACCAGCGGATCGGCAAAGTATCGAGGCGAGGCCATGACGGCCCATCGCCCAAAAATGGAACGCGGTCAACTTTCTTTTTCTTGTAATAGCCTGTCTTTTCGCACTTACTCTCCCCCTCAGTTCTATCATAGTCTGGAATGTGAAAAAAACCACTCACAGCCACATTTAACGTGCCGTCGTCACGGCTGTAGTAGAAAGACCATTTGTCTTCGCCCTTCCCACTTCGTGGATCCTCCTTTAGAGCGACTGGGCACTCAAAATCAGAAAATCCCGAAAGGGCGAATCTCTGCCAAGATGGCCCAGAATCACGCCCACATGCGATCAGGCACGCCCCTATAACCAAGAGCCGTAGCTTAGAGAGGCGCATTACACTTATCTTCAGGAGTTTGTTCATATGGCGCAATTTTTAAACCATAAGAGGTTTCAAGTTATCAACCACAGAGGCGGGCACACCCCTTCAACAGGAAACAGCGACGCAAATTGACCGCAACTGGCCTGCCAGCATGGTGCCCATGACATAGCCAGACAAGTCGCGTGTCTAACCCGGTTCGTGTGCAAGAGGCAGGTTGAAAAACACCGCTTAACCCTCCCCAACGGTTGCCGGGGACGAACACTGGATGGTGGCGGGACCGTGTGTTGATGCGTTCGGATGGTAAGAGAGCAAGCCCACAAAGCCTCTGCTCACGAGACGCTTGTTTTGGTGCTTATTTTTCGGGAAGCAGTCTGTTGGCACGGCCTGCTATGGGTTGTCACTTTTCACCTTTTGAAAATGCTCGAATAGATTTTGTCACGCCAAAAAGGATAGTGCCCAACAAGAGCCAACGCAACGCGACCCATGACCAACCCACCCCCTCTCTCAAAAACTCGATATCTGGAGCATCTTTCCCCACGTCCAATTTTAGCGCATCTTGCACTTGGGACGTCCACGCAGTCAAGTTTTCCAATGCCATGTCGCAAATAAGTAACGACGGAACCCCGAACAACCAGAGCCAACTTAGAAATAAACGATCTTTCATAATTCATCTTCTAAAGTGATTGCATGCAGAGGGGTCGGTTCGCCACATCCCTCCAATCGACACATCATTGCCTGAGGTGGACCCCGTTCTTCGGCCAGAGTTGCTGGAAGTTAAGCTATGGTGGGCTGGCTGTTCATTGGGTTAGTTTGGTTCTGTCTTGATGTCAACTTCCTCATTGCACTTCCGACCGATGGGGTTGTGTAACGAAAGGCTCGGAGCGAAGCGGAGAGCCTGAAGTGCAACAACCCCTTCGGTCGGACCGCCGCCCCTGGGGGGCATCCAAGCGGGCTCTGGAAGGCCGCTTGGTGTGTTCATGCGGCAAGAGCCATGGGCATCCTCGGCACTGTCGCAGGCAGCTTCGCAATGCCCTTGTAGGCTTGCTCAGGTGTCTGGTAGCCCAGGGCCTCGTGGGGACGCCATGTGTTGTAGCGCTCAAACCACCGGGCCAGCCCCCGCTCAAGCTCAAGGATGGTGCCATGTTCGCGTATGTAGATTTCCTCGTACTTCACGCTCCGCCACAGCCGTTCGATGAACACGTTGTCCATCCACCGCCCTTTGCCGTCCATGCTGATGCGCGCTCCCAGCTCTTCAATCCGCCCGGTCCATTGCTCACAGGTAAACTGGCTGCCCTGGTCGGTGTTGAAGATCTCCGGCCTGCTCCCTGTCTCCCTCACCGCCATCTCCAGCGCCTCAAGACACAGGTTCACATCCATCGTGTTGCTCACCTGCCACCCCAGCACTTTGCGCGTGTGCCAGTCCATCACTGCACACAGATAGGCGTGGCCTCGCGCCATGGGCACATAGGTGATGTCGGCGCACCACACCTGGTCGGGACGCTCCACGGCCATCTCCCGCAGCAAGTACGGATAAATGCGGTGCCCGTCTCCAGGCTGGCTCGTGCGCGGACGACAGTAGATGGCCTCCAGCCCCATCTGACGTCGCAGCCGCTGCAAGCGCTTGCGGTTGGCCTTGAAGCCGTGGTCGCGCTCCAGCACCTTCACCAGGCGACGGGTCCCCAGGCACGGATCCTTGAGGTAGAGCTCATCAAGCAACCTCATGATTCGGCGGTCTTCACCGCTCTCAGGCACCGCCTCATAGGCTAGCATCGAGCGGCACACCCCCAGCAGTTCACACTGGCTTCTCATGCTCAAAACGGGGTGTTCTTTTTCGACCAGCCCGGCAGGTCGTTCCAGATGCCGAGCTGTTTGGACTTTTTTTGCAGAAAGTCCACTTTCACGGCCAGCTCCCCGATCTTGGAGTGCAACTGGGCCCGTTCGCGCTCGTGCTCCTCCTGGTCGGCACGGCCATGGTCCTGACCAAAGACCCCGGCCATCCCAGCCTGGAGCGTCTTCTTCCAGTCAGAGACCTGCACAGGATGGATGTCGTACTCCTTGGCAATCTCGGCAATGGTCTTGAGGCCTTTGAGCGCTTCGAGCGCCACTCGGGCCTTGAATTCGGGGTCGTGTCTTCTACGTTTGGCTTTCATTTTCGAGTTTCAGGTTCTGGTTTACTCCAGCCCTGCCCAACTCCAAAACTCCAACTTCAGCACTGGTCCGATTTCCGGGGTCCACCTCAGCCGCCAATATCCGAACCTCCGTGCGGCCATCCACTACCTGAAGAGCATTCTCGCCAAATTGACTTCCCATTCCATGTTATAACATAGCTATATGGTTTAGCCCCCAAGGCTTCCGCAACCGCCCCTTCCCTCCGATCTGTTGTATATTTAAGATTACGATCAGTTACATCATACCATACATAGCGCAGATCAAATTCCATTTCACAACACGGACCAGAGCTATTCAACTTCTTGACATTGCCAACAAAGTAGAAATGAGGATTGGCACCTCCAATAAGATTGTACCCTATACTATTCCATTCATTGTCACCCACTGATACATCCCCTGCAAAATGTATCCGCTCACTCTGACCATGCCTCATACGACCACATCTTTTTTTCGCAGCTTCAGTAAGAACTTCTCTCATTCTATTAATAAATTTCTTTGTTATCCGGTTTTCATTGGTCATGTAAGCCGTCCATTTCTCATCCTCATAGTGCCGAAACTGGCCATTCCCCCATATATAGTCACGCGATATAACTCTCCCAATTTCGTCAGTTGGAAACACAGTCATCCCATAGCCCTGCAAAAGCAGCGCCAGAGGCTTGAGTTGGTGATGTTTTGAAGTGCCTTTTGCGAAAGTGATTTCTCAAACGGGGCGGTCCTGCTCCGTTATGCGACGCCTGCTGTCCCATAGACGGGGGGCTCCAGCCCAGGCAGATACACGCTTTGCGGGCTGGCTCGCATCTTCCATGGACCGCCTGCTGTCCCATAGAACGCCAGCAATCTGAGCAGATCCACCCGGCTCCAAGTCACCCCTCGGATCATCGTGAAGAGGCGGGTGAAGCTGTGCGGCCAGCCCGATACTTGTGCCAGGAACCGCAGCAGCACATAGAGCAACAGGGCCGCCCAGAGCTGCCAGCGGATCGCGTTTTTGCTATGTCCCAAAAAATCACAGATGCAGAGCGTTTGCTTGATCTGCTTGAAGAACACTTCAATGCCCCAGCGGCTCTGGTAGAGTTCTCCTACCGTGCTGGCGGCCCATTCTGTCTGGTTGGTGATAAAGGCCATGCGCACTTCCTTGCCGTCAAGCTCCACGAGCATCTCCACCCGGCGCAGCGGGCCGGGATGTTGCGAAAGGCTCCTGGCTCCTTTGAGCACAATGAGGTCATCGCGCAGCACCTTGCCTTGCGGCCGTGCCTGGAGCTTGCGCGTCACCCGGTAGCTCATGTTGTCCTTGGCACGGGTGACCCAGAAGATGCCCCGCCCGGTCAACTCCCAGAGGTGGGCAAAGTTGATGTAAGCCTTGTCAAACAAGGCAATTTCCCCGTCTTTGAGGCTGGCACAAAGCGCGCGGGAGCGCGAGTCATCATGATGAGAGGCTTCTTCGATGATGGCAAAGGCTGGCAGGAAGGTTTGCAGGTTGAGACGCAAATGGAGCTTGGCCGCCGCCTTGCGCTGCCGGTGCTTGGCCCAACTCATACAGTTGGCCACCAGGGCGATGGTGCTGGAGTCGATGGCGTAGATGGCCCGTCTAAACCGCCGGGGCAGTCCTTCATAGCGCAGGCCAAACCCGGGGTGCCGATGCTGGAGATGATCCAACATCTTCCAAAAGAGGGTCTCCATCAGGTCGCTGTCCCGATTCTTATTGGCATGGGACAGGGTGTTGCGGGCTGGCGGTGTCGCTCCGCGGATGGCAGCGAGGGCCCCGGCATGATGCCTCAAGCTGTCGCACACATCGTTGAGACTGATGGAGTGTGTCAGTTGCGCGTAGAGCAGGCTGACCACGTGACTCCAGGAACTGAAGGTGCGCGGCTGGCTGCCGTGGTGGTGTTGAGCGCAGAGGTTCGCGACCAAGTGCCCGGGAATGAGCTTGCAAAGCTGCCCCAGAACGCTTCCAATGACTTTGGCTGGTTTGAATTTCATCTCAGGCCTACCCTGTGTGGGGTAGGCCGCCAGTCACCTTTTTGTTTCGCTGTGGGACGGCTGTGAGTTGGAAAAAGCATTGCCCTCAACTCCCCGCCCACGCCTGCAAGTATGGGAGGCGCCTCAACTGGCGCCCCACCATAAGCCGGCGACATAGGCATATAACAACCCAAGTAGTCCCACTTATTCACCGCACTATTCCCAATCATCCCATACAAATTCGACCCACCCTGCTCCTCAATAGGATCCCGGTTCATCCAACGTCCCCGCACCGCGTCATAATAGCGGTAGCCGTAATAGCTTAATCCCGTCTCCGCATCCGTGTACTTCGTGCTGAACCGGAACGGATTCAGATCCTCCTCAGGCTCGCTCACCCGCAACGACTTGCCGAAGGGGTCGTATTCATACACCGCCTTCAGGTTGCTCTCCACCAGTCCGATGACGTTGCCATTAAGGTCACTCGTTGCCCAGCTCGTCCGCAACGGCTTGCTGCCGCGCTCATGGCGGTTGATCAAGAGCAGCCCACCCACACCACCCGCTCCTTGCAGGCTGCCGCTGAGATCCTCCCCCCAGACATAGGTCCGGCGCCAGTACGGTCCGGCCGTGCCGCCGCCAAACGTCGGCGGCGCGTCCTCTGCCGTGGCCAGGTATTCCGCTTCGCCCACCATGTTCCAGCCATCGTACACAAACCGGGTGTCCGAACGCAAGACCCAAGGATCACCCGAAGTCGTGCGCCCCTCCACTTTCTTCTGCACCCGGCGGCTCAGGCCATCGTAGGCAAAGGTCAGCTTCAGCCCTGGCACGCCTGCCGACTCGGCAACGGCCTGCGTGGTCATGCCCACCAGACGGTTCTCCCCGTCCCAAGTGTAGGTCCAGCGGCCGTCCCCCGTCAGGTTGCCGTCGAGGTCATACGTCAGGGTTTCCTGGACAGGGGGCACGTACAGATGCTGCTGGAAGCTCTGGGTGACAGAGTCCCGGACAAGCTCGAAGTTCAGCGGCTCCCACTTCGGCCCTGTGCCTGACGGAGTCAGTTTCTCCACAAAGTTAACACCGACACGATCTGCCGTCTGGCCGTTGATCACCACCTCCGTGTGCAATGCCGGATTGGATGTCGAATAGGCCGCCGTGCCCATGACATAGGCCGCCCGTGGGTTGGCAATCTCCTCGTACTGGTTAAGCGCATTGGCCGTGTAGGTGATGGTCTCTGACCCGACCGGATCACTGTTGCCACCCAAGCCCCCAAAGCGTGATTCCGTGCGATTACCGATGTCATCATAGGCATAAGCAGCATCCCACCCCTTGAAGATGGTGCCCGTGCCCGAGGTGCCCACCCGTTTCTGCCCACTGATCACCTGCCCGCGGCTGTCCACGCCATAGGTCCAGCTAGTGCTCACTGCCGTGGGCAATTCTTGACAGCACCCAGCCTGCCGACATGTTGTCCATGACATAGCCAGACAAGTCGCGCGTCTAACCCGGTTCGTGTGCAAGAGGCAGGTTGAAAGACACCGCTTAACCCTCCCCAACGGTTGCCGGGAAAGAACACTGGATGGTGGCGGGACCGTGTGTTGACGCGTTCGGATGGTAAGAGGGCACGCCCACAAAGCCTCTGCTCACGAGACGCTTGTTTTGGTGCTTATTTTTCGGGAAGCAGTCTGTTGGCTCGGCCTGCTATGGGTTGTCACTTTTGGTTGCCGGGGACGAACACTGGATGGTGGCGGGACCGTGTGTTGACGCGTTCGGATGGTAAGAGGGCACGCCCACAAAGCCTCTGCTCACGAGACGCTTGTTTTGGTGCTTATTTTTCGGGAAGCAGTCTATTGGCACGGCCTGCTATGGGTTGTCACTTTTGTTTTGGTGCCTATTCTTCGGGAAGCAGTCTGTTGGCTCGGCCTGCTATGGGTTGTCACTTTTTTCTCTTTTTACTTGACGCCCGAATTCAAGCAACAATTGCATTGCCGCTGCATAATCTCCGGCAATCTCGTCGTTATCCCTATCGATCCAATACACCTTCCGATTCCAGCACTCAATAAGATATTCTAAGAACCTTTGCAGGGAGGTCCACACCTTAGAATTGGATGCGTAGTCATTCACCTTCCATACTACCGCACTGCTATCCTCCGACCAGACAAACGAAATAAACTCAGCTCCAGATGTCATTAGTGGATACTCCGTTACTTTCAATCTCGTGTCGAGCAGATCCCCACCAAGTACAATAGTGTTCGCATACCGACTTCGAAACCTAACCACAGCTTCAAACGGAAGAACCATGAAGTCCATCATGACTTCAGTGTCAGCTTTCTTCTCGGTTTCGCGAAATCCGTTTCCAAATCGTGCAAGAAATTGCTTCAGATCTTCTGGAAAAGAACTTTCCATTTTCTCTTCGGCTTCACGCAACTCATCCGCGCCCAGTCCGGGAATCACATAGTCAGAGATCCGACTTCCGTTGTCTGCCATCGCAAGCAGCAACCCATCAATAGTTAAATCGATTGACATATAGTTAGATATAAGCCGTTTTCACTTCCGAAGTGATTCCATTATATCGTCCACGATTGACTTTGCGTTTCCAACGCTTCCGCTTACGAGGGCGACGTAGAATATCGAACCCTTTCTAGCTTGACTACCTCCCCACAAAGGCAACCTGTAGAAGACACTCAACCCCACCCCCTGAATTGTATTTTCAAGAATCGGGACTGCCTTTACACTTGCGCCGACTCCTCCCTGGGTCGTGCTCGCGTAAGGAAATTCATCCAATTGCTGGTTGATTGGATCATAGAGATCGAGAGCCTCGCTATCTTTGCCTGCGCGAAGAAGACTGTTCAATCTTGTCCAAATTGGTCGAAGCGCAGCTCTCCGCTTTTGGTCGCGCATAGGATGCCCCTCATGCAGACCATCATAGTTCAGGAGGGAATGCCTCCCATTAACCATGTGATCTCTTGTGTGTGCATAAATATTCGGGGTAAACATCTCAAACACTGGCCAAACAGGTGGGCAGCCGCGACGCCTGCTAATCTCCTCATTAATCTCTCTAGTCAACACGCGATAGCGCTCGGCCTGCGCTCTTTCTCCGGCGTTTAGCTTTGAAAATTGCTCGGCCGTATAATTGGCGACATCTATAACGTGGTCGGCAATGAGGGCAGAGATCGCAAATCCGTTTAAGATTGCGTAAAAATCACTAGCTGCAAGATTGCCCCCTAAAAATTCCTGTATATAGGCACTAAGTCCGCCCGGGAGCTTGTCCGATATGGTATCTGTATTTACGATCCTGCCATCAGTGTCAAAATTTGAGACAGAATTGTTGAAACACATTGCGAATATGTTCTCCCCACCTTTTTCCTCAATCGGATCCCGATTGATCCACCTCCCCCGAACCGAATCGTAGTATCGGTATCCGTAGTAGCAAAACCCCGTCTCCGCATCCGTGTACTTCGTGCTGAACCGGAACGGGTTCAGATCCACCTCCGGCTCGCTCACCCGTTCCGGTTTGCCGAAGGGATCGTATTCATACACCGCCTTCAGGTTGCTTTCCACCAGTCCAATGACATTGCCATTCAAATCACTGGTCGCCCAGCTTGTCCGCATGGGCTTGCTGCCGCGTTCGTGCCGATTGATCAGCAGCAATCCTCCCACGCCTCCTGCTCCCTGGAGGTTGCCACTGAGATCCTCGCCCCAAACATACGTCCGACGCCAGTACGGTCCAGCCGTGCCGCCGCCAAACGACGGCGGCGCATCTGCTGCTGTGGCCAGGTATTCCGCTTCACCCACCATGTTCCAGCCATCGTACACAAAACGCGTGTCCGAACGCAAGACCCAAGGATCACTCGAAGTCGTGCGCCCCTCCACCGTCTTCTGCACCCGGCGGCTCAGGCCATCGTAGGCGAAAGTCAGCTTCAACCCTGGAACTCCCGCCGTCTCTGCGACGGATTGCGTGGTCATCCCCACCAATCGGTTCTCCCCGTCCCAAGTGTAGGTCCAGCGGCCGTCCCCAATCAGGTTGCCGTCCAGGTCATAGGTCAGAGTCTCCTGGACAGGGGGCACGTACAGATGCTGCTGGAAGCTCTGGGTGACTGAGTCCCGGACCAGCTCGAAGTTCAACGGCTCCCACTTCGGTCCTGTGCCTGATGGACTCAGCTTCTCTACAAAGTTAACGCCGATACGATCTGCCGTCTGGCCGTTGATCACCACCTCCGTGTGCAATGCCGGATTGGATGTCGAATAGGCTGCCGCGCCCGTGACATAGGCCGCCTGTGGGTTGGCGATCTCCTCGTACTGGTTGAGCGCATTGGCCGTGTAGGTGATGGTCTCTGAGCCCACGGGATCACTGTTGCCACCCAAGCCCCCCAAGCGTGATTCCGTGCGATTGCCGATGTCGTCATAGGCGTAAGCGGCATCCCACCCCTTGAAGATCGCACCCGCGCTGGATGCGCCCACCCGCTTTTGCCCGCTGACCAACTGGCCGCGACCGTCCACCCCGTAGGTCCAGTTGGTGCTCACTGCCGTGGGCAATTCTTGACAGCAACCAGCCTGCCGACATGTTGTGCCCATGACATAACCAGACAAGTCGCGCGTCTAACCCGGTTCGTGTGCAAGAGGCAGGTTGAAAGACACCGCTTAACCCTCCCCAACGGTTGCCGGGAAAGAACACTGGATGGTGGCGGGACCGTGTGTTGACGCGTTCGGATGGTAAGAGAGCACGCCCACAAAGCCTCTGCTCACGAGACGCTTGTTTTGGTGCTTATTTTTCTGGAAGCAGTCTGTTGGCACGGCCTGCTATGGGTTGTCACTTTTTTTCAAAACCCACTGCCTATGATAAGCAGACCGTGTTGCAGAAAAATTCTTTTGTAGGGACCGCGACCAATTCCACTAAACTTCGCATTTAGACGCTTGCAGTCGAAATCCAATACCCTGTCCACGTCAGATTCATCTAACTGTATACCGTGTGCGCATAATTTGAAATAGTCAGCGGCAACTTCAGTCAAGGCAAGATTGCTTGAAGCCTTGAGTTTCAAAATCAAGTCCGTCAACTCATCCTTTAAAGTCATCACATCAGAGCCACTATGTTTTGGCCGAAATCCGAGAGCAACTGCCAAGTCTACTAGTATATCAAGCTCCACCCTTACTTTGCACAGTCGGAAGCTCTGGCGAATTAGACTCCCGCCAGGAGATACAGCTCGCTCATCTGGTGAGAAACACTCCTCTTCGACAATTGTGACTAGAGTTTCGCCAGAAGAGCCTAGTGACTTGATCAGTTTGGAACGAAACAGGTCAACTTGGTGTCGGTCATAGCTTGCATTTGACAACTCAATTTCCGTCACTTTTCCGCCAATAGACAGCTGCTTCTTGATTAGATTACACATAAAAATGCGAGTTACATCCTGATACGTATTAGAGCTTAGGGCTTGTAGAAAATGCTATATCCAGGCATTTTCGAGGCGTAGCCAGCCGCCCCATTTTTTGACTCAATCCAAATTTCGTAGCGCAGCTTGCATTTCATTGCAATTCGAGCTTGCCGCGCAAACTGCTGGGTATCGCGTCCATATATGTTGTGCATTATTGGTGCCCACATATTCATCGGCAGAACACCTGCCCATTCCCGACCCGTCTTGAGTTCAAAAACTGCCTGGGGCAAGCCGTAGGGTTTGCCTCCATCATAGCTTGCCCAGTCACCGTCGGGGGCTACGACCACGACCCCATACGGTGGGGTGAAATTTCTCCCGAGATACTGAGTGTGAGGCGGATAGCCTCCACGGTCCACTCCTTCCCAAAAGATCTTGCACTGGGTTGCGGGATCAACTTCACACCTCTTTAGTTTCCATATTCTCGGTATTGTTCCTCGATCTAGGGTAGCTATAACCGCATTCTCCAGGTCTTCATGCTGCTCCTGGGTGGCTGCGATTGGGCGGGGCTGGTCCCGTAAAATCTGATATACACCCGGCATACCCTCCGATTGATGATGATACTGATAATTTTGATAAAGCAGTTCATCGAAAATTTCGATCCAGCCAACCACTGTCAGACCTGCAGACGCTTTTGCAGCTCTACTAATCTTTATAGCGCCTTTCACACCAGTCACTCCCTCGAGTGCGGGTGCCTTTTTCAAAAGCCCTGCGTAGTCTACCCAAGATACCGGACTATTGTCAATCATCCCATACAAATTCACCCCGCCCCTTTCGCCGATTGGATCTCGGTTGATCCAACGCCCCCGCACCGCATCATAATACCGGTACCCGTAGTAGCACAGCCCGGTCTCCGCATCCGTGTACTTCGTGCTGAACCGGAACGGGTTCAGATCCTCCTCCGGCTCACTCACCCGCAGTGGCTTGCCAAAGGGGTCGTATTCATACACGGCCTTGAGGTTGCTCTCCACCAGCCCGATGACGTTGCCGTTCAGGTCACAGGTCGCCCAACTCGTCCGCAAAGGCTTGCCGCCACGTTCGTTCCGATTGATCAGAAGCAACCCACCCACGCCTCCGGCTCCTTGCAGACTGCCGCTAAGATCCTCTCCCCAGACATAGGTCCGGCGCCAGTACGGTCCGGCCGTGCCGCCGCCAAAGGTTGGCGGAGCATCCTCTGCCGTGGCCAGGTATTCCGCTTCGCCCACCATGTTCCAGCCATCGTACACAAACCGGGTGTCCGAACGCAAGACCCAAGGATCGCTCGATGTCGTGCGCCCCTCCACTTTCTTCTGCACCCGACGGCTCAGGCCATCGTACGCAAAGGTCAGCTTCAGCCCTGGTACGCCCGCCGTCTCGGCCGCAGCCTGTGTGGTCAGGCCCACCAGACGGTTCTCCCCGTCCCAGGTGTAGGTCCAGCGCCCATCCTCGGTCAGATTGCCGTCTAGGTCATAGGTCAGGGTCTCCTGGACAGGGGGCACGTACAGATGCTGCTGGAAGCTCTGGGTGACAGAGTCCCGGACAAGCTCGAAGTTCAACGGTTCCCACTTCGGCCCCGTGCCTGACGGAGTCAGCTTCTCGACAAAGTTAACACCGACACGATCTGCCGTCTGGCCGTTGATCACCACCTCCGTGTGCAATGCCGGATTGGTTGTCGAATAGGCCGCAGTGCCCGTGACATAAGCGGCCCGTGGGTTGGCAATCTCCTCGTACTGGTTAAGCGCATTGGCCGTGTAGGTGATGGTCTCTGACCCGACCGGATCACTGTTGCCACCCAAGCCCCCAAAGCGTGATTCCGTGCGATTACCGATGTCATCATAGGCATAAGCAGCATCCCACCCCTTGAAGATGGTGCCCGTGCCCGAGGTGCCCACCCGTTTCTGCCCACTGATCACCTGCCCGCGGCTGTCCACGCCATAGGTCCAGCTAGTGCTCACTGCCGTGGGCAATTCTTGACAGCACCCAGCCTGCCGACATGTTGTCCATGACATAGCCAGACAAGTCGCGTGTCTAACCCGGTTCGTGCGCAAGAGGCAGGTTGAAAAACACCGCTTAACCCTCCCCATCGGTTGCCGGGGACGAACACTGGATGGTGGCGGGACCGTGTGTTGACGCGTTCGGATGGTAAGAGGGCACGCCCACAAAGCCTCTGCTCACGAGACGCTTGTTTTGGTGCTTATTTTTCGGGAAGCAGTCTGTTGGCACGGCCTGCTATGGGTTGTCACTTTTGACGCTTGTTTTGGTGCTTATTTTTCGGGAAGCAGTCTATTGGCACGGCCTGCTATGGGTTGTCACTTTTTTTCAAATTTGGTTTTCGCTTTCCTCTCTGCCTCTTTGGACAAACTTCTGTAGCATTACCCAAAATCGATCCTGCAAATCAACAACCTTTGGATTCAGGATTATTTGCACCTGAATTGGAGCGGCGCGATTCTTGAAGTGCTCTTCGTAGTTTCCAAATGAAACAAGAACTTCTCTGTTCCGGAAATAGAAACATCGGGTTCCGCGGTCTGAAAATGTCACATCAGGCTGAAGATTGTTAATATCCTCTATGACATTAGCCGCCTTCTCGCTCTCCGAAAACGCACCAACTGACATCACCGTGTCCAATGCCGAACTAAAATATACTACATCAGTACCCTCGCCAAACTTTTCCCCGCAACCAAACAGAAGCATCCTAATGGCACCGAAGATATCGTCATTGCAATCCACCAGCTGAGAACGGCGAGCAAATTGGACGAATATACGACGACCGCAATCACCGCCAACAATTGCAATGTCGCCAACATCATTTTTCGCCACAACGATCCCTGCCACATTTTCACTAATTGAAAGCCCCTCTGGAAGTTCATATGTCGACTGCTGCAGGTGATATGACACCAGATAATCGCACGGACGAACGAGAAATACGGAAGAGTTAAACGATCCCACCCCATTCTTAGCTAACAGCTCTCGTAGCAATTTTGGAATATGAGAGTGCCTTCCTAACGTTGCCAAGTCACTTTCGGTCAAAGGCGCAACTTGGGATGTGACGCAAAAGTCTATTGAAAAGCTCTTCATTGTTTTGTCAACGTTTTTGTGATCAGTTGATAGGTGTAAGGGTAGGCCCCGCTGAGCTCCACCAGTCATTGTCCAAGCGGAAGACGTCTCGCAACTTGACGGCTGTATTAATCCACTCCTTACCTCCATTGTCATCACTGGTAACAACGTTATACATGATATACTTTGGCACAAAAGCCTCCCCCGATTCATTGTATTTTCTATATATTGGCGTCACCAATATGCATACAGCTTTGTGACTTTTAGCAAGAGCTTCAATTCTGCGCTCAACATTTCTCATTTTCGGGTCATTATCGTCCGCAAATGCTGTTATCAAATTCTCAAAGGTATCGCTCCCATTGAACTGATGCGGAACCAAATGCGATCTTTCCATTAGCCCCCTATGCGCAGTCTGAGCCGCGCTCCATCCTGCTGGACTTATGTGTGAAAGTGATTTCCTGGGTAGTCCAAGCCCAGGTGCAGCATATGAGGCCAGTGAATAGCGAGGCTTACCGCCCGAGGCATGCGTCCAGTTGCCATTAAAACAAGGACATTCCGCACCAGGTTTGCTCTGCAGCGCCTCAATCGCCTCTTTCGCCATTTTCTGATTTCCTGCATAGGCAATTGTTGCCAATGCAGTCGCCGTGACTCCCGCCATTGTGAGACGTTGAATTGACTGTTGCACAGCAACTTCGGCTAAGACTTCCAGCGCCTGTCTCGCCAAGATGGTATCTACGCTAACGGCGCTGGCAGAAATTGAATCCCATTTCCCAAGATAGTCCCAACGATTCACTCCATCATTCCCCACCATCCCATACAAATTCAATCCACCCCGCTCCTCAATCGGATCACGGTTCAACCACCTTCCTCGCACCGCGTCATAATACCGATACCCGTAGTAGCACAACCCTGTCTCCGCATCCGTGTACTTCGTGCTGAACCGAAACGGATTGAGATCCTCCTCAGGCTCACTTACACGCAGCGGCTTGCCGAATGGGTCGTATTCGTACACTGCCTTGAGGTTGTTCTCCACCAGGCCAATGACATTGCCGTTCAGGTCAGTGGTCGCCCAGTTCGTCCGCAACGGCTTGCTGCCGCGTTCGTGGCGGTTGATAAGCAGCAACCCGCCCACACCTCCGGCTCTTTGCAGGCTGCCGCTGAGGTCTTCACCCCAAACATAGGTGCGACGCCAATACGGTCCGACCGTGCCGCCGCCAAACGTCGGCGGCGCGTCCTCTGCCGTGGTCAGGTATTCCGCTTCGCCCACCATATTCCAGCCATCATACACAAACCGGGTGTCCGAACGCAAGACCCAAGGGTCGCTCGATGTCGTGCGCCCCTCCACTTTCTTCTGCACCCGGCGGCTCAGGCCATCGTAGGCAAAGGTCAGCTTCAGCCCTGGCACGCCTGCCGACTCGGCAACGGCCTGCGTGGTCATGCCCGCCAGACGGTTCTCCCCGTCCCAAGCGTAAGTCCAGCGCCCGTCCCCCGTCAGGTTGCCGTCGAGGTCATACGTCAGGGTTTCCTGGACAGGGGACACGTACAGATGCTGCTGGAAGCTCTGCGTCACAGAATTGCGCACGAGCTCAAAATTCAACGGCTCCCACTTCGGTCCTGTGCCTGATGGACTCAGCTTCTCCACAAAGTTAACGCCGATACGATCTGCGGTCTGGCCGTTGATCACCACCTCCGTGTGCAATGACGGATCGGTTGCCGAATAGGCCGCCGTGCCCATGACATAGGCGGCACGCGGATTGGCAATCTCCTCGTACTGGTTGAGCGCATTGGCTGTGTAGGTGATGGTCTCTGACCCGACAGGATCACTACTACCTCCCAGACCTCCAAATCGTGATTCTGTACGATTACCGATGTCGTCATAGGCATAGGCGGCATCCCACCCCTTGAAGATCGTACCCGCGCTTGATGTGCCCACCCGCTTTTGCCCGCTGATCACCTGGCCACGACTGTCAACCTCATAGTTCCAATTGGTGCTGACCACTGTAGGAGCTACATCCCTATGGTTGATCTTGAGGCCGGCTCTCACCCGCGATTGGAAGGTGGAACTGGCGGTGCCGGAGGCCAGCGAGGTGCTGCTCTGCTGAAGATTGTTGTGCACCATGCTTACGATTCCCACCACGGGATCGCTCACCCTCTGGGTGGAAAAGCCCGTCGCGTGCCCCTCGTGGGGGGGCCTCTTCATTGTCAGCACTTTCTTCCCACCAACCAAGGCACGCTGGTAGTCCACCTGCCGGGAGCCGCTCTTGACCTGGCCCAGCTCCCCCTTGCTGTCATATTGATACTGGACTCCTGGTAACACCAGGGGTGGACTGCTGACACCCGGCGGGGTCAGGATCCCTTGATGACCGGCCACCCGGCCTGCTTCATCCTTGAGGGTGTGGAATCTCAAACCCGACAACAGCGAAGGTCCGGCGGGGGCATCACTGACCGTCTCAAAACTTGGTGAACCCAACCCGTCCAACTGGTCAAAGACATGCAGACCTGCGGCATCCGTGCGGCTGCGCACCGCTCCATGCCGGTAGTAGGTGTAAGCCACATCGGGAGTGGCGTCGCTGTAGTCCTGCAACACCAGTCGCCCCGCGCCATCGTAAGTGTAAGTTGTGACGGCGCCCCGCGCCCAGGTGAGGGTGCTCTGGAGCCCAGCGGCATTGTAGGTATAGGCGACGGTTTGATTCGCAGCGTCTTTCTTACCCAGGAGGTGTCCGCTGGCATCGTCATAAATCCAGGTGGTGACAGACGTCTGTGCGGGAGTGGTTGAGGGGGCATCCCACGGCTCGGTGTCATCCCCGAAGGACGTCCGATAGGTCGTCATGGAAGTCATCTCACCGTAGGTGTTGTAGCCATACTGGATGGGATAGTTACCCGTTCCCCATTGTCCCACCCGCCTCCCCAACGAATCATAGCTATACCAGGTGCTGGCCAGCGTCCCCACCTTCATTGGGCTTACGGGTGCCGTCACCTTCTTCACATGTCCAGCTCCAGGTAGATTCGAAGCGATGTATTCATAGGTCGTCACCCCGACATCCGCTGTAGAGCCAGTGCGAGTTTCCGTGTGCAGGTTTCCCTCGTCATAGTAGTCATAGACCACAGTCCCTTCGGGCCCCTTGCTCCCTGCCAAGCGGTCAAACTCCTTGTAGGAGATAACGGTCTGCGCCAGATCGGCAGGCTGTCGGCTGAAGAACAACAGGCCATTCAAATAAGTTTGCACGCCAGTCACGGTCGCTCCCGGCACGGTGGTGGTGACTTCCCGCTTCTTCAAAGACCGGTTCACGGCAACCGTGCTCACGGTACGCCGTCCGCCTTCAATGGACTCCGAAATACTGTTGGGACCCACGCCCAGTCGCTGACGGGATACACCGGTCCGGCGAGACCCTGCGTCACCACCCGCCGCCAGATACGTCGTGCGCCGCTGCACCTGCCACCACTGCCCGCTGACCTGTTCGTACAACTCCTCAGCCTCCACCAGCGGGTCCTCAGAGCCGGGCAGCAAGGCACCGTCCAGATCCAGGTCCACCCCTTGACGCCAAGGCCGCCCCGCCGAATCATGCTCGGTCAATTGAGGCGCCAAACCACCGGACCTGAGCACCTGCACCAGTTGCCCCAGATCATTGTAGATCTGGCTGCTCCACTCCAGTTCTCCCGTACCACCCGCGGCAGGTTTCTCTGACCGCACGGTGCGCCCAGTGCCATCCACCAACGTGCGCTGCCAGCGAGGGGAGTTGGCACTGCCCAGGCGCACGGTCTCAGCCACACACCCGTTGGTGATCTCGTAAGAGTGATACTCCGGCACCACTCCCGTGCCAGTCACACTGTCAAGCCGACCATCCCGATGATACGCAGAAATGCGGGTACCGCCACCAGGCAGCGTCTCCGTCACCAGACGCCCGCCCTGAGACCTGACCCCGTAGGTGAAGGTGGTGATGCGTTCCATTTGGTCCTTGGAGGCCACCAAATCCCCAAACTCATCGTACACCTGCTCAGACTCCAACAAGGTGGTTGCACCCGACTTGCGCTCCATCTGTTGCAAGTACCCAACCCCGGTGGTCCGAGGTGAATAGCGCACGATGGTCTGCAGGTCCGCCCCATCATGCAGTGTTACGCTGCTGTCCACCACTGCCAAACCCACACGGGTCGTCGTCTGCACCCCCGTGAGAGGATCTTCCGCGCTGATGGTCACCTGCCCGGCCTCGTCCGCTGTGGTCGTGGTGCCATCCTCCGCGACAGCGGTGCTCTGGCTCACCACGCCGTCCCAGGTCTCCGTCGTCACAAGTTCGCCACTCACCAGAGCGGTCGCGTAGGTACGCAGGCTGACACTGGAGAACTGCCCTCCCCCCGTCGCCACCAGGGTTTCTTGACTGATCACCCCATCAGCTCCCGAAACCGTGATCTCCCGAGTGCCTTTGAAAGGCTCTCCCCACGGATGAGCCTGCGTGCCCCGAGTCACAGTGGAGGTTCGGGTGGGCGTCACCCCTTCCACCAGGGTCTCCTGGTAAGTCGTGCGAGCGCCGGTGCCGGCCAGTTGATAAACCATGGAACCTCTTTCCATTCCTGTTGGACCCGCCACCTGCGCATATCCCGCGCGATCATCCGAGACACGCTGACCGTCCGCCCGAAACTGCTCCGTCCGCACCTCGATCACGGGCGTACCGGTGACACTGTCGATCAGTGTCTTCTCCGTCGTGACCAGCCGGCTCATGAGCTGGCCTTTGATCTTTACCGTGGTGGTACGAGTGAAGGGAAAACCGGGAGATTCCGAGTACTCGGTGACTTCACACTCGCTGGCTGGGATGGCGGCCACCGCCGCCGGAGTCAGCGCTCCGGCACCGCCCGCATCCAGCCAGGGGCGATAAGTCGCCACCAGATCGCCCGTGGTTTCGTTGTAAACCGAGCGGCTCCATGTACCATCCGCATTGATCTGCACATGCACCTTTCCCGCCAGCACTGCCGGGGTGGTGTAATAGCTCGTCGTGGAGGTTCGGGTGTTGACTCCCGAACCCTCTGTCGTGGACACCATCTCCTCACCCCAGGCAAACTGCTCATACTCCAGCGTGCGGGAAGCCGTGACGAAGTAGTTGCCGGTATCCGGATCTCGCCGCAGCTCTTCGATCAACTCGGTACGAATACCGCCAACCAGGGGGGCTCGCACGGTGCGCCTCGCCGTGGCCCCGCGAGCCTCAATCCACTCTCCCGCGTCGCCCGTGAGGTTGGTCTCCGCGTACAACGCAAAATCCTGCGTGCCCGAACCCTCGTTCTGCGTTTCCACCTTGATGCCAGGAACCGTCACGGCATCCCGCGTCAGCGAAGTCTTCTGCACCGTGACCCGGGATATCTTGGCGGAGGCGGCTGGGGTGGGAATGGAGACATCACCCGGAGGGAAGGCCAGACCCGCCGCCCTGTAAGCGGTCACCACAAACCCTTTGGCCAGATCCATGGAATCCACCGGCGTGATGTCCGCCAGGATGGCTTCGCTGAGGACCTGACGGTGTCCGCCAGAGAAACTCTTCTCCACGGTGGCCCCGCCATCGTCGCCAAGCTGGAGAAGGATCTGACTGGCATCAACAGAACTATCATTGACTCCAAACTTCCACTTCAGCCTGCCCAAGGGACGCCCGCTTGAATGACGCCCCAAGCTCATTTTCTGCGAGACGGACGAAGGAACATCTGGACGTTGATTGGGTTCATTGGGTTCAGGTGTCGGCGGAGGAGCGGGAGGCTGCGGAGAGGGGGGCTGAATCTCGCCGGGATCGTTTTGAGGCGATTCATCAGGGATCGTCTTGTACACACCTGTTTTCGTCGGCTCAGCGATTTCCATGAAAGATACAAACGTGCATTCCCCCTCGCACCATGGATTGGGGCTTGCGCAAGGAATAGCGGGATTTTCCACCAGGGCACAGACCATGCTGCCCACACCAGTGATGGTTTCACCAAAACCCTTGTCGCATCCTTGGGTGCATTGAACTTCCAGCAGCGACACCCCGCCCATCAGGGCGGCGTTGTTTCCCATATCGCCATTGTAGGTCAGCTGGAAGGGAATCTTGTTGCTACCGTTGTCCTCGGCCCAAATATAGTACGGAGTCTGTAGCGGCTGCCCCTCGATCACTGTCACAGTCTGATCCCCCACCACGAGTGTCCCTGCACCTTTCGTCCAGTGCACCGTGAACATGGATTTGTCGCAACATGACTCATCAGCCATCAACGGGAATGCGCTGGCGACAGAGAGACAAGTGATCCAACCAAACAGGAATGCATCCAAGGAGCGGCGGGTAAGTCGAGGAACGAAAAGAGACATAGCCAAAAAGATTCTGGGAGGGTTTATCTGCCGTTTCAGGAAATTATCGCGATTCCAGATCGGGAATCGATTTCAGCACTGACGAACCGTAAACTCGGGCCTTCAAGAGTGGAGCCGTTTGGACCTCCTTCATCTTCACTTGCTCTGATTGGGAGGCCTTCACGACGTCAGATGGTTCGTTTGTAGAAGAAGTAGCGTTCCCACAGCACTCTTGACCCGGCATAGGCCCCCGGTGAATCCTCATCTTTATTTGCCCCCGCTGGTTTTGATGGGTCCAGGGCACTCCGGTTCGGTTTTGCGTCCGGACTCGCCCTTGCAGACCGTCAGTCAACACCACAAACTGCGAGACAGGATCGTATGCGACTGAAGAGGGCATGCTTCCGAGAGGGTTCCAATCCGCACTAGTCGGCGGAGCTGTCTGGTCTTTCAGAAGCAGCTTTGGATCGGACACAGTAAAGGCTTCTCTGGCTACCTGAATCTTTTCTACCGTTGCAGTCGCAGGCGTTCCATCCATGCGCAACACGTTCACCCCCAAAGCACTTCCCTCAACTGGTGCCCACTCCGCAGACAGCACCACTGACTTCTGCTCCATGCCCGGCGCTGGCGTCGGTCCCCGCCAGCGCACGAGCAGGTCGCCCCCGCGGCCCCGTTTGCCACCTTCTGAAGTGGCCGCCTCTGCCTGGGTGGTGGAATGGTCAATGACCCAGACCTCGCCGGTGCCCCCCATGACCATGAGCACCAAATCCTCTTGCGGATGGTAGTCGATCTCCAGCGGTTGCAGCCAGACCGGTCCTTTGAGATGGGATTTCACGCCTACGTCCATCCTTCCTGCATTCTCACCTGGATAGACGTAATGCGGCAGACTGGGGTGACGCCCCTGAAACACATGATCGGCAAGGCTCCACTTCCAAACGGGCAGGCCGCTGCCCTTGCCATGGGGCTTGAACTCCATGAGGCCCGGGAAATACAGGCCCGCATCCGTCACGGCATCACCCGCCCGCCCCAGTGCCTCACATTCCTGGCGGCTCTTGTACTCAAGCACCGCAGTGAGCACATTGCCATTGGGCAGGCGAACGGCATCGCCAAAGGCAAAATGATCGCTCACCGCATCTAGGAAATCCCATTCCACCTTGCCATTCCAGCCAATGATCTGAAGTCGGCCACCGCGCAAGCCTGATTTGTCAAAGGGAGCGGGCAAGGGCATGCGGCCCAAGCGCAAGATGCTGCCATCCGGATGCAAACGGGCTGAACCAGCGGCCTCACAGTTGGCTGGCCAGACATGGGCCTCCTTTCCGTGGGAATCAAGCAGGACAGTCTCCTTGGCATGCCGCGGCGTGACCAGGACCCAGCCGGAGTTCTGGACGGGCTTTGCTGCGCTGGGCGGGCTCTCCGCCGCCGTTAGCGGCAGGGCGAGCAGACAACCCAGAAGGGGAACAGAAAAGCATGTGGGCAATGACATAGGCGCGGAAAAATAGAGATGAAAAAGCAAACCCGTCCGGCGGGAGCGACCGAGTCGCCCTGCGCCAATCACTCCACCGGAGTGAAAAGCACGAAGGACAAACTGTTGACCTTGGCATTGAGCGGCTCGGAGTCCGCCCCGTCCAGGGTGCCGTCGCCATCCGAGTCGGCGACCATGGGATTTGTACCGGCTGCGTATTCCTGAAGATTGGTCAGCCCATCACTGTCATCATCCAGGGTGGGATCGAGATCACCCCCGTGCAACGCCTCCCACCAGTCTGGCAGGCCATCATCATCCTCGTCGAGATTGGCGATGATGTAATTGCTGGGATCCGAAAGCCCCTCCTCGTTCAGGGCCCGCACGCGGAACGCGAGTTTCAGGGTATAAACATCCCCAGGTGTCGCGACCTGGTGATAGTAGGACGTCTGAGATCCCATGACCCGGGCTCGCTCTGAGAAGGCATCACTGATCTGCTGCGGGGTGCCGCCGTTGCTCAACAAGTCCTCAATCACGGCATGGTCAGCCGTCTCCACAACATAAGTGGCTGGAGAGTGCGACGAGGCGCTCCAGGCCACTCTTACCTGCCGCCCTCCCGCCCCGCTGACTGACTGCAAGACGGGCACACTGGGGGCCTGCCCCGTGACACGGATGCCCAAGTACTCCGTGTAGGCATCCCCGGCCCGATCCAGGGCGGTGACTTCCAGCCAGTCAATGCCCGGCGCAAAGGACTCAAGGTCCGCCCCCAGTTTAACCTTGAGCGCCTTGGGCTCAGATTGCCAGGCCTCATGGGCTGGGGCTCCCGGCTGCGACAGGGAGGTATCCAGCAACCACCGCAGTGAGTCACCTGCAAGCAGGCTGATTTGTTCCAGGCTGGCATTGGCATTGGCCAGGTCCTCGTCAGTGACGGTGAGCCAGCCCACCTTGGCAGTGCCTTCGGTGGCATCCCAAGGCACCGCAGGCAGCCATAGGTACTCCTGGGCCGTGGTTGCGGAAGTCTTGCTGACAAATGTGCTTTCATCAGCAGCAGATGAAGGAGCACTGTAAGGATTGGCAATTTCGCCCACCGGGTTCAGATCCGTGTTCCCTGGATGGAGGACGGCGGCATAACCCGGCAGTGCGGCCTGCTCGATGGGATAGGACGTGGGAGGGGTCACTGCCAGGACCCGGTCTCCACTCGCCAATACCTTTTCGCCAAATCTTGGATTGCTCCGGCGGACCACATCTTGTTGAACCCAGGCTGTGCCATCGTGTTTGAAGCCATAGACGCTCCCCTGCGGTAAAGGCTCGGATGTAGGAATATCAGCACCTTCGTTGAAGTATGGCGCACCGACAATCACCCAATTGTTCACTGCCGCAACCGAGGCACCAAACATCTCCAAGTCATAGGTCACAGAGGGGCCCGTGGTTGAAGAAACGAGTCGGGCGACCTGGTTCCAATCGTCATTGGGATCTAACTCATACACATAGGCCGACGGTTGTGCCGAGGGAGGAGGAGAGCCGCTTGTCATACCTACCGTCACCTCATTCCAGGTATTCTGCCCTATGACGGTCCAAATGGGATTCCCAAACTCATCCTCCCCCCAACCCCAGACATCCTCCGTGTGCGGCACGTCGATCAAGATGGTGGGCAGGTAAGACAGGGCATACATTCCCGCCGCATGTCCCCGCGCGTCTCCGGGCGCCCCCACCACCAGCCTTTGCCCATCCTCTGAAAAAGCAACCGAGTAGCCGAATGTATCAGAGTGGCTCCCAGAGGAGGGTGCGAGAGTTGAGTGCAAGCTCCAACCAGATCCTTCCTTCTTGTAGAGCTCGACCGTGCCGTTCCAATCGGCCTGACCAACTGCCAGCCATCCCCCTCGCAGGGCCAAAGCGCGGGGAAAGCCCTGATAGAGGTTGATAAAACCGAGCTGGCTCGCCCACTCATAGTCGCCCGTTCTTGGGGTATATCCTACAGGTTGAGTGGGCTGCACAGGCACCGTGGGAGAGAAGGCAGTGCCCCACGTTGACCACACCTCCTGCCCAGCATCGTAAATCCCGGTGTGAACTTGATTTCCGCTCACGACAAAGGTGTCTGAATCCCCTGTGATTGAACTCATCGAAAGGCCAGAAAACAAACCAGGCCGTGATGACCACGAATTATCCCACGGACTCCATCGCCACAGGTTTGCCCCCGTGGTGTCGGCGCTGATCAGCCATTCCCCCAAAAGACTGAAGGTACTGGAGGAAAGCGACATAAAGGTTGAGGGGGTCAATCGGTACTGGGCAGCCCCCAAGATGTCGATGGGACCCGGAGAGGTATTGTCATAGGGCCGCACCTTGAAGGAGGCATAAAAATCCCGCACATTGATATCGTAGCCTGTGCTCGAAGAGCCCGCAGGCGTCGGACACTCCGCATCAACCCAGAGGTAGGCACGTGCCACCCCCAACGAATCGGTGGTGGTGAGATAGTCCCCTTTCCAAGCAGCGGCGTTCCGGGAAGAGCCGAATCCGATGGTGTTCTCCGAGGTCTTGAGATAAAATCCATAGCCTTTGATCGGCACTGGGGGAGAGGTGCCAGGATACACGGCCTTTACCTCGGCTGGCGTTGCGGACCATCTACCTCGTGCGAGAAGCCAAGGCGAAGAACCAGGTTTAACCACCGAAACGGTGGGAGGCACCCCGGAACTGGAGGTTGTAGGTGACAGACCCAGCACATACTCCTCGGCATTGGTCAGGCCATCTCCATCAAAATCCCCGTCTGACGTCAACCACGGGGCAAAAAGCCCGCCAAACTCATCCGGCAAACCGTCACCATTGCTGTCTGTCTGAGGGCCCTGACCTACGAGAAGCAATCCGTCGAGCGATGCCTCATTCTTTAGCCCGCCAGGCGTCTGGGTAAAGGTCCAGCCCATGATGAGCTGAAGGGAAGTATCGGCATAAACGGGCTTGGGCAGCGTGGCCAGGAAAACCCAGAGACCCTCTCCCAACACACCGGCAACAGGGTGACTGCTCAGCACCGATTCACCATCCCAGATAAGCGAATCGACGGAGGGAGAAGCAGTGTGGCTCGTGATGGCACCGTATCGCACATAGACGTCAGTTGCATCTTCTGATGCCGTCGTCGGGTGTATGTCTGTCATGTACACCGTGACGCGATCTTCCAGATCGGGATCAATAGTCCAGGCTGAAGCCTCCCGGCTCCATTTCCAGTAGTCGCCTCCAGAGTAGATCTGGGCTGCTGGCCCCGTTTCAACGTCCACCGTGGATTCAAAGGACCAATCTTCCCACCCAAACATTGACTCTCTGGTGCTTATCCTGTCACCGCCGTACCCGGGGTCAAAAGGTTCCACCAATCGCACCCAATGCGCGCCCTCTTTCATGGGCCACACCTGTACATGATCATTGTTCACAGACAGACTGGCCGTGCCGCTGCCACCTGTGGCAAGCACCAGCCCGGAGCGAACGGAACCTGAACCCGTGAAGTCTATTGCCACCCGTTTCCGCCATGGATCTGTGGGCAGATCACTGGACATTTTGTACGACAAAAACGCCCGCCCCGCAATCGCCTCCAGCTTCAACTTGCTGCCTGGAGGAAAATCCGTCCCGCTGATCACGCCCGAGACTGACTTCATCTCTCCGTTTTGTACCAGTCGCCAACGCAACTCCACGCCCGACACTCCCTGGCGAACCCCTGCAAAGACAAATGGCGCGCCAGGAGCTGTGGTTTCCGAGAACCGCAGCATCACCCCCGCAACACTCCCTGCGGTCATCACAGAACCTGATGAATCAGGAGCAGTCCAAGCGATCGCCCCGGAGGAACTGCTGGGAACGGAAGCGAATAACAAGCTCTCACTGGAACTGGGCAACGCACCAAAGCCTGCGGCGTTCGTGGAAAGTGTGCGAACTCCAGGAGTTGTCGCCGCATCAATGGAGCCGGCAGGCAGCGTGGAGCCGATGCGAATGACAACAGGATTCCAGTAGAAGTCTGTTCCTTGGGCACAGACCAACCTGGGAGACACGTAAAGAGGTACGACAAGCAACAACCAAGAAGTCGCCACCAGTCTGCGGAAGCAGGCTCGCATATGAATTAGGGGATTCCCTTATTCATACCAATCCTAAGCCCTCATGCCAAGTTTTTTCCTTCAAAAAATGCGTGGAATAAATACCGAAGGAATATCCTTGAAGTCAAAGTTCGAGATCCAACATTTAAGCCTAAAAAGGAAAATGAAACTACAGTGAAGATGCCCAAGGCCTTCACGATGTATGAACTCCCATCGCTCCGCGATGGAACTTTTAAGTGATAACGTCCTCCTGTTCAAATCGTTGCAACACAGCGGGAAGCGCTGTTTTCACCACTTCCATTTTCCTTTTTAGGTTAAGCTGTGCAAAAGCATTTGCGCAGCCCTCTCGCCAGCATCCCCCCAGCCTATCCGGCACCCGACAAAGCTCCCACAAACAAAAAACCGACGGAGTTTCCCCCGTCGGCTTTTAGTGAACACTTACTCTACGTCACCTGGTGGCGACATCGCAGCTTACTTGCCAGCGATGTACTTCACGAGGTCAACGCAGCGGTTGCTGTAGCCCCACTCGTTGTCGTACCAGGACACGAGCTTGAAGAAGCGGCTATTGAGTTCGAGACCACTGCCGGCGTCGAAGATGGAACTGCGGCTGTCGTGGATGAAGTCGGAGCTGACCACTTCGTCTTCGGTGTAGCCGAGGATGCCCTGAAGGTAGGTCTCGCTGGCGTTTTTCATGGCCGCGCAGATTTCCTTGTAGCTGGTTTCCTTCACGGTCTTCACGGTGAGGTCCACCACGGAGACGGTCGGGGTGGGAACGCGGAAGGACATGCCAGTGAGCTTGCCTTTCACTTCCGGGATGGCAAGGCCCACGGCCTTGGCAGCACCGGTGGTGCTGGGGATGATGTTGATCGCAGCGCTGCGGCCACCTTTCCAGTCCTTCTTGCTCGGGCCGTCCACGGTCTTCTGCGTGGCGGTGTAGCTGTGGACGGTGGTCATGAGACCCTCTTCCACGCCGAAACCTTCTTTGAGGAGCACGTGCACCACAGGAGCCAGGCAGTTCGTCGTGCAGCTCGCGTTGGAGATGATGTTGTGGGACTCGGCCACATACTTCTCATGGTTCACGCCCATCACCACGGTGATGTCTTCATTCTTGGCGGGAGCGGAGATGATGACCTTCTTGGCACCAGCCTTGAGGTGGCCAGCGGCCTTCTCAGCTTCGGTAAAGAGACCGGTGGACTCGATGACGATGTCCACGCCAAGCTCACCCCAAGGAAGGGCGGCAGGACCTTCTCTCACGGCAAGGCACTTGATCTCATGACCGTCCACCACGAGCACGTCGTCTTCCGCAACATCGGGGCTGGACTTCTTGCTGTACACTTCCTCTTTGGCCTTGCCCTGCGTGGAATCATACTTCACGAGGTAGGCGAGGTTGTCAGCCGGCACGAGGTCGTTCACGGCGACGACGTCGATTTCCTTACCGAGGAGGCCCTGGTCGCAGATGGCGCGAAAAACGAGACGCCCGATGCGCCCGAAACCATTGATGCCGATTTTGATCATGTTGCTAGGGGAGGTAGTAGTTTGAGTCTGACCGTCATCTTGGTTACGACGGGAGTTAGGCTATAGTTGTGATTGGAGGGGGCGTCAACTTGCGAATGATTCACCCAGAAGCAGGAAAAGTGCCGCACTGATGGAGAAACCCACCCCATCATGCAGACCGTGCTGGCCCGATGATGGCCTCTGTCATCCGCATGGCCTGAGCGTTCGGCTTCACATCATGCACACGGATGATTTCACCGCCCGATTCACGCATCCACGAGGTCAGAGCCACCGTGGGCCAGGCGCGATGCTCCAACCGGGAATCGCCCAGCAAGGTGCCCAGCATCGACTTGCGGGAGACCCCCAGGACGAACGGTCGATCCTCCATACGCAATTGGTCGAGCCCGTTTAGCAGTTCCAGATTATGGGCCAGGGTTTTCCCGAATCCGAAGCCCGGATCCAGAGCCACGCGCAGGGGATCAATGCCTGCCCGGGCCAGCGTGTCCAGGCGCTCGACAAAGAAGTCTCTGACGTCCTGCACCACATCCCGGTAGTAAGGCTGAGCCTGCATGGTGCGCGGGGTGCCTTGCATGTGCATGACAATCACCCCTGCTGAGGTGCCCGCGACGGCCTCCAGCATGCCCGGCTCACGGAGACCGTTCACGTCATTCACTATATCTGCCCCCGCAGCCACGGCCTCCCGGGCCACCTCAGGCTTCATGGTATCTATAGAGATGAGCGCCCGTGTCCTCCCGCGCAGCTCGCTGATGACGGGGACCACCCGCTTGATCTCATCCGCCACGTTCACCGGCTCGGCACCGGGGCGGGTGGACTCGCCCCCAACGTCCAGCACGTCCGCCCCATCCTCCGCCATTTCCATCCCCCGCTCCACCGCGAGCGTGGTGCCAAAGAATCTGCCCCCGTCAGAAAAGGAATCGGGCGTGACATTGAGCACGCCCATGATCCAGCCGCGGGAGGTGAATTCATGGTTCTGATGATGGATGCGCCAGAGAGTGCCCATGGGAGGAGATCAAAAAGCGCATGGTGGACAGCCCCATCCTCCCTTCAAGCGGCATTCCACAGATTCGACAAATCTGTTTCAAAATATGAGATTCCTTGTCCAACACCCTTCCGCTGAAAGTGTCTCAGGGTGCGCGAGATTCCTCCATCGACAATCCCCCCAACTGCTCTACGATTTCCCATGGCCCGGCCTTTGATTCTTCTTACAGTCCTGGTGGCGTCGGGTGTGGGTGCAGGTCTGCTGATACAGCATCTGCAAAAATCCCCCTCCCCATCGCCCCGCCCCGCCCCCTCCTCCTCCCCAGGCCAGGCGTCGTCCAGCAACCCCCTGCCAGAGCCAGGGGCGGAACTCGGCTCCATACCCCCACCCCGCCTGCCGGGGCTGGATCCCTCCGTGGATATGGAAGCGCCCCCTCTCCCGGGGACTTCCGGCTCCGCCGAGGAGGTCAAAACGCTGCAATCGCAGGTGACCTACCTACAGGAACAGGTGGACATCCTGCGCCATGAGAACTCCACCCTGCTGGACAAGCTGGCCTCCCTGACGGGAAAAAACCCGAGCCTCACGCCCCCCTGCAGCCCGGACATGAAGCCCGCCGCAAACGGGGAGGCACCCGACTTTGTGGGCATCGGGATCGAGCTGGTGAAAACGCGCGAGATCCAGGACATCCCTCTGCCCACCCTCTCCGTGGACCGTGCCGAGGTGGCGAATCGCATCACGGCGTGGCTCGCCACGCAATTTCCGCCCTCCTATGGCAAGCAATTCGGCAGGGCGCTCGCCGCGGTGGGCGCCATACCGGAGCCCGTCGATGCCATCGCCCTAAAGGGCGCCTTTCTCTCCCATCAGATCGGAGGCTGGTTTGATCAGGAAAGCCAGACCCTCTTCATGGCGGAGCACGGAAGTGATCGGGAAAACGCCCTGGCCCTGGCCTACGGTTACCTCTTCAAGCACTACGGCAAAGCCGTCTTCCCCCCAGAGGCCAAGCCCCTCAGCCTGGATCAACGCCTCGCCCGGGAATCCCTGCTGGCAGGAGATGCCTCCCTGACGCGCTTTCTTCATGCTCTCCGGCACCCTGACAAAGGCGGCGGCGGCGGCGTGGGCGAGGATCCGGACGATCCCTCCCGGGCCGTCCCCATTCCCAATTTCCTGCGAGAGCTGGAGTTGCTCCCCTTCGGGATGGGGTTCGACTTCATGCAGTCCATGCACAGCATCGGTGGCTGGGAGCAGGTAAACGCCACCTACGATCGGCTCCCCACGGCGTCCGCCGAGATCCTGGATCCCCAACTGTACCTGGCTGAGGAGCCATTCCGCCCGCTGACGCTGCGCCTGCCGGAGAAGAAGATCGCCGGGGCCGCCCCGATCTGGGAGGATACCATGGGCCCCCTGGGCATGGTGCTGCTTCTGAAGCAGCACGTGGCTGAGCCCATCGCTGCCAGCACCGCCCCGGGCTGGGCCAATGACGTGTGGCTCACCTACTCCGCGGGCGCAGGAACCAAGCGCGACCACGCCGTCTGGCAGACTCTGTGGAAAGACAGCAATGCGGCAGACGCCTTTTTCTCCGCCATGCGCACAGGGCTCCTCAGCCGGTACAAAGGAGCCACCCCTTCAACCAAGGCTACCAAGGGAGTCTTTCAGCTCGATGGCCCGGAGCGTTTCGTGAGCATGGAGCGCACCCACAACGGCCAGGGCGTGCTCTTCATCGATGCCGCCACAGAGGCGTTTGCCAGGGCAGCGCAAAAGACCCTCGCTACACCGTCAAACTCGGGCAAATAGGCGCCCCTCCCGCCTCCTCGATCGCTGGCTCTCATGTTGCCTTCCCAACGGGAACGTGGCATGAAATAGCATCGCTTCTTTCTTCAATCGCACCCATGACCTCAAAGCAAGTATTTTACTCTGGCAGAGTCCAGGGCGTAGGATTTCGATACACCGTCAAACGCCTTGCCTCCGGCTTCGAGGTCACCGGCTGGGTGAAGAACCTGCCCGACGGCCGGGTGGAGCTACAAGCCAGCTCATATGACGAGGAGGAGCTCGATGCCTTTCTGGAGGACATCCAGAACAGCTCACTGGGCGGGAACATCAAGGAAGTGGAAGTGAACAACATCCCCCCTCTGACCGGTGTCAGAGGCTTTACCATCGTTTCCTGAATACGCGGCCATGGACGTCCCCTCTCCCTCAGCCCCTCCGACACCCGCCGTGACGGTGGAAAACCTCACCAAGGTGTTCAAATCGGGTTTCACCAAGAAACCGCTCCTGGCCGTCAAACAGCTCAGCTTCGAGGTGAGCGCGGGGGAGGTTTATGGGCTGATTGGCCCCAACGGCTGCGGCAAGTCCACCACCATGAAGGTGATGCTGGGCCTGCTCAAGGCCACACAAGGCAGGGCCACCATCTTTGGCCGGGACAGCGAGGAAGTCGCCAGCCGGCAAGACGTGGGCTTCCTGCCAGAGAACCCCTATTTCTACAAGCACCTGAGCGGCCGGGAGACGCTCAACTTCTACGGCAGACTCTGTGGCCTGCGAGGTGCCGAGCTGAAGGACCGCACGGAGGCCATGCTGGAACTCACGGGCTTGACCCACGCCGCCGAGCGCCGGGTGGGAGGCTACTCCAAGGGCATGCTTCAGCGCGTGGGCCTGGGCCAGGCGCTGATCCATGAGCCTCGCTTACTCATTCTGGACGAACCCACTGCCGGGGTGGACCCCGTGGGCTCCCGGCGCATTCGCGATCTCATTCTGGAGCTCAAACAACGGGGCATCACCATCGTGGTCACCTCCCATCTGCTCGAGCAGATGCAGGAGGTGTGTGATCGCGTGGGCATCATGTCCAACGGCCGGATGGTGAGCGAAGGCAAGCTGGAAGACCTGATCTCCGTGGAGAACCAGACGGAACTCATCCTTCAGGATGCGCCGCCGGAGCTGCTCGCAAGGATCCGCACCCTCGTGCAGGAGGCGGGCGGCAAAAGCCAGTTGGTCTCTGAGGGCAAACCTCGCACCACGCTCGAAAAACTCTTCCTCCAGTCCACCACCCAGACGGGTGATGGCGAATGATCTCGATCTGCCCTCAGCCTTCCCATGTCCTCAGCCTCCCCCCGCTCTGCCTACTCATCCTTTTCGCCAGGCCGCATCTGGACCATGGCCACGCACACCGTCACTCAGCTGATCCGGATGCGCATCCTCGTCTTCATGGGCATCATCAGCATCGTCATCGTCATCGCCGCCTTTGCCTTTCCCGCAGTGAGCCCTGAGCAGCAGTTGAAGCTGCTCAAAGACTGGACCTTTGGCGCGCTTCAGGTGTTCTTCGTCATCATCGCCATCGCAGCCACCGGGCTGTTGATCCCTCGCGATCTGGAGGATCGCACGCTCTACACAACGCTGAGCAAGCCGGTGCCCCGCTATGAGTACCTGATCGGCAAGCTGCTGGGCGTCATGCTGCTGCTGGGGGGCGGATTGTTGCTGATGGATCTGGTCTTCAGCCTCATGCTTTACGTCAAGCAGTCCCTCATCATCTCCAGCCAGATCGCCGCGCTGGAGAAGGAGCAGGCCGCCACTCCGGAGAACATCGCCTTCATCAAGGATCTCAACTCGCGCTTCGGCCTCACCTACAGTCTGCACGGCGCGGTGTGGGCCATCTTTCTGAAGGCCTCCGTCGTGGCAGCGGTGTCGTTGCTCATCTCCTGTTTTGCCAGCTCCACCCTCTTCACCATTCTGGTGGGCATGGCATTTGTCATTGCGGGTCAGGGACAGGCCCTCCTGAGGGAATGGTTTCTGGACAAGATGTCCGGCTTCTGGCAAAAAGCCCTGAGTGGTGCCATAGCGATTTTCTGCCCAGACCTCACGCTTTTTGATCTGGCGGAGCCCGCCATCCGGGGTGAGGTCATTCCCCTGGGAGTGCTCACAGAGGTGTCTGGCATTGCCCTGCTGTACATCGTTGGTTACACCAGCGTGGCGTATCTGTTTTTTGTGGAGAAGGAACTCTAGTCCGACCGCCGCACCCATGAAAAACAAGATTCTCGCAGTGATCCTGCTCGTCACCATGGGGGTGGCCAAGGTACCGCTGGAAGACCGCGTCGCAGCCACGCTGAAAGCAGCCGATTTAAGGGACGCCCCGGTGGCTCTAAGCCTGCGGGAGACAGTGAGCCAGATGGCCTTTGCCGCAGCGCTGGGCGGCCTTCGCTCACTGGTCGCCAGCATCACCTATCTGCGGGCCTACGTGGCATTTGAGGATCGCGACTGGGGGCGCGTGGACAGCCTCATGACGCTGACCACCCGCATGCAGCCACGTGAGGCCATGTATTGGGATGAGGCCGCCTGGCATATGGCTTACAACGCAGCCACCAGCACCCAGCAGCGGGAGGACCTGCGGGCGGCCATCCGGAACAAAGACTTCCGCGATTACGTCCTGCGAGGTCTCAAGATTGTGCAGGAGGGGCTCGTGTACAATCCGAACAACCCCAAGCTGCTCGTGCGGGAGGCAGAGATCTACCGCGACCGGCTGAAAGATCCCCGGCCTGCCGCGGAAGCGTTCCTGCTGGCCGCCAAGAGTGGTGCCAAGCCTTTCTACGAGCGGATGGGTGCCTATGAGCTGGTGAAACTGGGCGAGCCCCCTGACCTGCAGCAGGCGTACGAGATTCTGAAACGACACTATGACAAGGGATTCCGCTACCCCTCCGTGCTCAGGGATCTTGACATTCTGGAACGGAAACTCAACATCCCCGCCGCTCAGCGAGTGGGGCAGCCCTTGCCCCCCTCACCACAGCCTCGCCGGAAATAGTCCCTCCGGAGAGCATTTTTCCTCCACAGACTGCTACGAGTGCTTGACCTGAACCCGGTCCGCGCCACGTTTAGACTTCGCCATCTTCCATGCGTTACGCCATCTTCGGAGACATTCATGCCAACTGGGAAGCCCTGATGACCGTCATGGGTGACGCTCAGGAGCAGGAGTGCACCCACTATGTTTGCGTCGGGGACATTGTCGGCTACAACGCCAATCCGAGCGAATGCCTGGAGTACGTCAAGGCGCTCAACTGCCCTGTAGTCAAAGGCAACCACGACGAAGAAGCCACTCAGGACCGCACCCTCGACGAGCTCAATCCCCTCGCGGAGAGCGCCCTGCTGTGGACCCGACAGAAACTTACCCCTGACCAGAAGCAGTGGTTGCGGGACCTGAAGCTGGTGCGCCAGGTGCGGGACTTCACCATCGTCCACGCCACCCTCGATTCTCCCGGCAGCTGGGCTTATGTGACCAATCGCTTCGATGCGATGGCAAGCTTCAGCTACCAGTTCACGCAGCTCTGCTTCTACGGGCACACTCACGCACCCCGGGTGTATGAGAAGGACGACACTGTCCGCTGCCTGCGCGAGACGGACGCGACCCTGCGCCGCGGCGTGAAGTATTTTATCAATGTAGGTTCTGTGGGCCAGCCTCGCGACGGTGACTGGCGGTCCTCCTACGCCGTGTACGATGTCGAGAAACAGACGGTCAGCATCCGTCGGCTGGAGTACGACTTGCGCACCGCGCAGCAGAAGATTTGCGACGCCGGACTGCCCCCCATACTGGCGGAACGCCTTGCCCTCGGAAGATGATGGTTGAGCCGTTCCCGGATCTGGCGCAGTACAAGTCGGTCTTTCTGGTGAAACCCAGCTCGCTGGGAGACATTGTACACACCCTGCCTGCGGCCCGGTTTCTAAAGAAAGCGCATCCTGAACTCCTCATCCGCTGGGTGTGCAATCCCGAGTGGATGCCCCTGCTGGAAGGCAATCCGGACATCTCAGAGATCATCCCCTTCCCCCGCAGCCAGTTTGGCCGGATCAGCACCTTCCCCAAGCTCTTTGGCTGGGCGAGAAGCCTGCATACCAGCACTCGCGAGAAACCGGAGATCGCGCTCGATTTTCAAGGCCTGCTCCGGAGCGCCCTCATCTGCCAGGTGCGAGGAGTGAAGCCCATCGTCGGCCTTTCGGACGCCCGTGAAGGAGCCACCTTCTTCTACAAGCATGTGGTGGACGTCGATCCCAAGGCTCACGCCGTGGACCGTTATCTGACGCTGGTGAGCGCCCTGGGCATCCCGACCCCTGCGGAGGACATCAGCTTCACCCTGCCGATCGGCACCGCTCCGGCAAATGCTCCAAAGGAGGGCAAATTCCTCGTACTGCACCCCTATTCACGTGGCGATGGCAAGTCCCTCACCACAGAGGCCATCCAGGCCCTGTGCGATTGCCTGGCACCTCACCCGGTGGTACTCGCTGGCAAGTACGCCAACCCAGCCCAGATTCACGGAAATCACGTCACCTCCCTGATCAACCAGACCACGCTGGAGGAGCTCATCTGGCTGCTGCGCCATTCGCACGCCTGTGTCAGCGTGGACAGCGGGCCCATGCACATGGCTGCCGCTCTCCAGGCGCGGACGCTCGCCATCCATACCTGGAGCAATCCCCGCCAGGTCGGACCCTACAATCCAAATGCCCGGGTGTGGAAGGGCAGACGCATCGCCCCACGCCTCGATTTTTCCGAGGAAGAAGGCGAGGCCGACCAGGCCGTTGCCATCCGGGATATTCGGCGCATTTCGGATTTCATTCTTGGTGAGTGGTATTGAGCCATCCCATGCCGGCCTGACGGTTTGAGGAAAGTGACACCTCAATCCGGCCGCTTCATTGAGCCGCTGTTTTGAGGGCGGCGTAATTGAAGCATGTCTGGCCGTTTAACGTAACACGCATGCCACCTCAGTACCCACGCGACGCAAGCGGGGCCTCGCCCTACAGCGTCAAAAGCTGATTGGAATCGGGAACAGTGTTGAGGCTCAGACGAAGCTCTTCCGCGAAGAGGTTGCGCCCATAAGCCCCACGTTGGCGAGCCTTCAGCGAGCCTCCGTGGGGTAGGTGAGGGATAACAAACCACTCCGCAGAAGTCGTAGCAGTCCGCCTGAGGCAGCCCAAGTTCCCTGGCACCTCACTTTCCCGTAGGCGACGCCCGGCTTTTCAAAATGGCTGGATGACTTCCGCCCGGGGCAGGCTTTGGTAGCAGCATGGCGCTCCCTTCCATTTCTTCCCGCCCCTGGCGTGCCCGTGCGTTCCATCTTACTCGTGACCGTCGGTTCCTCATCAAGGGGGTGCTCATCATTCTAGGCATTTTTGCCCTGCTGGCCGCCTTCGTTCACGTCGCCCGCACCGCCAGTGCTCCACCTGCAATGGCAACGGCGGCGGAAGAAGATGCGCAGATGTTCGAAGAGTTCCATCGTCTGCAACTCGTGGCCGATCCCCAGCCCGACCGGTTCTCCACTTGGATTCGACAAACCGCCGCCATTCTCGCCGACACCGAGCCACGCCATCGCCCGGCGTTCGATCCTGTGGCGTTGAAACTGGGCGAGATGGAACTGGAACCGGTCGTGCGCAAGCACGCCTCCTCAGCGGATGCTTTTCCCCTCTTTAGCGCGTATGTGCGCTGCCTGTTTGCGACACCAGACATGGATGCAAGCGCCGAGCGCGAGCTTCTGATCCAGGCCGCAAACCAACGCCCCGCCGTTCGTCATGCTGGGGAGTTTCTGGGAGACTTCTACTACTTTGCCCACCAGCCCGCGAAGGCCATTCCCTTCTATTTGCAGGAGTGCCAGTATGTGGATGCAAGGCACCCTCGGCGCAAAGCCCTACAGCTCGCACTCCAGGAAAATGATCTGGAGGCACTGCACGAACTGGCATCGAACCCCATGGTGATTGCAGAGGCCAACGCCGCCCAGCTCAGGGAACTGGCCAACCAACTGAATGACCAGGGACTGGCCTTCAAGGCCACGGTGGTACTGGAGCTGGCTCGCTGGTCCAAGGCCTCCGCCGTCTCCCTCGCCTTGTTCGCCGCCGCCATCTGGTACCTCATCTTGGTCCACTCCGGCCGGCTCGATCCCCATCGTTGGCTGCGGTACTTGCTGCCGTTGTTCGCCGGTGTGATGAGCGTCATGCTTCTGCACTGGCTGCAGATCTCACTGGAATACGCCCCCGTCCCCAACCCTGAGGACAACGCGACCAAACAAATGGTTCACTGGGTCCTCTATGTCGGCATGCCTGAGGAAGCCTGCAAGTTGCTGCTCTTCACCCTGTTTCTGCCTGTGCTGACAAGGGCTCGCTCCGCCCGTCAGGCTGCTTTGACAGCCGGGTGCGTCGGCCTGGGTTTTGCGCTGAACGAGAACATCGCCTACTTCACAGATCACAACGCCCAGGTGGCCATGGTACGACTGCTCACCGCCAATGTCATCCACTTCTCTCTCACCGGCATCCTCGGCTATCACCTCTTCATACTCGTCCGCAGCCGCTTTCATCATGCGACCAATTTCCTGCTCGCATTTCTCGGTGTCAGCACGGCCCACGGCTTGTATAACTTCGCCGGCAGCGAAATTGGAATGAGGTGGGAAATCAACATTGCGCAAATCATCATCGTGGCCCTGTCGGCCAGGATGTATTTCCAGATGCTGCATGATGACAATGAGCCAAGCGCCTCCGGCAGCCCGATCTCCCGCACCTGCGTCTTCTGGTTCGGTGCCGCTCTGCTGGTGGGTGTACTCATGATTCCCTCCGTTCTCCACATGCAGAGCCTCTCAGGCATCACGGAAACGCTCGCCCAAGCAATCGCCCTGGTGCCCGTGGCCCTGATTTACCAGCACGAGTTCAATGAAATCAGAAGGTAACGGAGTCGCGCAAAACGTCAGCACTTCAGTCGTACTATCCACATCTTCCGTAGGCAGGCAAAAGCCTGTCACTACCTTGAAACTCCCAGCTGCGGCGTAATCTGGTTGCGCCAACCGGCTTGGTGAAACGGAGGGATAAAAACCATCCGCCCTATGGAGCGTGCTCGGATAGATCTGGCCGTGTCACTCCTTCCTACCCGTGCTCACCATGCGACGGAGATGGTGGTTTCAGGAAACGGACCTCATCTCCCGGCCCCCGGGCTTCTCCACCCCCCCTAGAACAAGAACGGCGGCCCGCAGGCCGCCGTTCGACTGGAAGATCAGATTGCCACAAGGCAACCTACGCCGCCTGGCTGGTGGCGTCGGGTTCGATCATGCCGTACTCACCGTCCTTGCGACGGAAGAGAATGGCGAGACGATTGCTGTGGGCATTCTGGAACACCACGAACGGACGCTCACTGAGCTCCAGATCCATGATGGCCTCATCCGGGAAGAGAGGCTTCATGCGGAAGTTCTCGCGATGGATGATGACCGGCTCGATCTGATCGTGCTCAGTCTTGTGAAGGTCAACTTCCTGGAAAACGTGCTCCGCCAGATGCTTGATGGATCCATTGCGCGGGCGGTGATGGGTCTTGAGGAGACGGGTCTTGTACTTCCGCATCCTGCGCGCCAGCTTGGAGATGCTCTCATCAATGCTGGCGTAGATGTCACTGCTGACGCTGTCCACCTCAATGGTGATGTGGTTCGCGCAGTGGAGGATGATCTCGGCTTTTTGTCGCTCTTTCTTTTCGACGTCGAGAATCACCTTGGCGTCGATGATTCGCGGGTAGTCGAGGTGGAGGTTCTCGATCTTCTTCTGGGCATACTCACGCATGGACTCAGTCACACTGACGTGGCGTCCCGTTACGGTGATGGGCAGGTTTACGTTATGCACTTGCATGGTTGTTCCTCCTTGTGGGTTTCCACCATCCACATGATGGGTGGTGTTATTTTACATACTGAAGTTTTCGCCAAGGTATCGCTCCCTTGCCAGGGGATTGTTGACGATCTCGTCCCGGGTGCCGTGAAGCAGCACGCGACCCTCATGAATGAGGTAGGCGCGGTCCACGATCCCGAGGGTTTCACGAACGTTGTGATCCGTGATGAGAATGGCCAGCCCGACGCTTTTGAGCATGAGGATGATCTTCTGGATATCCTCCACCGCCAGAGGGTCAACCCCTGAGAACGGTTCGTCGAGCATGATGAGTTTAGGCTCGGTCACGAGGGACCGGGCAATGGTGAGACGGCGCTTTTCGCCACCGGAGAGAGTGAGCGCCAAGTTGTCCGCCACGTGGTCAATGCCGAACTTCTCCATGAGTTGCTGGCACTGCATTTCCCGTTCTTCGGGCGTGTAATTTTGCGTCTCCATGACGGCAAGGATGTTTTCCCTCACCGAAAGCTTTCGAAAAATAGACTCTTCCTGCGGCAGATACCCCATCCCGAGACGAGCCCGCTTGAACATGGGCTCGTTCGTGGTGTCCAGGCCATCGAAGAAGACCTTGCCATCGTTGGGCTGCACCAGGCCCACAATCATATAGAATGAGGTGGTTTTGCCCGCGCCGTTGGGACCAAGTAAGCCCACAATCTCGCCACGACGGACTTCAATATCCACGCCATTTACCACAGTGCGCCCATCATAGACCTTTTTCAGACCGCGAGTAAAGAGGAGAACTTCACCGTTTGCAGAGGTGTCAAAATTCTCCTGCTGACGGGCGAAAAAGTCCTCTTCCTGATCGGAGGTTTCTCCGGTCTCCCCGAGATCCAGTTCATCAATGCCTTGCTGGCCGGAGTTTCTGGGCTCAGGCAGCTTTATCTTCCCTTTTTTCCTCACTGTGGTGCTCCTTGGGGCTTGCTGAGAGTGGGTGTGGTGGCACCGGGAACCGCAGCGGCGGCAGCCGGTTTCTTCTTCTCCTCTTGCTGGATGATCTTGGTGGTTGCAGGGCCGTTTACCTTGAGCTGTCCATTGTTGAGGATGGTGATCGTTGTAGAAGGATCGGTTGCCAGGATCAAGTTGGTGCCTTTTTGCACCTGCGGATAGTCGCGCATGATCATATCCCCCGTGGAACCGACAAAGGTGGCGTGGCGGCACGTGCCAATCTGCATCTCACCAGTGTCGCTGAGTTTGTTGATGACGACCTTGCGCCCCTTGGCAATCGCCTGCTTGATATTGCTGTTGTCAGTGGACTCACTGACGGAGCCTGACTTGCCAGCAGCACCTTCTTTGGCGAGTTGTCCTGCGGTGGCCCCCGTTGCGGCAGGCTTCGCCTCCTTTTTGTCAGCATCCTTCACCATGTAAACCTCAAGGGTGTCGCAGGTCAGATGGAACTGCGGGTGCGTCACTTCTACATCGCCTGTGAACACGCCCATGGACTGGCTTCCATCGAAGAAGCTGGCCGAATCGGGTCCTGTGGCCGTGATCGTGGTCTGCTCCGGAGCCTTCTTCGCCACGGGCGTCAAAGGAGTGGCTTTGAGCGGCTGCGGCTTGGGTCCTGGACCGTCTGCGGTCAGTACTGAAGGCTTCGTCGCGACGGCACGCGGCTGCACCGGGTCAGGCACCCTCAGCGTGGGGATGACCGCCTCATTCTGCGCCAAAAGAGCCTTGCCTTCTGGCGAGATGGTGGAGATCGCCTGGCTCAACCGCGCATCCGACTGGGCCACACGCGCTTTTTCAGGCGCTTGGTTCGAGGGAGCTACATTCGACTTGGCCTCCGCCATGAGCTTTTCCATGCGACCGTTATCGGCAGCCTGCTCACGGGTCCGGCGCTGGAGTTCAGTCTGGCCACTGGCACGGGCCCGCTCCAGCACGCGGTTGGCCTCGGCCAGAGCATTGGCGGCCTCATCCCGGCTCCCTGAGGCGGAACCCGGGGTTCGGTTGGTCTGGGCCAGCAGCCCCTGCGAAAGGGCGGCGAGGCCGATCATCGTCCAAAGTGTTTTCATGGGAGGCGTGCGGAGTGGGATCATTCGCGGAGAGAAACAAAAATCACTGGTCAGGAGTTTGTGTGCAAGGAGCGGCAGGCTGGGGCACCTCATTTCGCACGTACCCCTGGAGGAGCCGCTGGGACAGCTTCAGCTTTGGGCACGGGCACAACGGCAGCGGGTTCACGCGGAGCTGGCGTAGGCACAGGCAAGCCTCCTGCTGATGCGGACGCAGAAGGCCGCTCCACCGCCTTGGCATTAATGTCCATGGTGGAGACCTTTGGAGCAGGCTCGCTGCCCCCCCCCTCGGCCGACTCCTCGTCCAGGCTCATTTCCAGGGGCTGTCCATTGGGTGCCGGGGCTGCATTGCTCATTGCATCGCCATTGGTAAAAGCTTCCGTGTCAAAAATGACCATTCGCACGTTGCCGGTCATCTTGCCCTGCTGGGTCTTGGTATCGAAAACCATGCTGTCCCCTTCCATCTGGAAGTCTTCGCGGCTGATGCGGCTGCGCTGCTCACTGCTCAGGGTGGCGCTCGGCATGTGATAGGTGGCAGTCTTCAACTGCACACGCACGTCCCTGTCCTTGGTCGGGCCAAACATCCGGATGTCCATCTTCTCGATGGCCATGTTGTCCTCATCCAGGCGAGTCATGCTGCCAGCACGCATGAGCGAGTTGGGCCGACCGTCACGAAACGAGGGAATCTTCACGTCCAGATTCCGCTGCCCCACCGGAAGCATCCGGCCAAACGGCCCCAATCCCTGGGAATTCGTTACCGCAGCGACACCTGACGCTCCCTCGGGAGCGCCAGTCAGAGACTTCTCCCCGCCCTTCTGGGCTTGGGCAAGCATCGGCATGGTTCCCAGCAACAGCAACTGCCATGCCACACGCGGCAGCAAGGAACGATGCCAAGACACACGAGGGCCTTTATTCGCGGGCGATTTCATGGATTCGCAACAGTTGTTGAATCAACGCCGGGAGATCCGCCAGAGGAATCTGGTTGGGCCCATCCGAAAAAGCTTCGGCGGGATTAATGTGGGTTTCAAGGAAAACCCCATCACATCCTGCAGCCACAGCAGCACGGGCGAGCACGGGGGCTAGTTTACCATCACCGCCAGTAGCGGTGCCCAGTCCCCCAGGCCGCTGAACGGAGTGAGTGGCATCCATCACTGCTCTGTAGCCAAGTTCTCTCATCCAGTAAAGCGACCTCATATCGGCGACGAGGTTCTGATAACCAAAGGTCGTTCCGCGTTCAGTAAACGTAAAATTTTCACAGCCAACGCTTAAGAGCTTGTCGGCCACGTTCTTTACATCCCAGGGAGCCATGAACTGGCCCTTTTTCACGTTAACCGCCCGGCCCGTGCGACCTGCGGCAAGAATGAGGTCGGTCTGACGGCTGAGAAATGCCGGGATCTGTAGAAAGTCGATCCACTCGGCCGCCTTGGTCGCCTCCTCCGGACTGTGCACATCCGTCGTGACCGGCACTGCAAGTTCTTTGCCAATGGCACCCAGGATGCCACAACCCGTTTCAAGACCCAGCCCACGGTAGCTACTGCCCGCGCTTCGGTTGGCCTTGTCATAGCTGGCCTTGAAGATCCATTGGATGCCCAGGCCATCAGCGATGACTTTGAGTTTCCGGGCCATGTCCCAGATAAAGTCCTCACTTTCAATCACGCAAGGGCCAAGGATAAAAACGGGGCGCACGCCGTCAAAGCGCACACCTTGGCCAATTTCAACGACGGGGAGGGAGGAAATGAAGTCAGCAGGCAAGGGAGAAGGGAGCGATAGTGTGGGTCCGATTGTACGAAGGAGAAGGAAAAAGGCAATGAGGCTTTAGCCCCGCATTGCCGCTCCGTCCTCAGAAAAACTTGCCCGTTTTAACAAATTCCAAAATGCGGGCGGTGTCCCCTTTGGCTGCCCATACCACCCGTAGGAAATCTGCGGGATGCAGGTGATGGCGGCTCAGAAACGCACGATCTCCGCCGCAGAAATACATCGTGTCCGGATCCATCTCCCCGCGCAGCTTGGCTTCAGCCTTGGCGATAATACGGGGCAACCAGGGAATGCCGTCCAGCTCCGCCGTCTTGGCCGGGAGTTCCGAAGGCGGCACCACGTGAGAGCTGGTCTGCCCTTTTTGCTCGATCAGAAAGTAATCCCGCCGGGCTGCGGCAATGAGGAGGGCTGACTCCGGCGTCGGCTCCAGCCCCTCTGCGGCGCAGCAATCTTCCACGAAGTCAAAGAACTCGCGGGGTTTGCAGCCGATCGCCTTGAGGTTGGCCAGATCCTCCTCATCGAACCACGCTTCATAGTCAGTATTCCCCTCTTCGTATTCGTCGCAGCAGCTCACGAACATCTCGCCAAATCGGGCGGCCCACTCGTACGCGTCACTCATGTTGGATGGGGATCTTTCTGGGGTTTGCGGTTTTGATTTTTGAATGCGGAAACACGTTGCGCATCTTGCGCCTGCGGCATCATAGGGACAACCGCCCTACCGTCAAACGCCCTTCTGCACCACATGAGTTTGCCCACCCCTCTCACCCACATCCGCCAGCACTGGCAGCGTCTCACCACGCAACATGGGCGGGCGGGAGCCGTGCTGCTTCTCGTGCTGGCAGCCCTGCTGGTGGGCAGTGTGGTGTACACTTTGGAAGCAGAAGCCCCCTGGGGAAAGACGGTGCAAAAGCGTCTGGCAAAAGGGCGCGAACTGGATGTGCCGGAATATCGGATCATCGGTCTCTGGTGGGCCAGCATTGCCAGCGCAGCCAGTGCCGCTCTGCTGCTCGCCACCTACCGGTCATGGCTACCAAAAAAGAAGGACAAGCTGCCTCAGCAAAGCCGGGGTGCCCCGGCATGGTTCTGGGCGGCCATCCTGGCCATCACGCTCCTTGGAGCCTGGGAACGTGCGCCACGCCTTCATCACAGTCTCTGGAATGACGAGGAATACTCACTGCGCGTCTATTCCCACGGAGAATGGGTTCAAAAGGACGGTGTCACTCTTTTCAAACCCGTAACCTGGGAGAAAACCCTCTTCGACAACGGTCATGGAAACAACCATGTCTTCACTGCCGCCGCCACCCGCATTTCACTCAGCATCTGGCGGACATTCACCGGAGCCCCTGCCGGAGCATTTGACGAAGCCGCGCTGCGCATGCCTTCCTTTCTGTCATCGTTGGTAACGATCATCTTCGTAGGCTGGTTGGGGTGCCAGATGGGCGGTCCCGCGGTGGGCCTGGCCGCAGCCGCCCTTCTGGCCATCTCCCCCTGGCATATACGTTATTCGGCTGAGTCCAAGGGCTACTCCACCATGCTGGCCTTCATGGCGGTGAATCTGGCCGCAGCTCTGCTGGCCTCCAGAGAGGGTCGTCTGCGCTGGTGGCTCATCTTTGCGGTGACGGAGGCGGGTTACCTGCTCTGCTTTGCGGGATCTCTGTATGTGGCGGCAGCGGTAAACCTCTTCCTTGCGGCAGAGTTCTGGATTTCCGGACGTCATCGAGATATCCTGAAGCTCGTGGGCTTCAATCTCCTGGGAGCCATACCGGTGATCTGGTGGATGGGACCCAGCGTCCCACAGATCATGGCGTACCTGAACAACCCCGACTCACCGCGCCTCGACATGGGCTGGCCTTGGCTGCGGGATTTGCTATCAGGATGGGCCATCGGCTGGGGGCACACGAATCCCCTCCCTGAACTTCACACTGGCTCCAGCTGGGAAATGGAGATGGCGCACGCGGGATGGCCCTTCAAGATGCTCATGCTCGGTGTACTGCCCGCGCTGGCGCTTCTAGGATTCGTCGCTGCCTGGCGCAAGCCAGCATCCCAATTTCTCGGAGTGACGGCTGTCACGGTGGCTGCCGCGCTGGCCTACGCACATACCGCCCTGAAGCACCAGCCCATGTGGGTGTGGTACTTGATCTACACCGTGATCCCCATGGTGCTCGTCCTGCCTCTGGGCGTCCAGCTCCTGACCCGCCACAGACCTCGCCTGGAAGCCGGATTGCTGACGCTCCTGGTGGGCGCATTTGCATGGGTCACCTGGGACTCCACGGCCAAGATCCGTGAGCACGACCGCCAACCCATCCGCGAGACGGTGGAGTACGTTCGTTTGCAGGCACCCACTGCCCTCACCGGCACCTTCGGCGTGAGCGATCGCCAGGCAGAGAGCTACGACCACGATGTGCATGTACTAAAGACCCCCGCTGATCTGGACGCCCTCATCAAAGACGCCGAGACCCGCTCTCTGCCGCTCTACATCTATCTCTGCGGCGAGTCCGTCACCGGCCCGCGGCACCCAGAGCTTTTTCAACGGGTGAAGAAGTCGGGAGAGTTTGAGATGCTTACCCACCTCCGGGGAACAGAGGAGATGTTTGGGTACCACGTTTATCGTTGGAGAGGAAGTCAGGGGTAGGATGGTGATGACGATCAAACCACAGAGACACACAGAACACAGCGGAATGATTTTTTAGACAGAATTTCACAGCCGTCCCACAGCGAAACAAAAAGGTGACTGGCGGCCTACCCCACACAGGGTAGGCCTGAGATGAAATTCAAACCAGCCAAAGTCATTGGAAGCGTTCTGGGGCAGCTTTGCAAGCTCATTCCCGGGCACTTGGTCGCGAACCTCTGCGCTCAACACCACCACGGCAGCCAGCCGCGCACCTTCAGTTCCTGGAGTCACGTGGTCAGCCTGCTCTACGCGCAACTGACACACTCCATCAGTCTCAACGATGTGTGCGACAGCTTGAGGCATCATGCCGGGGCCCTCGCTGCCATCCGCGGAGCGACACCGCCAGCCCGCAACACCCTGTCCCATGCCAATAAGAATCGGGACAGCGACCTGATGGAGACCCTCTTTTGGAAGATGTTGGATCATCTCCAGCATCGGCACCCCGGGTTTGGCCTGCGCTATGAAGGACTGCCCCGGCGGTTTAGACGGGCCATCTACGCCATCGACTCCAGCACCATCGCCCTGGTGGCCAACTGTATGAGTTGGGCCAAGCACCGGCAGCGCAAGGCGGCGGCCAAGCTCCATTTGCGTCTCAACCTGCAAACCTTCCTGCCAGCCTTTGCCATCATCGAAGAAGCCTCTCATCATGATGACTCGCGCTCCCGCGCGCTTTGTGCCAGCCTCAAAGACGGGGAAATTGCCTTGTTTGACAAGGCTTACATCAACTTTGCCCACCTCTGGGAGTTGACCGGGCGGGGCATCTTCTGGGTCACCCGTGCCAAGGACAACATGAGCTACCGGGTGACGCGCAAGCTCCAGGCACGGCCGCAAGGCAAGGTGCTGCGCGATGACCTCATTGTGCTCAAAGGAGCCAGGAGCCTTTCGCAACATCCCGGCCCGCTGCGCCGGGTGGAGATGCTCGTGGAGCTTGACGGCAAGGAAGTGCGCATGGCCTTTATCACCAACCAGACAGAATGGGCCGCCAGCACGGTAGGAGAACTCTACCAGAGCCGCTGGGGCATTGAAGTGTTCTTCAAGCAGATCAAGCAAACGCTCTGCATCTGTGATTTTTTGGGACATAGCAAAAACGCGATCCGCTGGCAGCTCTGGGCGGCCCTGTTGCTCTATGTGCTGCTGCGGTTCCTGGCACAAGTATCGGGCTGGCCGCACAGCTTCACCCGCCTCTTCACGATGATCCGAGGGGTGACTTGGAGCCGGGTGGATCTGCTCAGATTGCTGGCGTTCTATGGGACAGCAGGCGGTCCATGGAAGATGCGAGCCAGCCCGCAAAGCGTGTATCTGCCTGGGCTGGAGCCCCCCGTCTATGGGACAGCAGGCGTCGCATAACGGAGCAGGACCGCCCCGTTTGAGAAATCACTTTCGCAAAAGGCACTTCAAAACATCACCAACTCAAGCCTCTGGCGCTGCTTTTGCAGGGCTATGGGATGACTGTGACAGAATTTACAAAATAACAGAATGGGATTGGGGTTTGAGAAATACGCAGCTCGAAAGCTGAACCCCAATTTTGTGAGTTCTGTCTGAACCTCAGATTCGCTCCTCCATGCTCGCTGCGCCTCGCGGCTTATTTCAACGAACTTCCGCCACGTCCACCGTCTCAGCGCCTTTCCCCAACGTCGGCAGGATATCTGCGATGAGCAATTCCTCGCGCTTGCGGTTCTGGAAAATACTGACGCGATCATAGCCCGCATCCTGCACGGTGCGCAGGGCATTGACGAAGCTTTCTGCCACCCGGCTGGGCTTGTGGGAGTCGGATCCCATCACGACGGGAATGCCGCGCTCTTGCATGAGCTTGAGCATGGGCAGACTCGGGTTCATCTCTGAGTAGCTTTTATGGACGCCGGAGGTGTTGAGCTCCATGGCCACGCCGGTTTTGGCAATGCGATCAAGCGCCTGCACCACCTCGTCTTCCCAGTGCTCAAACTTCCAGTCATCGGCATGGTAGTTCTTGATCAGGTCCGGGTGGGCCAGGCTGTCGAACAGGCCCGTCTCGGCGGAGGTGGCAAGGTTGTCAAAGTAGCTGCGGCGGAACGCGTCTGGCCCCTTCTGCTCAAACAGGGATCGGTACTCAGGTCCCTGCCAGTGCACGGAGCCAAGGATGTAGTGAAAGTCGGCCCGCTGGTGCAGATCCCTTGCCCAATCTTCAAACCCCGGGAAGTAGTCACTCTCCAGCCCGAGGCGCACCTCAACCTGACCGGCAAACTTTTCACGACAGTTCTCCACGAGCGCGACATACTCGTCGAACTGCGAGTCCGCCATACGAACGCCCGGCCAGAAGCCACGGGGCATGGGGCTGTGACAGGTGATGATGATGCCTTTGAGCCCCTGCTCGACCGCACGGCGGGCGTATTCTTCGGGCTCTCCCCATGCGTGTTTGCACAACGGGGTGTGCATGTGGGAGTCGAAATAGATCGGAGCAGAACGGGGCATTTTCTCAACTAGCATCAATCACGGTACGCGCAAGGTGACGTCCCAGATGATGCGGGCAGCAGCCAAGATCATCGCACCTGCCCACGGAGGAAGCGCACCTCCTCACGCAGGGTCTCCAACTCCTGCTGAAGTTCCTCAATCAGATGGAGTCCCGCTAGATTGATGCCGAAGGCGGACCTCATGGATTCCATGCGGCGGAGTTTCCGCACCGCCTCATCGTCAAAGGTCCAGCCTCCATGCACCTCCTCACTCAGGGGGGAGATGAAGCCGTGCCGGCAGTACACGGCGACCAAGTGACGAGAAGTGTGAGTCAGCTCCACCACTCCTTCCAGGGAATGCACCGTGAAGGTTTCAGACTCAGCAGGATCAGTCGGATTCATGGCTTGCTCAGGAACGGGGGTTAAAGTGAGACTCGGACGCGAGCTTCTGCCAGAGGGCGAGCTCTTGATCGCTCAACTGGGTGGGGACCTGAATGTGGGCAATCACGTAGAGATCGCCTCGCTCCCCGGTTTTGCCTTGGGGCAATCCTTGACCTTTTAGCCGGAGCTGAGCATTCTGGGCGGTGCCGGCGGGAACGCGCACTTTGATGCCACCCTGAAGCCCACGCACCACGACCTCTGTGCCCAGCACAGCCTCCCAAGGGGCTAGATCGAGGTCGTAGTAGAGGTCCCCTCCCCGCGCTCGGAAATCAGGGTGCGCCGCGTAGCGCACTTTTAGAAACAGGTCCCCAGCAGCACCGCCGCCGGCCCCCTCTCCACCATGCCCCGCCACGCGGATGCGCTTGCCCTCCGGTGCTCCTGGAGGAATTCGCACCGTGAAGGACTTTGCCTCCCTTTTTCCAGTGCGAGGGTCTGTGGTGGCCAGAGAGAGGGGGCGCTCCGTCCCATGCAGCACCTCGTGAAGCGTGACCAAGATGTCTCCCTCCACATCGTGCCCCCGTCGAGGCCGGTTCTCCTGCCGATGCATTTCTTCGGCAAACCCTTCCTCATCGCCAAATCCGTGAAACTGGCCGCTGTGACCGCCTCCGCCAAAATACTGCTCAAAGAAGTCACTAAAACCCGTGCCATCGAAATGAAACTCTTGGGCGGGGCCTTGGCCCTGTGGTCCTGTCGCGCTTGTGTACCGTCTTCCTCCACCCCATTGCGGCGGCGCCTGTCCCTGATGCTGCTCCGCTTCGCGCCAGTTCGACCCTAGAGTATCGTACTTCTGACGCTTCACAGGATCACCCAACACCTCATAGGCCTCGTTGATCTCCTTGAACTTCTCCTCCGCCCCCTTCTTGTCCTCCGCTACATCCGGATGGTGTTTCCGGGCCAGCTTGCGGAAGGCCTTTTTGATGTCTTCCTCCTTGGCGTCCCGGGCGACACCAAGAGTTGCGTAGTAGTCCTTGAATTCCACAGACATGATACGGTTGGAGGTGCAGGTCTGTAGCTGTTACGGACAAAAAACTTCACTTCCTGCCCTGTCCCGCGCCACGATTGCCATTCACCCGCCTCCACTTCGAAAGACAATTGGGGAAAACCGCTTGGGATCGATCTCCCCTGATTGCTGTGTCTGCCTCGAAGACCAACGAGGAACTCGCATCAGGCATCGCCTTCCGCCTCCGATGAGCTCCCCGTCTCTGCAACCATCGGACAACTCCGGCCCAAAGGCAATGCTCCTGGCCCAAAAGGACGAGGTGCTGCTCAACACCAAGAATTACCTTCGAGCAAAGCTGATGCGCTGGATCACACGCCCCCCCCCTCGGCGCGATCCTGTGCACCTTCTTCGCGACCCAGTTCACGTGGGGCAAATGGGTACTCATCGTCTGGCTGCCCCTCGCGGCCTTGTCTTTGACCACCCTCCTCCTGGGCAATCGGAAGATGCAACGCATGGCGGCAAAAATCGAAGATACCGTTGCCGCCATTCAATCAAACCACACGCCGGAACGCTGACCGCCGCACCGCACCGCACCACACCGTTGCAGGAAGCGGATCTCACCCACCTCCACAGCTTCTTTTTTGAATAGCCTGTCTGCCAGGAAGGAGTTTATCAGGCACCCACCCCAGTTCCTGCCCCAGACCTGAGCACTCATCGAACTGGGCTCGCCTTGGCCACGCGGGGTTGCTCCGCCCCACCCGCAGACGATTCCACTCCATCGATCCGGTAGCGCCTGTTCATGTAGAGATCATCGGCCACCTGAAACAGGGCGGTGGCGTCATCAGCTATCGGAGCGCCACGGGGGTCCACGCCGGGCAGCGGAGCCATCTTTCCACTTTTGGGATTCCCACCAAAGAACTCCATGCTCTGGTTCAATCCAAACACGACCATCCGTTCATCTCGATAAGAAGCGACTTCCCGATTGTGGTGCATCAGCACCTTGGCAAAGGGCGTCTCTGGGGTATGCAGAAGATCCCTGCCGAAGAAAAGAGATTCGTAAGGCTGCCCGATGAGGCCGAGAATGGTTGGTGCCACGTCCAACTGGCAGGCCAGCATCGACTGGCGTTGCGGCTGCTTCACCACAGCCGGGCCTAAAACGAGCATGGGGATCTCATAGCTCTTGATCGGGACCGCCTGGCTCCCGTAAACCCGCGCCCCATGGTCTGCCACCACGACAAAAAGGGTATCCTGCCAGAAAGGTTCCTTTTTAACCTCCTGGAAGAAGCGTCCAAGACACCAGTCCACATAACGCACCGCGAAATCTCTCCGATGTTCATCGGGGTTCTGAGAAATCCTTCCTTGAGGATAGTCTGGAGCGGCTTTCCCATTTTCGAGGTGCAGCGCATCCAAAGGCGACGGGCCCCTTGCAGGATAGGTAAAAGGCACGTGGTTTGAGACAGACAGCATCGTCAGGAGGAATGGTTTCCCCGTCTGATGCATTGACCTCATTTCCAGGATGGCCCGGGCATAGAGATCCTCATTGCTGACGCCCCACGCATTCGTGAAGACAGGCTTTTCGAAATTGCCTTGATGCAAAAAGCGCTTCCACCCATTCTTGATGGCAAAGGGGCCCATGCCATCGAACAGGCTGCGGCCGGCATACATGAAGAGCGTCTCATACCCTTGACGGGTCATCACCCGTCCCAGGGTCTCGACGTTTTCCGTCCGGTCACGCGCCACAATACTGTCACCTGGCAGCGGTGGAAAGCTTGCCAAAATACCCTCGAACCCGCGAATGGTCCTATTGCCGTCGGCCCAGAGGTTGTCAAACAGCCAGCCTTCCTCGTTCGCCAACCGGTCCAGGTGCGGGGTGAGGGTGTGAGGAGTGCCGTCTTTCTTGGTTCGGCCCAGACTGCCCCAGAACTCGCTGCCCAGGCTCTCCTCCATGAGCAGACACACGTTGAAAGGCCGGGTGCCCGGCCGGCCATGGATCCGGCGGCGGAGATTGTACACGTCGTGCGGGTCCACATAAGTCGCATCCGGTGTGGCCAACAGCGCCTTCACCCTACGGTAGGCCGCCTCACGGTCCATGTGCGGATAGAAGGCAGTATAGTCCAGATTTCGCGTCACCGCTGCGGTCACCCCTGCGACCAGCCCATTGTTCCCCAGCTCGTTCATCACCCGGTCATGACTCTGCTGCCATGGGACGAGAGGCAGAGTCGCCGTAAGCAGGACCACGGGCAACACCCAGCTTAACGCAGAACCAGCGCGCCGCGGGGCAGAGATGGAAGAACTCCTGGGCACCTGGCGGGCCGGGCCTGCCAGCTTCAGCAGCAGCCACGTGATCACCGAGCCACCCGCCGTCACACCCCCGAGAATCCAACCCAGCGGAAACGACTGGTACATATTGGCAAAGACCTCATGTGGATAGATCAGGTAATCGATCGCCACCGTATTGAACCGAGAATTGAACTCGGCAAAGAAATTCAACTCCGCCACCATCAGGAACACCTGGAGCAGCCAGGAAAACGCCAAGAAACTTGTGAGCAGCGCCCTCCCCCCCCTGCCGGGAGGTTTTGCACCGCGGCTCGAAGTCATGGCACACCACAAGCCAAGCGGCGTGCTCAGCAGCAGAGACACCACCAGATCCCTGTGCAAGCCCACCAAAAAGAGGCGCGCGTAGGAGCCCAGAGGCTGCGGCTCCACTGGGTGAAACCTCGCCACAAGCAACACACGCACCATCTGAAATCCCACGAAGAGGAACAGCGCGTTCCACAAAGGCAGCCGGAACCGGCTCACCAACGCCCTCAGACGGACGTGGACGGACTGCAAATGAGCGGACGGGGCAGAACTGGAGGAATGAGTAGCATCATCGGAAGGGCGTGACATGAGGATTCTGTCATGCTATCGCCCCGAACTAACGGTGCCGTGACAATCCCGTAACAATTTGGTTAATCTCCCGGAGAGATCCCCATAGATGACGCTTGAGCGCGCATGCGCAAATTCCCCTAAAAAAGCGGGACCCATCGGGCCCCGCTTCAAAACTTCTCTGGAAATGGACCACTACAGCATCAGCCGGTCAGGCTTGCCAACAAAGGTCTTCCTCAAGCCAGGCAGGTTCACGAGGAAGACCAAAGCCGCCCCCATGTGATACCAGAAGTCGAGCTGCATGAGGCGGCTCACACTGAGGTGGAACAGAATGATGATCACCCCGTAGAAGAAGGCCCAACGCCGCCCCATCAGTGCCAGGAAGGCAAAGAGCTCGATCAGCAAGCCGCTGCCAAAGAGCACCCGGGCAAAGTTGGGGTGCTCATTCATCATCGTCACGACCGACTGTAGGGAGTCCGGGACCGGAGTGAGAGTATCGTAATACTCGCTCCAGTTGCTCTTTTGGAGTTCAACCGAAAGATTGGGGACATTTTGAATCCACTTCCAGTCCGAGTTGTCCAGCTTCACCCAGCCGCAGACCACGTAGCTGGCGGCAAAGATCACCATCGAGACATACACCACCTTCTGGTGCACGGCCAGATCAGGGAACGCCCATGTGGAAGGCGGACCACCCAGCTCCTGCCTCCTGGGCCAGATGTAGGCGATGAACTGCCCCAGCAAGATCATGGAAATCAGCTGAGTACTGTGGTTCGCAGCACCCTGCGAGTTGGCCAGAGTGCCAATCCCGATGCTGAAGAACAAGGCCGGAAACAATGCCAAGGCAGGGGCAATGCCCGCCACGTAGGAGACGAGACCCAAGATGGTGACGGTCTGCCAAAGCCAGATGGGGCTCAGGGACTGCAGCCAGTCCAGATTGATCAGATGAGTCAGACCGGTGAGTTTTTTGGGATCGGCGGCACCCAAGCCGGACACCTCCCACTTGATGGCAAAAAACACGAGAAGCGCAAAGCCAAGGCGCATGAGAAGGAGTTCCACGGAGCCAAGGTGGAAATCGCTCGCGTCGAACCGCGAGCGGCGATGGGAAGCTGCTGACATGGCGTTGGAGGCAGAAAGATATTTCATAGGGCTTTTTCAGCCACGAGTTGAGGGGCACCGGTACTAATTGCCCCTGATTCCACAGTGAAGACCTTGTAGTAGAGTCGCAGCCCCTTCACTTCCCCGCCCACCTGGGCCAGGTTGTGGGGCTTTAGCTTGGGAAAAAGCTTTTCTCCAAGTTTGGCACCCGCAGCACTACGCTCTTCCGGCAGGGCATCCCGAGTATCCCGCCCCTTCGGATTGCAAATCTCCTTCAGTTCTGTGATGAAGACCTTCTTCTGGGTGCTGGAACTGGTTCCGAATAGCTTCTCCATAGGCAGCACCCGATCTGTCTGGTCTGTCACATAAAGAACATCCGCCTCCTTGTCGAGGTGCGAATACATCGGAAAATTCGAAAACGGATACTGCTCCCCGACTACCGCCAGAAAGACGGTCGCCGCCAGGACGTGTCGAAATGGAACTTTGCGCCACAGTCGCTGCAGCATTTGGACAAATTCAGGCATGCGGCATGAAACCGAGATTGCGGGCGGAGGCTAGTAGGATTTTGGCAATTCCCTCTGAGATTTTGATCATCAAGAAAAGAAACTGGGTGACAAATCAGAAAAGCTTCCTATAGATTGCCAGCCCGGAACGCCGAAGTAGCTCAGAGGTAGAGCAGCGCATTCGTAATGCGCGGGTCGCGGGTTCAATTCCCGCCTTCGGCTCCATCTTTTCATTGCGTCTTAACGAGCAGCAAAAGAGCTTTTGAAAATTTCCGCCTCCCCGTAGGCAGGCGACTCCGGAAGAGAAGTTCTCTGCGCTTCCCCAATCCTTCACGCCTCCATCTTCCGCCGAAAAGCGCTGGATGAATGACCCCGAGGGGAGAGAGCCACCGAATCCAATGGTAGAGCGTCCTTGGTCTCCCGCCTCATACACTCTCACTCTCTCGCTCCAGATCACAGGGAGAGAGCCTTGAGCGTTTCGGCGTGATCTTCCACCACCATGATTCGGAGTTGCCCTTCGGATGCATTGTCTGCCATGCACAGCAAGGCTACAAGGGTGGTCGGTGGGCACAACCATCGGATCCCCCCCTCAATTGCGTGGTATACGTTCAAGCATGGTTTTTGTAGTGTGACGTCACGGAAGGTTAAAGGCCGCTAATCCGCGAAAGCGATCTTGAGGCTTTCCCGGCTGCACCCGCAGCCACTGCGCCTTGGGAGGGTTGGAGTCTCTCCCAAGGCGTACTGTGCACTGGCCCCAGCCCTGACGGGAACTTCCGCGACTCGACTGACCAGATTGAGGTCGTCCCACAAGCAATGGTCAGCACGTTGAAAGACCGCAGCCGGGCGGGCGAGCGACTGACGCGTTACATCATCGATCCTGCGCAAAGTCCTCGGGCTCCGCTTCGAGTCAGGCCGCCTGCCGTACAGGCATCGTGAAGGTAAAGCACACCACTCCTTTTTCTGAAACCACATCGATTTTGCCACTATGAGAGGCGGCAATTTCTGAGGCAATGTACAGTCCCAATCCCAGCCCTTTCTCCTCCCGCGCCCCAGGTCCTCGCATGAAAGGGAGAAAGAGTTTGTCCAGTTCCTCTTGAGGAATGGGGTCCGTACCGTTGCTTACTGAGAGGGTGAATCTTTCCTGATCTGTGGACGCACGCACCGCCACAGGCACACCCGGGAGTCCGTATTTCATAGCGTTGGAGAGGAGGTTGGAGAACAACTGCCCCATCCGGTTCCGATCATAGGAAACACGGTGATTGATGGCAAATACACACTCGATCAGCGGCTGCGGCCTGATGGTCTGCTCCTGCTCCACGATCTGGCGGAGCACGGGCTCCAGGGGAGCATCGGTGAGATCCTTCAGCGAAATCCCACCCCCTAGTCGGCCCCGGGTGAGATCCATGACATCATCCACAAGGTCCGAGATCTTGGCCACATTGCGCTCCATCATGGCCACGGTCGCATGCTGATCCTCGCTCAGCTCTCCCTCCTTCAACATCAGGGCCCCCATGGAGATGGCACCTAGAGGACTCCGCAAATCATGGCCCAGAACGCCAATGAATTGCTCCCGCCGCTCGGACACCAGTCGCTCAGCCGCAGCCTGCTGTTCGCTGTCGGCGATCCTTACCAGCGCGCCCAAGTGGCTGGAAATGAGGTCGGCAAAGAGCCGGAACATGCCCAGAACTTCCGGCGTGTTCAGGCGGTGCGGCCTGGGGTCAAGGGCGCAAAGCGTCCCAAAGAAATCTCCTCCGGGAAGAAAGATAGGCATGGAGATGTAACTTTGGAATCCATACATCTTGGGTGTGTGGTGATCCCGGTACACGGGATCCTCACGTACCTCGTCGATCACCACGGGCAACCTCACGCATCGGACCTCATTGCAAAGGGTCGTCTCCAGCTTAAGTTCCTCACTTGGCTTTAAACCAAACTCGAGGTAGTCCAGCACGCTACACGCCACCCACTTCTCTTCCGTGACGCGAGCAACGGCGGCAAACTTCATTCCCGTCGTGCGGCACACGACGTCCAGGATGGAAGGCACCGCTGAGATGCTATTAATGACGGCGACATCGCCTTGCAGGGGGTCCTGGGACATGGGCTGGGGGGGGCGGGCGAGACGGACCAATGTAGCGGCTTTACCCCTGAAGGGAAAATGAATATCCCTCCCCGCTCATATTTGGATCAAAGTCGAAATCTGAGCTTTTCCAGCTTCACCCAAGAGGAAAGGCACCCAGGAGACAGCTCCCAGTAAGATGGCGAACGTGACGGAAGCAGCTTTCATGGCGCGGCAGGACCTTTGAACCTCCGCAATCCCATCGGTTCAAAAAAACTATTTCGCGGCCTCCTTCTTCTCAGATTCCCCGCCCTTCACGACCACCTGATCCTTCTTGTTGTACACGATCTCTGGCTTGCCTTTGTAGATCTTTATCTTGCCCGTGACGGCAATGTCCTTCCCCCGCAGGCTCTCCAGGTACTCCTTCCCCAGGATCGGCACAATGACCGCCGGCACATAGGCGGTGAAGGTGTGGCTGGGATAAACGCCCCCCATGTTGATAAAGGCGTGCCCGCGCTCGGTGATGTTCACATCACTCACAATCCCCTCTATGGTGCCGTTCTTGCCATCGAGCTGCAGCGCCTCCTCAGGCGTAACAGCTTGAACCACCCCCGGCAGACTGGCAAGCCAGAGGCAGAGCACCATGGCAAACGTACTGAAAGCAAGCGATCCACGGGAAGTCAGGCGCATGGCTGCATTATCCCCATGCTGCGGAGTGACGTCAAGACTGCCGCTTTCCGTCTCACCGCCCCACCCTGCCTTTGGCACTCATGTAGAGCGGCTTCCCTTTGGCGTATTGCAGCCTCATGTCCTGTAGTTGATTGACCGCGGACTCTGGGAGTCCCGCCAGCGCCAGAGCTCGTTGCAACACCTTGTCTGCAGCTTGGAACTCCCCGCTCTCTGCATGAGCGGAGGCGAGGTGGGACATGTTTTGCCAGTCCTGCCACTGGGTCAGTTCACAGGCTCGTGTACCCTTGGCCACCGCCCGTTTCCCATCCCGGATGGTGGGATCGGGTGCCATGGCGAGCACCAGGGCCTGCATGCTGAGCGCCTCGGGCATGTCCGGTTTCAATGCCAACATTCGATCCCCATCGCGCAGACATTCGATCCAGCGCCCTTCATTCAGATAAAGGAGCGCCCGGAGTGTCCAGCCTTCCAGGCTCTTGGGCGAACGTTCGACCACAGCGGTAAAGTCTTTCTCGGCGAGATCAGGCTTGCCCAGCATCTTGTACAGCCTCCCTCGCTCACATTGGACCTTTGAATCACGGGGGGAGATGCGGAGCACCTCACTGTAGTCAGCGACAGCCTTCTCACTTTCCCCTTTTTCCTGCCAGGCCTTTCCCCGCAACTGGTAAAACGTCTCCTCTTTGGGTGAAATCCCGATCGCCTCAGTGGCAGTTTGCACCGCCTCATCCCAGTGCCCACGCTGCACATGGACGAGAGCCTGCCCTCCCAGGGCAATTGCCCGATCCTTGGGCTCAGGGTCGAGTGCTAGAACCTTGGAAAGGAGATCAAAAGCCTTGTCATAATCCTTTTGCAGCAGGGCGATGTTTCCCGCCGCCAGCCAGCCTTCCACCGTATCGGCCTCCTTCGCGGCGGCGACGGAGCCCCAATTCTTCCCGGTCTGCCTGAAGGCTTCTTTTTTCACATAGAGCGCACGGTGTTTTTCAATCCCCTCCCGCTCAGGCGCTGAAGCCTCCAGCAGAGCCAGCGCTTTGTCGGCGGCTTCGACCGCTTTGTCGAACTCGCCTGCCTGGGCATACGCAATGCCCAGGACATCCAGTGACTTCGCCGACTTCCATTGCGACAGTTCCCCCGCCTTCATTGCGGCCTCAACTGCCAGCTTGCCATCACGCTGGCTCTCGTCGGGGCAGGATCCGTACAAGATGGCCAGTCCCATCCAACTGGTTTCGTCCCTGGGAAAGAGCTTCACGGCCTCTTGATAGTCGCTCTTTGCCCGCGCCCAGTCGCCCATGCCGGCAAAGACCTGGGCACGATTGCACCGGGCGCTGTCATGCTCGGGTGCCAGTTTCAGTGCGAGGCTCAGATCGGCGATGGCCTTGTCCCACTGCTGGGTGTGCAGGTAGAGCACTCCGCGGTTGTTCAGAGCGGAGACATTGGCCGGATCCAGGCGGATGGCCTCCGTGTAGTTCCGTTCCGCAGCAGGGATGTTGCTCTGTGCATAGTAAACAGCCGCCCTTTTGTCATAGTGCAGAGCTGTTTTGGGCTCGAACCTCACTGCCGCGTCACAATCCTCCAACGCCAGCTCATACTTGCCCATCTTCAGAAAGAGACTGGCCCGGCCGCTGTAGAATGCCGCCTCTTTGGGCAAAAGTTTGATGGCCTGTGTGTAGGCGGCCAGGGACTCCTCCAAACGGTTCAGGGCAAATAGTGAGTCCCCCATGAAGTACCACGAAGCGGGCTGCTCCGGCTGCAACATCTGCGCGGCCTCGAAGCAGGGTACCGCCTTGTCCCACTGACGCTTGCCGTTGTAGGCAGCACCGAGATTGATCAAGACCACGGTCTTCGTCGTGGAGCCCAGATCTGACTTCAGTGCCAGTTCATAGGCATCAATAGCCTCATCGAAGTTCCGGCTCCTCTGCGCGGACTGCGCCTGCGCCAGCCGTTTTGCCAGATCTTCCTGCTCAGCAGCTGCAACGTGAGCGTCCAAGGCAATCACAAAGAGCAGGCATGCGAGGCTGAGCGCTTTCATGGCGGCCATGCTTTCAGGCCGCCAAAAATCCGTCAATGCCAGAATTGTAAGCAGTCTGCGACGAAGCCTCCTGCACCGTCCCCTACATCTCCTACTACTTCCCAAACAGGGGCACCACGCCTTTCAGCAAGTCAGCGCCGCTCTCCATGACCTTGCCTGCGGCATCCTCCGTGGTCTTGAGCACTTCTCTGCCCACCTCGGCAGCCCCCTTCCCAGGCTCACCTCCTGCCGTTCCCAGCACCTCGATCCCTTTCTCCGCGAGGCCCAAGGGGGCGGCGATCAGCTCTTTCCCCATAGCAGCAAGGAGGCGGTTGCTCAGGTCTTCTCTCGGTGCTTCCACCGTACCCGTGAGACGGACCTCCGTCCAAGCGAAGCCGGGCGGGCCACCAGGGCGGCTCTCTGTGAAGACCTGCGTCTGCGCTCCAGGCATCCAGCGCAGGGCATCCGTGGATACCCCTACTTGGAGGATGCCGTTCAGGTCGTTGCCATTCTTGATGTCAAGGTCCCCTTCAACGCGAAGCAGACCGCTGGACTGTAGGATCAGCTTTCTGATCTCCAAGTCTGCTCCACGGCGGGTCACATCTCCTTTGGCCTGCTCAAGCGCCACCCGACGAAAGCGATCGGTGCGGGTAAAGTCGGCAATGCGGGTTAGCAGAGGCAGATTCTCCACCACGCCGTTCTTTATGGTCACGACGGCAGAGAGAACGCCAGGCTCAACCGCATAGTCTGCTTCCAACACCCCGTGCAGTTTATTTTGCCAGGCTGGCGACAAGACATGGCGAAGTTCAAGATGCGTGACTGCGCCGGAGAACTTCCATGGACGACCGCCCTGGAAAGGCAACTCGCCCCGTACCGTGATTTCGCTGTCGCCCAGCCAGCGGGCTGCGCCATGGTTGATGGTAAGGGCCCTTGCATCCAGACGGGCGTTCACCACCTGCAGATTGAGTTCGTCCGTCCAGCCAGGCAGCAGCAGCCTGCCTCCACGCCCTTCCAGCGCCCAGGCCCCGGCATCAACGGCGGGCTTTGCCACCACCTTGGACTCACGCAATCGTGTGCCGATGGCCCCCTTTGGAGGGGCAATCTCCAAGGAGGCGACTTCCACTTTATGAATATCCGTCCGCTGCGGGATCCAGCCTTGCAACCAGGCGGGTGCGGAAGGCGGGGCCGCGGGTGTTGGCGGATCAACGGCTACCAACACGGGAGCCTTCTCGACAACCGGCGTTGCCCCTGGAACCGCTGGGGACGGAGGAGGAGTGAGCTCGATCTTCAACCAGTCCATGGCCACGACCGGCACCCGCCACACCCCTTCGCGAATCCCGCTCCAGTCCACCTGGGACTGCACCCCCTCAGCCTCCACCTTCCGCCAGCCCGCAGGTTGTCCTGGCGTCAGGGAGGCGGTGGAAATGTAGGCGGCGGGGCCGGACCACTCCAGGGTCGTCAACTTGGCCTCCCCCTGCGTCAACTGCCCGAGCCGGGCCTCCAGCATCACCCGGATGGCATCGCTGCGCAGGTAGTTTTGCACCCAAAAGTAGCCGTAGAGGCCGAGGGCGGTGACGATGAGGACGCACGCGAGCAAGCTCCACAGAATGAATTGCTTGATCGGACTGGGGCGGTGGGTACGACGGCTCATGAGTTTGCCAGCGCGGGAGAAATCGGCGCGCAGGCACGTTAGACAAGTTTTTCTCGCCAGCCCATCAAATTCCGCTTTAATCCCCCCGGCAGCCTGAAACGCTCTTCTCATGCTCGAACTCCGCAATATTTCCCTGACGTTGGAACGCGACGGAGAGTCGCAGGCCCTTTTGGACGATGTGACCTTCTCCGTGCCTACCGGGCACCTGCTGGCAATCGTCGGTCCTTCCGGCTGTGGGAAGACCACGCTGCTGAAGACCATTGCCGGCCTCAAAGAGGAGGACAATGGCGAAATCCGCTGGCAGGGGCGAAACCTTGCGGAGGATGGAGACCTCCACCCCTCCGAACTCGGCTACGTGCCGCAGTTCAGCATCGCACATGATCTGCTGACGGTGGAGGAGTGCGTGGCCAGCGCCGTGGCCCTGCGCACCCGGCAGGCTGATCACGAATCTGCCTGGGCGGTAGTAGAGCAAGTCATGAAGCAGACTGGGCTGACTGCCCTGGGCGACCGGCAGGTGAAGGTGCTCTCTGGCGGCCAGAAGCGCCGCCTGGGGCTGGCCCTGGAACTCGTCACCAACCCAAACCTTCTGCTCTGCGACGAGGTCACGAGCGGTCTGGACCCAAAATCGGAACGGGAAATCACCCAACTGCTGCACGATCTGGCACGTCAGAATGACAAGCGCATCGTCATCAACGTCACACACAGTCTTACGAACCTGTCGCTCTTCGACACGGTATTGGTGCTTCACGAAGGCCGGGTGGTGTACCACGGCCCTCCCCGGGCGCTGAACCACTACTTCAGCGTCGAGCAGGCGGAGGATATCTACCCGAAGCTCGCCCGCCGCAGCGCCGAGCGCTGGGGTGACTCCTGGGCCAGGCATCGCGATTCCTACTACAAGGCCTACAAGCTGGCTCCCGCAGAGGAGGTGCCGTTTGCCGACGCAAAGATCGTAGAGAACCGCGAACCGGACCGCATCAAGCTACCCAGCGCCAAGGCCCTGACGGACGAGGATGAATCCGACCTGAAGAAACGGAAGGAGAGCGACAAGGACTCCGCCCACACTGAGCCAGAGGAGGAGGACTCCTGGGCGAAGCACAAAAAGAACCGGGAAAAAAAGAAGGCGGACGAGGAGGAGGAACACAAAAAACACCACAAGCGCCACGAGCACGATGTGGAGGTGGACGCCCCCCATCAACTTCCTGGAGTGTTCGCCCAGACGCGCGAACTCCTGCGCCGCCGTTGGACCATCTTCAGACGCGACCGATCCCAGATGTGGCTTCATGCCGCCATGCTTTTTGGCTTTCCCCTGCTGGTAGTGATCTTCGGCTTCGAAGGCGTGCCTCAGGTGCGCCAGATGTCCGTACGGCACGATGCCAATGTGCTGCTGGACATCAAAGAACAGATCGCCCACAAGGAGAGTCTGCTGAAGGCAGGTGGCCTCGTATCCGGTCTGGTCCTCATGCAGGTGGTGCTGGTCACCTTGATGGCGTCCAATAACGCCGCTCGCGAGATTGCGGCAGAGCGCGATATTCTGGAGCGCGAGCGGCTGGGAGGCCTGCGCGCCATCAGCTACTTGTTGAGCAAGATTCTTTTTCTGGGGAGCTTCGTGCTCGCGCAGGCCCTGTGGATGGGGCTATTCGTAGAGATGTTATGCAATGGCATCCCGGGTGATCTGGTGGTGAAGCTGGTGCTCCTTGTCATGGCCTCGGCCTCGATGACGGCTGTATGCCTGGGCATCTCCGGGCTCATGCGCTCTCCAGAGAAAGCCACCATCCTCAGCATCTATCTGGTCGGCTTCCAGCTCCCGCTGAGCGGGGCCGTGCTGACCTTGCCAAAGGCGATCGAGCCCTTCATCCAGCCGTTTATCGTCGCTTATTGGAGCTGGTCTGGCAGCCTCAGCACAATGAAGAGCACCTCCTTCTACGATGCCGTGAAGGCAGTGACCAACACCAGCCTGGAGCCAGCCAATCTGGCCATGTTCGTGCTAAGCATCCACCTCGTTGTCGGGCTCACCCTGGCTTATGCCGGGGTCAAGAAGTCGCAATGGGACTGACCCCCACCCTTCCGGAGGCAAGATTCACAGGATTCACCGCACAAAAGTCTGGAGTTCAATAATCTGACCTGCACAGAATCTGTGGGATAATTCCGCCCCGCTGATTTCCCTTTTCACGTCGTCACCGCACCCCATTGCCGCCCCATGGCCCGCCGAGCCAAATCCTCCCTCAGTCCCGTACACATCGTCATCATTGTCGCCGCCGTAGCGGTCTTCATCTGGGGGGGCTACACGCTCATGCACCGCACCTCGGGGGCCAGCTTCAACGGCACCGCCCAGCTGAGCGTGCGGGAGTACATGGAGAACTCCAATGCACTGAGCGGCAACACCTACCAGATTGAAGGCACCATTGAGGAACGCCTGGACAACTGGCGCTCGGCTGAAGGGCGGCTTTTTAGCGTGTTGGTGGAGGACAGCTCCGACACCTCACCCCTGCCCGTGCTGGTGCCCCAGAGGCTAAACAGCACCAACATTCAACGCGGACAACGCTTCAAGTTCAAAGTCACCGTGCAGGCGGAATCCGGCGTGTTGGAGGTGGAGGAACTCACCAAATCCTGATCTACCCTTCCTGCCCGCGCCAGACCGAAGCCTCCTTTTCTCTTTTTCCCCTCAGCCCACCACCACCCTCAGGCATCTCAACTCCCATGTCGCTCCGAACCCGCCTGCTTCTGACGTCCGGTGCCCTGCTGCCCACCCTGTTGAGCGCCCAGGTCCTGCCATCGAATCCCCAACCTGCGCCCGCTCAACCTGCGCCCGCCTCCTCATCTGGTGGCGGAGGTCAGCAGCAAAAGAAGAGCAGCCTGCTGGGCGATGCCCTGCCGTTTATGGATCTGGGCGGCGAGAATGTTGCCTGGGATGGCAAGGTGTGGAACGTGACGAACAATCGCATGTTCCAGGCCCGGCTGGAGAAGTACCTGGCCTCACCCGAGGCCAACACCCCGGATGACCAGGCATATCGCGATGTACTGGAGCAGATCTCCAAACTGCTCTCCCCTGGCCACAATGGCGGCAATCCCAGCCTGCCCCAGGCGGTGGCCCTCCTGCCCGAGGCGGCCCAATACAAGATCGATGCCAAACTTTGTGACTCCCTCGCCAATGCCATCTACGGCGTGTGGCTGGCCCAGAAGAACGTGACGAGCCTGCGCCAGACCAACAGCGCCATGGCAGAACGGGTGCGTGGAGAGACCTTCCAGGCCCGGCATTCCTCGGCCACGGGATCACCCTCCGGGAGCGCCCCTCGCCCCACAGGAGGAGGAAATAACCAGCAGGCGGCCCAGTCCCAGACGCTGCAAACCTTCGCCACCGCCAAGTACATCGCCTCCATCGCGGAGCTGGAGGCCCGTATGAAGGCCAATGAGCTGGCCATGGGCACCTCCCAACTCACGGCCAAGGCCGAGTTCCAGGCGCTCATCATTCAGTTCGCCCTTCAGCGCCGGTTTGAGCATGTCGTCCTTGCCTGCCGCTTCTACCGCCATATTTTCTCGGACCCGAGCGGGATCCTCTCCCTGAAGGAAGGGTCTGATGCGGAAAAGATGTTCGCTTCCACCCTCGGCACTTCTCCCACGATCAGCGGCCTGGACGCTTTTGCCAACGAGGCCATTCGCGATGTCGATGAGGCCGTCCAGGCCTTTGACAACCTGCTGGAGCGCGGAGATCTGGCGAGCGGCTCCAAGCGCATCAGCGAGGCGTTCATGGTGGGCGAGTACCTGCCCCGCGTGCGCCGCGTGCCCATGCAGAAGAAGCTGATGGTCCTGGATTTTACACGGGACTACAACCAGCTCATCTCCGCCATGGAGATGAAGGACTACACCCTGGCCGAGCAACTCGTGACCAAGCTCATGAAGCTCGCCAAGGACTTCGACTACAGCAAGCCCAAGGCGATGATCGAGACCGCCCGCACGGTGAGCGACATGCACCTGAACAAGGCCAAGGTGTCCGCCATGCAAGGCGACCAGAAAGGCAGTACCGAGGCTCTTACAGAGGCCACCATGATCTGGCCGACCAACCCGAAGCTGCGGGAATTCACCAACATGATCGGCAGCAACGCGGATGTGAAGACCCAGGCCGCCCTGGATCTGGACCGCCTCATCAGCCAGCGCAACTTCCGCCAGATTTACAACGACCAGGGGCGTTATCTCGCTGCGGTGATGGACGATCCACAGCGCCAGGAGTCGCTGAAGAAGGTGCTCACCGACATGGGCCGGGTGAACTTCTCCATCGCCGCCGCCACAAACCTTGCCCAGTCCAGCAACCTTGCCGGTGCTTGGGAGACCATGGAAAGGACCTACTCCGAGTTCCCCGATGATCCAGAGGTCTCCCGCCTTCGCTCTGACTTCAGCATCAAGGCCACGGAGTTTGTCGGGGCCCTGCAAAAAGCCAAACAGCACGAGGATCGTCGTCAAACGGGCTCCGCCCTCGCCTGGTACCTGAAGGCCAAAACCCAGTATCCGCCGAGCGAGTTCGCCCGGGAAGGGATCAATCGCCAGGTAGGCAAGCTGAGCTCGACGGATCCCGGAGCCAATCCCTGACCTGAGAGCGAACCTCGCGCCCACCCATAGGGATTCAGCGACTTCCTCACCGGGTGGTCATGTGCGCGTGGGTGGATGAAGCAGCCCCCCGCCTCGGTGGAAAAACCTTGTTGAGGACATCGACATGACCGAATTCCGGCACACCCTCACCGGACGTTTTGAATTCTCCCCGCCGTTGGACCGCAAAGGCACGCGCGTGCGCCGGGACGGGTTCACCACCGAGTGGTGGCTCATCATCCGCTGCGCCCCAGACGCAGGACGTTATTTTCGCGAACTATTTGCCGTGGAGCACCACCGCGTGCGCACCTTGCAAGAGCCTTTGTGGGGCACTCATGTTTCAGTGATCCGGGGCGAGAAACCGCCCTTCATGGAGCATTGGGCCACGCTCGCGGGACAAGAGGTCACATTGGAGTATTCCCATGAGCCCGAGGAAACCAGCGGCTACGTCTGGCTGCCCGTCCATTGTCCGGCAGCACTGGACTACCGCGAAAGCCTGGGACTGGAACGCGAGCCCTCCCTGCCCCTGCACCTGACAATCGGCAACTGCAAGCATGCTTCTTAGTGTCCCACTTGGGCCGATCCCGGTTTGCTCTTGCCTTGAGCGGGTTTTCGTCTTTTTTTCCTCATGTCCCAGCCGAATCAGGTGAGCATTCCGCCCCAGGGCAAAAGGTGGCACCGCATTCCGAGTTGGATTCTGGTCGGCTTTCTGGCGATCCTCATCTTCGGCATGCTCTACATGGGCACAATAGCCTATCTTCGGCATCGCAGTCTCTGGGACTGCTTCCCGGTCCTGTTCTCGCTCTACCTTTGCATCCGGGCATTGCGGTCTCAGTGGATCCATCTCTTTCCCAGAGTTCTCACAGCAACCGCGGAGGGGCTGCAACTTCAGGCAGGTGCCTTCCCCTTCCGAAAACGATGGCTTGCCCCCTGGAAAGACGCAGCCCTGCTCCGCTATGACGACGAGTTGCGCCTTGCTGGAGTAAGATCCTATTTTTTCCGCACCGCCATCATTGAGTCCCACCTCTCGGCCCCATCACGGGACAATTTGATCGCTCGCCTCAACACCCTCTGTCAGGAACAAGGCAACACATTGCCTTCTGAAGATATCAAACTTAGCCTGTATGAGGCCGAGGACTCTCCGGAGACGGCTGGGGGCACGGATCGCACCAAGTACTGGAAGGGTTAGCTCCTCACACCATGCGTTTTCACGTCCACAGCGAACCCGGTGGCAAACCAGACAATGAAGATCACGTCCTGGTGCAGCGACATCCCATGGCGCACGACGTGATCTTATGTTTCCTGGCCGATGGTCAGGGGGGCCGGGCTCATGGTGCAGAAGCGGCGCGGGTCGCCTGTGCGACCGCCATGCAACTCGCCCGGGACTCGGCTCCTTCTGATTTGTTGGAGCTTTCCTGCTGGGAAGCCTTGCTCGACGAGGTGGATGTGGAGGTCAGCGAGACTGAGGGCTTCACGACGCTGGTGGCAGCCGCCATCACCTGTGAGAGTGTAACGGGCGGATCATGTGGTGATTCCAAGTTGTACCATTTCCCCCGTCGATCCGGAAACATCGAGGAATGGACTTCACGGCAGTTCCGCAATCCACCCGTAGGCAGCGGTGAGTGCCAGTTCACGATGTTCCATCAGGACCTTGATGCCGGGGATGGCCTCTTCATCATGTCTGACGGTGTCTGGAAGTACTGCGGGTATGAGGCGCTCCAGTCGGCGTTCGCCCTCGCCGATTTCACCACAGCGGCAGCTCACCTCCGTACTGCGACGCTCGCACGAGTCGGTCGGGAGCTACCCGACGACTTCAGCCTGATCGCTCTTGATTTTCGCTAACCTTGTATGAAGCTTTTGCAGCTTCCAAGGCACGTTGGATTTCTTCATGATCGAAGGTATTGCACTGATTATTCTGGTGCTATTTGTCATCTTGGATGGCATCATGCGCATCGTCTCAGCGCTTTATGATGCCGAGCGCTGGAGAGCTGAGTCATCCCTTATCGGTGAAGCTCCTTGGGACAGAGATGCCCGCTCGTGGACGCTCCGCCTCCTGGAAATCTGGCACACCTCCAGGTGGGTGCTTTGGGGCATTGCCGTCATCGTGAGCGGTGGCTGCTGGATTTTTCGCTGAGAAACCACTACGTTTCGTTGATCATCTCTCTTGTTCATGGGTTTCCTCTCCTTTTTCAATCGTCGCCCGGCACCCAGCGAGGTGTTCGTCAAGAAAAGCGTTGAGCCCATCGATATCGAGATCGACTTGGGATGGTTCCGACTCAACGGGGTCTCACTCGGTGAAGCGCCTGCATCGATTGTCCCTAAAGAGGTGATCAACTCCGCCAGCGGAGTATTTGAACTCGTTGGGCAGGGCATCGAGATTGGGATGGAGCATGGCGTCTTTGACCATGCCTTCATCACCTTGGCAGACTTCACCGGGACGTTGTCCTGGAAGGGTGGCCCGCTGACGTTGTCACCCCAAATGAACGAGAGGGACGTCCAGGCCATCTTCGGCGAGCCTTACTGGACGGATCGCAGCGGGGGCGAGACGCTGTTGTTCTATGAATACCTCGTGGGCCAAGTGGAACTCCAGTTTGAATTTCCTGATGCACAGGGCCTGACTTTCGTGACGCTCCTGCGCAATGGAGTCCTTTCCGTGACTGAGCAGAGAGCGGCCTACGGCGTGACAAAGTCCTGGCCGCCGGACTGAAATCCAGTCCCGGCCGCAGGCTGCCGCCGATCCCCAAGGCGCATCTCGGTCGCTGTCACCCGCTTGGTCGCGCCTGCCAATACTGGACAAAATCCATCGTCTATCCGAGAAAGTTCCGTCCGTCCATCGAACCCATGATCAGACGCCGCCATTTCTGCACCCTTCTGGCAGTGAGCACTGCCGGATGCCAGCTCCAGCCAGTGCCCTCGACCCCCTCTCCCGGTCTTGCGATGACAGAGGCCACGAAGGCACGCCTGGCAAAGGCAGGAGTCAAGCAGTGCGAACGGGTGGCGGCGTATGTCCTCAATCAGAGCGTTCCTTCCCCCTCACCAAGCCTGACTCTGTTGATCGACGGAAAGCTGAACCCCGATCGTTCACCTCTCGATGGCCGTACCCTGGACGACAGGGAAGTGAACACTCTGCTGGATGCCACCACGGGCAAGAACCACCCAAGCCCTCACGCCCGGTGTTTCTTTCCCCGCCACGCCATTGCCTTCTACACACACGACGGCAACATGGTAGCCCACATGGACATTTGCTTTTCCTGTCTCGGATACCGCGCCCAAGGAGTCAAGGTGGTGAGGGAGCCCGACTACAAGGCACTGAAACGTCTCTTTTGACCCAGTTGCACCGCGAGAATTCGTGACTCAGAAAGGGGGAACGAATCCGATTACAGAATCCCTTATTGCGAGTCCGTCGCAAATACTTATTGCAACAGCGTCTCTCTCGCAATAATAACCTGTAGGAGCTTCAACGCCATCTGCGGGATGACCGCCGGGGTGCAAAGTTCGATTTAAGTACCCCGGTGAGCTGGAAGTTCTAGCCGCCAACACTCCCCTACCCAGATCAGAAGGCACGGGCGCTCACTGCCCCCATCGCCTTCTGCTGTCAGAAAATCTGCCTTCCTTGAAAAATCTCGTGCTCCGCCAGCATCTTTCCCTCCTCCTGTCTCTCGCAGCCCAGTTCTCCGTCACCTTGCCAGGCTCCGCTGAACCACTCAGGGTGCCCGCCCTGATCCTGGACGGACAGACCCACCAGGCCCCCGAGCTGGATGGCGTGCTGGACGACGCCTGCTGGCAGGCCGCCACCCCGGCCAGCGACCTCCGGCAGGTGTTTCCAAGGGAGGGGGCCACACCAGCAGACGCCACTGAGGTGCGCTTCGCCCACGATCACCAGCACCTCTATATCGCCATCCGTTGTGATGACCGCGAGCCTGGCCGTATCACAGCTCGCGAGCTCCAGCGCGACTCGTTCAGTGGAGAATCCTTTCCCGCTGACGACTTCGTCCAGATCGTGATCGATCCGTTCGGCCGGCAGCGGGATGGCTTCCTCTTCGCCGTAAATCCACTGGGTGCCATGACGGATGGCCGCATTGAAAACAGCACCACCACCGTGGTGGAGTGGGACGGCATCTGGGATGCACGTGCGAGGCACGATGCCCGCGGATGGACTGCGGAAATGAAGATTCCCTTCAGCACGCTGAGCTTTGATCCTGGCCGCGACTCCTGGGGGGTGAACATCCAGCGCCTCATCCGGCGCCGGGAGGAGATGATCCGCTGGGCACAGCCCACTCAGTCCCGCGACGGCGACTGGCTCACAGACATCGGTCGTCTGGATGGCATGACCCAGCTTGATCAAGGTCTCGGGCTGGAGTTCAAGCCCTATACGGTCCTTCGCCATACGGACAACAAAACGGATGGCAGCACCACTGAACTCCGCGGCGGTTTCGACGCGAGCTGGCTCATCACGCCGGCGCTGACAGCTACCATCACGGTGAACACTGACTTCGCCGAGGCCGAGGCCGATGTCCGTCAGGTCAACCTGAGTCGTTTCCCTCTCTTCTTCCCGGAGAAGCGCGACTTCTTCTTGCGAGACGCCCCCTACTTCAGCTTTCCCACCAACACCAGCCTGCTTACCCCATTCTTCTCCCGGAACATCGGCCGCAGTGCAGCCGGGGCTCCAGTGGACATTCTGGCAGGGGCAAAGTTCACCGGTCGGGCCGGCCCCTACACGCTCGGCATTCTGGATGTACAGCAGGATGGCCACGATGGCCTGCCGGACAAGAACCTCCTTGTAGCCCGCGTAACCCGCGAGCTTTCTGAGGAAATCACCCTGGGCATGCTGCTCACCCATGGCGATCCCTATCAGGCGGGCGACAACACGCTTTTTGGTGGAGATCTCACCTGGCGTACCGCTCGATTCTTCGGTGACAAGAACCTTTACACCACCCTGTGGGGACTGGGCAGCGACGATGACCAGTCCGGCCGGGATGCCGCCTTTGGCTGGAGCGCAGGCTACAGCAACGCCCCCTGGGACATCTTTTCCACCGCCAGTCAGATCGGCGATGACTTTGACCCGGCACTCGGTTTCCTGGAACGCCAGGGCGTACGGGAATACTTGCTCGACGCTGTGTACCGCTACGAGATCAACAGCTCCTGGTTGCGCAGCTTCAACATACGGGTGGCTCCATATCTGATCACCGATCTGGATGACCGGCTGGAATCCGCCAAACACGTCCTGCCCGGCCTGCGCTGGGAGCTGGAGAGCGGAGAAGAAATCGCCTTCTGGCTCAATCACAAAGAGGAGCAGCTCTTTGAGCCCTTCGACATCCGTCCCGGCAATCTCATCGAACCCGGCGACTACAAGTTCAACAGCGTCGAGGGCGAGTATATTGGAGCCCCCTCCCGCATGCTGGCCCCCTCCGCAGGTTTTGAGATCGGCGACTTCTACAACGGTCAGCTGCACTCCTTCTGGACCCAGATCGACTTCCGCCCCTCACCACATGTATTCGCCGGCATCGGTTATGAGCAATACGGGGTGCAACTCCCTGGCGGCGATTTCACCAGCCGATTCCTGACCGCAAGGTTGAACCTGGCCCTGTCCCCAAGACTGTCCTGGAACACCCTGGCGCAGTATGACAATGAGTCCGACACCTTTGGGGTGAACAGCCGCATCCGCTGGACCGTGCGTCCCGGCACGGACATCTACTTCATTGTGAACCAGGGCTATGCCGTGCAGGACAAGCGGCGGTTGAAGTACGTGCAGTCCGAGGCAGCGCTCAAGGCCGGCGTGACGTGGAGATTCTGAGACTGGAGAAACAACATTGGGGAGTGGTCTGCCAGGCTCCTAACGCTGAAAGTGTTGTGTAGATGCTCCGTCTCGCAAGGTGGCTCCTTGGAAGAACACTGATTTCCCCGTTGACGATGTCTGGCCACTGGAGAATCCCCGTGCCCAAGGAGAGCCCTGCTCTACTCCGAAGCAGTTGCGGTCTGGTCCAGTCGTCCTTGAAACCATCTGGCAGGTTTTGTCTTTCAATTCTCAAGACCACCGCGTCTTCAGCAATCGATCCCCGGGCATGGACAAAGACGGCCTCGCCTTGTACTTGAAGGACCATTGCTCAGCCTCAGTGGGAGCTTTGGAACTCATCGCCCATTTGAAAAAATCTGACCCGCCGCCCCCGGAAGCCCAGCTTCTGGACCGCCTTGAAAGTGAGATCACCGGTGAGCAGTCCGTCCTGACGGATCTCATCACGGCACTCGACTCCAGTCGCAACCAGTGGACGGATGCCGGGGCGTGGCTGGCAGAGAAAGCAGGCTTCCTGAAACTATGGATAGCCAAGTGCGAAACCCCGCCAGTATTCTGGCTCCAGGCCTTTGAAACACTGGCTCTTGGGATCCGGGGCAAGTCTGCCCTGTGGACACTGCTGAAAGAGGCTGACAACCTTCCCACCGGATCGGATAGCGGCCAGTATCAAGCCCTGCTCGATCAGTCCCAGACTCAGGAAAGTCTGGTGGAAGAAGCGCGGTTGCGCGCAGGATTGCGGCTGCTGCATACCACGGCCTAGGATGAGGGGGCCACGCGAGCGAAACTTGCGAGAGCCAAATGTTTCTCCATGTTTGGCACAGCATGGAAACTCCTCCACCGCCCACGACTCCTGGTATTCGTCCGTTTGGTAGCGGGGTTTTCTTCGCCATCCCGGGCACGGTCTTTCTGCTCTACATCCTGATCGATGCCGGGCTGGTGGTCATACGAATGATACGGGAACTGGCCCAGCAGGGCACGAGCGACGCCCAACTCCTGGGGCGAGCCGTTGGGGAGTTGCTCGTCACCTTGGCGGCGCGTGGCTTTGTGGCCCTGCCAGTGGTCGCGGTGCTCGTCCTTGCTCTGTTGGCCTGCCGCTATCGCGCGGTATGGTTGTACCGCTATCTCCTTGCGGTCAGCCCGCCACTGATGCTCCTGGCCCCCTTTGGCACCCTGTTTGGCGCATGGTTCGTAATATACCTGTGGAAGCATCGTCGGGAGTTCGTCGTGTGATCGGTTTCGATGCTCCCGGGTGGTCAGCAAAGAGCCTTGCTGCAGGTGTTCAGCCGGATAGTCAGTCCCAGCCACATTCATCCGCCTGATTTGCGAGAAACCTTCCGCCATGTGGCGTTTAGGAAACAGCGCTTCCTCCTCTGTTCCCCCGGCTCCATGCACCGCACCTCGCTTCAAGTATTCACCTTCCTCACCGCCACCGCCAGCATGGTTTCCGCCCTGTGCATCCAGGCTCAGGGCTTACGCATGAAGGAGGCCTAGCATTTGGAGCCTGAAGGCCGGGTCCATGGTGGCGATTTTGCGCTTCCTGCGCAGGCTGACTTTTGCTGGGTGCCGGTGCAGGGTGGTGATGACCATTTCGCGCAGGATGGTGAGGTTGTGGGCCGCGTTGCGGTCCCTCACCTGGCAGTGGTCCTCATTGAAGGTCACATCCAGCACCCAGTGGCAGCGGTTTTCAACACTCCAGTGTCCGCGCACCAGTTTGGCAAGGCGTTCCACATCGGCTTTGAAGCTGCACAGGAAGTAGTGCACCTCTTCCAACGGCGGCCCATCGTGGCTGCGCTGCACCTGGCGGCGCACCTGTGCCACGCTTTGCAGTCCGGCCCATTTCCAGCTCTTGTGGTACCAGTCAAGTTCCTCAGTGATGGTGTACTCACGTCTTTCACAGCGCCCGTGGGAGAGTTCCAGCGTCACGCTTTTGCGATGGTGGGAGGGGCTGAGGTCCAGGCGCTCGGCTTCCGTGAAGTGCTTTCTTACAGTCTCATGAGCCGTTGGGTGGTTGGCCTTGAGTGCCAGGACATAATCGGCCCCTGCCCCGGTGATTTGCTCGGCAATGTGAGCTTGGGTGCCCATGGCATCAATGGTGACTGTGGCCCCTTTGAGTTGCAGGCTTTCCAGCAGACGGGGAATGGCCTCAATTTCGTTGCTCTTCTCATGGCAGGTGATCTGCCCGGCGCTGAGGTGGTAGTCGTCCACCCAGGCCCGTAGTAAATGGACCAAGTGCCTGCCGGTTTCAGCGTTGTGAGTGCCGCGCAGAGCTTTGCCATCTATGGCAATATGTCTGCCCTCAAGGTCGCCACACCAGCCCGTGAGCACCTCAAGCAGGGCCTGCGGTTGTATGGCCATGAGCACATTGCGAAACACGTCGTGGGACGGAGCCCCATGCTTCAGAGGAAGAAAGCTTTGCAGCCACGACAGCTGGCTCTGGGCAAAATCCCCCATATCCAAATAGCTTTCGCCATCGCAGAGAGTCGAACAGAAAGCGATGATGAGCACCTCATCAATGCGATGACGTACTTTGCCAGCCTGGCGGGGATCATGAATCTGGGCAAATTTGGCCCGGAGGGCTTCCAAAGTGCCTTGAGGAGGAAGGGAGTGGGTCACTCTCCCAGCTTAAACAGCGGTGCCCTGTAGAAAAATCATATCGTTAAGAGATGTTAAGTTTTCTCACTCTGTTCATGCGTAAGCCCTGATCCAGGCTGCGGAGACCAAGGACCTTCTCAAGAGACCTCCAGCATGGTTTGCCACAGAGGAAGCCAAAACCATGGCGGCCAACATGCTTTCGTATCAGTCCGACTTCGGCGGCTGGCCCAAAAATCTGGATCTCACTGCCAAGCCTTTCACGGGGCGTCGCGATGAGCTGGTGGGTGAGTTGAAGCCCATCTTCGACAACAGCGCCACAACTGACGAGATCCGCTATCTGGCCCGCATGCACAAGGCCACAGGTGACAACCGCTACCTACGCGCCGTGCAGGACGGGCTCGACTACATCCTCATCGCCCAGTATCCCACCGGAGGCTGGCCGCAGTTCTACCCGTTGGACGCGGAGTATCACCGTCACATCACGTTCAACGACAATTCCATGGTGCGCATCCTGCTGCTCCTCCAGGAGATGGGCATGCCGGGAGTATTCGACTCACTGGACGCTGACCGACGTGCCGCAGCGCAGATTGCCTTTCACCGGGGCATTGAGTGCATCCTGAAATGCCAGATCAAGGTGGATGGCCGCCTCACTGCCTGGTGTGCCCAGCACGACGAGCTCGACTATAGCCCACGCCCCGCACGGAAGTTTGAGCTGGTATCCCTCAGTGGCGCGGAATCCGTGGCCCTCGTCAAGCTCCTCATGAGCCACCCCCGCCCCGCTCCGGAGATCGTCGATTCCATCGAGTCCGCCGTGGCCTGGCTGCAGACTTCCCGCATTGATGGCTGGAGGATCCAGGAACTCACCACGGATGACACCCAGGGGCACAACTTCTCCGCCACCCCCGATCCTTCGGCGGAGCCCTTTTGGGCCAGGTTCTATGACATCACTACCAACCAACCCCTCTGGTCCAACCGGGATGGGGTGCGGAAGCTGGGCATGGCGGAGATCGGCTGGGCCCGTCACGGTTACGTCTGGACCGGCGACTGGGCCCTATCACTCTTGAACAAGGACTACCCCGCCTGGAAAAAGCGTCTGGCCAAAGAAGGCCCAGGACCTGCCTTCGCGCCCTGGCAACCAGCCGTGCGCATCGCCCTGGCCGGAGATTCCACCGTGACAGACACAGCAGGCTGGGGCTTTGGGTTTAAGAAAGCGATCACCGGCAAGGTGCTCTGCCAGAACTTCGCCGGCGGCGGGCAGAGCTCGAAGAGTTTCCGCGACACCGGTGTCTGGCAGAAGGTGCTGGCCAGCAAGCCAGACTACGTGTTCATCCAGTTCGGCCACAATGACATGCAGGGCAAAGGCCCCAAACGCGAAACGGATCCCGAAACCACCTACGCCGAGAACCTGCGTCGCTATGTGCATGAGGTCCGCGCTGCAGGGGCCACACCGGTACTGGTGACCCCTCTGGTACGCCGCATCTTCAATCGTGATGGCAGCGGGCAGTTGCGGGGTGAACTGGCACCGTATGCCACTGCCATGCGACGGGTTGCGACAGAGGAGAAAGTCCCGCTGGTAGATCTTTACACCCGCAGCGCGGAACAGGTGGTGAAACTCGGCCCCAAAGGCGTGGAGCCTTTTGAGCCGATCCTCCCGGTCAAACCTGCCACCATGCCAGCGCCTGCTCCTGGTGCAGATGCGACGACGACTCCATCCACCGGCACGACACCCCCCCAAACCACCGCGGAAGTCACGGCCCCTGCACCGTCTGACATCGACTTTCCAACCTCCACACCAGCCACCCGTCGCGATGGCACGCATCTCAACGTGCCGGGCAGCATCGAATTTGCGGACCTTGTGGTGGAAGAATTCAAGAAACAGGTGCCGGAATCCGCAGTGGGGCAGTGGTTTCGCCGGTAACGTTCCTTCCTAGAACCCACCCCTCCACCATCCCAACGTTGACGAGTGCCCACCGCTCTCCCCAAGCCCTGCATCGGAGCGATGGAGCGCAGGCCCGCCTCACTAAATCTGGGGGCAGGCCGCCCCTGCAACAGGCGGGCCACCTGCGCTCCCTAAATGCCTTTCACAGCACCTCCAGTCACCACTTGTAACCCAGCGACAGCCGCACCGTGCGACCAGCGCTCTGGTAGTAACCGAAGCCATCGCTGTTGTACGTCGTTTCGTCAGCCACGTTGTCCACGTTCAGCGCCACCATCCATGGACCACGCACATATCTGGCCACGAGATCCACGCAAACCAGGCTGTCGTTCTTGGCGGTGTTGCTGGTGTCCTGGTAGCTGGAGCCGGTGTAGCGGACACCGCTGCCGAGAGTGAGCCCCTCCAGGACACCATCGGTAAAGGAGTAGGTCACCCAGCCGGAGGCGGTCCTCTCCGGGGTCTGCCCAGGGGTTTTACCCTCGTCGCCATCAGCACTCTTGGTGATTTCAATATCCATGAGTGTGACGCTGCCCAGCAAGGTGAGCTGATCGGTAAGGCCGATATTACCCTCGAACTCGACGCCCTTGGAGGTCCACTCGCCATTGGCCTTCATGTAGGCCTGATTCCGGAGATCCGTAGTGAGCACATTGTCCTGGGTGAGATGGAAAGCGGAGAGAGTGAGGCCACCGCGGAAGTCCTTGGGAGCGTACTTGAGGCCCACTTCGTACTGATTGCCCTCAGTGGGGTCAAAGGTGCTGCCCTGCGCATCCACCCCTGCGTTGGGGAAGAAGGAGGTGGAGTAGCTGGCGTATGGGGCCAGACCGTTGTCGGCCAGGTACATGAGCCCCAGGCGGTAGCTGAACGCCTTGTCATCCTGGTCCTCCGAAGAGCCGCCGCTGGTGCGCTCTGCACTCTCCGTGGCGACCCAGTCATGACGCAGACTGGCCACGCCCACCCAGTGGTCGCCCATCTTCACCTGATCCTGCGCATAGACGCCGATCTGGCGGACCTTCTGTTCGAACTGGGAGACGAGATCAGAGGGGCGGGAGAACGGGGTGTCATACTGGGGGTCCAGCAAGTCCAGCGTGGGAGCCGGGCCATCGTGCTGCATGGACTTGGAGGTGGCGTAGCCGTAGTCAAACCCGGCCAGCAGCGTTTGTTTGATCGAACCCTGCTCACTGCGCCACTCCAGCTGGTTATCCAGAGTCCAGGCGCGGTTCTGCACGCTGTAACCCGAGGCCAGAAGGCTCAATTCCGTGGGGGAGACGAGCTCGTTGATGGAGAAGTACTTCGAAGCCGAGTTATAGTGGGAGTAACGGGCGTTCTGACGGAAGGTGACGTTGTCCCCCAGCTTCTGCTCAAACTCATACCCGAGACGCCAGATTTCACTGAACTCCCGGTCCCAGCGGAGGTCGTTGGTTCTCACCAAGCCTTGAGGACCTTTAAAGTACTCCGGCACTTGGGAACTCTCCCAGCGCAAGTAGCTGCTGAGCAGAGTGAGGGTGGTGTCCTCAGTGGGCTTCCAAGTGAGAGAGGGAGCGACGAAAATGCGCTCGCTGTCGATCGTGTTGCCATTCGGATCCTCCTCGGTGTTCCGGTAAAGGCTGAGTACGCGGTAAGAAAGCTCGTCGTTCCCCAGGAGCACGTCTCCGAAATCGAGGTTGCCCTCATAGGACTCGCCCGTGCCATACTCGAAGCCGACTTCGCCAAAGCGGGTGGCCTTGGGCTTCTTGCTCACGTTGTTGATGAGGCCACCGGGTGTGGACTGGCCAAAGAGCACGGAGCTCGGCCCTTTGAGCAGCTCGATGCGCTCCAGACCAAAGGTCTCCACCATCTCGTAGTTGTAGAGGCGCATTCCATCCAGGTACTGGCTGTTGAAGCTGTCGAAACCCCGGATGCTGATCCACTCGTAGCCTCGCGGATCGTAGCCGTAGGAATCGGTGGTGACGCCCGCGCTGTAGCGCAGTGCCTCGGATGTTTGGCGGCTGCCGCGGAGCTGGATCACCTCCAGCGGCACCACGGAAATGGACTGCGGAGTCTCCAGCAGAGCCGTCCCCGTCTTCAGGGCGGCACTGGGCAGCTCCGTCTTCAGGTCCAGAACGTTCGGCTCCGCCGCAGCCACCACAGTGACCTCATCCAAAACGGTGGTCGAGCCCGGGGCCGGACGAGTGGCGGAATCCTGCGCCAGCGCGCCTGAGGAAGAGAAAACGGAGCCCATGATGACGGGTACAGCGATGATCTGGCGGAGAGAACTCATAGGGAATCGAGTGGTTGGCCATCATTCACTATTAAGACTGAGTTTCAAGAGCAATAATCAAACTCTGAGCCAAGCTTTATCGGGACGGCACCCTGACGGGGGCGATCACCCCCTCCCCATGCCTCTGAACCTCCCCTGCGCGGGACCCGCCAGAGGACAGGATCCATTGGGCGCACCACCAAAATCCCACAAACCTCGGTGGAGATAAGGGGATTCGAACCTCTGGCCTTCTCATTGCGAATGAGATGCTCTACCAATCCCGCCCCACTACCACGGCTGTCAGGTTGCCGTCTCCGGGGTTCGCGCCCCTAAGACCGCTCTTCAGCGATCACTCATCTTGGGAGAAGGCGTTACAAAACATCCCGGCTTTTCTCATCTAGACAGGTTTAGACAACACCCCACTGGGAAAAAAATCATGACTGCCCCACACTGGGCGCGGCCACAAAGTCTGCTAGGTCTCAGGTGTGAAGGCCATACGTCGCCACCGTCTGGAGCAAAAATCGGGCAAATCGCGTCAGCATATTCAATAGCGACATGGAAATAAATGTGCACCCCTGGCCGCCGACCTCACCCGTACCCGCGAAAGCAACACCTCCTCATCCCAGGCGGCGGCAAGACCCCGCTACGACTTCCCCTGCTTTTTCCGCTTGCAGCCAGAGACTCCCGTAGCAGAGTACGAGTCGTGCTGGGGGTAGGTGTCAGGCTGCCAAAGCCGAACTCACACCATTCAGTCTGCTTGGGGATATAGCTCAGTTGGTAGAGCGTCTCGTTCGCAATGAGAAGGTCAGGGGTTCGAATCCCCTTATCTCCACCAAGCCTCCTCTTTGGGGAACGCCTCACCGCCCGCCCTTTGCCGCCCATGGTTTCTCTACATGCAACCAGGACATCAATCCTCGGCGTCATCGGGTTCTTCGTCTCTGTGTTGTTGGCGGAAAGCCCACCCCACCCCACCGCATCCCACGTCACTGAAGCTGAACCTCCACTGCTATCCCGGGCGACGGAGTGGAGCCTCGACACGCTGCTGAAGTTCAACCTAGAGGACCTGCGCCCCCAAGCGACCCAGTCCAAAGATTATGAATCGATCCGGTTGATGTGCTTCAGCAGCCGGGGTTTTGTCTATGCTTTTCATGTCGTTCAGCCCCGTTCGAAGGACGCAAAGTTGACGTGGACCGAGCACGATTTCAGATTTCAGGACCAACCCACCCGGTCGGGCACAGTCCCGCTCAGCGAGACAGAGCGCCTGACACTGGTCCATAGCATCGATTCTCCCGTCTTCCGTACCGCGCTGGATGATGATAAGCCGGTCTCCATTGGTCACCCCTACATGTATCTGGTCGAGATCATTGAGGCTGGCAGCTACCGGATCATCAGAAGAGACACGCCCGAGATCAACTGGCAGGAACGGGGCCTTTCGGGATTCAATCAAGTGACTCGCTCCTTGATTAAACTGGCCAACATCACTCAACCAGATTGTCATGCGACCATTCCGCCCGACCCTACGCCCGTGGGCGGGGCGGCCAAGCCATAGCACACCACCCGATTCCAGACGGATCATCCTCCCGTTGCGCCAGCCCTTGATTCGCCTACAGCTTCCGCAAAAAACTTTCCTCGCGATGATGAAGTTTCTTCTCAGACACTTTGCAGGATTCACTGCTTCCACCCTACTCCTGAGCGTGGTTTCTGGGCTTGATGGCATTGGCCATGCCTTGGCAAGCAGTCGAATCCCATTGATTGGAGCTTCATTTGCGTTGTCAGGAGCAATCGCCATCTTGCTCGGCTTCATCATTCTCGCCCCTGTGGCATCCATCGCCAGTTATCTCGCGGAGCAGCGTCTCTCAGTGCATTGGTCGATGGAGCCGCTGCTGCTCTTGGGCGTGCTTCTGGGATATGCCACAGTTCCCCTGCTGCTGATCAGCCAGGGGCATCTCATCATCACCGCCATTCTGCTCGTTTCATTGTATTTGCCAGCGCTCACATATTACCTCGTGCTGCGGGCTCTGGGATTTCGGGAATACCTCTAGGCTGACCCGCGGCGCGAACCTCACCGCGATGGGTTACGACTACTTGCCCGAGTCTCCCCAGCGCTGATTGGTTGGAGACCCGCTCGGCCCGCCGTAGGTGGCGGTGATGTCCCCCTGCCCTTCGGGGCATCTGGCCGAATCCCGACCATTGCGATACTCTCCCGCAACCACATTGTCATCGATGGCCAGACGGGGCTCGTCATAATGCAGCCACGTGCGATACACCGTGGAATCACAGTCACGCGGGTGAGGAATCAACTTCCACGCTGGATCCTGCATGCGCACCTTGCCACGGGAGACCAGCGTCTCAGGGTGATCAGGATCGCACGAAATCCAGCTGTTGTAACGCACCTGACCAGGTCCTGAGGCCACTCCGGAATCACAACAGGTGCAACTTGGGCCCGCAAGCGCAGCGCCAGACAACGCAACGAGCGTGAAGAACTTCTTCCAACCTGGACCCAACAGCGGCAAATGGCGAAGCGACGAGAGAGGCATCCTCATGAAACCCAGTGTGCGTCAATTCGTTGCAAAAGTGGAGGAAAATCATCCGGTGGCCCGACGCCCTGAAAAGTCAATTTGCCCTTGCTGCCAGAAGCTCCTCTGCGATCGCTCCGCCCGCAGCAGGAGACACCGATACATCGCGGATGCTCGCCACCAAATCTGAACGATAGGAGGCGACCCAGCCCTTGGACGGACCGCGGAAAAACATGATCAGCTCACCAATGCGAGTGTAGCCCTCAGCGGTCACATGGCCTGACCCTCCGGAAGTTAGGAGAACTTGGTACAACTTCATGCCCGCGATTCGTATTTGAACCGCCCACTGGATGGGTTCTCAGAAGAGTTTTTTTGCCAGAAACAGGCTCGTGCAGGTTCATCCGCAGCGACCACTCCTTCTCGCCAAGTCCGCTGCAAGGAAACTTTGTGCATCTTGTCGTGCGCTTCCAGCTAGGCAAAATTCTCCGCCAGCATCTCCACCCAGCGTGGGAGTGGTTTCGACAGGCTTCAATGCCGTGGCCAGATCCCGCTACGCGCCACTCTTATGGCAGCAAGATTGAGAATGCAGACACCCGCCCCCCCTCATGCTACCACCCCAGACTAGCTCTGAGGAAGCCTCGATTTTTGCGCAAAGAGAGTCTCGCCCAACCCCTCCGGTTCCCAGAAGGAACGGGCTCCTGCCCTCGTATTTTCCGCGATGCTCCGCGCGCTCTCCTTCATCGCTGCCTCCAGCCTCCTTGCCCACGCTTCCGCTGCCGCAGACAGCCCAGTCGCCCACCTTGCACGACTGGACCCCTTCAAGCCTCTGGAAATCCGCCTTCCCAACGGGGGGTGCAAGCCAGCGACCACTCCTGCAGAATGGGAACCTCGCCGGCTGGAGATTCTGAAAGCAGCCCAGTCCGTGATGGGTCCTCTGCCAGATGTCAGCAAACGCTGTCCGCTGGATGTCCAGATCGAGGAACAGACGGATGCAGGAAATTACATCCGGCAGCGCATCACCTACCAGTCCGAGCCAGGCAGTCGCACCCCCGCCTATCTGTGCGTGCCCAAGACAGCTCTCCAGTCCGGCAGCCCACCCCGCCATCCAGCGGTTCTATGTCTGCACCCTACCGACAACCAGGTGGGTTATGGTGTAGTCGTGGGTCTGGGAGGCAAGGCCAACCGCCAGTACGCCAGCGAACTCGCGGCTCGTGGCTTTGTCACCATCGCGCCCAGCTATCCACACCTGGCCGGATACACCCCGGATCTCAAGGGGCTGGGGTACGACAGCGGCACTATGAAGGCGATCTGGGACAATATACGAGCTCTGGATGTGCTCGACAGCCTTCCGTACGTGCAGCATGGGCGATATGGTGCGGTGGGCCACTCGCTGGGTGGGCACAACTCCGTTTACACCGCCGTGTTCGACCCTCGGATCCACATTGTGGTCAGCTCCTGCGGCCTGGACTCTTATCGCGACTACAAGAACGGAGACCTCCGTGGGTGGACGCAGGATCGCTACATGCCCCGCATGGCCCAGTACGTGGGTCGGCCGCAGGATGCGCCTTTTGACTTCCCTGAACTCCTCGCCGCGGTGGCCCCCCGCCATGTTCTCATTTCAGCGCCCTTGCGGGACGGCAATTTCAAATGGGACAGCGTGGACCGGGTCGCTACCGCCGCACGCGACGTGTATCGCCTTTATAGCGCAGCGGATCGCCTCCAGGTGATCCACCCAGATTGCGATCACGACTTCCCAAATGAAGCCCGTGAGCAGGCGTACCGTCTCTTCGAAACCCTGCGCAAAGCAAAGGGCGGCCCCGCCTCGTAGCAGGCAGCGGACAACAACCTGCTCAAGCGAACTCGAAGTCCCCACGGCGCGCACGCCAGAGCATGTAGATCACTACCAGCAACGCACTCACGAGCATCCCACGCCAAGCCCAGGCGGGCACCCGCCAAGGTTCCGGGGTGGTTACCACAAAGATTGGAGACGGTTCGGAGAATTTGCCATCGCGATCCACACCGCGCACGCGCATCTCGTATTGCGAGGCGGGGCGCAGCGCCAGCACCTTCACAACCACCTTGTCATTGTCGCCGGAGACCGTCTTCCAATGATTCACACGGTTCCAGGTCTTGATGAAGAGGTTGCTACTTTCATCCTTGGACATGGAGGCACTCTCCAAGGCCCAGCCCGCAGGAGCCACACCAGGCTTCTTCCAGGCGATGGTGAAGTTGGAAGTTTCCCGATCCACCAGTTCCACACTGTTCACTCGGTCCAGATGCGGGTTGATCGAGCTGGAAGGCATAGGCAACCCTTCCGTCGCCAGGTAGGCCGCCAGTGCACTTTGCACATTGTTGAGCGGGGCGCGGGGCGCGTCCGGAGGTGCCGTTCTACGCACCGGGGCGGCAACGGGGCTCGGAGCCACTGCTACCGGAGCAGGTGCGGGAGGTGCCGCCACGGGAGGTGCCATCGGGGCCGGGGCAGGCTGTGAGCCCCCCGTGGAAGGAGCCACTGGAACGACAGGGCTAGCAGCCACGACCGGAGGCGCGGGGGCGACGTCAGGAGCAGCCAGTTCACGAACGTAAGATTTGAGGGTGACCACCGACTCCGATGCGCCCCCAATGATGCGAAGGTCACTGATGACATTCCCCAGAGACTCGCTCTTCAGAAAGACCTTCACGCTGCGTTGTTGGCCAGGCTCCAGACGCAGGGCCTGACCGGAAAACTCCGACACGTACGGATTGCGAGCCTGCACCTCCACCACGAGCAGTTCTCCACCTGTATTGGCCAGAATGATGTCGCGGCTGGTCGCCTTACGCTGGGTCACCTGACCGAAGTCCAAGGTGCCCTTTTCTGGGGAAACGACTTTCAGTTCAGCCGGCTTGGGCCGGGACTGCACCGCGACTTTCTCGGATACGCCGTCTGCCTCCACCACCACTTCACCAAGAAACTGGGGCACATCCGTAGCCGGCAGTTGCAACAGCACCTCAGCCTTTTGCTGCGGCGGGATCTCCAGTGACGCTGGAGCCAGCAGCCTGATGGGAAACTTGATGGTCACCTTCATCGGATCGGAGCGTCCATTGACCAGCGTCAGAATCCCTGAGCGCACTCCAGTGGCGCGATTGTAGTCCAGCGTGAGATAACCAGGACTGACCGTCAGTGCTCGCACGCCTTCACCAAAAAGGGTCAGCTTGCTCGTTTTCACACCGGGTTGGAGTTCGATCTCCTGTCGCACCTCACCCGGACGGACTGGCTTGAAGATCATCTGGAAATCCACCGTATCGCCCGGGTTTACCTCCAGCGTAGGAGGACCGGACCAGCCCTCACTCCACACCATGTTCATCCGGTAGGGCGCGCGCCCCATGTTTCGCACGGAGACGACGCCTGAAGCTTCACCACCCAAAAACACCCTGCCAAATGAGGGCATTTTGACGATGGAGAGGATCGGCTCCATGCGCTGCCCACGCAGCGTGACGGTGGCAGGTGCCGAAAAAGGCCCCCCATCCACCCGCACGGAGTACGTGAAGCGGTCCATCAGAGACGCCTGCTCCCCGGCATGGGTGTAGGTGATAAGGGACTTGTTGGATTCGCGGGGATGCGGGCGCAGGTTGGTGAGCGTACCGTGCTCTGGAAGCTGACGAATCACAAAGTCGGCCTGTTTCAGGGTTCCGATGGTCCCAATCAGTTCAATATCAACAGCATTTCCAGCCACAAAGCTGGCAGACACATCACGTGCCTCGGGGATGAAAACGTCGCCCTTGCTGCGCTTGCCGTCCCCCGCCCTTAGCTTCACATCCGCCAGGGCCATGCCAGAGGTTAGAGCGGTGAGGGCAAGCAACAACCCACCCATACGGGCAGCGCGAGACCATGGCAAAAGTACGGACAAAGAAATCATGTGGGCCAGGATAAGGGTGGCTGGCACACCAAGAGGACGCCAGCAAAAATAATCATCCGGACCGATATCTTGAACCAGAATCAGCCGTTCGGCAAGGCATACCCTTGCAGACGCCGCCGGACAAAGTCGAGCGCCGTTTGACTGGTCAGAATCTTAAATCGCTCCCGCTCTCCCCGATACCAGCGCTTGCGCACCTCTACGGGAACACCCTTGGACGCCAGCGCGATAAACACCGTGCCGGTGGGTTTCTCAGAGGTTCCCCCCGTAGGCCCGGCTATTCCCGTGACCGCCACGGCGTGATCCGCACCGCTAACGCGGAGGCATCCCTCCGCCATGGCCGCAGCCACCGGTTCACTGACCGCACCATGTTCCTCGATCAGTTCAGCCGGCACGCCGAGGTGCTGGATCTTGGCCTCATTGGCATAGGTCACCAAGCCATGCCCGAACACGCCTGAGGCCCCGCTGACGTTTGTGACGCGATGGGCGATGAAGCCACCCGTGCAACTCTCCGCCGTGGCAAGCCATTCCCCGCGATCCTTCAACAGGCCCACCACCACCTCTTCCACGAGGCGACGGTCATCAGAAACCAGGAACTCGCCCAGCTTCTCCCGACAGAAGACTCCGGCACGATCCAGAGCGCCGACGGGTCCATTCAACCGCACGTCCACATCACCCTTACCCAGGCAATACCCAATTTCCAGGTCGCCAATGGCTTCCAGGCCTTCCTGGAGCGCCATCGAGATGTCCGATTCACCAATCCCGGTAAATTTGAAATAGCGACACTCCTTATCCGTGCCACCTGGCAGCATCCCCCGTATGATGGGCTCCACCAGCTCCACCATCATCGGCTTCAGTTCCCTGGGCGGTCCGGGCAAAAGAAACAGTGTGCAATGCAGACCTTTGGGTGCGCCCAAGCTCGCGGGCAGATGCAATCCCGGAGCGGTGCCATGGGGATTGGCCAGCACATGCGCCCCCTTCACCACCAAGGCCTGTCGTTGATTGTGCTCATTGACCAGCTTGCCCGATCGGGCAAAGATCGCCTCCAGCACCTTCATGACCTCAGGATCCGTCTCAAGGGCCAGCCCAAGCACTCCTGCGGCAGCCTCTCTGGAGACATCGTCTGCTGTCGGGCCCAGTCCACCCGTGATGATCACGACATCTGAACGGCGCACCGCCTCATTGAGCGCCTCCTCAATCGCCATGCCATCCGGCACGATGGTGGCGCGTTGTACGAGCACCCCCAGATCAACCATGCGCTGCCCCAGCCAGGCCGCGTTCGTGTTGATGACGTCGCCGATGAGCAGTTCCGTGCCCGTATTGATGAGTTCCAACCTCATGCCGACTACTTACGCGCGGCCTTCTTGGCAGGAGCCTTCTTTGCAGAGGCTTTTTTGGCGGCAGATTTCTTGGCAGGGGCAGCGGCCTTTTTGGCAGGAGCAGCTGCTTTCTTGGCAGGAGCAGCTGCTTTCTTGGCAGGAGCAGCTGCTTTCTTGGCCTTGGGCGCAGGAGCGGCGGGCACCGGCACGGTCGGCTGCCAGGCGACCCGCGGCGCGTCGCCCCAGAGCTCTTCCAGAGCGTAGAAGTCGCGCTTTTCCTTGTGGAAAACATGCACCATCACATCCCCGTAGTGCAGGATGATCCAGAGACTCTCCATCTTCTCATCCACGGCGATGGGTTTGCGATTGTGTTCGACCCAAAAGCGGTCCTTCACCTCGTTGCGAATGGCCTTGAGGTGCGGCATCGAGGTCGCGGTGCAGATCACAAAGTAATCTGCCACAGGCGAGATTCCCTGCACGTCCATGATCACGATGTCTTCCGCCTTCTTGTCATCGGCGAACGTGGCGGCCGCAAAGGCCATCTCCTCCTCATCGGAGCGTTGAGAGGTGAGGGTCGTTGCCTTTTTTACAGCTTTTTTTGCCATGGTCACGGGATTGTGAGCCAGTTAATGCCTAGTTGCAACCCAAACCGCGCCCTACCAACGACTTCCGGCCCCTCCCGCCATCCCAAAGTTCGCTCCCGTTGCCCTTACCCCTCTTCCCTTCTCCCTCTCCTCAGTACATCAGATACCGCTGGCGCTTGGCGCGAAAGCCGTCCTCGAACCGCTTCCAGGAACTGACAATACGAGTCGGAGAAACTCCCCGCATCAGGTCTCTCCGCAGACTGTCGCTGCCATACACCTTGTTGAACAGGCTGATCTGCGAGGCAGACATCCGCCCAAGCACCGCCCCACGAGTCTGATTCTGCAGACCGGCGATCAAGTACACGTCCAGAGCCGTGATATTCGCCGGAGTTCTGGGATCCATGCGCAGCTTCACGCCACCAAAGCCCTCCCGCGCGTACGCCTCATACCCCACACCAGGAAAACCGAGGCGTCGGCAATAGTCGACAAACACCTGCGGATTCACCCCACGACCTCCCGCGTAGCCGAACGGATTCTCCGTGCCAATCCCCACATCGACAGCCGCAGCCCCGCCGAGCATCCCCGTCGCCACGTAGTACAAGGGCGAACCCGCGTGCGGAATGTTCGGCGACGTACGGTACCAACGCAGCCCCGTGTCCTGCCAGAGCATGTTGCGATCATAACCCCGCATCTTCACCACCCTCAGACGAGGCCGCCGGGTGATCCACCCCTCTCCGGCCACCATCATTGCCAGCTCCCCCGTCGTCATGCCATGCACGTAGGGCACATTCACCTGGCTTACGAAAGACTTCCACTGAGGCTCCACCGGCGGCCCCTCCACGCGCCATCCCCCCAGCGGATTCGGCCGGTCCAGCACGATAAACTCCTTTCCGCCCTCCCCGCACGCCTCCATGGCCACCACCATGGTGGAGATGTAGGTATAACTGCGCGAGCCGATGTCCTGTAGATCAAACAACATGACATCAATGGGTGCCAGCATCCGCGGTGTTGGCTTGCGCGTGTCGCCATAGAGGGAATACACCGTCAACCCCGTCACAGGATCCTTCCGATCCTGCACATGAATTCCCGCCTTGATGGTCCCATCTACCCCGTGCTCCGGAGCATAGAGCGCGACCAGATTGACACCCGCACGCCTCAATGCCACCCGGGTCAGCGTACCGTTGCCCGTCATGCTCGTCTGGTTGCAGATCAGCCCCACGCGCTTGCCCCGGAGCAGGTCATAGCCATTGCTCGCCAGCACATCAATCCCCAGCGTGAAGGGAGCATTGGGGGCCGCTGCGGGCCCCACCGGACGCACTGAAGGCTGCTGGGGAAGGGTGCAACCGGCTATCGTGAGTCCAACAAGAAAGCTGAGGAGAATCTTGAGTGCAGGCATGGGGTTATCCCCTTTAGGACGAAAGCCAGCGATTGCAAGACAGCGGGGCGATTCTCACACCCGCATTACAAGAGGTTAAAATCAATCCGATCACGGTCACGACAAGCCACACCAAGCTCTTCGGGACGAAAGCAGCCAACAATCACCCCTCGCCTCAACTAACCCGATCGCGGCACCTCAACCAGCGTAGCGCCTCCCCCTTATTCCTCTTGCCTTCCCCCCTCTTCCCTTTCCCTCCTGTAGGCCTCCGCCAACAAACTCACGGGTTGCGTCACCTCATGGCATTTTGCTTCGGGCTTTGACCGCAGCCCAAAGGCGAGCTGCATGTGGCATCCCGGGTTCGATGTAGCAACCACGCCGGCCCCAGTGGCCTCGAGATTCTTCAGCTTGCGCTCCAGCAGCTTGGCCGATTGCTCAGGCTGGGTGATGTTGTAGATCCCGGCGCTGCCACAGCACCAGTTGCTTTCCGGCAGTTCCTTCACCTTCAACCCGGGGATGGCACCAAGCACCACCCGCGGCTGGCTGGTGATCTTCTGCCCGTGACAGAGGTGACAGGATTCATGATAAGTCACTTCCACGGGCGTACTGTCCACTGTGGCAGGGGCAGACACCGGCTTGCGGATGCCGATTTCCACCAGCCATTCGTGAATGTCACGCACCTTGCGATCCCACTCCGCAGCTTTGGGCCCGTACACAGGGTCATGATGAAGCAGATGCCCGTAGTGCTTCAGGTGAGATCCACACCCGCCCGCATTGGTGATGATCGCATCCAGGCTATCGACATCAAACATGTCGAGCTGGCGTCGGGCCAGATCGCGGGCCAGTTCCGGCGCACCGTTGTGCCCATGGAGGGAGCCGCAACAGTACTGGTTGCGAGGCGTAATCACCTCGCACCCGTTCGCGAGCAGCACGTCGGCCGTATCACGATTGATCTGGGAGAAGACGAGATCCTGCACACACCCCGTCAGCAAAGCCACGCGATATCGGGGCCTTTCCGCAGGCGATTCCACCGCATCAATGAGATCATCTGAGAAAGCCGCCGCCACCGTGGGGGTCTGAGGCTCCAGAGAGCCGAGTTTCCCTGGTATCAGCTTCGGCAGACCCAGCCTCCGGACCATGGTCTGCAGTCCCGTCTGCTGATACACCCGGAGCATCAGGCCGACTGCTCTCAACAGCCGCGGGTGCATGAAAAGCACCTCCAGGGTGAGCCAACGCCAAAAATCCCGCTGCCCGCGAGGTTGCACTCCGCTGCGCTCGACCTCAGCCCGGGAGGTTTCAAAGAGCTCCACATAGTTCACCCCTGCCGGGCAGGCCGTCTGGCAGGCCAGACATCCCAGGCAGTAGTACATTTCATCGGCAAAGCTCCTGGTCACGGGAACCTCACCGTCTGCCATAGCCCGCATGAGAGCAATGCGCCCCCGCGGGCTGTTCCGCTCCCGCTTGGTCTCCACGTAGGTCGGACATGTGGGCAGACACATACCGCAGTGCATGCACTGCTGGAGCACTGAGTAGTCCAGCTGCTTGAGCAACATCGCCCCCACCCCTTTTTTGCCAGGTTCGATGCTCATGGCTCAGTCAAAAATTTTGCCGGGGTTCAGGAGGCCGGCCGGGTCCAGGGCCTTTTTCACCAGCTTGAGCAGGTCATAGCTGGCCTTGCCGAACTGTTGTTTCAAGAATCCCTTCTTGGCCAGCCCCACCCCGTGCTCCCCGGTGATGGTGCCGCCCATCGCGATGGTCTTGTCCACGATCTCGCCCAGAGCCAGCTCTACGCGATGCATTTCTTCCTCGTCCTTCTCATTCGTGAGGAAGGTGGGATGCAGATTACCGTCTCCCATGTGTCCGAAAGTGCCAATCAACAATCGATGCTTCGCTGCCGTCTCATTGATAAACTTCACCATCGCAGCCAGCTCACTGCGAGGCACGGTCACATCCTCCAGGATGGTGGTGGGCTTCACTCGAGCCAGGGCGGAGAAGGCATTGCGCCGGGCCGCGGCCAGACGGGCTCCTTCAGCCTCATCGGCAGCCATCTTCACTTCACGGGCCCCGTTCTGGCGGGCGATATCCATCATACGATTCGCCTCATCCTCCACTGCCGCAGGGTGACCATCCGTCTCCATGAGCAGCAGCGCCTCCACATCCGTGGGCAGGCCAATCTTCGCATAGTCTTCCACGCAGCCCAGGGTCATGCGATCCAGGAACTCCAGAGTGCAGGGGATGATCCGTGCCGCAATAATGGCGCTCACCGTCTCCGCGGCCGCCTCCATGGAGTCATACATGGCCAGCATCGTTCGCCGCGCAGCGGGCTTGGGCAGCAGCTTGAGGAGCACCTCCGTGATGATCCCCAGCGTGCCCTCACTCCCGATAAAGAGATCTTTGAGCGAGTAGCCAGCCACATCCTTCACACACTTGTTGCCCAGCCACGCGATCTCACCATCCGGCAGGACCACCGTCATGCCCATGACATAGTCCCGGGTAACCCCGTACTTCAGCCCGCGCAGACCACCGCTGTTCTCCGCCACATTGCCCCCGATCGTGGAGATTTTCATCGAACCCGGGTCGGGCGGATAAAAGAGACCATGTCCTGAAGCGGCGTCATCAATCTCCTTGGTGATCACCCCACATTGTGCCCTAAGGGTGAGATTGCGGGGATCCACCTCCAGGATGCGGTCCAGTTTTACCAAACACAGGACCAGACACTCCGTCAGAGGCACACTGCCACCGCTGAGACCGGTGCCACTGCCCCGGGTCACCACTGGCACTCCGTGCTCCCTGGCCAGTTTTACACAGGCCGCCACGTCCTCCGTGCTGCGGGGGAACACCACGCACGCCGGGCGTTGTTTGAGCGCAGCGGTTCCATCAAAGCTGTAGGGGACGAGGTCTTCGTCGGAGGACAGCACCGCATCCCCTCCCAAGAGGTTCACGAGCGCGGCGATCCAGGGAGTGGCATCAGAGTTCAAGGCATCCAGTTTGAAACACGCATTTACCACGTCAAGACCGAGTCACCAAATGACCACAATGCGTAACAAGTCTGGGGACCTGTTTTGTTTGCTCCATGGACAAGCGGCTTCTCCCGCCCAATTTGACTTTCAGACAGCACAACCACCCGATGAGCGTCAGCGCCTCCCACGCCTCCTCGCCCCCCGCTTCGAAGCGGGGCTCCGCTTGGGCCCCCTTGCGTGACTGGCAGTTCCGCGGCCTCTGGCTGGCCAATATCGTCTCCAATATCGGCACGACCATGAATGACACGGCGGCCATCTGGACGATGACCTCCATCTCCGCCTCTCCACTGCTGGTGGCCCTGATGCAGACGATGACAGGGCTGCCTCTTTTTCTGCTGGCCCTGCCTGCCGGGGCTCTGGCGGACCTCGTGGACCGACGCAAGCTCATCCTGTTGGCTCAAGCAGGGGCCTTGCTCACCGCAGCAGGCATGACCTATCTGGCCTTTGCCGGTAAACTTTCTGCGCCGTTGTTGTTGTTGGCGACCTTTCAACTGGGGGTCGCCTCCGCCTTCACCATGCCAGCCTGGCAAGCCCTGATCCCAGACTTGGTGGGCCGCTCCCAGCTTTCTGCCGCCCTGGCTCTGGGTAGCGTAGGCTTCAACACCGCCCGTTCCCTGGGCCCCGTGGCAGGCGGCTTGCTGGTGGCCGCAGCCGGACCGGGCCCCGTCTTCGCCCTCAATACTCTCTCATTCGGCGCCGTGATCTTGGCAGCCTGGCGGGTGAGCCCCCCGTCTCCACCCAAGTCCACCGAACAGGAGCGGATGATGGGCGCCATGGTGGCAGCCCTGCGCTATGCCCGCCACGCCGCCCCCATGCAGGCCGTCCTGCTCCGGGGCGCAGTTCACGTCTTTGCCGCCGTGGCCCCAGTGGCACTACTCCCTATATTAATCCATCGACGCGGGTGGAGCGGGTCTGACTACGGCCTGCTCATGAGCTGCTACGGCCTGGGGGCCATAGTGGTGGCCCTGTTCCTCCTCCCCAAGCTGCGCGCCCGCCTCAGCTTCGACATGGTGGTCACATCTGCCGGGCTCTCCTCGGCACTCGCAGCCTGCCTGCTCGCCGCAGTAACTGATCGCTATAGCATGGGTGCAGCTCTGGCCCTCGCCGGTGCCGGTTGGATGAGCGCGCTCAATACCTTTAGCGTTGCCGCCCAGAGCGCCTTCCCCAACTGGGTTCGCGCCCGCAGCTCCGCCATTTATCTGGTGGCAGTACAAGGAGCCTTCGCCTTGGGAGCCTTGGCCTGGGGGCGAATACTCTCAGACTGGGGTGCCACCGTCGCCCTGCTTGGCGCAGCCGCCTGGCTCCTCATCAGTATCACGCTCCAGAGACGGTGGCCCATCAGTCACGTGGACAAGCTGGACCTCTCCCCATCCAACGACTGGCCTGAGCACACCCTCACCACCACTCCCGGTCCAGAGGATGGCCCGGTCTTGATCACCATTGAATACCAGCTCTTCCAAGAAGACGAGCCTGCCTTCCGCGAGGCGATGCGCGCCCTGCGCAAGATCCGTCTTCGCGATGGAGCTTTTCGTTGTTCCCTTTTTGTAGATCTCGACAATCCGCGCGTTTTTCGGGAGACGTTTATCGTCGGCTCCTGGGCGGAACACCTTCGCCAGCATCAGAGAGCCACAGTAGAGGATCGCCGCATTGAAGACGCGGTGGTGGCACTTCACCGCGGCGATGAGCCCCCGCGCGTTCGACATCTGCTGATGGTGGAACTCTAGGTCCGGGACCACGGCATCGCCCTACCCCCCAAATGAGAGATTCGCAAACATGATAAATCATGCGGCGAAAGCGTAGTTTTGCGATCATCTTATGGAAACCTTGCCCGCGCGCAAATAAAACCACGCCCCCAATTGACTCAGTTTCTAGTATTTGCGATTCTCTGGCGATATTTGCTATTGCGTTTGAGAGTGTGAGTATTACTTTCGAGAATGCAACCCCTAGCATCTCTCACCTTTGCGAACCGTGTGGCACGGTCTATAGTTCTCGCCGTTTCAAGCCTGGTAACTTTCGGCCTCAGCCAAGCCAAGGCACAGAGCTACACCTGGGAAAACTACAACGCGATCATCTTCGGAAACTTGAACATCCAGGGTGAAATCGAAGGACGCACCCTAGTGGGTGGAAATTTGAGCGGGAGCAACTCTTCGAACTTCGGAATCGGCCTTCCCAGTGGCACCTCTGCCACAGACAAGACCTTGGTGGTGGGCGGCAACATTGGCAGCGGGAACCCGCTTCAACTCAACAAAGGCAGCCTATACCTGGGCGGGACCAACGGCCGCACCATCAACTACAATGGTGGCGGCAGCCAGGTCAGCCAGTCCACGGATTTGTCCACCCTCAAGCAGGCTTTCCTCAGCGAGAGCGCCAATCTCAAATCCCTCGCTACCGACAGCGTGGTGACCTCATCCACCAACGGCCAACCAGGCCCTGTCACTTTCACCGCTACCGCGGGCAGCGATGGTCTCGCCGTCTTCAGCATCAGCGCAGACGCCATCTTCGGCAGCAACCTCTCCCAGCAGATTGGCCTCGTTGCCAATGGCGCCACCAACATCGTCATCAACGTTTCCGGCACCACCGTGAACTGGATCCAGAATGCTGGCAACATGGTGGGTGATTTCACCAGCGACTACTGGCAGGCGCACATCGTCTGGAACTTCTACGAAGCCACCACCATTAATCTTGGAAGCCACCAGTTCAATGGGAGCATCCTGGCCCCCAATGCCACAATCACGACCTCCAACAACATCGACGGCGCAGTCATCGCCAATAACCTGAACCTGACCGGCGAAGTCCACCTGCCAAGCAGCAGCAGCGCCAACTCCTACGCAGGCTATCGCGCCCAAGCCGTACCCGAACCCGGCAGCGCCCTTCTCCTGGCCGTGGCTGGCCTGATTATCCTTACCCGTCGCCGGTCCAATCTGCGCCGCTAGGTTTCAACCGTTCAAGACACCCCCATCGCGCCTGTTTCATCAGGTGGTGGGGGTTTTTTGATGGCACGAAGGTTAAGGCTATCAAATGTGATTTCTGCCTTTTTTACCCGTAGATAATATAATCATTTTCTTGATTCTATAGTGATAATATTCTTGTATATGCCATGAACACCACAGCGGCTCTCAAAATTCAGAAGCCTGGCACGGACAAGCTTCTGCCGGGGCTGCATTTCCAAACCTTGGAAACCAGTTTATCCAACCTGCTGGAGAGGGGAGCACTGCCTCTGTCTGGACGTCCCTCCACAGAATCTGAGAATCTGACTCCCGTTCCCGCAATTGCCTTCGAGGCCCTCCGCGGAGTTTCCTGAGAACAACTGTCTCCCACTCGGCGGCAGGAAGACCACGACAGGAGGGCCGAAGATTCGATTAGGCTCGCCGTTCAGACCGCCTCAGGTACGACCTGCAGGACATAGCGCTCCCCACTCTGAATGAGCTGGAGCGGTGCACCGTAGGCTTGGCTTAGCAGGCTGGGAGACATCACCTCCTCTTTGGGCCCCGCACACAGTACAGCCCCGTCTTTCAGCAGTAGCACCCTGCTGAAACAGGGGAGGATCTCCTCCACATGGTGGGTCACCAGTACCATGGAGGGTGCCCCTTCTTCCCGGGCAAGAGTCTGCAACCATTGCAAAAAGCGCTCACGGGCCACGGGATCAAGCCCCGCGCAGGGTTCATCCAAGATCAACACCTTGTACCGCGCCATCAGCGCACGGCAGATCAGGATCTTTTGCCGTTCCCCCTGGGAAAGCACACCCCACCTGGAATCTGTGAGGTAACCGCAGCCGATCCGGTTGAGCAGGGCACGCGCTTCCTGGCGCAAGGTTGGATCCACTTCCCCCACGAGATTGATCATGGCGTCCCGCCCGCTGACCACTGCATCCAGCACCGGCTCACCTGGCTCCAGGTAGAAGGTAAGCGTACTCGTCACCAGCCCTACGCGTTTGCGCACCTCGCGCCAGTCAGTACGGCCATATTCAGCGCCATCCACAAAAACATCTCCTGCGGTGGCCATCTCATAGCCGGTCAGGCAGTTGATCAGCGAGGTCTTCCCACAGCCGTTGGGCCCCAGGATGACCCAGTGCTCCCCTGGCTCCACCTGCCAGTCAATGCCTTTCAAAATTTCCCGGTCCCGGACATAGCGCAGCCCCTGGATGGCAATGGTGGCATTCTGTTTGGAAGTCGCGGAGGATGAATCCTGTGGAGACATGGGCGGAGGCAGGTTTTCGCTAATCATGAAGAAAACACGGTGGCATGCTTGTTGCTTGACGGGAGTTCTTCTCATAGCCGGAACCACCCGTCCGGTCAACGCCCCCGAAATTTCCACATCGAACCCCTTCACCCGGGTATCGGAGTCCACACCATCCGTGAAGCAGCCCTCACCTGCTGTGACATCGGAGACGCTCTCACTGACACGCTTATCAATGAACCTTGCCGATTCCTCCTTGTCCTCCCCGATTCTCGACTACCTCAAATCGCTGCACGCCAAGTACATCTCTCTGGACGAGGGTGCCGTAGCCACATACATCCCGGAACTTGCGAAGGCTGACCCATCCCTGTTTGGTATATGCTTGGTAACTGCAGACGGGCAGATCTATGAGGTGGGCGACAGCCAGCACTCCTTCACCATTCAATCCATTTCCAAGCCCTTTGTGTACGGCATGGCCTTGGAAGACAAGACCCGCACGGAGGTCTTTACCAAGATCGGCGTGGAGCCCACAGGTGACGCCTTCAACGCGATCAGCCTGGAGCCAGATACCGGCCGCCCCCGCAATCCGATGATCAACGCTGGCGCGATTGCCGCCGTCGGCCAGATCGCAGGCAAGTCACAGAACACGCGCCTGCAGCGGATTCTCGACACTTTCTCCCTCTACGCAGGACGTGAGCTGGCACTCGACTCCAGTGTCTATCAGTCAGAGAGCGACACCGGACACCGAAACCGCGCCATTGGCTACATGCTGCGCAACTTCGATATCCTCACGGAAGATCCCCTGCCCGTGGTTGATCTCTACTTCAAGCAGTGCTCCCTCTCCGTGACCTGTCGCGATCTGGCCATCATGGGTGCCACGCTGGCAAATCACGGCATCAACCCTGTGACTGGAAAGCGGGCCATCCGGGGCGAGTATGTGGAGAGCGTGCTCAGCGTGATGGCGTCCTGCGGCATGTACGACTACGCGGGGGAGTGGATTTATCGAGTTGGCATGCCGGCAAAGAGCGGTGTCGCTGGCGGGATTGTGGCCGTGCTGCCCGGCCAATTGGGAATCGGTATCTTTTCCCCCCCCTTGGATGTGCGCGGCAACAGCGTGCGGGGCATCAAGGTGTGCGATGACCTTTCACGACACTTTGACCTCCACCTGTTCAACTCCCCCCACACCAGTTCCTCAGTCGTGCGGCTGGAGTTCAACGGATCCGAAGTGAACTCCAGCCGGGTTCGCACGCCGGAAGAAGCCAGCCTGTTGAGAACGGCGGGTCGTTCGATACAGGTCCTCCAGCTTCAGGGCAACCTGGTCTTCTCCACTGCTGAGGTGGTGGTGCGGGAGGCGATGAAGGACTTGGGCAACCGGCGCTTCATCATTCTGGATTTGAAGAGGACGCTCGTGGTGAATGAGAGCACCTGCCGCCTCTTCCACCAGTTGCTCCTGAAGCTGGCCTCCTCGGGCATCAAGCTGATTTTCACCCACATCTTCAGAGCCCCCATGCTGCGGCGCTATATGAAAGCCAAGCTCGGTGAAAACTGGAGTTCACTGTTCCACTTCTTTGACGACAATGATCCTGCCCTGGAGTGGTGTGAGAACCACCTCCTGGCCGAGTTGCACCCCAACCATCATGTAGAACTTTCCGCCACGCACTCAGAGTATGAGATGCTGGAGGGCTTGACCCCCGCCGAGGTCTCCATCGTCTCCGCCCTCTTTGTCAGACATCAGTACCGCAAGGGCAGCGTGGTCGTCAATGCGGGTGATGCCGCCCGGGAGCTCTTCGTGCTTGCCCGCGGCACGGTAAGCGTCACCGTCACGCTGGCCAGCGGCATGCAAAAACGCCTGGCCACCTTCTCGCCAGGAATGGCTTTCGGCGAGATGGCGCTCCTGGATGAGTCTCCCCGCTCCGCTGTGGTCATGGCTGACACCGATGTTGAATGCGACCTGCTGCCCATCGAGGCCTTTGAGAGGCTGGAGGACACCCATCCCCACATCAAGATCGTGCTTCTTCGCAATCTGGCGCGATATCTCTCTACCAAGCTGCGCAAAGCCAACCGGGAGGTCAGCATTTTTGACTACTGAACCAGAAAAAATCCCGCACGAAACCTGGCAGATTCCACGTTTTGAGAGCCGCATGAAACTGCCCGCCCTCGTTCCCGCCATTGCCGCCACCCTGGCGATCGTCACCACCCTTGTCAGCCCCACCCATGCCGCCCCAGATGACACCTGGCAGCCCGAGACCGGATTTGTGAGCCTGTTCAACGGCAAAGATCTGACCGGGTGGAACGATCCCAAAAAGGGCGAGAACTTCGACGGCAAAACCGCCTCCAGCGACGGTCGCTACACCGCCGCCGGCGGTGTACTTACCGTGAACCCACCCAAGGATGTCCCCCGGCTCGTCCAGCAGATCTACACTGTGAAGGAGTTCCCCAAGGACTTCGTGCTCAAGTTGGAGTTCCGCGCGTCGGTCAATGCCGACAGCGGCATCTTCCTGCGCAAGCCCCAGCTCCAGTGCCGTGACTATCTGATGGCTGGCCCCTACAAGGAACTCAAGCAATACAAGGCCCAGGACTGGAATCAGATCGTGGTGACCGTGAAAGACGGCGTGGCACACTGCACCTGCAATGGTGAGGTTCTCGAGGCCACGCTGGCTCTGCCCGCCACCGGCCCCATCGGTCTTGAGGGCGATCGCGGCACTATGGAGTACCGCCATATTCAGTTGAGGGAGCTGTAAGGGTGGGGCGCGGTTGGAAGTTATGAGTTAGGAGTGAAGAGTCGCTTGTTGCTCGTGGCTGCGTTTGCAAGAGCCTGGCCAGGGCAGCTTGCACGACGCAGGATGAAACCACACAAAAGGCCGCTCCCACCCGCTCCTCCGCATCCTCAAGAATGCGCTACGATGAAACGGCCGGCTGGAGTCGATCCGGCACATTGTTGTTGTCGCTATCAAACGGCAAGGCATCCTCCAGATTGCCCTGCCCATCCCCGTCTTCATCCCCACCAGCACGCAACCAAACGCCGGTCTCAGGAAACCACTCCCCCTGCTGCTGCAGGGCCCGCCACAAGTGCTGCACCATCTCAGCCCGCTGCAAAGCACGCCCCTTGTTGTCCAGCAGCCCATGGGAAACAGGCATTCCCAGCCGGGTCAACCAATCATGCAGCGTGCCCGAGGTGGCGACTTCATCCGGACGAAACTTCTCCGCTGTAGGCTGGAATTCACCCCAGGTGACCATGGCCTCGATGAAAGAACAATCCTGATCATCTTTCGCCACATCCTGATAGAGCGGTTGCTCCTGCACAGGCCACGCCTTGGCCAGCCCACTTGCTCGATGCAGTTTCACCAGCGCCTTCGCGAGCTCTCGACGTGTCAGAACTTTGCCCGGCTGAAAGAAGACGCTGCCAGCCTCTGGTGTCCAGACGCCGCGCAGCGCCAACGCATTGGCTGCCTCAAAATAGCCAGCGTCAGGATCCACATCATGCCAGGGCCAGATCAACACACCCGGTCCTCCGATACCGCGCAATAGCTTCTGTTGAAGCTCCCTCACCCGCGCAAGATCTCCCGCCACGGCCCTCGGTTGCCTCCCATCCCTGAGACAAAGCCACGCCAGCGTCCCACCCGCCTGGCCCACATGCATCATCTGCCCGTGCAATCGCAAGGCTGACTGCACCACGCTGCTCACCCCGATGTTTTTCCCGCCTCCAATCAAGCCATCCATGGCTACTGGGACCAGACCGCGCAGAGGGAACAATGCGCGATCCGTATCCGTGTGCCAGCCCCGCGCAGGAGTATGCACATACTGCCAGGGGCCATTGCGATCCTCTGCGAGGTATTCTCGCCGGGTGGGATGGAAGTCGATGTTGAACTGAAAGCCAAAAACTCCGTCCGGGGGCAGCACGCGAGCCCACTTTGGCTCTTTTTCGGTCGTGCGGATGTCCTGCTCCCGGAGCATGCTGAGGGCCTCCAGCCTCAACCCCTCACGTACATAGGGTTTGGGCGGCAACCGGTCCACAGTTCCAAATTCGCTGGTCAGGGACATGTAGCGGAATGACTGGGGAAAGTCCCCCACCCGGTCATGCACGGCAGTCTGCAGATGGTGCAGCACCCCCAAGGCATGCTGCCGGGCGTCGTCAAAAATGATTTTCCGCTGCGCGGGCGTGAGGTCCACGATGTTTTTCCTCGATGCCCCAGGCTCGTTCCGTTCCAGCGCTTCCACCACTCTTTGCGGCAGCTGGCACAGCGGATAATCCTGTACCGGATAGTTCAGAAACGTGGCCTCAGTGCCTGGCGCGAAGCCGTTGTGCCAGCGGTCCACCAACCGTCGGTGGGTGTAGGGGCTGTTGCCGCTCGGGCTGTAAATGCCCGCACTCATATCACTGTCCACCCAGGGGGCAAGCTTGTCCAGAGCCGCGAAGGAACGCGGATCATACGAGGCAGGCTTCGGCACCACAGCGTGCCTGCCGCCTGTCTCACGCAGCACCACACACCATGACAGCGGATTCATTTCTTGATTTCCCGCTTCATCAAATGCTTCGGGGGCGCTGGGCTCTCCAAACCTGGATTTGAGATCAGGGCCAGCCCCGTACTTTGCCCCGCTGAGACGAATCACATCACCCCAGTCGCTGGCATCGAGGGTCAATTTCGCAGTGATGCGCAACCTCGCCTCCCCGCCTGCGACGGGTTTGAACGCCACCCCTGCCACTGCCCCTTCCTGCACCTGGACACTGGTGGGTTCCCAGCCGCGCTCAATGCGCAGCACGCCGTTCTGAACGTAGGGATTGACCAGTCCTTCAAACAACTCCGCAGCCGCCGCCGGTTCAATCGTATCCGTCCCGCAGAAGGCATTGCCAGGAGTGGCCTTGCCATACTTGGCGCTGTTGTGAGCCCGGATGCGACGCACCATCTCCAGAAACAAACCACTGCGAGGGAAGTTGACCCGCCGCCCCTCCACCATCGTCCACTCATCCAGACAGCCTACCCCTTCCGCACTGAACTGCCCACCCAGCCAGTCGATGTCATTCACCAGAACCACCCTCTTCACGCCCAGTCTCGCCGCCTGCACAGCGGCCGCACAGGCAGATTCGTTACCACCGACAATGAGCAGATCCGCCTCCAAATCGGCAGCCCGGCACAGGGGGCCCCATGTCGCGACGCTGGCGAGTACGGTCAAGAAGGGGGGCAAATGGAATGACGCCATGACGGGATAGACTTCGGGTTCGGACAGCTTGACCAAAACAGCACCTATTTCGCGGCTCTATCATTTCGTTTGTCATTTAAAACCTTGTTTGTGATATAAAACAACATGACTACCCGGCCGAAGCGGAAAGCGAATTCACCGTCTGCAGGCAAAAGCCTCCAGAAGATTGATCCATCTCTGACAGCCCTTGCGCGCTACCGTGTTCCTATTCTTGACCGCACCTTGGACTTCATTGAACTGCTGGCCCGGCAGCCTGAAGGGTTGACCCTCGCTGGGCTGACAGACGGGCTTAAGATTCCCAAAAACACCGTCTTCAGGATCGCCTCCACCCTGACCCTCCGCGGGTATGTGGAGAGGGATGAAGAAGGCAAGTCCTACCGGATCAGCCGCAAAATGCTCGCCCTCGGTCACACAGCCCTGGGCGGAGACAGACTCCTGCAAGTCGCGGCTCCAGTGCTAATATCTCTCCGCAATATTACCGGGGAAACAGCCCTGATCGGCACTCTGGCCGGCAGCCATGGAGTCGTCCTGGATCAGGTCCCCTCCCTCCATCCCGTAAAGGTGGTGGTGGAGTTGGGCCACGCCTTTCCTCTCCATTCTGCTGCACCAGCAAAGGCTATGCTGGCGTTTCTGGATCCATCATCCCTTTCCCGCCTGAAGTCACACCTGACTTTTATGCGTTTTACCCCCCACACAATCACAACTTGGGCAGAGTACGCCAGAGTCCTCGACCAGGTGCGAACCGTCGGCTATGCCCTGGATGAGGGGGAAGAAAGTGAGTCGTTTCGGTGTGCCGCAGCACCCGTATTCGATCTCCACGGCCGTCCGATTGCCGCCCTCTGGGTCAGTGGACCAGTGGACCGTCTCTCGCCCACTGCCCTCATACAGGCGGCGGACGCAATCAAGGAGCACGCCTCCCGACTCACCGATCGCCTTGGGGGCTCTTTTCCGCCCGATTGGGAGTGAAACCTGACCAAAAACAGAAAAGAGTGATGCCCCACAGAGCATCACCCTAAATCTTGTGTTCAGCTTGGTGCTGGACAGCTGTCGGAGAGATTACCAGCGATCACCGCCACGGCTACCGCCGCCGCCGCCGTAACCACCACCACCGCCGCCGCTACGACGGTCACCACGGCCACCGCCGCCGCCGCCGTAACCACCGCCACCGCCGCCGCCGTAACCGCCGCCGCCGCCTTTGCGACCACCGCCGCCACCGCCACCGCTGTAACCACCACCACCGCCGGAATAGGAGGGGCGCTCCTCACGGGGGCGAGCCTCATTCACGGTCAGCGCACGGCCCATCCACTCAAGGCCGTTGAGACCCTTGATAGCGGCGTCCATTGCCTCCTTCGTGTCCATTGCCACAAAGGCAAAGCCACGCGGGCGGCCCGTGTCACGATCCGTGGGAAGGCTAACTTCCGTCACCGCGCCATACTGGGAGAAAAGTTCACGGACATCTTGCTCCGTGGCGCTCCAGGCCAGGTTGCCAACATACATCTTCGTATTCATCTTGTACCATCTGCTCGGACCGACTGCTGCATCTTCGACTGTTCCCGACCGTCGGGTTTCAAATCACCACTGAATACAAAGACTCACCTGATGACCTGCCATGCCTTGAATTGGACAGGTGTTCTCGCTAGAGACTGAAAACTATCACAGGTTCTTCAAATTGGAAACAGGAAGTTTTGCTATTCCACGAAAAGTGTTCATCCCCAAGCCCAAATAGCGGCCCGGCACCATTAAAACCTCCTGCTTTGATTATCCAGCCCTCAGAAAAAATACCCCCTGTCACTTTGCTTCTCCAGATTCAAGGCCGCTCCTCCGTACTTCACGCGGCAGGATATGCGTCGGTCGTGATCAATAGGCAGCGCCCTCGGCCCAACGCAACCTTCCTACGTCTCCACCTTCGTTCGATTCATCGTTGACGCACTCCGCCCTTCAATCGTCTGGAAGGAAGATCTCCTACTCCCCCAGGAATCTGACCGGCTTCTCGTAGATGGCGAGGACGATGCAGCCCGCATCGCTTCTCACCTCATGGCTGGTCCCCGGCGGATGGATCCGGAGCGTACCCGCCACGATCTTACCTTGATGATCCCACTGGCTCCCCGCCAGTACCAGGATGTGTTCATAGCCTTCGTGCACATGTTCAGGAATGTGCGCCGCCTTGTGAAACCTCAGCAACGCGGCCGTGGGCCCAGTGATGCCGTCTCCATAGAGACGGTGGATTTCCACGCCGTCGCGAAAGGGCCTCCAAGGCACCGATTCAGGATGCTGGGCAATGTTAAATAGATCCGGTAGTTCGACGAGTGGAAAGGAAGGAGAAGTGGCAGGAGGAATCACGCGTGCAGGGAGGGTTTGAGTGGCACTGTCAGGTTAGGTCAGGCTGCGCCTCAATTTGGCCTCCAGGGCCCCGAGCTGCAACTCCAGGAACACCTTCACGAAAAGGCCAGAAAGCGGATTTGCTTTGGCCTGCTGCGGGCTCACCTCCGCAACTGGCTGTCATGCAGCACCGCCTTCTGGCAATTGGCACTTACCCAACACAACCAAACGAACTAGACTGACTGGACGAAAGAATTTCAGAGTGAAATGAATGCTCCTCTTCCGGAGCGGTACCGGGCGCTGCAGCCACACAGGTCCTTGGGGCTGCAGCGTCCGGGCAGCGGGACAATGGGTGCCACGCCACCGGAGTGACACAAGGTCAAGCCGGGGTGGCAGCCTTCCCAAGCTCTTCTTCCTCCTCGCCGTGGGCGGCGGGCAGAGGCTCGGTCGTGGCATACTTGGCGCAGCCAAAGAGCACGCCTGCGACCAACAGATAAGTGAGGGCCATCACGGGTGACTCGGCAATGCCGATCTTCTCCCCGTGCATCAACCCAAAGAAGGTGAGCACACCACCCGTCACTGCAAAGGCACCCGCCTTGACGAAGCTGCGGTCAATGATGAAGACCGCGATGGCTGGCAGGATGACGCCGCTCAAGATGGCACCGCCGCCCATCACTTCCAGGCCGTGGTAGAGCACGCCCACCTGGCCGAGCTTGTCCAGCCCCACAGCAGCCGCATTCGTTCCGGCAGCGCCCAGGCTGTTGTCGATCAGCATCTTGCCCCAGGCCGCAAGGTGCGGCGTCAGCGCGAGAATGATGGCCGGAGCATGCCGCTTCGGCGTCTCCTGGAAGGCCTGGGCACCGATTAACATGCCAATGTACAGGAGGATCGGTGAGATGGCGACGATCGGGATGAGAGACGACATCAGAGAAACAATCCCAAAGGTGCAGAACAGAATCACGACCACACCCGTGGCGGCTGAATAGCCGATGCGCCCCCCCATCGATTTCCAGCCGGGATGGCCAATGTAAACCGCGTTGATGAAGGGATTTCCCAGGCAGCAACCGATGAGGCTGATGACACCGTCTGCCGTAAGCACCCGGGTGGTGGGAAACTCATCCCCTGCCACTGCCGCGCTCTCCACGTTGTCGAGTGCTTCCACGAGATCGTAGATGCCAAACGGAATGGCCGTGACCAGAATGACCCCCAGGAACTCAAACCCGGAGAAGATGTGACCGAAAGCCGGCAGCGGGAGGGAGAAGCCGAAGCTGCTGAAGGACTGGCTGAGCTTTTCCAGACTCATGCCACCATAGTTGGCACCGAACAGATTCGATCCCCAAGCGATGAGACTGCCCACTGCGATGGCGATGAGACCCGCCGGAATGCCCTTGAAGTAGCGCACTCCGCCAAACCAGCTAAGCAGGATGATCGCAAAGCAGACCACACCGATGATCGGCGTCATGAACATTTCCACCGCCGGGCGCATGGAGATGAAGCTGATGGACACACCGGCCAGGGTGCCAAGCAGGGCGGCACGAGGCGTGATCTTGCGAATGATCGGGGCGATGAAGCCACCGATCATGAGCACAAAGCTCTGGATAAACACCCACGTGAGGCCAGCCTCCCAGCCCTTGATGGGATCCCCCGTCTTCAAGGAGATGGGCAGCATGATGACAAAGACCACCACAAACATGTGCGGCACGCTTGTACCAGACGGCAGTGCGCAGACGTCAGAACGCCCCGTTTTGAGCGCCAGCTTGTAGGCCAGCCACGCATAGTACACCGTGCTCAGGCAAAGCATCAGCCCTGTGGCGGGAAGGATGCGCCCAAACACGATGTCATCTGGCATCTTCAAGACATAGCGCAAAAGTGCGGTGAGGGTGAGAAGGTTGACCAGGATGTTGGTCCCGAATCCGAAAAAGGCGTTCCAGTCACCTGGAACCCATATCTTGGGCTTGCTAAGGGAGGGAGTGGTCATGACTGCAGGTGTTATTTGAGTTTCATGCGTTGCTGATCGAGAGAATCTGAAACTGGCAGAGGAGCCGTCAGGCCAGGGCCTCCACGATGGCGGGAGAGCTGGTGACCCAGCCGAAGATACCGCCCTGGGCCTTGATCATCTTGAGCCCCATCTCCTGGAATTCCGGGAAATAGGAGCCAACACAATCCTCCGGCACCAGGCATTCGTAGCCGCGGTCATTGGCCTCACGCACCGTGGTGTTCACGCAGACCTCCGTGGTGACCCCGGTCACCACCAGTTGGGTGATGCCCTTGTTCTGGAGGATCGCATGCAGGTCGGTGGCGAAGAACGCCCCCTTCCCCGGCTTGTCGATGACCGGTTCATCCGGCAGCGGATAGAGTTCGGCAATAATGTCGTGCCCCGGCTCCCCGCGCACGAGAATGCGCCCCATGGGTCCCGGGTCGCCGATGGTCTTCTCGCTCTTGCCGCGCACCTTTTTGGCGGGAGGCAGGTCGGTCAGATCAGGGCGGTGCCCTTCCCGGGTGTGCAGCACCTGGAGCCCTGCGCTGCGCCAGGCGGACAGGAGCGTTTTGTTGGGCTCGATGGTGCGCCGCAACTGCGAGACGTCGTTCCCCAGCATCTCGCCAAACCCGCCAGGTTCAAGGAAATCCCGCTGCATGTCGATGATGAGCAGGGCACACTGGTCCGGTTTGAGCTCGAAGGCGTAAGGTTCCGCGTCAATGCTGACTGAAGGGGTGCTCATGGGCTGGATGGATGGTCCGGGAGGATGAAATGGAGAAGGAGGCTCCACGGCGGGTACAGCGGAGACCTCCCCGCCATGGAGCCAAGCATTTGCCGCGCCGGGACGGCTTAGAAGAAGATGGAGATGCCGCCGTGGAACTGGACAAGGTCCTCACGATGCTCGTTTGGAGTGAGCACCTTGTTGCCATCCAGGAGGCCCTGATTGTCCAGGTGGTAGTATTTCACCCCGGCATAAGCCGTCCAAAACCCCAGGTCTTTGGGAACAAAGGTCAACGGTACGCTTACTTTCATACCGGTGGAGAAGACCGCCAGCCCGGAGCCGCCTGGGGAGCCATCCATCTGCTGGTAGAACTCGTCGCCCACCAGGTTGATGGAGGTCGGGAACTCGAAGGTGAAGTTCTTCAGCTTGAACGAGGGCTTGATCCCGATGGTGAAGTAGAAGGAACTATCAGAGGTGCTGGTGTCAAAGACGACCGTGGCTTTCTCATCCAGCTCCTGCCAGAAGGCGATCCAGGGATTCAGGGCAAACTTGCCCAGATACTTGGAGTCATCGAAGGACAGCTTGGCTTCAAAGTGGGTGGAGGTCGGGTAGGAATCCACCATGCTCTCGAAGGAGGTAAAGGTGGTGTCCAGGGTGAATCCGCCCGCGAACTTGAAGGTGAGCCCCAGGATGGGATCGAACTCATTCCAATAGCCAGGGTCGGCTCCAGACTCATGCGTGTGGATGGAGCTCCACACACCGGTGGTCAGCGTCACATCCGTGAGGAACCCTGCATCCTTGTCGGAGTACAGGTTCCAAAACACCAGAAACAACGGCTGGAAGATGACGCCCTCGTTCTCTACATTCAGGCCGCGAGGCGTGATGTAGTGGTCAGAGATGTCGAGTTGGAACAAGGCATGCACCCAAGGTTCCTCGGGTGCAGGAGTGATGGCTGCCACGGGTGCCTTGGCAGACGGTTCGCCAGCCATGGCAGGAGCGGAGAGCCCCAGACAGGCCCCAAGCGACGCGGTCGCAAGCAGGGCACGAAGACAAACGGGAGTCGATGCTTTCATAGGGAGTGTTGTTGTTGGCAGGTCCGCAACTGGCGGACGACTGCGAACAATCTTCAGCACTGGGGATGCCAATTCAGCCCCCCAACACTCAACTCACTCATCATGAACGGTTAACACACACACAGAACAAGACAGCAACCGTATCCCCACACCATTTCCTGTTGCAGTCAGCGACACTTGCAACACCCCGACCTCCCCGGTTGCCCGGGTCCACCGGACAAATGCCACCTGATTGCGATCACCATTGGACAAATGCCAGTTCCCCTGCACCATGGGGGATGTCAGCTCTTACCGTCCAACCCCGCTCCCGCCTCTTTCACGGGCACGAGTGGGTCTATGCCAGTGATGTCAAAGGAACCATCGGAAATCCCGCACCAGGGGATGTGGTCACCCTCAGAGACGTCAAAGGACGGTCCTTGGGCAGCGCTATTTACAATCCCAAGTCACAGATTGTCGCCCGGCGCTTTTCCTTCCGCCGCCAGGACTTGGACCAGGACTTCTTCGTGCGCCGCATTGAGCGCGCACTCGCTTTCCGCAAAACCCTCCCGATCGACCAGGAGCTCTGCCGTTTGGTGTGGAGCGAATCCGACGGCCTGCCAGGCGTGATCGTGGACCGCTACGGCGATCACCTGGTGATGCAGACTCTCACCATGGCGATGTCTATGCGCCAAGACCTCATCGCGAACGCGCTCAAAGAGCTCCTTAAGCCCAAGAGCATCATCGCCCGCAACGACGCCCCAGTACGTAAAGCGGAAGGTCTGGAACTGGAGAAAACCCTCCTGCACGGCCAGGCTCCGAAGCCTTTCTCCATCAAGACTGGCAAGCTTCATTTCCAGGTGGACCTTTACGAAGGTCAGAAGACGGGCCTCTATCTTGATCAGCTCGACAACTACACAAAGGTGGCCCGCTATGCCAAGGGACGCCGCGTCCTGGACTGCTTCACGAACCAGGGCGGCTTTGCCCAGGCTTGTGCCGTCGCTGGTGCCTCTGAAGTGGTTGCCGTGGACATCAGCGAGAGCGCAGTCAACATGGCGCTTCAGAACGCCCGCTCCGCCGGCGTCGCCCTCGGGGCGCGCACGGAGAACGTGTTCGACTTCCTGAAGACGGCAGAAAAGAACGGCAACACCTACGATCTCATCATCTTGGATCCGCCCAGCTTTACCAAGACCAAGCAGTCCCTCCATGATGCCCTGCGCGGCTACAAGGAGATCCACCTCCGCGCCCTCCAGATGTTGGAGCCCGGCGGCATCCTCTCCACATTCAGCTGCTCCCACCACGTTGGAGCCGGAGATTTCCGCGCCATGATCAATGCCGCAGCGGTGGATGCCAAGCGTTCTCTTCGTCTGCTGGATGTGCACAGCCAGCGCGCTGACCACCCCATCATCACCGGCATTCCGGAAACGGAGTACCTCCGGGGCTACACCCTTGAGGTCATGGGGGGCTGGTAGTTCCGGCAGAAACAGCGTAGCCGGGTTGGTTGGATTTCAGCAAACAACACACCCCGGCACGCCCGCGTCTCCGACGGCGCATGGCTCCCACCATCAAGGAAGCCGTCAGCAGCATCGCCCGCGACGGCTCTGGCACCTGATCAAACCGGAGATTGTCGATTGCGATATCGACGGCGGACGACGCTCCCGTGCCGCCGATCCGGACCAGATCCAGCCGATAGGCCACGTTCAAATCACCGGTGTACCCAATATCCACAGATGGAGCGTTGGCAAAGGCCAGAGTGGTGGTGGTCGTCCAGAGATCTGTGGTAGTGGTGAAGACCGTCTGTGACGTGGCCAGATTCACCACATCCACCCGGTACTGATACGAGTCCCCGTTGGTGTCGCCGATGAAGTTGAATCCCCCCAACAACACCCCGCTGACAGCCGTGGGGGTGAAGGTGATGGAGAAGACACTGTTGATCTGTGAACCATCCATCTGCAATGCGCCTCCGCCCGCATTTCCACCCGACCCGCTCCACGTGTGCGATTGCCACGCATTGGCAGCACTCCCGCCCGTGGCGGACCAGGTCAGCCCAATGTCTGGCGTCCCCACGATGCCCACTACCCCTGAAGAGGTGGCAAACACCGCATTTCCCGGTGCCCCAAGACTTACATTGTCGCCAAACGTCGCTGGCAGATTGGCATTGCTGGCAGGTTGACCATTGGCGTTGGGAGAATTCGCGAGTATCACCGTGGCAGCAGGGGAGAGTGCGGTCAGACCACTCAGCCCGGCAAGGATCAAGACAGCATGGCAGACAGGTAGGAGTCGCATAAGAGATCACAATGGGATGACGCGACCTCACCCCGAGTCCTCGCAGTTTGGTCCGCGTGGGCAGCATGCTTCAGCCGCCTTGCCCGTCATTTCGCAAATTGGACAGTCCTGGAGGCAAAATCGCCACCGACCTCACGCGAATGTAACAAAGCCCCATTGCCCAGGACGGAAATTCAGGCTTTTTATAATGTCGATGTCCAGCCCGCCGTCTCCACCTTCCCTGGCTCTGCCGCGAGTGGGCGTGAGATTCCCTTCCTGGATCACTTTTCAGCGCGGTGTGTTCGATGGTATCCTGAAGTTCATGCAGGCCCACGAGCCGTGGGTCATTGAGGCCCCCATGGACTCCGGTGGGGAGCTGGCACCGGTAGTCATCGGTCCGCGATGGCACGGGGACGGTCTCATCGTCTTTCGCTACACACCGCAGGAGGCGACAGCCTGGCGCAAGGCTGGCATCCCGGTGGTGAACCTCAGCACAGAACGTCTGGGCGGGGTGTTCCCGAGCATCGTTCCCGACAATGAAGGCGGCGGAGCCGCAGCCGCAAAGCACCTGCTCACCCTGGGCTTGCGCCACTTTGCCTACGTCGGCCGGGCCACACCCTTTGTGGACGATGGTCTTACCGGCCTGGGCGTCGCCAGGCGATACTCTCAGGAGCGGGAGGCTGGTTTCAGGAAAACACTGGAGGAGGCAGGGTTCACGCCGCTGCTCTTCCAGGTGTCCACCCGGCGGAACAACGGACCCGTCTGGGAGGAGTTGCACGAGACTTACTCCGGTCTGCTCCAGGCCCTGCCGCGTCCTTGCGGTGTCTTCGCGGCGGATGACATGCTGGCCCACGGATTGCTCCAGGCTGCCCAGTCGAGCGGTGCGCGAGTGCCGCAAGATGTCGCGCTGGTAGGCTTTAATGACCAGTCGCACTTCTGCCAGGCCGCCACACCTCCTCTCAGCAGCGTCACCTACCCGGGTGAGGCCATCGGACTGCGCGCCGCCGAGGCGATCTACGCCCTCATGCAGGGGCTCCCCGCCCCAGGCGGCCACATTCAGCGGGTGCCAGTGAGTGGGGTTACCATCCGGGAGAGCACGAATGTGTTGTCCATACGCGACCCTTTGGTGGCCTCAGCGGTACGATTGATCCGAAAGCAGGCTGCGGCCACCGCCCCACGTGTGGGAGAGATTGCGGACCAGCTTGGCGTCTCCGCCAGCCTGCTGCGGCAGCGCTTTCTAGAAGCTCTGGGCATCAGCCCCAAAGAGGAGGTGGACCGCGCCAGGCTCGACATCATCCGCCACTGGCTCACCACCACCAAGTTGGGTCCAGGAGATATCGCTGCCAAGACCGGCTTTCTGGATGCGGCAGAACTCCGCCGGTTCTTCCGGCGCGGCACGGGACAGACGCTGCAGGACTACCGTGCCGCCTTCAAGGCGTGATCCAACATGGGCGTCCCATGTTGGTCGTTATACCTCAAACCGTGCTACCGCCCCAGAAAACCGGCCACCGTACAGAGGATGGCGATGATGGCCGCCACGAGTGACTCCCCCGCCACGAGACCCGATGCCACGGGGATGCAGAACGTCTCCGCCTGCCGCGGGCGCAGCCGCCCCCACAACACCGCCAGCGCCGCTCCCAGCGCAAAGGAGAGACCGTTCTGGAAAGGTATGACCAGTCCCAGTCCCAGCCCCATCGCTGATGGCAGATACGGGCGGAAGCGGGGCAGGAGTTTTTCCAGCACCGGCAGGGCCACCCCAATGACCGCCCCTGCCACCATGGCCAGGACCGCCGTCTTGGGCAGCATGTGCACGCCTTGGGTCAGCAGATCGCACACCGCCTTCCACATATTGGCCGCAGGTGGATTGTACGCTTCCAGGGCCGCCTTGTCCGGCACCAAGGCGTACCACGCAGGCACAATCGCCAGGGTGCCAAAGAACACTCCGCAGAACTGGGCGATGAACTGCTTCCTCGGATTGGCACCGAGGAGATAACCACTCTTGAGATCCGTCAGCAAATCCGAGGCACTGGCTCCTGCGGCCGCCGTCATGCCGGCAGACATAAGATTGATCGTGGCATTGCCAGCGGATCCCGGCATCATGGCATACACCAGCTGCGTCACTTTGCCCATGGCCCCCATGGGGGTGGTGTCTGTCTCGCCCGTCGCCCGGCAGCAGACCAGCGCCACCAGCAAAGACATCACCACCGCCAGGATGCCCAACGGAATGGAGATATGAAAGGCCACCCACTGCACCACCACCAGTGCCGCCCCCACTGGAAGCACGCCGATGACCAACCAGGAAAAAGGCACCTCGATCCGCGCCAAGGGGTCAGCCGCCCCTGGTCCGCCACGAAGCGCCCGCGCTGCCCGAAAAGCCCGCATCAGAGTTGGCCATTGTAGGGCCACCGAGGTCAGGCTGGAAAAGACCATGATCGCCGTCCCACCCCACAAGGCCCAACGCACCGGGTTAATCATGCCCTGTGCAACCGTTAGAGAGGGCACATAGCCAGCCACGCCCCCTTGGACCTGATCATGCTCCATCAGCCAGGGCACCAACCCAAAATACAGCACTGCGGATGCTGCCAGCATGGACAGCGAAACGCGCAGCCCCACAATCATCCCTGCGCCGATGAGCAAGACACTGGGCTCAAAGGCGAAACCTGCCAGCCCCACGCCTCGCCAGGTGTGAAGCCATGTGGGCAGAGCCAGCGACTCTGGAATCCCCACCGCACGGAGCAGGCTTTCCAGCCAGGCCTGTGGACGCCCCGTGTGACGCAACTGCTCCGTGAGCGCCCCTGCCGTTCTTAGAAATCCCACCACACCCCCCACTGCCAGAGAGATGAGCAGCGACCAGGCCTTGTGCATCGCCGTGGCTCCCTGGGCGTAGAGACTGCGGAGCGTCTCCGCTGCCGCAATGCCACTGGGGAACGGCAACTGCTCGTGATTGATCATCTGCCGCTTCATGGGGATGGCCAGCAGCACCCCCAGCAGGGCTGTGAGAAGCACCATGGCCCCCAGCACATACCACGGCTGGTGCATGCCCGTCGTCAGCAGGAGCGCACCAAAGGCAGTGCCCACCGTGCCTCCCGTGGAGTAGCCCGCAGCTGAGGCAGTGGACTGCATGCAGTTGTTCTCCAGCAGACTCATGCGCGAGAGCCGGCCTCCGCTGAGCCCACGCAAACCATTCCACAGGACATAGGAAAGAACACAAGCCGTGATCGCCACCCCAAAGGCCCACCCGAGCTTGAGCGTGGTGTAGAGATTGGAAAGGGACATGAACATCCCCAGCACCCCTCCCACCAGCACGGCGCGAAAAGTTAGTTGCGGCTGGGAATCGCCCTGATACACCTGGGTGTACCAGTATTGATCCCGTTCTTCGGGCGCAGCATTCGCAGGAGGTTCAGAAGAGGCGGCGGGAGCCGCGGGAGCGTGCATGAAGGCAGTTTTCTAGAGTTTCCCAATCAGTTTACTCAATCCATCGCCTTCGCCCCAAGGATGATCTCATGACGGCGCAGCGCCTCATCCCGCTTTAAAATCTGGATCACCTCCAGGGGGATGAGGATGGATTTCATCGATTCCCTTAGACCAAAGGAGTTCCATGAACAGACATCGCCCGCGGCTGTGGGCCGCGATTCAACCGGATCTCGGCCAACCGCATGGCAGCCTGATGCGGCAGAAGACCTTCGGCATCCTCGATCTCAAACACGCGGTTAACATTGTTCCGGATGTTCTCCGTCAATTGGAGTGCGCGGTCGCGGTCATAGCCACCCTCGCGCTCGACAGAGATGTTGATGATGCCGCCTGCATTGGCGACGAAGTCTGGGACATACACAATGTCGCGCCTTTGCAATGCCAGCCCATCCCGGTCCTCATCCAGCAGCTGGTTGTTGGCAGCACCCGCCACCACTTTGCAACGCAACAGCGGGATGGTTTCAGGATTCAACGTCGCCCCCAGCGCACAGGGCGCATACACATCCACCGACCGGCTGTACACTTCCGCTGCCGTCGCAAGACGCGCCCCTGCCACTACCGCATCGCGCAGGGAGTCGTCTCTCACATCGTGGGCAAACACGACAGCACCCTCCTTGCGGAGCAGTCTGACCAGGGCCAGCCCCACGTGACCGGTGCCCTGCACCATCACTTTGCGACCTGACAACTCCTCACTGCCCGTGGCCCGTTTCAGACCTGCCTTGATGCTGAGAAAGGTGCCATGGGCCGTGAAGGGCGAGGGATCCCCGCTCTGCCCCGGCAGCCCGGCCACATGGGATGTGGTCTCACTGATGATGCCAATGTCCCGGGTGCCAATGCCCACGTCCTCCGCGGTGATGTAGCGACCAGCCAGCAGTTCCACAAACTCGCCGAAACGGCGCAGAAGCGCATCCGACTTGTCCCGACGACTGTCACCCATGATCACCGCCTTGCCGCCTCCCAGGTTCAGCCCAGCCGCGGCCGCCTTGTACGTCATACCCCGTGCCAGGCGGAGCACATCAAACTGCGCCTCCTCCTCCGTGGCATAGTTCCACATCCGCACCCCACCAAGGGCCGGACCAAGACGCGTGTCATGCACCGCAATGATGGCACGCAATCCCGTGGCGGGATCCATGCACACTTGCACCGTTTCATGCCCCGTGTGCACGGGGAGGATGGAGTTTTCCATAGTCGGGAAAGAGCAATGAGTATCAATCAGGCAGTCACTTGAACCATGACCGGAGACTTGGAAGGTGGGACGACCTTTTCCAAATTGGCCCAGCTCGCGCCAGCGGACATCTGCCCATAGCGATGCAGGGTCTGGCTCAGACTTTGCTCCCGTACCCACCGGACAAGTTCGGTGCGCCCATCAGCAACCAAGGGAGCGTCAATCCAGTTCAAGCCGGCGGCATGAGCCGCAACCAGAATGGCATCCGAAGGTGGCTCCACGGTTCGAAGAAACTCGCTCTTGTCGGCCAGCACAGGCAGCCGCGCGATGAACTGCCCCTCGCTCTCCTGGGAAGCCAGACTCACATGCAGAGGCACGCCGCTCGTCATTGCTGCGAGCCTTGCCAGTTCCAGCACCGTGGCATCCTCCCGCTCCAGTCTGAGCACCACTCCCCGACAAGGCCGGTAGCGGAAGATGTTGGACTCACAGCAGAGACCGGAGGGATCATGCTCCTGGGCAAAGTGAATGCCCCAGGCCTGACCGTAGTTTGCGGCGACGGCGTTCAATGCAACCGGGCGTGCATCAGCGAATTTCAGGAAGAGTCCAACGTAGTTGGGCCCGCCTGCTTTGGCCCCGGGGCCGATGGAAGACCGCTTCCATCCCCCGAAAGGCTGGCGCTGAACGATGGCCCCGGTGATGGATCGATTCACATAGGCATTGCCCACTTCAGTTCGTTTCCGCCACACTGCGATCTCATGGTCATCCAGGCTGTGAATGCCACCCGTGAGGCCGAAATCACTGTCGTTCTGGATGCGGATGGCGTCGTTGAAATCCTCTACGCGCATCAGTCCGAGCACCGGTCCAAAGCACTCTGTCTTGTGAAACCAGGAGCCCGGCATCACCCCCAGCTTGATGCCCGGAGACCAAAGACACGGGTTGCGCGGGTCCTGACGCGGTTCAAGGAGCCACTCCTCCCCCTCCTCCAGGGTGGTCAGCGCCCGTTTTAACGCCGGCGACGCCTCCCGGATCAAAGGAGTCACCACGCTGGCGGCACTCGTAGCATCCCCCACCCTCAGACTGACGGCCGCATCCCGCAACTGTCTGCGGAAAGCAGGGTCGTCATACACCTCAGCCTCCAGGATGGCCAGGCTGGCCGCGCTGCACTTCTGCCCGGCATGTCCAAATGCAGATTTCACCAGATCTTTGATGGCCAGATCCCGGTCCGCCTGCGCCGTGATGATCAGGGAGTTTTTGCCACTGGTTTCCGCATAAAGTCGCAGAGACGGCCTCCAGCTCTGGAAGAGCTGGGCGGTCTCGTATCCGCCAGTGAGGACCACAGCCGCAGTACGAGCATCGGTAATGAGCGCCTGCCCCACCGCCCCGTCTTCACAAGGGAAGAACTGGAGCACTTCCCGCGGCACGCCCCCGCGCCAGAGCTGCTGAACCAACCACCAGGCCGTCGCCTGCGTCTCCGGTGCTGGCTTGAAAATCACGCTGTTCCCCGCCATGAGCGCCGCGAGCACGCCCCCGCAGGGGATGGCATAGGGGAAGTTCCAAGGGGGCGTCACCACCACCGTTCCCAGAGCAGAGGCCTGCACCCGTGGGCTGGGACGATATCCCGCATAGTACCGGGCAAAGTCGATCGCCTCCGACACCTCGGTATCAGCCTCTGCGGCCGCCTTTCTTCCTTCATGCACGAGCAGGGCGATGGACTGAAATCTCCCGGCTGACATCTCCTCAGCACAACTCCGGAGCACTTCACCTCTTACCTCGAACCCCAAGCTCTCCCAGCACGCCTGGGCCGCAACGGCTGTCTGTAGCACCGTTTCACACCCGTCCACATCCGCTTTGGGCACGAAGGGGAGCTTGAAGCTCGCGAGCGCCCGGGCCAGCCGTTCCCTCTCGCTGGATTGGGTCCAGTCTGTGTCCGGAGCGTTCTCGAAGCCCCCTCGCCCCACCGGCCTGGCCTGCGCCCGATAAGATCCCGCAAAGACGCGATGACGCATCTCCCATCCCCCAAGGAAGCGCAGCTCCTGCCGGTGCCAGGCATCACTTCCCGGCTCCAGCGCAAACAGGTCCCGCAGGAAATTATCCGGTGCAGTGTTCTCATCCAGCCGACGCACCAGATAGGCCATGGCGCTGTGGAAGTCGGCCAGTTTCACGATCGGGGCGTACACCAGCAGCCCCCCTGCCTCCTCCTGCACGACCCGTGCTTGAGGATTGGCCATGCCTTCCAGCATCTCCAGCTCCACCAGAGGTGAGAGACCCGGTTGCTGGCGCATTTCCAGAGCCAGTGCGATGTCGAAGAGATTGTGACTTGCCACACCCAGGCGTACGGCCCGGGCATTTTCCGGACGACATCCAAACTCGAGCATGCGGCGGAAATTCGCGTCCGTCTCCGTCTTGCTGGCATAGGGGGCAGCGTTCCACCCATGGAGCTCCGCGTCCACCTGCTCCATGGCCAGATTGGCTCCTTTAACCAGGCGGAGCTTCACGGGGGCCCCTCCGCCGACCACCCGCATCCTGGCCCACTTGGTCAACTCCTGTTGCGCCTTCCAGGAGTCCGGCAGATACGCCTGGAGGACGATGCCCGCGCGCAGACCGAAGAACTCCGGTTCGTTGAGAGTGCGCTGGAAGGCCGCAAGCGTCAGTTCCAGATCGCGGTATTCCTCCATATCCAGATTCACAAACTTGTTTCCCGGCAGAGCCGCCCGGTACAGCCGCCGTAACCGCTGCTGCACAGCTTCCAACGTACCGTCCCAGTCCACCAGATTGATCTGGCTGAAGACCGCAGAGATCTTTACCGAAACGTAATTCACCTCCGGCTGGGCCAGAAGTTCCAGGATGGCTTCCAGACGATGGTTCGCCTCCGCTTCTCCCAGAACCGCTTCGCCCAGCTGGTTCAAATTTACCCGCGTGCCACGGCGGGTGCGCACCTCCAGATAGCGGCGCAGCGGCCCTTTTTCCCCCGCCAGAATCACTTTGGCACTGTCTTTCCGGAGTTGCCTGGCCACAGCTGGCATGACCACACCAGGCAGCCATCTGGACGCCACCTCGGCCACCTTCATCAGTCCCCGCTGCACCGGAGTGAGGTAAGCCGGAACGCCGAACTTCTGCAAAAGCTCCCGAAAGCGTCTGGCTTGCTGGATGGGCTGCCGGCTCCGGAAAACCCGGTCCACCATCTCCAGAGTGAACGCCTTTCCGCGCTCGTCGTCCACCATACCGGAGAGCCGGAAAGCCTCCGCCCGCTCGGCTGCAGACGGTTCTTTGACAGCGGCGGCTAGCAGATGGGCCGCCCGGACCACGGCACGTGAGCTGATGTCAGTCATGCTCGAAGGTGTTCTCATTTCCACTGGCGGTCTTGGTTTTTTCCGCTATATTGGATGCGGAATTTACACAATTCGTTTTTCACGCATCAGATTCTTGTCCTGTGAAAAGTCCCGACTCCCTCCGTGATTCCGTCTTTGAAGCAGCACCCGCGCTCGTCGTCGCCGAGAAACTTTTCGAGGGCTTGGAGGACGCCGTCTTCTGCGTCAAAAACCGCAACCGCGAGTACATTGCCGTAAACCTCGCCCTCGTCCGCCGTGTGGGTGCCACCGGCAAGTCTTCGCTCCTCGGTCGCACGGCCCGGGAGCTCTTCCCCCCACTGCTGGCCGCAGGTTATGAACAACAGGATGATCTGGTGTTGAAGACAGGCCAGGAAATCCATGACCGCCTGGAGATGGTGACCAATCCCGATGGCAGTCCCGGCTGGTACCTCGCCCAGAAAGTGCCCGTCCATGATCCCCACGGGCGAGTGATCGGACTCGCCGGCATCTCCCGCGATCTTCGTGCCCCGGCAGACAGCGATCCCCGGCTGGGAGTCATTGGCACCATCATCGAGCGCATCCAGCGCGACTACGCAGAGTCACTCCGGATCGACGACCTGGCACAAAGCGTGAAGATGTCTCTCAGCCAGCTTGAACGCCGCATGCAGGCGGTGCTCAAGCTCTCGCCCCGGCAGTTTCTGACCAAGACACGAATCGATGCCGCAGCGGCCATGCTGCGAGAGACCAGCGCTGCCATGGGCACCATCGCCACCGAGTGCGGATTCTACGACCAGGCGATGTTCTGCCGTCAATTCCGGGCCGCGACCGGTCTCACCCCCGGGCAATACCGGGAGGCGAAGCTGTAGCCAGGAGCTGTTTCCTGTCTTTCATTGCTCACGACGCGCCCTTGGTTTCAGGAAGTAACAGGCACCTGCCACGGTGAGCACTGCCACCAGGACCGCCTGCACATAGCTCCCCTCCATCAGCATCAGGGACCAGGGCATCCGCCACTCTTCCACGAACCGGCTCAGATAGATCGCGACGGTGCTCAAGTACCCAAACGCGTCCCCAATGCTGATCAGAAACGCGGCCGTGCCAGCATGCCGCAACACCGCCAGAAGCCGGTCATACATCAAGCTCTGAAAGGGTACAAAGGCCAGGTAGGTGCCGAATCCCGTGGCCACCAACCAGGCCTGGGGCCCCAGAAGTCCCTGCTGGAATAGCCATGTCCCCACTGCCGCAATCACGGGGCCAGCAACAATCAACATTGCATTGGCAATCAGCGCCTTCCGGTTGTCCTGCACCCATCGCAGCCAGAAGAGCGACACGATGACCAGGCAGCCAACAATGGTCTCCAATCCAGAAAACACCCCTGGATCTCCGCGATAGCCCTGCTCCTTCAGCACCTCCGCCATGAATGTGTCGCGCACATCACGATAGGTCATGAGGCACAGGTAGGCGCCGGTGAAGCACACAATCCCTGGCCACCAACGCCGCAGAAACTCGCGCCTTGCCCGCTTGTCCATCGGATGCCGCGCCATCCTCGCGGCTTGATCAGCAGCGTCGGGGGGCGGCATTCGCCCCAATACCGCCGCTGCCACCAGGAGCAAAGGCACGAAGAGCAGCCCGGTGACCAGCGGCATCCAAAACTCCGGCACCCCAAAACGAAGCAGCCAGCCACCGGCACTCTTCACCCATCCGGAAGCAAAAATGACGCTTAAACTCATGCCAAGCCCCAGAAACTCTGTCACACGCCGCCCTTCCAAAAAGCCAAATACCAAGCCCCAAATCATCCCGAGTGGCAGCCCGTTCACAAGCAGGCCCACCACGTTCCACGGAGCAGGCAGCACAGCAAACACCAGCAACCCAAAGGCCGAAATGCCGATCAGACCCAAGATCATGGTCACCCGGCGGGCCGCAGGCGTCTCAGACACCACCTTGATGCCGACGAACTTCGACATCATGTACCCCAGAATCTGCACCGCCACCGCCACACTCTTGTAGTCGGCACCCCAGAGGGTGAGATCCTCATAGGTCGCCACGGTAAAAGGGCGTCGGAAGGCATACATGGAGGTGTAAGTGGCAAAGGCCGCCGTCGCTGCCGCCAGCGTCACCAGTCCAGTCCGGGGCTGCTGGACAGTTTCTCCATTTTGCATCTCTGGCTGGCGAAGTTGCATCTTGTCGCATCCTGCGCGGAGAAGGAACGTGCCGCACCGCGCACTTTCACGATCAGCCTGCGCAAATTCGCCAGCCATGCAGAATCTCCATTCAGAACGTGTCGTCATCGTCGGGAGCGGCATCATCGGCCTCACCCATGCCCTCACCGCTCTGGAGGCCGGTTGCACTGTCACCCTGGTAGAGCGCAACAGCCGTCCCTTGGGAGCCTCCATTCGCAACTTCGGCACCATCTGGCCGGTGGGATTGTCTTTTGGCAAAGAACGCACGCAAGCGCTCCGCGGGGTGCAGCGATGGAAGGAACTGGCCCGCGACGCAGGCTTTATTGCGGACGCCTGCGGCTCCCTTAGTCTCGCCTACCGAAACGAGGCCTGGTCTGTGCTGCAGGAATTTGCCGCACTCCCGGACTCGGCTGCGGAAGGGTTTGAGCTGTTGTCGCCTGAAGAGACGATCAAGCGGCATCCCCTGGCAAACCCCGAGGGGCTACAGGGTGCACTTTTCAGCCCCCATGAGCTTTGCATCCAGTCCGCGACCGCGCTCACCGCTCTGGTGGCCCACCTGAAAAGCCTGGGGGTCAATTTCCTGAATCGAGCCTGTGCCATCAAGGTGCACGATGACGCGGTGGAACTGGCGGACGGTCGGATGCTGCCTTTTGACCAGTGTGTGATCGCGGCCGGAGAGGAGATGCAGATTCTCTTCCCCAAGGAACTGGCAGAGTCCCACATCCGCCGCTGCCAGTTGCAGATGATGCGCACCAGTCCGGTCAACCAGCGCCTTGGGGCCATCATGGTCAGTGATCTCACTCTCGCCCACTATCCCGCCTTCCAGGACTGCCCCAGCATCGCCAACCTGCAGTCAGTCCTGCACGATGCCATGCCAGAGCATCACCAGTGGGGAGTGCATGTCATTGCCGCGCAACACGCGGACGGCACGATCACTCTGGGTGACTCCCATGAGTACGGCCCGGACTTCACCCCGGATAACTGGAGCCGGGTCAACGACCTCGTGCTGGGCTATCTCGCCACCTTCACCCGGCTGCCATCCTATCGGATCGACTCACGATGGCACGGAGTCTATCTCAAGAGCACCATAGGCCAGACGCAGGTGGTGCTACAGCCCCGTGAACGAGTCACCATGGTCACCGCCATGGGCGGGCTGGGCATGACGTTGTCCTGGGGCCTGGCCGAGCGCACCGTCTCCAACTGGTTGGAAGCCGGCGCCTGCATTATTTCATGAAACCCCGTTTCCTCACATGAAGCTCTGGCTCCCCCTCCTGCCCCTCTTCGCTGCGTTAGCCACCCTGATGGCGACCTCCGGCACCAAGCCGCGGTCCGCCTTCTCAGACAAACATGTTTTGCTAATCGGTATCGATGGACTGCGCTCAGACGCCTTGCAGCAGGCGATGGCCCGCGGCCTTGCTCCGAATCTTAAAGCCCTCGCGGAGGGAGGAACGATCACATGGAACGCGTACGCCGGCGGCGGGCTGGGCCAACCCACCCAGCAACCCACGATCAGTGGTCCCGGTTGGACCAGCCTTTTCACCGGAGTTTGGATGGATCGGCACAATGTGGACGGCAACGCCACCCCTCTTTTGAACCAGCCCGACGTGCGCGGCTCCTATCAACTCGACCGGGCTCCTCACTTCGCCAACCGGCTCAAGAAAGCCGTCCCACAGGCGAGCATTGCCTCTTTTTCCGCATGGGGCTGGATTGAAAGCTACCTCGTAGCGGCCCAGCCCGAGGCTTTTGACGCCCATGACCGCGGCGTGGGCATCAAGTACCCGGATCGCGATCTCGACATCAAGAACAAGACCCTGAGCTACCTCGAAACCACCACCCCAGATGTCCTGGTCGTCCATTTTGATCAAGCAGACGGTGCGGGCCATGCCACGGGATTCAACACAGAAAACCCGGTGTACATGACCGCCATCCATAAAGTGGACGAGCATGTGGGCGAAATTCTGGAGGCATTAAAACGGTCTCCAGGAGCGAACGATCAGAAGTGGCTCGTCCTCGTCACCACCGACCACGGCGGCATCGGCAAGAAGCACGGCGGCCAGAGCCCGGAAGAACGCACCATCCCCATTATTGCCCATGGCCCCGGCATCGCCCGGAACCGGGTGGTAGATACCCCGCTAGGACAGACCGCCATCGCCCCCACCCTCTTTTTCTATCTGGGAGTCCCCGCGTCCCCCGATTGGGGCTGGACCAACGAGGTGTTTGCCCTGGAAACCGCCACCGCGCACAGTCCCTGAAGAATCGATTGGGAGCTTTAGCCGGGCCACAGCCGTACACATCCTTCAAGATCATGCGAGCTCCCGCCATGATGCCCAGTTCGAAATCTGAAAGTCAGGAAGTAATCCAGCGCATGGCTCCGTTGGGATGATCCGAAGCCCTCTTTTGGGACACTGACCCTGCTGCGCTTCATCCTGAAAAACACGCGCGCTGCATCGTGGAGCGAGTGCTGGAGTATGGAGGCCTCCACGCCTGGCACCGCATGAGAACCTTCTACGGGGACGACGCTCTTCGCAAAGTCGTGACCAGCTTGCGAAACCTCAGCCAAAACAGCATGCGATCGCGTTGCGTTGTTTTTGGTTTGCAGCCAACAGACTTTAGATGTTTCACCGCGAAGCCCTTCCCGCCAGCACCCTGGACCTCCTGATCCAGATTTGCTCATCACCGAAGTATTCCGCCTTTGGTCTCGCTTAGGGTAACGCATTGGCTCTGCGTCTGGGCCACCGGGTGTCAATCGATCCCGATTCCATGATAGCGCTCAGAAGCCTCGTGTAGTTCGACGATGCTGAAGATGATCCCGATCCGGAATCGCTTGCGCCTCGTTCTCGGAACGATGTCAAACTAGCCATATCGGGTGCCGTGAAGGCCTTTCTTTAAGGCACTTCTCGCACCCAACAGATCCATCGCAGATTCTTTACGCGAAGTCTTTTCGTCGGTCCTTCGACCCCGTATCTTTTCTGTCATGCGTCTCTGTTTTCACGAATCTGGCAAGCCCACGGAAGTTCTACGCCTGGAGTCCTTCGAACCGCCCGTACCGGAGCGTCATGAAGTGCGAGTGCGCATGCTCTATGCGCCCATCAATCCGGCCGACTTGAACTACATCGAGGGCACCTACGGCCGCCAGCCCACCTTCCCTGCGGTGCCCGGCAACGAGGGCTGTGGTCGGGTCGAGGCAATCGGTGACGAGGTCGAGTCCCTCGCCGTAGGGGATCTGGTCATTGCTCTGCATCCGTTGGGCTGCTGGTCCCAGTATGTGGTGGCGGCTGAGAACCGATATGCGAAGCTTCCGGAGGACATTGATCTGGCCCAAGCGTCCATGCTCCGAGTCAATCCCACCACTGCGTGGCAGATGATCCACAACTTTCGCGAGCTCGACTTGGGCGACTTCGTGGTGCAGAACGCCGCCAACTCCGGTGTCGGCACCGCCGTCATTCAGATCGCCCGGCATCTGGGGCTGAAAACCGTCAATTTCGTCCGCCGACCCGAACTGGTGGCAGAACTCACCGAACTGGGAGGAGATGTGGTGGTGCTCGACAACGAAACCGGGGTCGCCCAAGCCCAAGCCCTAGTGGGGCCGCACCCTCTCCGTCTGGCCCTAAACGCCGTGGGTGGCGACAGCGCCCTGCGACTGATGGAGATTCTCGCCCCCAAAGGAACCCTGGTCACCTACGGTGCCATGAGTCGCCGGAGCCTTAAAATTCCCAACAAATACCTGATTTTCAAGGACTTGGAAATTCGCGGCTACTGGCTGAGCCGCTGGCTCGACGAGGCCCCGCACCACGAGATCCGCACAGTTTTGCAGCCCCTGGCCGACCTGATGCGGAAAGGCATCATCAAACTCCCAGTGGATACGATCTACCCGGTGGCCGACTTCCAGCAGGCGATAACCCACGCCTTGGAGGGCGGACGAAACGGGAAAATCATCCTCAAGTTCTGATGGTAGGGTTCCAATAGGCAAGCCCCTTACTCAGATTACGCCTGCAACGGTTCAACCAAGTTTTTATCACCTGGTCAAATCAAACGATGGCCCCTATTGGATGCGGATTCCCGCACAATGAACGGCTGTTCACCTCTGAAAGTTCCCATTGCAGCACCACGTTTCTCCCCTATGTTAAATCCAATGAGCAGTCCCTTCCTCGCAATTGGCCCCCTCGGCACCTGGGAGATGGTTATTATCGCCGTCTTGGTTCTCGTGCTTTTCGGTGCCAAGAAACTTCCTACGTTTGCCCGCAGCCTCGGCAAGAGCATGGGTGAATTCAAGAAGGCGCGTGAGGAGTTCGAACACGAACTTACCCGCGCCCAAGACGACGTCGTCAATTCTCCCGCACCTACCAAGGAGCCTGAACAGAAGCGAATTCCGACCACGACGGAAGTCTGAGTCTCCATTCGCTGAAGTTTACTTGCCATTCGTCACCGCTTCATGTTGCCTCGCGCAGCATGAAGCGGTTTCTTTTTGGGAGTCAGTGGTTTCTCGCGAGCGCCTGGTTGTGGTTGTTCGCGACCACAACCTTGCCGGTTTACTCCCAAGCAGAATCTACGTCTGCCGGGTTCGACGAGCGAAACCGCATCGTCACCTTCTGCGCTTACAACCTGCGCAACTACCTGAAGATGCCCCGCTCCGTGGATGGAGCAATCCAGGAGAAGGCTCTCAAGCCCGACAAGGAAATCGCCCCGCTCATCGAGATCCTCGCCACGATTAAGCCCGATATTCTTGGCGTCTGCGAGATTGGCGACGCCGAAGATCTGGCGGACCTACAGGCACGGCTCAAGGTCCGCGACATCGATTTGCCGCACTCGGAGATGGGAAATGGCGGTGATCCCACTCGCAGACTGGCCCTCCTCAGCCGGTTTCCCATCACTTCTCGAAACTCTCAATCAGAGCTGAAGTACCACATCGGGGACGTGATTCTCCCCATGCAACGGGGCATCCTGGACGCTACCGTCGCTCTTAGACCCAACTTCGAGGTGCGCTTCTTGGGAGTCCACTTCAAGTCCCAGCGGGAGGTCCCCGGCATGGATCAGAAGCTGATGCGCCGGAACGAGGCCCATCTCCTGCGCCGGCACATCGAGTCTATTTTGACGACCGAGCCCGCCACCCGACTCCTCGCCTACGGCGACTTCAACGAGAGCAAACACGAAGCCGCTCTTGTCGAGATCGAAGGTGTCCCCGGCACTGATGTCTCCATGATGGATGTCAGGCTGCGCGACTCCCGGGGCGAAACATGGACCCACTTTTGGGATGCCGCCGACCACTACTCGCGCCTCGACTATTGCTTCGTGAATCGGGCGTTGCAGAGCGACATCAAGAAGCCGGAGTCATTCGTGTATGATCCGCCGAACTTCTATGACGCGAGTGACCACCGTCCGCTGGTCATCAAGATTGATCGCGGTGCCGCAACGTCTCGCGCACGTAAGAAGGCCAAAGCGACTCCGGGCGAGGCGGAAGAGCCAAGGTAGAAGAACCGTCTCGGTTCTTTCCCTCGCACCACCCAGCGCACCCAAGAGCCGGGACGGCTCTTCTACTCTCTCTGCGGAGTACACCAACCATGGTAGAAGAACCGTCTCGGTTCTTGCCCCCGCACCACCCAGCGCACCCAAGAGCCGGGACGGCTCTTCTACTCTCTCTGCGGAGTACACCAACCATGGTAGAAGAACCGTCTCGGTTCTTGCCCCCGCACCACCCAGCGCACCCAAGAGCCGGGACGGCTCTTCTACCCTCTCTGCAGCGTCCATCATCCATGGTAAAAGAACCGTCTCGGTTCTTGCCCCCGCACCGCCCAGCGCACCCAAGAGCCGGGACGGCTCTTCTACCCTCTCTGCAGCGTCCATCATCCATGGTAGAAGAACCGTCTCGGTTCTTGCCCCCGCACCACTCAGCGCACCCAAGAGCCGGGACCGGCTCTTCCCGGTTCCCGATATCCTCAGCCGCCAACCAAAGCCAACGTCCGCTTCTGTTGCGCACTCAGATAGGCGGTATCCACAATCTGCTGACCGATGCGGGAGATCTCCAGCGTGAGCGGCCCGATCAGCGGTGCCCCCGTCTCCAGATGATGAAGCACGTGCTCAATCGGATTGCGATTGGGCGACTTCAGCACATCCACAGGCACCGCGTACCCTTCCGGACGCTCCCGGGTCTGCACAAAGAGCGTGGGTTCGTAGTCATAACACGAGATCGTCCCGTCCGTGCCCTTCAGCACAAAGCCGCACTTGGGTTGAGGCTGGTGAGTCCACGGATCGGTGAAGGTCCCCCAGCGCGTCTCCGTCTTGCTCAGCCCTGTGGCATACCGGATCACTGCCACCGCATGCTCATCCACCTCCAGTCCCGGGGTTTCATCCCAGGTACAGGTCACTTCGATTGGCTTCCGACCACCCAGATGCCATGTGCCCAAGGTGGTGCCGTAGCCCATGTAGTCCAGCAGCGATCCCCCACCCAACGACTTGCTGTAAAACCAACTGGCAGCCTTCTCCTCTGAGGTGGGTTCTTTGTCGATCTTGTCCGCACCGTGGTAGAGCGGCCCGCGGTTGCCACCATGGTGGTGAAACTCCCTCACCTCGCCGATCAAGCCCTCTTGGACCAGCCGATGGGCCGTCTGCTGGCCCGCATACCACACCAGTGGCCAGTTCACGATCAGCTCCTTGCCCGACGCCTCCATCGCCTTCGCCATGGCATCCGCCTCCGCCAGCGTTCCGGCGTAAGGCTTCTCCATGATAACGTGGGCCCCATACGGAGCCACCTTCTCCACCCACTCGCCGTGACAGGACGCCGCAGGGCAGAGAATCACCAAGTCCGGCCGGGTCTGCTCCAGGCACGCCCGATAGTCAGTGAACACCTGTCCCTCACCCAGCCCGAAATTGCGCGTTGCCACCACGAGCCGTTCAGGCTGCTCGTCACTGATGGCCACAATCTCCGCCGAGGGATGCTCATGCACCATCCGCAGCAGGTCGCCCATGTGGAAGTGATCGAAATTGATGCCGGCAATGCGCCAGGTTTTCATGAGGAGGAAGGAGTGCTGTAACGGTTCTTGGAAAAAAGCAGGCCGTCCTGCAGATGAATACAGGACGGCCCCGGAGATGACTTTCCTTTCGCCCTTCGCGGACCTTAATGGCTCACATTGCCATCTGGCTGAACGTCCTTCGGCGGGTGGAATGCCACAAGCAGCAACAGCATGGCCAGGACGCCCAGACCGGTCGGAACCAGGAACAGGTTCTTGTAGTCCACGACGCCTTCAGCGTTGGTGAGCGACTTGGCGAGCGGAATAAAGGTCCACTTGGCCGCCAGGTCACCAAGGCCGAGAATAAGGAGGTTAAACCAACCCTGGGCACTGGAGCGAACGTCCTTCGGGAAGATGGCATCCACGAAGATGTACACCGTGGCAAAGAAGAAGGCATAGCAGATCCCGTGCAGCAGCTGAACCACAATGATGAGAGCCTGGCTCTGGGGGAAATAAGCGTAGGCGGCGAAACGGACAACGTGACCAGCAATGCCGATGAGCAGCGTTTTCCTCCAGCCGAGTTTCTTGAGCGCGAGACCAAGCACCGCCATGGTCAGAATCTCCGCCACCTGGCCAAGGCTCATAATGGGCATGATCCACTCCTTCTTGAAGCCAACTTTGTTTTCGAGGAAACCACCCGTCACTAGGAAGTAACCGTTGTGGATGGTGGAGTCGATGAAGGTGACCACGAACAGCACCAGGATGCACGGGATCATCAGGTTCTTGCCCGCCTTGAGCCAGGCCAGACTTGCTTCGCCAGTGGCAGGTTTCGGGGGTGTGTGCGGCAGAGTAAGGCTAAAAGCCGCCAGCACGAGTGAGGCACCGCCGGAGATGAGGAAGATGTTCCGAGTCGCGTTCATCGCTTCCACACCTTCCTTGCCCTGCAGCACGAAGTAGAGCGGCCAGGCAGCGAGAATCCAGCCAATGGTGCCGCCCATGCGAACCAGACCGAATTCCCGGGTCGCGTTCGACATGTTGGCAAAAGCCAGCGAGTTGGCCACAGAGATCGTGGGCACGTAGAGAATGGAGTGGATGAGCATGAGCACGAAGAACAGCTCAAAACTCTTTACCCAATACAGAGAAAGTATCGCGATGCCGCCGACCAAATGGCTGAAGGCCATGAAGCGCTCTGCGGCAAACTTGCGATCAGCAAACTGATTACTGAAGAAAATGGCGAGGATTGAGGAGATGGCGAACGCACTGCCAATCCACACCTGCTGGAAGTCTGTAAAGCCAAGTCCTCCCTTGTCCACCGCACCCCCCATATAGCCCCAGATCAGTGGCAGCCACGCCCCCCAGATGAAGAACTCCAGGATCATCATGGTGAACAACTTGGCGAAGGGAGATCGAGATGGACTGCTCATGGGCGGATGTTGAAGATGAAACTGGCGCGGATTATGGATTGAACACTGCGGGTTGGGAACAGAAATATTCACCGTTGGAACCGGAGAATTCACGTCCCACAAAACCGCAAAAGGTCATGGTTGGCCGAGGTACGTACAACTTATGTCGTGAGCACCCGCCGCGTTGCTCCGCATGTCATTTCCATCGATAAATGACATAAAAGTTTAGCCCCTGAGCTCCCTCGAACCCACGGGTCAGGTTCCGCCAAGGCGCTTCCTGAACTCACTGGGGGTGACGCCCTTCCACTTCAAGAACAGGCGGTTGAAATGCGCCAGATTCCTGAAGCCACAATCCGCCGCCACGTCCACAACACGCAGATCGGTGGTGGAGAGGAGTCTCGCAGCCCTTCCCAGGCGAAGCTCATTGAGATAGGCGGGAAAGGTCCTGCCGGTGCGGCTGCGGAAGAACCGGCTGAAGGCACCGGGACTGAGCGCGGCAATGGCCGCCACCTGATCGCGGTTGATCGGCTCGCAGAGGTGCTTGTGGATGAACTGCATCACCCGGTCCACGCGGGCCTGATCCCCCAGACCCAACTGCGGGGCAAATCCCGGCGAGCTGAGAAACGCCACACCAGGAGAATGAGCCAGGTCATCCAGAATGCTCAGCAACTCGGCCAGACGCCTCAGTGGCCCCAGCCCGACCATGGCGCTCATGCGATCGGCCACGCGGTCCCGCACGTCGCCGGTGATGTGGAGACCACGACGGGCCTTGTCCATCAGTTGCCGGACCGGCTCAAAGTCGCTGCGCCCGGCAAATTCCCGACCCAGGAAATCGGCCACAAACTGCACCACCACCGCTTCCAGTTCGCCTGCGGTGTTGTCCTGGTGCCAGAGATGCGGCAGATTGGACCCGACCAGCACCAGATCGCCCGCTGAGAGATTGGTGATGTTATCCCCCACGATGCGATACCCCTGGCTCTTCTTGACCAGCACAAGTTCCAGCTCGGGATGGAAATGCCATGGCGTTCCATAGCTGGAGCCAGCAAGATGCTCACAGAAGATGGGATCTTCCGGGCGGCGGGGGATGTGTTCACGGATCGGCAGCGTGTGCACGGCATGCCACGTCTCGCATGCCTGCCCCACGCCGCAAGAAGAAACTCTTCTTATGCAGGGAGAGTCTGCTCAACTACTCACCGCGCACGCTCACGCTCAGGCCGTGAGCGTCGAGCCCCTCGATCTCGCTGAACACCCGCACAATCGGCTCAGACTTGGCGCAGGCTTCCTTGCTCAGTCGCACGATGCTGGTGCGCTTTTGGAACATATCCACCGTGAGCCCTGGGAAGCTCTTGCCTGCACCCCCAGTAGGCAGCGTGTGGCTCGGCCCGGCCAGGAAGTCTCCCACCGCCACCGGAGAGTAGTTTCCAAGGAAGATCGCCCCGGCGGTGCGTATGAGCGGCAGAATGTCATGCTCTCGGGCGGTGATGAGGCTCAAGTGTTCCGGAGCGTAATTGTTCACGATCTCCGCGCCTTCCTCCAGGGTCGGCACCAGCATGAGGAAGCACTCCTTGTCCAACACCGAGCGCACCATCTCCTGGCGCGTCAGCTTCTGGCCCTGCGTTTCCACCTGGCTCACCACGGCATTTAGGAGCGTCTCGTCATCGGTGAGAAAGGCCACGCCGCTGTCCTTGCCGTGCTCCGCCTGCGCCAGCAGGTCGGCCGCGATGAAGGCAGGATTCGCGCTGCTGTCAGCCAGCACCATCACTTCACTGGGTCCGGGAAGCAGGTCCACGGAAACAACGCCGAACACCTGCCGCTTGGCCTCGACTACATAGCTGTTGCCAGGGCCGAAGATCTTGGTCACCGGCTTGATCGTCTCCGTGCCAAACGCCATGGCGGCGATGGCCTGGGAGCCCCCCACGCGATAAATCTCGGTCGCGCCTGCCAGACTCAACGCAGCCAGGAGGTTGGCGTTCACCTTGCCATCCTTGCCACAGGGCGAGCAAACCACGATCTCCGGCACACCAGCCGCGGCGGCAATCGCTACCGTCATGATGGCGGTGCTCACCAGAGGAGCCGTGCCCCCGGGCACATAGACCCCCACCCGCTCAAAGGGGTGGTACACTTCTCCCACCTCTGCGCCCTGCTCGTTGATCATCGACCAGTCCTTGCGCAGACTCTGGTGGGCAAACGTGGTGACGTTCCGGAGGGAGGCATCCAGCGCTGCACGCACTTCCGGCGTCAGACTGGCGACGGCGGCAGCCACTTCTTCCGTGGAGACCACGAGTTGCTCCGCCGTCAGGGTCGCCCCGTCAAACTTCTGAGTCAGCTCCAAAAGGGCCTTGTCCCCATTCTGCCGGATGTCTGCGATCACGGCGGCCACCACGTCCCGCACGCGGTCAGAGGCCTCGGCGCGGCGGTTCAGGCGGCAGAGAGCGTCAGCGTAGGCGGCATCAGTGTAGCGGAGGATTCTCATGGAAAGATGTCTTGTCTGGGGTTTTGACCAGGGCGCTCAGGCTACATCCAGCCAGAATGATTTCAAATACGCGTCGCCCGTAAAATCGGCCGGCATGGAGGCACTCTGGAATTTGTTCAACCGGCGTCGGGCCTGAGCCACCCCGCTGCGCACCTGCTCCTCCATCTCAAATGAGGACACCTTGCGCGTGTTGGCACAGCAGAGCATCCACCCCCCAGGCTCCAGTACCTGGGTGGCCAGCTTCACCAGTTCCGCGTAGTCCTCCTCCACCCGGAAGACCTTTTTGACCTGCCCCCGAGAGAAAGTGGGCGGGTCCAGGATGACGCCCTGCCACTTCCGGCCCTTCTTGGCAAAGGCCTGCAGCCAGTCAAAAGCGTCCCCTTTGACGAAATAGTGCCCCGCAGGATCCATCCCGTTGAGCTGCAAGTTCCGCTTCCCCCAGTCGAGGTAGGTGGGGCTCAGATCCACGCTGGTGGCGATCCCGCCGCCAGCGGCCGCCGCCACAGAGAAAGCGCAGGTGTAGGCAAAGAGATTCAGCACACGCTGACTGCCTGGCTCGGTCTGGGCCAACCGCTCCTTGATCGCCAGGCGATTGTCCCGCTGATCCAGGAAGATCCCCTGGGAGTAGCCGCTGGTGAAGCTGATCTCGTACGTCACGCCGTTCTCTAGCACCGTGAACGGCTCCTCCACCGTCTCCCCCCACAGCCAGGTTGGCGACTCCTTGTCCCGCTGATCCAGCCGCTTCCAGTAGATAGATCTAACCCCCGGAAAGGCTTTGACCAACGGACGCACGTCTGTTGGCTGATGCCGCTGGGTCTGGAGCAGCAGACGTCCATCAAACCACTCCACCCACAGATCTGGGAACCCGTCCCCTTCCGCGTCAAGCAGGCGGTAGCAGGTGGTGTCTGGGGTGATGATCGATTGTCGGCGATTCCACGCGACGTTTAGTTTTCCTTCTTCCATGCGTCAGGGTGTCGATACAAGTGCAGTACGGCAAAGACGAGAATGGTGTCTTCCCCGAGCTTGTAATAGACACCGTAAGGAAAGCGGTTCACCAAGAAACGACGAACTCCTTTCGCCATTTCCCTCCATGCGGTTGGGTGGGTCACTATTTGCTGGTATGCGGCCTGAATCTCATTCAGGAAGTCGTCCCCCAGCCCGGATACCTCCCTCTCATAGAAAGAAGCAGCCTCAAAAACATCTCGACTGGCCCGGGAATCAACGCGCAACTGCATGCAATTTCTCGCGCACTGATTGCAACGATTCAAACCCATCTTCCATGATGGCTTCGCCACGAAGGAAGTCCTGATATCGCATCTCTACCGTGACCACCTGTTCTACTTCCAGCGGGGACAAAATTCTTTCATCTCCGCAGCTAAGGAGGGCGTCAATAACCAAAGATCGCTCTTCAGGCGAAAGATGCCTAACCTCCTCAATGATCGTAGCGGCGTCCATGTCGGATAGGATACGTCCCACCCCCGCCCCCTTCAACGACTTCCACCCGCAAAATTTGCAAACCTCAGGGCCAGCCCTAAGATCGGCTTTACCCCTGCCAATCCCATCGCCATACTCCCTCCATGTCGCTTGAATCCCTCCTCCAGCAAGCCGCCGATGACGGCAAACTTCTCGAATCCAGCCTCAAAAACATCCAGTCCCTCTTCGCGGGCAGCGTCAATCCTGTGTACCGCGCCAGCGTCGAAGAACTGGCCAACGCCGGCCAGTGGACGGAGCTGAATGACCGCTTCTACGCCGCCCTTAAATTTGGCACCGGGGGCCTCCGCGGCCGTACGATCGGCAAGATCGTCACCACCGCAGAGCGTGGCAACGCCGCTGCCGACGCCCGACCCGAGTATGCCTGCGTGGGCACCAACTCGATGAACGAGTACAACGTCTCCCGCGCCACTCAGGGACTCGTGGCCTACGCGATCAAGTACCGCGCCAACGCCGGCCTCGCGGGCAAGCCCAAGATTGTTTTCTCCCACGACACGCGCCACTTCTCCCCGGAGTTTGCCAAGGACTGCGCCAAGATCGCCACCGACCTCGGCTGTGATGTGTACCTCTTCGACGGTCCCCGCGCCACACCGGAGATGTCCTTCTCCGTCCGTCAGCTTCGCGCAGACGCAGGCGTCATGCTCACTGCCTCCCACAACCCCGCCCACGACAACGGCTACAAGGTCAACTATGCGGACGGTGCCGGCATCGTGGAACCGCACGCTACCGGCATCATCACGGAAGTGAACGCCATCAAGAGCGAGGCCTACACTCCCCTTCCGGAAGACCAGCGCGGCACCCTCACCATCCTGGGCGAGGAGATGGATCAGATCTACCTCAAGAGGGTGGAAGCTCTCATGCTCCAACCCGAACTCTTGGAAAAGGCCCGGAATCTGAAGATCGTGTACACCGCCCTGCATGGCGCTGGTGGCGTGCTCGTTCCCCGCATCCTCCGCAAGCTGGGCTTCAACACCCTGACCGTGCCGGAGCAGGACATCTTCGACGGACGCTTCCCCACCGTTGCCTCCCCGAACCCGGAGAACGCCCCAACACTGGCCATGGCAGTGGCCCTCGCTGACAAGGAAGGCGCGGACATTGTCATCGGCACGGACCCAGACTGCGACCGCATGGGCGTGGGTGTGCGTGGTCTCGATGGCAAGATGCAGCTCCTCACCGGCAACCAGATCGGCTCTCTCATCGGCTGGTATCGCATCAAGACCTTCTTCGATCTTGGCATCATCAACGACGCCAACAAGAAGAACGCCGTACTGATCAAAACCTTCGTCACCACCGATCTCCAGTCCGCAGTGGCGGAAGGCTTCGGCATCGGCGTGGTAAACACCCTGACTGGCTTCAAATACATCAGCGCCAAGCTGGAGAAATACGAGCAGGCCCTTCCCGCCGACATCCGCGCCAAATATCGCGACATGACGGATGCGGAAACCCGCGCCGCCCGTCTGGAGCACAGCAAGTTCTTCGTCTTCGGTGGTGAGGAAAGCTACGGCTACCTCGGCACCGACTCCACCCGCGACAAGGACGGCAATGGTGCCGTGGTCATGTTTGCCGAAGTGGCCGCGTACGCTGCATCACAAGGCAAGACCCTGGTCGAGCTGCTCGACGACATCTACGCCGAGTTCGGCTATTTCCTCGAGAGCAACCACAGCAAGACTTTTGAGGGCGCGGAAGGAGCCGCCAAGATTCAGAAGCTGGCCGACTCCTATGCTAACCAGCCTCCGACCGAGTTTGACGGCAGCCCGGTGATCCGCACTGTGGACTACAGCAAGGGCGGCCACCTCGATGAAGAAGGCGACACCATCCCCAAGGAGAAGATGCTCTGGGTCTTCACCGCCGATGGCCGCGCCTTTGCGGTGCGCCCGAGCGGCACGGAACCCAAGATCAAATACTACCTCTATGGCCGCCAGCAGCCCTCCGGTGGCAAGTTCACTGCCGAAGAACTCTCCGCCGCCAAGGAGAAGGTCAGCAGCAGCCTGAAGACGCTCTGGAGCGCCATCGAGAAGGACATCGACGCCCGCCTCGCCTAGTTCTAGCCGTCAACTCGTTGATCATTTCAGGCGTTCTGCTGGCCCTGCTGGTAGAACGCCTGTTTTGTTTCACCGCGGTCAGTGGCTTTCAGCCGACCCGCTCCGCGGGAGACACAAGACTTGAGCTCAGCTCGTACGAGGCCGCCACAGGCGTAGTCCGGTTGTGCCAACCGGCTCACGCCACAAACGTCCCTTGATGCCCTACCCGCTCCGCCCACCCCACAGACCGCGGGGCCGGAGACTCCGCCTCCTTTACTCTGCGGCCAAGTCACGGGTAGCTTATTTTCAGGTACAGGAGGCGGGGGTTCCCAGCCCCGCTCACGCACCAAACGTCCCTTGATGCCCTACCCGCTCCGCCCACCCCACAGACCGCGGGGCCGGAGACCCAGCCTCCTTTACTCCGCGGCCAAGTCACGAGTAGCTTGTTTTCAGGTACAGGAGGCGGGGGTTCCCAGCCCCGCTCACGCCACAATCGTCCCTTGATGCCCTCCCCGCTCCGCACACCCCACAGACCGCGGGGCCAGAGACCCCGCCTCCTTTACTCCGCGGCCAAGTCACGAGTAGCTTGTTTTCAGGTACAGGAGGCGGGGGTTCCCAGCCCCGCTCACGCCACAAACGTCCCTTGATGCCCTCCCCGCTCCGCACACCCCACAGACCGCGGGGCCGGAGACCCAGCCTCCTTTACTCTGCGGCCAAGTCACGGGTAGCTTATTTTCAGGTACAGGAGGCGGGGGTTCCCAGCCCCGCTCACGCCACAAACATCCCTTGATGCCCTCCCCGCTCCGCACACCCCACAGACCGCGGGGCCAGAGACCCCGCCTCCTTTACTCTGCGGCCAAGTCACGAGTAGCTTGTTTTCAGGTACAGGAGGCGGGGGGGCCCAGCCCCGCTCACGCCACAAACATCCCTTGATGCCCTCCCCGCTCCGCACACCCCACAGACCGCGGGGCCAGAGACCCCGCCTCCTTTACTCTGCGGCCAAGTCACGGGTAGCTTGTTTTCAGGTACAGGAGGCAGGGGTTCCCAGCCCCGCTCACGCACCAAACGTCCCACCTCGTCTCGCCCCTGCGCTTCTGGTGCCTCCAGCTCCTCATCATCAAGCCGGTCTTCGTCATCCGCCTCATCGCCCTCCATCTCCTGCCCCGCACTGTCTGCGGGCGTGTCCCGCTGACCCACAAGCGAGTGCGTCACCTTTTCGCCGCCCTCGCGGGGTTCAATCCACTGGGAGTTCACCTCACTCCCCAGGTGCCTTCAGCGAAGCAACACCTGGGAGAGTGCGAATTTTACAGCATCGCGTTTAGAATCCCATGCCGGGAGGCAGTCCCATCCCCTGGGTCAGCTTGCCCATTTCGCCAGCGGCCATTTCCTTGCTCTTGGCGAGGGCTTGCTGCACAGCGGTCAGCACCAGGGTTTCCAGCATGTCCACGTCTTCGGGATCCACGATCTCTTTGTTGATCTTGATGGCAGTGATTTCCTGGGCCCCTGTGACGGTGACCGTCACGCGGCCGCCGCCGGAGCTCACTTCCATGGTCTTACCAGCAAGATCGTCCTGGGTCTGAGCCATTTTGGACTGCATCTGCTGCATTTGCTTCATCATCTTCTGAATGTTCATGCGAGAAAGGTGGGTGCGTGGTTGGTTGGTAAGGAAATCAACGGGAGCCCTTGTAAACCTCAGGGCTTCACCAGGGTGGCCTTGAACTTGACCAGGGCCTCCTGAATCAGGGGGTCATTGTAGAAATCTTCATTAATGGCCGGTTTGGCTGCCTCGGATTTGGCTTCCGCCTTGGGTTCTGGTTTCGGAGCGGCCGGTGCTTTTGCAGGGGCGGGCTCCGGATCGGAGAAGGTGAACATCGGCTCCGCCATGGGCGGGGGCTCCATGCTGGGATCGAGGTTGATCTCCAGCATCATGGGGCGCCCGATCACGTCTGACATGATCTCCTCCAGTGCCTTGCGGACGGGAGCGTAGAGCAGAGCATCCCGATGTCCGGCCTCAGAAGTGGGCATGCCTATGCGCAGCGTCTTGCCTTCACAAGACTGAAACGCCGCCACATCCAGATAGTCCGCCTTGAGCGGGCTCTTGATCCGGAATCGATCCTTGATTTGACGCCACTGTTCTTCTGGAGTCCCCCCCGCAGCAGCGGGAGGAGATGTCGGTGCCTCGGCCACGGGTGCCGGGGCGGGAGTGGGCGCGGCAGGTTCCACCGCGGGAGGAACCTCAGCTGGAACTGCCACTGGCGGCGGAGTCGGGGCAACAGCAACGGGTGCGGGGCGGTCCGTCTGAGGGGGCTCATCGCGGAACAACGGCGGCACGGGAGCCTGAGGTGGTGGCTCCTCACGGAAGAGTGCCGGGAGCGGCGCTGGCTCAACTACCGGTGCGGCAGCAGGCTTCGGCGTGGATAAAGAAACTGGTGCAGGCGTCGGAGCCGCCACCGCCACAGGCGCTGGCCGAGGGCGCTCCGCGGCTGGAGCCTCCACCACGGCACGGGATGGCACGGGAGGAGCAGCTCGCCTGGCAATCAAATCCGGACTGGGTGCGCCACCCAAGGCCTCAATCACCTCGCTCAAGGTCACTTCTCCAAGGGTCTGCACAGCCTGGATGACGCCAATTTCAAGATGCAGCAGCTTGTTGCTGGCCCAGCGCATGCGGGCATCCACCTCAGCAAGGCCGTCCATCACCCGGAGCAGGGATTCAGCCTGCACCATGGCGGACTGTTGCCTGACCATGTCCGCCACCTCTGGCGAGAGATCCTCCTCCGCCGCTGCCGGATCCACCTGATGAACCAGAAGAGTGCGAAAATGCTGGATGAGGTCGGTCAACAGGCGCCCAAGGTCTTTGCCGGTGTCGGCCTGGGAGTGGAGCTCCTTCAGTGCCCCAACCGTATCGCGGTCCAGAACGCGTGCTGCCAGATTGGCCACCGTTTCACCCCGGGTGAACCCAAAAATGTCGAGCACATCCTGTTCTTCAATCCGCTCCCCGCAGAAGGCCACCAACTGGTCCAGCATGGACTGCGCGTCACGCATCCCGCCTTCTGCCCCCTTGGCAATCGCATAGGCAGCCTTTTCGCTCAAGGCCACCTTTTCCAGGGTGGCGATGTGCAGGAGATGCTTGGCAATGAGACCGGCAGGAATGCGGCGCAGATCAAACCGCTGACAGCGGCTGATGATCGTCGGCAGGACCTTATGCGCCTCAGTGGTGGCGAAGATGAACTTCACGTGCTCTGGCGGCTCTTCCAAAGTCTTCAACAGCGCGTTGAAGGCCGCCGTGCTCAGCATGTGCACCTCATCGATGTAGTAGATCTTGTACCGGCAGCGGGTGGGGGCAAATTTCACCTCCTCACGCAGCTCACGCACCTGCTCCACACCGTTGTTGCTGGCACCGTCAATCTCGCGCACGTCGAGGCTGATCCCCTTTTCAATCTCCACGCAGACCTCGTCATCGGGGTCGAAATCCACCCGAGGTCCGTTCGGACAGTTCAGAGCCTTGGCAAAGATACGGGCGGTGCTGGTCTTGCCCGTCCCACGGGGCCCCACGAAGAGGTAGGCATGCGCCAAACGGTTCTGAGCGATGGCATTGCGCAACGTGCGCACGACGTGGTCCTGCCCCAGCACGTCTTCAAACGTGCGCGGCCGGTATTTGCGGGCGAAAACCTGATAACTCACCCGCCAATCGTAGCGGGGAGCCCCGTCCTTTCCACCCCGCATTTCGGCATTTTTAATTTCCAAACGAAGATGACCGTCTAGCATCCCGCCATGCTTCTTCAGAAATCCATCCTGCTCACCCTTGGCCTGGCCACTCTGGCATGCACCAGCTGTAGCACGATGAGCAAGTTGATGCACAAACCCAAGGAGGAAAAACCTGCGGAAAAGGCCAAGGAAGAGCCCCCCAAACAGGACGCGGCCATCGGCCTGGTGGAAGTCGTCAACCCGGAACAGCAGTTTGTCCTGGTCCGGACGGAATCGCGAATGACGCTCCCTCCCGGCACCAAGCTGATCACCCAGCCACAGACGGGCAACAAGGCTTCACTCATCGTTACTCCCGAGTCCAAGCAGAACTTCATCTCTGCGGATATTGTGGACGGCTTCCCAAAGCGTGGAGATGTCGTGATCCTGCCCGCGGCTGGCCAACCGCCCGCCGTCGGAGCGCCCAGCACCGCATCCGGCACTCCGGCAGGCCCGGAGGCCATGATCCCTGGAGTCATGCCAGGGCAAGCCCCCCATGGCTCAATGCAGCCACCCGCTTTCACCCGCGATCCGTCAGGTCAGCCAGGGATTCCCACCCCTGCGCCTGCCGCCCCCCAAATCCCGGTCCAGCCAGTTCAGCCTGTCCAGAAGGCCCCTTCCATCAAGGTGCCAGCCGATGTCAAAGGCGGTGCCGCCGAGGGACCCACGGATGCGCTTCCCCCACCCATCAACTGAGCCACCGCTCCCATGCTCACTGAACAGGCCGCCTTGGAGAGGGTGCTGGCAGGCGTCACGCCTCTCCCGCCCATCGCTCAACCCCTCACTTCATCCCTGCTCGGCTGTTTTGCAGGAAGGGCGGTGCATGCCAGTGTACCGCTGCCTGGCTTCGACAACTCCTCAATGGATGGATACGCGGTGCATGCGGCCGACACTCGGTCAGACACTCCACTGACTGTCGTCGGCGAGCAACCTGCCGGGCCTTCGCTCAATCTCACCCTTCCCTTCGGAGCAGCCATCCGCATTTTTACTGGCGCACCTGTGCCCGCAGGGGCGGATGCCGTCATCATGCAGGAGGACGTGGACCTCAAGACTTCTCCCTCAGGCCCCCGCATCGTCTGCCGGGAGCCCGTTGAATTGGATGAAAACATCCGCGGTGCAGGCAGCGACCTCTGCATGGGGCAGAAACTCCTTGAGGCGGGCACAGCCCTGACCCCCATGGTGCTGGGGGTTCTGGCTTCTCAAGGCTTGCGCGAGATTTGGGTCCATCCACCCGCCAAGGTGGCAGTGGTGACGACCGGAGACGAGCTCGTACCCCCAGGGCTCCCACTCCAACCCGGGCAGCTCTATAATTCCAACGGACTCATGTTGGAGAGTCTGGTGCGGCAAGTCAGCTCAACGGAGGTTCACAGCCAGCACTTGCCCGATAACCTGGCCGCCACCACCACCGCACTGGACAAATTGATCGCCAACCATGATTTCCTGATCCTTTCCGGTGGGGTCTCCGTTGGCGATCACGATTGCATCAAGCCCGCCCTCCAGGCACTGGGTCACCCTGCGGAGTTCTGGCGAGTAAAGGTGAAACCGGGGAAACCTCTCCTCTATGTCCAGGCGAAACGCCCTGACGGCGGCCTCTGCCACATCTTCGGACTTCCGGGCAACCCGGTGTCGTCATTCGTGACCTTTCTGCTCTTTGTGCGACCGGCCCTGCTCAAGGCCATGGGGGCCGCGGGCAAGCACCTCAGTCTCCCCATCGTCAGCGCCACCCTCTCCACCCCCCTTTCCAACGGCGGTGACCGCCCCCACTATGTGCGCGGGTTCTATGAAAATGGTGTATTCACTCCCCTGGGCATCCAGCAGTCTCACGCCCTCTTCGGCCTCAGCCGTGCGAATGCACTGCTGCGAATGGAGGCGGACGAAGTATTGAACGAAGGAGATTCCATCGGGCAGGTGCTACTCGTTTCTTGATTGGGATCAGACCACGCCAGGCTGTGGTGACACCATGATCTCATTCTTGATCAAAGATGCGGCGGCACACCTTTGTCACCGACTGCTCTCCGTCTATCCCAGAACTCCGCTCGTTCCCCACACTGCCGAGGAGTGATACTTACGCCGCACGCTGATCAGTGTCGGCCTGCTCTCGTCAGCGGTTGCACAAGAATCCAGTGGCCGCTCTGCATTGGGTGCATGTATAGTAGCAAAAATCCCCATGAACTCCCTCTTCATCATCGCCCCGTACAAGTACGAGGGCATCTGGGTCTTTGATGACCCGCGCGTCGGCCTGACTCAAGAACCGTTTGTCAGCGGCGCGGATACCATCATTGATGCGCTCACAGAGAACCTCCCGAATGCCGCCGAAGGCTTCCAGTTGATCTTCTCACCCGATCCGTTCCCTGGTTTCCATGCCCGTTTCACCTGGAACCGACCTGAGTATGGCGGCAACTGGTACTCCTGGCCGGAGCGGAATATGGACGGTTGGCTCTGCCCCGCCTTGTTCAAATACTTCGAGTCTGCTCCTCAGGAACTTTTCGTGAAGGTCTCCGCCCGTTAGGCCATGAGGAAGATCTCTATCCTGACGGCTTTTCTCTTCTGCCTGACCTCAACGAGAGCGGAATCCCCATCGCAATTCACCAAGCGCTTTTTCCATTCTCTCTACAAATGGGAAATTCGCGGCGTCCCCGATGCCAGGGAAATCAACCTGCTCTCTCCTCTTCTGGGTGAGGAACTCATCCAGATTTTCAAGAAGGCAGAATCACAGAAGGCTCGTGAACAGGCGGGCATCAAACGCAAATACAAGAACGATCCCCATCCTAGGGTGCTGAAGAGCGCCTGGAGCAAGGAAGGCGACCTCTTTGCCTCGATTGCAGAAAGCTTCGACACCTTCGCGGTGGGCTTCCCAATCCTGAAAAGTGGAACCGTCAAGGTCCCTGTTCACTTGGAGTACCTTGTCTCAAAGCCTGCTTATCGATGGACCATCATCCTGGTTTTGGATCGGTCGGATCAAGATTGGGTCGTGTCCGATATCGTGAATCAAGATGGAGAATCCCTCAGGAAGTCATTGACTAAAGCAATCGCTGAAAACGAAGCCAGCCTTTCCACTCTGAATGAATAGCATTCAGCGGCTGGGAGTTATCTCCCTGCTTCCCGGCCTCCGTTGTGGAGCTGGCGGCATGGTCACTGCCTACATTGTCTCCAAGCTACTTCATCAGCAGTCGTAGAATCAGGGCAATCACGCCCCACCGGCGTGATACGTACTCCCTCCCCTTCTTCCTATCCACCGCCGAGACAATCTGCACGGCGGCCTTTTCCGGACTGGCCACCCAGAAGGGCTTCTCCGCCTTCATCATCGCTGTATCCACGAAACCGGGGAGAATGTCTGTGACATACACCGGCAGTTTCGCAGCTTTGGCCCGCATGCGCAGTCCATCCAGGTAGCGCGAGGCACAGGCCTTGGAAGCGTTGTACGCCGGTGCTTCAGGTGACCCCAACAGGGCAGCGATGGAAGTGATCCCAACGAGGTGTCCATGCCCCTGCCGCTCGAAGTAGCGATAGGCCGCTGCCGCCATGCCCGCAAAGCCCAGCGCATTCACCCGGAATGTCTCATCCTCCAGCGCCCAGTCCAGACCGGGATTGAGATGCCCGGTGCCCGCGCTCAAGTAGATCTGGTCCACGGCTTGCTGCTGATCGAGCAGTTCGGAGAAAGCTTCCGGCGCGTTTGCATCGCCCACATCCATCACTTTGAGGACCACCTCAACTGGCAACTCCTCTGCAATCTGCTCCAGCAATTCGCGCCGACGGGCCAGCAGAACCAGTCGGTAGCCGCGAGATGCCAACAAGCGTGCCAATGCGAGGCCAATGCCAGAAGAGGCACCTGCAATCACCGCCGTGCGCGGGGAGACTGAGTTCATGAGGCAAGTCAATTGGGGGTTGGGGAAACATCCAGCACTGCCGACTGATGCTCAAGCGGCTTTGTGCTGGACGAATCCTGGTCACGCAATCAATAGCGCCACGGACTACGATCCCGATCATGATCGTGATCGTGATGAGGGTCAGAGGGAATCACGCAGGATGGCAGCACAAGCGCGACGCCAGCGAGCAGCAGACAGAGTCTGATGGCTTTCAGATGATGCATGTTTTTTTGGGGGTTATTTGAAACCATGTGGATCATGCAGACGCCCCTGCAGGCCTCCCGAAGCAAAACCGCCTTTCAGGCGCATTGACCGATCAGCGCGACTACACCGCGCTCTGCGCCGCATTCTTCCAGCTCTCCAGCCATCGATACTGGGCAGGAGTCAAGGCAGATCCCCGGCGAAAGGCGGCACGAGCCTCCGTGAGGGCGCGGCAGGCTTCCGTGACAATATTGCCGACCGCCTCCCGCCGGGGATGGGGTGTTGGTTGTTGGGAGAAATTGAAAGGCTGCGCAACACGCCGGCCCCAGGATTCATTCCAGTCCAGTTCTGCCAACCCCACCGCGACGTTCAGCCCGCGAGGTGCAGACTTGACGAGATCCGCCATGCGTTCCCCCACACAACGGACGACTTCCCAGGCGGAACTCAAAGGCCCAGGAGGGCCGTGTTGCTGAATGATCACCTGAACCACAGCGCCAAACCCCTGATGACGGAACAACGGTACCAGCGCCAGGGTGGCGTTGAGCCCAGAGGCAATACCCGTCTGAAACACGGCCTGAATGCCCCGCGTAAAATCGCCGCGCTCCAGCAGATCCTCATCGATCTCCGGGATGTTGATGAGACAGTCGATCCGACCGAATGCTGACAAGCCCTTCGCCACCGCCTCCACCACCGTGGCATGGCGGGAAATGTCCAGCGTCACAGCCAGCATCCCCTCACGCCCCATCGGGACGCCGTCGCCATCTTTGCAGGCAGCGACGACGCCCCAGCCCTGGTTCAACAGTTCACCAACGACTTCGCGTCCAAGCTCGGACCCGGCACCGGTTACCAGGGCTATATTTTTCATGGAGGTTTGCGGGGTCTTTTTTCGGGGGTTGTTTGCCCCGAAGACTACCCCAGGCCAGGGCCGTCACCGCAAGAATGGGTGGAACGGCAACCCACCCGGCTGAACGGCCCCAGGACCCGGACGAATGGCCGCGCTCTGGAAAATCTGCTTTTTTGGGAGATACCATCAAGCCCACGTATGCGAGGACTGAGTGTTTACTCCGAAGGCGTCGTATCGGTCGGCTGATGTCCCATTCGCGCCAGCCTCGCTTACGTCGCCCCACCCTTCATCCACGCCCAAAGGGTGATCACAATATTCCGTGCATCCTCCCAGACATCCTGCCACCCCAAGGTGGGTGAGGCACTGATGAACAGCGCCCCAAGCAGCGCAATATTGGCCAGGAAAATCAGCATCATGGAGAAGAACTCCCCGTTGAGCTGCAGGTCACTCTGCTCAGTCCGCAGCACCTGAAGGGTAAAGGTGATGTGAAAACACCAAGTCAAACCGACCAGCCAGTAGAAGATCCAGATCCACTTAAACTCCATGGACCAGACAATGAGCGGGATCGTCACCGGCCGGTGCATGTCCACAAAGAGGCAGAAGAAGCCGTAGAGCGCAAATACCACCACCGTGTAAAAAGGCACCATGTACGGTGAAAGTGTGACCAGCGTATTGGACGCGTCTGTTTCCACGTACCCGCCAGACTCCTCCACGTGCATGCCATGCACCTCCCCCCCGCTCAGGCGCGCGGTGATGACGTGGGTCATCTCGTGGGCAAACACGTAAGCCACGGCCGGCTGCAGGTTCACCCAGCCAAGGCTCAACCAGAAGACACACCCGAACCCAAAGAACCAGAAGCCCTCAGACTTCCAGAAAGCCTTGTCCACCGCGGCGTTAAAGAGCAACTCCATGAAGATCACAGAGGCAAGCAGGCACACCGGCAACAGCAGCACCCCCATGACCGCCTTCCGTTTCCGCCAGGCGGGCAGTTCCTCTCCAGCGTCCTGCTCCACACTGATGATCGCCGATTTGCCCCGGGTCATCCCAGCCGCGTCTTGCAGTTCCTTGATGCGCTGCTTGGCCTCACTCTGCTCTTTGAGCAGTTTGCGGCGTTTGCGCTGGCTCTTGCTGACGGCGCTCATGGGAGACGGCATACCGGGCACACTCTCTTTGTTGCGATCTAAAATCTATTATTGCCCTCTGCTCCTATAACGTCCACCACGGGGTCCTGCGATCCATTTCCACGCGGATTCAATGTGTTGGCGAGGATCCTTGTACTCCGCCTCCCAGCCCAGCACCTCGAGTGCTTTGGCAGGATTGGCCACGAGTTCCGGCGGATCTCCTGCACGGCGGGGGCCGTACGACACTGGGATCGAACACCCCGTCACCGCTTCTGCCGTTGCCAAAATCTCCCGGACGCTGAACCCGCGCCCCGTGCCCAAGTTCACTGCGGTGGTTTCCCCGCCGTTTCGCAGGTGGTTCAATGCCAGGGCGTGGGCGCGTGCCAGATCGTTCACATGAATGTAGTCGCGAATGCAGGTGCCGTCCGGCGTCGCGTAGTCCGTCCCAAAGACGGTGATGTGCTCGATCTCCCCTTTGGCAGCCATGAGGATGCGCGGGATGAGGTGCGTCTCCGGGGTGTGATCCTCCCCGATCTCTCCTTCCAGGTCGCCGCCACTGGCATTGAAGTAGCGGAGGAATACACTCTGCAGTCCCCAGGCCACGCCGCAATCCAGCAGAACGCGCTCCAACATCAGTTTGCTTGCCCCGTAGGGATTCACCGGCACCTGAGGGTGATTCTCGTCCATGGGCATGTACTGGGGATTCCCGTAGGTCGCGCAGGTGGAGGAGAAAATGAACCGTCGGGTACCATGCTTTTTCATGGCCTCCAGCAAGGCCAGCGGAGCCGTCAAGTTGTTCTGGTAGTACTTCAGGGGTTGCTCCACCGACTCTCCGACGAAAGCATAGGCGGCAAAGTGCAATACCGCTTCGGGTTGGTGCTCGGCAAAGACCCGGTCCATCAACTCAGCATCCCCCAGATCCCCCTCCACCAGCGTCACGCGCTCCAGGTCAAGGGCCTCGCGGTGGCCGAAGACCATGTTGTCCACCACCACGACCTTTTCACCCTGTTTCAACAGATGCTTGACGGTATGAGAGCCAATATAGCCCGCGCCACCGGTAATGAGGAGAGTACCTGTTTTTTGCATTGAGCCCAACTCAGCACGCCCCCCACGCAAATGCAACGGTCACCTGCAACGGGATTGCAGGTGGAGCCAACCCTTGTTGCCAAAACTACCCGGGAGTCTAAAAATCTCAATATGAGGCACAAATGTCTCATTTTGTTGCACTTTCAGCCAATTATGGGCCCTCGCAGCCGGGGAATATGTTCGCTGCACCCCACGAAAGAGCAACTCTCCTTGACCCCCCGCCCTTTCCCTCTACCCTCGCCGCCCATGGATACTGTTAGACTCGGCATCGTTGGACTCGGAAACATGGGCAAGGCTCACCTTGCGAATATACGTGCAGGCAAAGTGGAGGGCCTGCGTGTCACCTGCCTTTGTGAAAGCGTCGGCACCCTGCCGAAGCTGCTGGAGGGTGAAAGCGCCTACACCGACGTCAATGCCATGATTCACAGTGGCAAAATTGACGCCATCCTCATCTGCACACCCCATTATTCCCACACCTCCATCGGCATCGAAGCCCTCAAAACAGGCCTTCACGTCCTGGTGGAAAAGCCCATCTCCGTGCACAAGGCGGACTGTGAACGGCTGATCGCCGCCCACACAGACAAGAAGAAGATCTTCGCCGCCATGTTCAACATGCGGACCAACGCCGTGTTCAAGAAGGTCAAGGACCTGATCGACAGCGGCGAACTGGGCGAAGTGCGCCGCGTTCACTGGGAAGTCACCAACTGGTTCCGCACGAACTACTACTACGCCACCGGCGGCTGGCGCGGCACCTGGAAGGGTGAAGGCGGCGGCGTGCTCATGAACCAGTGCCCCCACAATCTGGACCTCTTCCAGTGGCTCTTCGGCATGCCCCAGCGCGTCCGCGGCTTCTGCCAGTTCGGCCGGTTCCATGAAATCGAGGTGGAAGACGACGTCACCGCCGTCTTCCAGTACGACAACGGCACCACCGCCACCTTCGTCACCTCTACTGGCGAAGCTCCGGGACGCAACGTGCTCGAGATCTCTGCCGAGAAGGGCCGCCTGACCGTCAAAGACGGCACGCACATCCACTTCCAGCGCAACCGCCAGCCCATGAGCGAGTTTTGCATGACCGCAGAAGCCGCCTTCGCCATGCCGGAGAGCTGGCACATGGACATCCCTGTGGAAAACTCAGGTGGTCAGCACGTGGAAATCCTGCAGAACTTCACCAGCGCCATTCTCAAGGGGGAAAAACTGCTCTCCCCGGCCGAGGAAGGCATCCGCAGCGTAGAGTTGGCCAATGCCATCCTCCTTTCGACTTGGAAGGATGCCACCATCGAGCTGCCCATGGCTGCCAGCGACTACGAAGATATCCTCAAGGACAAGTCCGAAAACAGCACCTTCCAGAAGACAAAGGTCGTGGCCAAAGCCTCGTCCGACGACTTCGCGAAGAGCTTCCGCTAGGCAGAACGCCTGGCGCGTATCAGTGATGTGGGGGCGGTGACCGCAGAGCACGGTCGCCGCCCTTTTGCTTCTCCCCTTGTCTTCTTCAACTCCCACGCTGCTCATGCTCGAAGGTCTGGATCTCAAGACAATCGCTGTCTGCCATGTCAGCATGGTGGGGTTTGTCGCCCTGGTGCTGCTGTTTTGCCGGGTTCATCTCAAAACGTATGCCGGCTTTAACTACTGGCTGGCTGGCAATGTGGTGGCCATCTGTGGTTATATCGCCCTCTTGATCCGCCTGTCCGGCCACGAAGCGGTCAGCGTCCTGGTGGGGAATGCGCTCTTCGTTCTCACGGCAGTTCTTCGGCTGGAAGCCACCTCTCGATTTCTGCGAGGTGTCCCGGCCGGCCGTGCTTATTATCTCCTCATACCCATCGTCACCGGAATCCTGGCGTGGTTCTATTTCATAGAGCCCAGCATCAGCCTGCGGAACCTCGCGATGAGCCTGACCGTCGCGGGCATCTGTCTTAAGATGGCCTGGGAGTTTCTCCGGCATGCCGGTGCCCGGCGCCTGGTCCTGTATCGCGCTATTTCCTTCATGATGGCGGCGTTTGCCGCTGCCCTGCTCCTCCGGGCCGTCTTGTGGTGCAGGCATCCTGAGGCCGGCCTTTTCGAAGCGTCCAGCTTCCATGCCCCCTATGTGCTGGGGGCCATCCTCGGAGAGATGGGCATGGGCATGGCCTTTCTCCTCGCGAACAGCCAGCGGCTTGAGGAAGAACTGGCTGATTCCGAGGCCGAACTCACCGCACGACTTGCCGAAATCAAAGTCCTGCGCGGCATGTTGCCCATCTGCGCCTCTTGCAAGAGCATCCACGACGGGCACGGTCATTGGGAAAAGATCGAATCCTACGTCCAGCGACACACAGAAGCAGAATTCTCCCACAGCATCTGTCCTGATTGCGTGCGGAGGCTCTATCCCGACTATGCCCACGCCATGAATCAACCGGATGCGTGAGCCCGCCCTAATATTGGAATACGAACTCGCTCGTGTTGAGCAGTGACCACACCGTGTCACTCCACCCAGTTCCCAGGTTCTCCAGGCAGTAGTCCAAAGTCTTCATCTTCTCCACGCGCGTGGGCAGGCGACCCAACACAGCCAGGAATGCCTCCTCCACGGCAAGATCTCCAGGCTGCGTGTTCTTAAGCCGCTGCACCAGCGGACCCTCCTTGGCACTCGCCTGCTTTACCGTATCCCCCGTCATCAGCGTCTGCACCAGACGATGAGTGATCGTCCGCATCGAATCGTCCCCCCAGGCCCGATTTGCCCGCCCGAGCGCGCGGGAGGGATGCTCAACATCAGGCACTTGAGGCAGCTCGTGGCTCAGCAGGGCTTTGCCGACCGCCGCACCGTCCGTCTGCACCAGCACCAGGTTGTTCCAAATCGTCTCTGCGGGCAGTCGGCGGAAGGCCGGGGAAAAGGCATAGCCAGGCTCCCCCAACGCGACCACCTGCGCCTGACGTTGATAGGCCTGGGTGTGGCACAGAGCCCTCTCGAACTCCCGCAGGTCGTACTTCATCCGCACCAACTCCGCCGCCAACACCTGCGTAAAGCGCCTGTGGGGTTCGTTGGCAGAATCCCCGACAAATGTGCTAAAACGATTGCCGTATCCCATATAGCCGCCCGTCTCAGTCCGCGGTCCCGCCCCTTCACAGGATCGGGACTGATAAACCTCCACCGCTGTTTTCCCCGTGGCGAAGTCTTCCTTGATCCAGACATCCGCAGCCTGTGCAGGGAGCCCAAAAAGCTCCTGCCAGGTCCGCAACGCGGCCACTTCTGCAAAGCGGTCGCTCCCGATCACCCACTCCGCCAGCTCGACTGCCACCTCGCCATTTCTACCCGTTGCGGGCACAAAAGCTCTGGGAACCCCCATACCCTTGGGTGTCCAGACTGGCAGTCCCGGTTTCACCGCATCACCAGGTTTGCCATCGCGGTAAAGATAGTCCTTGGGGAGGAAGACCGGCACCCGCACCTTGGCGGGTTGAGTCGTCAGTTGCTCACCCGGCATCACGAGACGGTCTGGCTCCGCCAGCGCCCCATGAACCGGCCACAAGCGCTGCGGTTGCACCGCCCCCGGCACACCCTTGGTCACCTCCACGCCGGTGAGCGAGGCTGCCAGTTGGTAATATTGCATCTGGGTGGTATCCGCGAAGGGGTGATCATGACAGGTCGCGCACTGAATGTTCTCATCCAGAAACACCCTCACGATCTCCTGCATGGTCAGTTCCATGTGACCACCATCCGTCATCAGAAATCCTGCAGCCGGCACCCTGCCGACATCGCCTGACGAGGTCAGGAGGGCTCGGACCATTTTGTCATAGGGCATGTCGTTCGCCGCAGCCGCCCTCAGCCACTCCACATACGAGCGCATGGGATACCCCAAAACCACGTCCTTGACCCGGAGCATATCTGCCAGCCTGAGAAACCGCCGGGCTCCGGACATGGGATCCGTCAGCAACCTGTCCACCAACACCTGCCGCTTCTGCGGATGGGTGCTGACCAGAAAAGAGCGCACCGTCGCGGCATCTGGCAACCTGGCGTGCAGATCCAGGTATGCACGTCGGATGAATACCTCGTCGGAAACCTGAGGAGGCAGTTTCAGCGGCATGCGCTGCGCAGGTTCAACCTTTGCGTTTTGTTGCCGCCAGATGTCCCCCTCCATCTGCAGGATGGCCTGGTCAATCCGTCCAGCCACGGCTTCCGGCGTCATCGAGAACGAGCTGGATTGTGCCGCGGCCATGATCCCCGGCACGCTGGCGGGGAGACCTGCCGGGCCGGAGACAGCCACGAGCGCGACCAAGAGAGTCATCAATGAGGAGCGCATGGGGGCATTCGATGGAGCTACACAACTGCATCACCCAAACGAATGCGGTGCGAGTTGTATTAGGCGGCACCCGCCCTCTTCCGGAATTTTTCGATCATCCTGCTTGCTGCCGGCCCATCTGCCCGCATGCTATGCCATGAGCAGCTTGTGGTCCCACCTGACTCGCCTCATCCTCCTGCCGACGGCGATTGTGGTCATCCTTGCCACCCTGGTCCCGCCTCCGCTTCAGGCTGCCGAGCCACCGGCCATGGTGCTTGAGAACGGGGGGCTGAAACACACCTACCGGGTGGTTTTCCACCAGTTCGATGAGGCCAATGAGTTCGCCTCCGGAGCCGTGGAAATTTACAGCCAGGACGATGAGAACACTCCCGAGACCAAGCTCCCCTTCGCTGCTGTCCTGAAGAAGGATCCCAAAGGCAAAAACACCGAGCTCCTCGAAATCCGCGGCACCGGTCTGCTCACCTTCTTTCCGCCTGCCGACCGCAAAGAACCTTACCCGCCCCTGACTGCATGGAAACTCATCGGACGGAAGTCGGGCAAAGCCAGACTGAAAGCCACGCTGTGGCAGTTCGACGCCGACAAAAAAACCTGGGCGGCGGTAGAGTTCGAGTTCGAGGAAGTGCCACGCAGATAGACCGGCAGGCTCAGCGTCCAAACGAGAACGCCTTGTCCACGAACACCTGGTGCCAGAGCTCGAGGATCACCAGTGAGACCACCTGCTTGCAGAAGACAAACTCCCGGGTGCGGTTCATGTTCTCCACCAGCGCCCGGACTTTGGCCGGTTCGAAGTAACCACGGCGCTTCACCGCCGTCTCGTTCAGCGTCTCCGCCACCAGCTTGCGGAACTGCGGTTTATCCAGGAAATACTCGACGGGCAGGTAGAACGGGATCTTGGCACGCCGGGCGATGTGCGGCGGGAAGATCTTGTCCGCCAGCTTCCGCTCGATGTATTTGTCCGTGCCATTGTTGATCTTCATCTCCGCTGGCATGGTGAAGGCCAGCTCGATCAGGCGATGGTCCAGAAAGGGCAACCGGTACTCCAGACTGTGGGCCATGGTGTTCTTGTCCTGCCGGAT